>JAYNII010000005.1:0-110842 GCA_038108875.1 Gammaproteobacteria bacterium | reverse complement strand
TACGCACCATTTCGCTGGCACCAACATTGGCTGAGTGCATACGAAGATTAAATAACGAAGAGTCATTAAGCGCTCTATTTTTGTAAAAGGAATTTCTAATGTCAGAACAAATTTTTCTCAATGCTGAATTACGCCAAAGGCTTGGAACTAATAAAAACAGAGAAATTCGAAGAGAAGATGCCATGGTTCCTGCTGTGATCTACGGAAATAAACAAGAAACTAAAAATATTAAATTACCGCTTAATGAGATTTACAAAGCATCCATGAATGAAAATTTTTATACACAAGTTTTATTGATAAAACTTCAAGGAAATGAAGAGAAAGTTGTTCTAAAAGAGCTTCAAAGAGACCCAGAAAAAGGTAAATTTTTGCATGCAGATTTTCAAAGAGTTTCAAATCAAACAAAATTAAAAGTTGTTTTACCTATCAAAGTCATTGGTGAAGATGATTGTATTGGGATAAAAAAAGGTGGGGTTCTCACAAGAAATCTAGTTGAAATTGAAGTTGCTTGTTTAGCAGGAAATATACCTGAATCTCTTGATATTGATATTACTAGCTTAGAAATAGATCAGTCGATTAGGCTCACTCAACTTATTTTACCTCAAGGAGTAGAGATACCTGGCCTTGACGTAGATCATGATCAGCAAATACTGAATGTCCAAATGCCTAAGAGAATTAAAGATACAGATACAGATCTCTCATCTGAGGAAGATGTTGCAACTCAAGAGACTGAGTCTTCATCTCATGAAGCTGATTTAGAAAATAACCAAGAGGACTCGGCTTCCTAAGCAAATTCTCAATAATCTATGCAAAAAATATGCATGATTGGTCTTGGGAATCCAGGGGAAAAATATTCTTCTACTAAGCATAACATTGGTAGCTCTTGGGTTCAGAAAGCCCTTCACTCTTATGGAATATCTTTAAATTATAGTCCTAAAGACAAAGTATTCTTTGCACAAAGTCATAAGCAAGAGATTGAATGGATTATTCCTGATTGTTATGTAAATGAGTCTGGGTTAGCCATCAAAAAAATTCTAAGGAATAAAAACTTTTCTCCAAAAAATATATTTATTATTCATGATGATTTAGATTTACCTCTTGGTCAAATTCGCATTAAAGAGGGAGGTGGTCACGGAGGTCACAATGGTCTTAGAGATATAATTAAACATTGCACTTCAGAGTTTATGCGAATCAGAGTGGGCATCGATCATCCTGGAGATAAAGATTTAGTTTCGTCATGGGTGTTAACTAAATTCTCAAAAAAAGATCAAACACAACTAGAACATTCTTTTGTTAAATTTTTGAGAGCAGTAGAAATGTTATTGAATCAAAAAATATCAGCTGCTCAAAAATTTCTTCACACTTCGGAATAACAAATTGGGATTAAAATGTGGAATTGTCGGTCTTCCAAATGTTGGAAAATCGAGTCTATTTAATGCCTTAACTGAATCTAGCATTCCTGCAGAAAATTTTCCATTCTGTACTATTGAGCCTAATGTTGGAGTGGTAAATCTTCCTGATAAAAGACTAGATAAAATCCATGCAATTACTCAATCAACATCTAAAATTCAAAATATAACTACTTTTGTAGATATTGCTGGATTAGTGAAAGGCGCTTCAGAAGGAGAAGGTTTGGGTAATGCATTTCTTGCAAATATCAGAGAAGTCAATGCTATTTTACATGTTGTTCGATGCTTTGAAGACCAAAGAGTAGTCCATGTATATGGCGAAACTAATCCCAAAAATGATTTTGATGTAATAAACCTCGAATTAGCGCTTGCAGATATTTCTATGCTTGAGAATAGTATCCAAAAAATGGGGAAAAAATTAAAATCTGGTGAAAAAAACATACAAAAGGAATTTGAAGTTCTAGAAGAAGCAAAAAAAGCCATACAAAATTACGAGCCCATAGATACTGCTGGATTTGAAGATCAGCAAATAACTTACCTCAACTCTCTAAATTTACTTACGCTAAAGCCCGTATTAGTAATAGCTAATATTAGTGAAAATACTACTGAGAACAAAATTGATGAACTAAGAGAAATTTGCAAAGATAGAAATATAGAAATGATTGAAGCAGTTATAAAAAATGAACTTGACATCGCTGGGTTAAATCCTTTTGAAAGAGAAGAATATCTAGAAATGCTTGGCATGGAAAATACTGTCTTAGAAAAGATTATCCTTGCATCTTATAAACTTTTAAATATGGGGACTTTCTTTACAACGGGTCCGAAGGAATCAAGAGCTTGGAGTTTTAGATTAGGTTCAAAGGCACCCGAAGCCGCTGGCACCATTCACACTGATTTTCAAAAAGGATTTATAAAAGCTGAAGTGCTCTCCTTTGAAGATTTTATAAGTTGCAGCGGATTACAAAATGCACGAAGCCAAGGAAAAGTTAGACTCGAAGGTAAAGACTATCTAGTAAGCGATGGTGATATAGTTCATTTTAAATTTAACGTTTGACATCAAGAAGGAGAACTATATTATTGTTGAAAAATTTGGCTATGTAGCTCAGTCGGTTAGAGCACGGCACTCATAACGCCGGGGTCGGTGGTTCAATTCCACCCATAGCCACCACTCTTATTGAGGCAGCTAATTACTTCTTCAAATAAGCTAGAATAATAATTATTGAAATTAGTGCCAATAATCCATCTTGGCCGATCATCCCAATTATATTGCTTACATTTGTATAAATGTTTCCAATAAATGGGGCATCAGGTCCAAAAATTATTCCCAGCAGTAGTGAAACTACTATTACAGGAATTAGAACATTGGTGAGCTTTTCTAAGAAGTTTTTTATCGAGCCTAAAGAAATCTTAAACATTTTATCCTAGAACGGGACATCTAGCAGGGCAAGCCCTGCTAGATGTTAAATGTACTTAAGTTATTACTTAAGAAGCCCGATGAGGATTGCAGCAGCTAAAAGACCTACTAATCCAGCATCACCAAGGTCTTGAATGAGACCAACTAGATTACCTAGAACGTCTCCAAAGAACCATGATTCACCGAATACAACTCCAGCTACCACTCCAAGGCCAACAACAGCTACAAGAATACTTGTTAAGCTAGTCACAAGACCTTTAATCATCGCTAATGCATTATCCATAATTTCCCCCTATGTTTATTATGGTTAACTTCTATATATGAGATCACAAATTAAGAATAGATACAAATTATTTTGTAAATTTTTATTTAAAGATTTGACAATAGATTAACTTTGATCTAGAGCTTTTTTAGAGAGTTTCAGTTTTCCCCGATCAAAGCCAATTAGCTTTACAGATATTTTATCTCCTTCACTCATGACTGCACTAACATCCTCAACTCTCTCTTGCGAAATCTCTGAGATGTGAAGCAAGCCATCTTTACCAGGCAAAATATTCACAAATGCTCCAAATTCAACTATCTTAACCACTGTACCCTCGTAAACTTTATTTAGTTCAGGCTCTTCAATTATTTTCTCAATCCTCTCAAGAGCAGCTTGCATGGAGATTTTGTTTTCAGCAAATACAGTTACTTCGCCATCATCATTAATATCGACGGTTGCATCAGTTTCAGCTTGAATTGCTTTTATTACAGCCCCGCCCTTCCCAATGATTTCTTTAATCTTCTCTTGGGCTACAGTTATTTTTGTCATACTAGGAGCAAAATCAGATAATTCTCTAGGAGAAGAAATGACTTGATTCATTCTAGTAAGAATATGCATTCTTGCTTTTTTAGCTTTGACCAATGCTGTTTCCATAATTTCTTCATTGATGCCCTCAATCTTTATGTCCATTTGAAGAGCTGTAACTCCATCAGCAGATCCTGCAACTTTAAAATCCATATCTCCCAAATGATCCTCATCACCCAGAATATCAGTTAAAACTGCGAAATTATCTCCCTCTTTGATTAAACCCATTGCAACCCCGGCAACAGGACTCTTAAGTGGGACTCCAGCATCCATTAGAGACAAAGAAGTTCCACAGACTGTTGCCATTGAGCTTGAACCATTAGATTCAGTAATCTCAGAAACTACTCTTAATGTATAACCAAATTTATCTCCACTAGGTAGAACTGGCCTTATAGCTCTTTTTGCGAGATTACCATGACCTATTTCTCTTCTCTTAGGACCTCCTGGCATACTAATTTCACCAACACTATAACTAGGAAAATTATAATGAAGCATAAAAGGATCTTGTTCCTCTCCATGAAGGGATTCAATTCTTTGCATATCCTTCACAGAGCCTAAAGTTGCTGCCACTATTGCCTGAGTTTCACCCCTAGTAAAAAGAGCAGATCCATGAGCTCTAGGAAGAATTCCAGTTTCTATGGCCAAAGGTCTCACTGTGTCAAGGTCCCTTCCATCTATTCTTGGTATATTTGAGAGGATATTTTTTCGGACAATATTCTTTTCAGTATTTTTAAAAGCTGAAAGAAGTCTGCCTTTCTCTATATCATCCAATTCTTGGAAGTCAGCTAATATCTTTTCTCTAATAACGCCGATAGCATTGCCTCGTTGTGATTTATCACTAATAGTAAATGCCGATCTAATATCATCACTGTATTTTTCAGTTATGTGATTTTGGTATACGCTAATGCTTGGAATTTCTTCGATTTCCCATGGAGTTGCACCACAGCTAGTTTTAAATTTATTAATTGCATCTATAACAACTTGTTGTTCTTGGTGGCCAAATAACACTGCTCCAAGCATCAGATCTTCGTCAAGCTCATGAGCTTCAGATTCAACCATTAAGACTGCATCTTTAGTTCCTGCGACAACCATATCTAATAAAGAATTAGAGAGTTGCTGTCTATTTGGGTTGAGGACAAAATTATTGTCTATGAATCCTACTTTAGCAGCTCCAATTGGTCCTTGGAAAGGAATTCCAGACAGTGCCAATGCAGCCGAAGCTCCTATCATTGCAGGTATATCTGCATCACAACCCTTTTCAAGAGACATAACGGTTGCAATTATTTGCACTTCATTGGTGAAAGAGCTTGGGAAAAGAGGTCTGATTGGTCTATCAATTAATCTTGATATTAAAGTTTCTTGTTCTGTAGGCCTTGCCTCTCTTTTAAAATATCCACCTGGAATTTTACCTGCAGCATAGAATTTTTCTTGATAAAAAACTGCTAGAGGAAAAAAATCTTTTGCGGGGTCAGATTCTTTCTTTGCTACTACTGTTGCAAGCACTACAGTATCACCAGTCGTTACCATTACACTAGAGGTAGTTTGACGAGCTATTTTATTTGATTCTAATTTGTAATTTCTGTCACCATACTGAAACTCAATTACATCTGCTTTTAAATTTAATTCATTCACTAATTTTTCCTTTTAACCTCTTAGACCTAGTTCCTTGATCAAAGAAGTATACTTTTCTAAATCTCTTCTTTTTAAGTAAGCCAATAATTTTCTTCGAAGATTTACCATCCTAATAAGACCTGTTCTAGAATGATGATCTTTCTTGTGCAACTTAAAGTGGTTTTGTAATTTATTAATATTTTCAGTAAGAAGAGCTATTTGTACTTCTGGAGATCCGGTATCGTTATCTCCCGTTTGATATTTTTCAATGATTTTAGACTTTTCTTCTTTTAAAAGTGCCATTTAATACTCCTTGGGTATACTGCTTTGCACTAATTCCTCGCATACCTGAAGAATTAGAGCGTGTAGCTTAGTATTAATTAAGAAATTAAACAAGAAATTCTTTCACTAATTGTTTCTTCTCTATTTTTCCTAATCCAACAACTCTATTAGATTGTTTTAATATTAGGTAAGAAGAGTTTGGCAGATCAATGGGCGGCCTTCTCCCATGCTTAAGATCAAGTAGTTGAGAATAAGATATTTCTAGTGTTGAACTATCTGGAAAAATTTTATCTAATCCCAAAATGTTTTTAGATTGCAGATCTTCAAGTCTAACTGCATCCGATAAAGTGTATTTTCCTTGTTTTGTTCTAAGCAAGCCTGTTAAGTGCGCACCAACTCCAAGGTTTAAACCCAGATCTCTTGCAATTGATCTGATGTAAGTACCTTTAGAGACATTTAATCTAATCTTAAGAATTGGGTAGTCATAATCTAAAACCTCAAGATCATTAATGACAACTTTTCTCGGTTGAATCTCAACCTCTTCTCCTTTTCTTGAGTAATCGTAAAGTCTTTTTCCCTTAATCTTAATTGCAGAAAATTTTGGAGGTTTTTGAATTTGCTCTCCCCTAAATTTAGATAATTCTTGCAAAAGTTTATCATTTGAAATTTTTGCATGATCTTCTGCAATAACACGTCCTTCGCTATCATCAGTATCTGTAGAGATGCCTAGGCAAATTGATGCCTCATACTCTTTATCATTATTTAGAAGAAGGGTTGAGAGCTTAGTTCCATTATTAATACCAAGTATTAGTAATCCTGCTGCAAGTGGGTCCAAAGTTCCAAAATGACCAGCTTTTTTAACTCTCAAAATTTTTTTTGCTTGCTGTAAAGCTTGATTCGAAGAAATACCTGAAGGTTTATTTATAAGTAATATGCCGCTACTCATTTATGGAATCAAGTAAGTTTGATATTTTTGCAAAATTATCAAGAGCTTGATCTTCTTTAAGTATTAATTTTGGAACTCTTCTGGTGGGGAGTGCTTTTGCTAGCTTCGTTCTGAGTAGAGCAGTAAATTTTATAAGAGCCGAATCAGATATAAGTATTTCTGAGCTATTTTGTGCCTTTTTATAATATATTGAGGCACTACTTAGATCTGAATTACATCTTACAGCTGTTATATTGAAAGATTTAAATCGATCATCATTTATTTCAAAAAGAATAATGTTCGAAATTTCTCTTCTAATGAAGTCTTCAACTCTAGAAACCCTTTCTGAAGACATGATTTAAATAGTTTGTTTTTCTTCTCTTCTATCGAATACTTCTATGACATCACCTGCTTTAATATCTTTATAATTCTTAATTCCTATGCCACATTCGGTTCCAGTTTTTACTTCATTGACATCATCTTTAAACCTTCTTAAGGAATCTAGCTCTCCTTGGTGAATAACTATATTATCTCTTAAGACTCTAACAGGTTTATTCCTAAGGACGCTGCCTTCTACAACCTGGCAACCAGCAACTTGACCAAATTTAGGAGAATTGAATACTTCAAGAACTGCAGCATTTCCAATAATCACCTCTTTAATAATTGGATCAAGAAGACCTGAAAGCCTTAGTTTTGCATCATCTATGAGTTCGTAAATAATACTATGGTAATTCAAGACTATTTCATTTTCTTCGACAAGTTTTTTGGCTGCATTATCAGCTCTGACATTAAAACCAAATATTATAGATTCTGTGGCTAAGGCAAGATTGACGTCAGATTCAGAGATCCCTCCAACTCCAGCAGAAACAACTTTAATATATGCTTCGCTATTACCAATTTCTTGTAACGCAAATGAGATTGCCTCACTCGTTCCTGCTACATCTGACTTTAATACTATGTGGAGAGATTTCTTTTGACTGCCGCCCATAGAATCAAATAAATTGCCCATAGCCTCATCTTTATGCTTTAACACTTTTTTATTTTTAAGTTTGATTTCTCGGTATTCAATTATTTCTTTTGCTTCTTTTTCGGTTTGAACAACTTGAAATAGATCTCCAGCATTTGGAACAATATTTAGACCCAAGACTTCAATAGCATCTGATGGGCCAGCAGTTTTTAATTTTAAAGCTTCAGCATTACTTAGATTTTTGACCCTGCCAAAAGCAGTTCCACAAACAACTATATTGCCCAAAGATAACGTTCCATTTTGAATCAATAAAGTAGCTACAGGGCCTCGAAATTTATCTAATTCCGATTCAATGCAGACTCCCTGTGCAGGACCTTTTACATGGGCTTTTAATTCTAACATTTCGGATTCGAGAATTAATGCATCTAACAAATTATCTATACCTTCGCCGGTGTGAGCTGATACAGGAATAACTTGTGTGTTTCCTCCCCAATCTTCAGGGACTAAATCTTTAGAAGCTAAATCGCTTTTGACTTTATCAATATCTGCATCTGCAAGATCAATCTTGTTAACCGCTACTACAATTGAAACCCCAGCCGCTTTGGCATGATGAATAGCCTCTTCAGTTTGAGGCATAACACTGTCGTTAGCCGCAACAACTAAAATCACAATATCTGTTGTATTTGCACCCCTAGCTCTCATTGCTGAGAAAGCTGCATGTCCTGGTGTATCTATAAATGTTATTAACGAATCTTTTACTTTTACTTGGTAAGCGCCAATATGTTGAGTAATTCCACCTGCTTCGCCAGCAGCTACTTTAGATTTTCTAATAAAATCAAGTAAAGAGGTTTTTCCGTGATCAACATGACCCATTACTGTTACTACAGGGTGTCTAGCAACCGGCTCATCAGAATAACTTATATTTCCAATGATCTGCTCTTCAACAGTTTCACTGGTTATGGGAACAGGGTTGTGTCCAATTTCCTCTGTTACTAAAATAGCTGTTTCTTGATCAATGGAATCATTGATTGTGGCCATTACTCCAAGAGACATAAGCGATTTAACTAATTCGCCGCCCTTGAGAGACATAAGCTTTGCCAGCTCACCTACGAGAATAGTCTCTGGAATTTCAATATCCCGTTTGATAAATTCTTTTGGTTTAGAGAATTGATGAGCACTATCTAAATCAAATCCTTTTTCTCTACGTGAATATTCTTTAGCGGCATTTGAAAGTTGCGTTCCTATATCAATACTTGGCCTTTGTCTTGGAGTATAAGGAGGTTTAGCATTAGGATTGGGTTTTGTTCTTACTTCTTTTGTTTGTTCTTGTCTTTGTTTAATTGCCTCTTTAATCTGATCTTCTCTTTTTTGCTGTTGCTCTTTTAATTGCTCAGCTGCAGCTTTTCTTTTTGCTTCAATATTATCAGTGAATGATCTTTGTTCGATTTCTTTTTTAGGAGTAACTATTCCTTTGCTCTTGATTGTTACACCAGAATCTGAGGTTGAAAAGGAAGCTGATTTTTTTTCTTTTAAGAATAAAAGTAATGTTTGTTTATCTTTAGGCGTAACCTCATCAGAATCCTTAGTATGTCTTAAACCGGCAGCTTTCATACGCTCTAATAAAACAGCAGGATCTATCTTAAGAGCCCTGGAAAAATCTTTAACGGTTATAGTCATATCTACTGCTTTTATTAATCCTCAAACCAAGAAGCTCTTGCTTTCATAATAATGTCGGATGCAATTTTGCTATCAATCTTAAGAACCTCGAGTAATTCATCAACAGCCAACTCTGCTACATCATCAACAGTTTTGATCTTATTTTTAGCTAAAAGATCGATCTGCTCTTGTGTAAAACCGAGATCAATTAAGGCTGAAAGATTGTCCTCTTCTGCTGTTAGCTCACCCATCGCCTCCATTAGAGCTGCGTCTGCTGATAATGTTTTGATTTGTTCGATTTCAACTTCAGACAATCCAGTGCACGAAATTAGCTGTTGGTTATCAGCATAAGTTATGCTATCGAAGGAACCAAACCCACTGCTTATTAATTTTTCTGCAGTTCCTTCGGATATATTTAATCCTTCCATGAGTTTTGCTTGGATTTCAGTTTCTAAAACAACTTCTTTTGCTCTAGCTTCTTCACTGGAAATGATATTAAGCTCCCATCCAACTAACCTTGATGCAAGTCGGATATTTTGACCTCTCGATCCAATTGCCAAAGCAAGATTGTCTTCGTTTACTGCAAGCTCCATCGATCTAGCATCCTCATCCATGGTAATCGATTCTACTTTCGCTGGCGCTAAAGCATTAATCACCATTTGTGCAGGATTATCTTCATAAACAATAATATCTATCCTCTCATTGCCTAATTCATTGGAAACTGCTTGTACTCTTGACCCACGCATTCCGACACATGCTCCAACTGGGTCAATTCTTCCATCATTGGTCTTAACAGATATTTTAGAACGTGAACCTGGATCCCTTGCTATTCCACGAATCTCAATAATATCTTCATTGATTTCAGGAACTTCAATTCTAAATAACTCTGTAACCATTTCAGGACAGGATCTACTCAATAGTAATTGCGCTCCTCTTCCTTCAATTTCCTTAATTTGTAAGACAGCTCTGATCCGGTCATTCAATTTATAAATCTCGCCAGGAAGAAGTTGATCTCTTGGCAATATCGCTTCAACATCATTATTTATTTCAACGATGATATTGTCTCTAGTTACTCGTTTAACAACTCCACTTAATAATGAATTATTTTGAGATCTATAAGCGGATACAATATTTTCTCTTTCTGCTTCTCGTACTTTCTGCATCATCACTTGGCGAGCAGCTTGAGTTTCTATCCTACCGAAAGTAACATTTTCTACTTGAGTTTTATAAACCTCGCCATCAGCTAAACCTGATTCATCAGGGGTAATATGGCTTTCTGGATGAAATTCCGGGTCAGTTGCACTAGTAACATTAAAAAACCTAAAGGTTTTATAGGTGCCTTCGTGTCTATCAATTTCTACTTGAAGCTCTGCATCTTCATGAAAATGTCTTACTGAAGCGCTTGCTATTGCTGCTTCTATTGCCTTAAAGATAACCTCTTCTTCTAAGCCTTTTTCATTTGATACAGATTCAACAACTGTCAATATCTCAATGCTTTTCATTTTTTTCCCTCAGAAGTACCTGATAGTCAGGCGATAAATTACAAGTGTGAATGGTGTTAAATGGCACAGTGAATGAATTGTTAAGGTCGTCTTCTAAAATAACATTCTCTTCAATTACATCTACAAGAGTTAGTATCTTCTTACCATGAAACAACTGGTTATTCTCTTTTATTTTTATTAAAACTTTTTGACCCAAATAATCTTTCATTTGATGTATTGTAAAGAATTTTCTTTCCAATCCTGGAGTTGAAACTTCTAAAACGTAGTCAAGATCAATGAAATCAGTGTCTGCGGGTAACTCAAAGTTAATGTCATTAGATACTTTTTCACAATCCTCGATAGTTGCTCCACCAATAGCATCAATATATATTCTGAATATCGGTTTCGTTTTACCTCTAATTAAATCTATTCCCCAAAGTTCACATCCATTACCCTGAACTAAGGGCTCGACAATATTAATTAATTTATTTTCAATCATGTTTTATATAAAAACGGGGCACAAAGCCCCACTAAATTTTACGTTACTGGTAGCGGGGGCTGGATTTGAACCAACGACCTTCGGGTTATGAGCCCGACGAGCTACCAGACTGCTCCACCCCGCATCGCAGATCGTGAAGTTTATAGAATATTAACCATATTGGTCAAGCAAAATCATAAAAACCAAACATCGCATAATTCTATTGAGTTGCTATAATTCTCGAATTGCCGAAGTGGTGGAATTGGTAGACACGCTATCTTGAGGGGGTAGTGAGCAAACGCTCGTGCGGGTTCAAGTCCCGCTTTCGGCACCATATATGTTATGTTATAATATAACATAATGATAAAAAAATTCACATCAATTGATTATGCAGGAATTGCTATTGCAAGTATTTGTTTTATGCATTGTTTAGGTAGCTTTCTAATTTTGGCAGGCTATACAACTTCTTCCTTCATTTATTTAAACTTTTTAGATGATCCAAAAATGCATTTTGGCTTCATTATATTAAGCGTTTCTCTAGGAGTAATCTCTCTTTTAGTGGCTTATTTAGTATTAAAGAAATCTTCCGAAGTAAGTAATTTTATTAATCTAGTTCTTGGTCTAGGCATATCTTTTCTGTTAGCTGGTTTAATACTCGATGTTCTAACAACTTCAAACTTAGCAAATATTTTGCTAATTACAGGCGCAGGAGCAATCATAACGCTTCACTTTGAATTATTAAGAGTAAAGAGAAAGATTATTGATTAGGGAGTATGGGTAACTCTTCAGTCAATTCTTCTATATCAAATAGTTCCTGAGTATTTTCTTGCTTTTGAATGTAAGCATGAGCAAAAGTAAGTATTAGGAAAGCTGCAGCAATAAAAGATGTTAACTTACCTAAAAAGTCTGCGGGTCCAACAGCACCAAATATAGAATTTGAAGAACCACCACCAAAAGCAGAGCCTAGATCTGACCCCTTCCCTTGCTGCAATATGATAAGCACAACCAACAAGATAGCTAAAATTACTGTAAGGACTTTAATAGCAGTTATTAACATTTTTTAACCTTATGAAAATGAGGAGGCGATTTTAGCAAAAGAATTGCCATTTAGGGAAGCGCCACCTACAAGAACTCCGTCAATTAATCTTGATCTTGATAATTCTGGTGAATTATCTGGAGAAACGCTCCCACCATAAAGCATTCCTAAAAGATTAATGTGTTGATAAGAAGCAATCATTTTTTTTATGAATTCATGCATTTTTTCAATTTCATTAATTGAGGGTAACTTTCCAGTACCTATCGCCCAAATAGGCTCATATGCAATGTATATTTTAATTTCTTCTCTAAGCAATAATAACTCTGAGTTTAATTGAGTTTCAATTGATTGAAATGATTTATTGGAGTTATATTCATCAAGACTCTCTCCAATACAATAAATAGGGATGAAATTTTTACCAGCAATTTTCTTTAACTTGCTGTGAATCATCTCAGAGGTTTCTCCAAAAATATTTCTACGCTCTGAGTGCCCAACAATTGACATACTGCACTGCATATCCAAAAGCATTTCTAATGATACCTCACCTGTTCGTGCAGCAGCATTAGAAAAGTCTAGGTTTTGAGCACAAACAGTTATTTTATCTTCACCTAACTCATTACATAATGGGATGTATAGGGTTGGTGGAGCGATAGCTATTTTTGAAAAATCGCCATTAAAATCCTTCTTAAATTCACGGAACCATTCTCTGAACAGCTCATCCGAGCCATTTAACTTCCAGTTAGCAACTGAAGTAATCATTCAAAAAAGACTTGCTAATTCTTTAGCAAACTTGGTGGCAGTTATTTCAGATTCTGCTTCTACCATGATTCTAATTTTTGATTCTGTACCTGAGGGTCTCACAAGAATCCTCCCTATGGTTAGATCGCTTTTAATTTCTCTTATTTTATCCTGAATATTCTCTTGATTGATTATGTCTTTATTGACAACATTAATTGATAATTCAACTTGAGGAACTCTTTTGAAGTTCTGCAAAGTTTCTTTGCAATCTTTTCCAAGAAGAATCAGTGTAGCTATTGTTTTAAGAGCCGCAATTGTTCCATCTCCGGTACTCACTAAATCCCTACAAATGATATGACCAGATGGTTCTCCTCCCAAGTACCAACCTTTTTGTGTGAGAATTTCATTAACATAGGTATCGCCTACATCAGATCTCTGAAATTCATACCCAAGCTCTTTTATTGCAATTTCTAGACCTAAATTGGACATCACCGTCCCAACTATTCCAGACCATGGCCCAATTCTATTTTTATTTCCAGTAGCTAAAATATATAAAATATCGTCTCCATCAAGAATATTGCCACTCGAATCAATTAATTTGACTCTGTCAGCATCTCCATCAAGACAGATACCAAAATCGGCACGATGGTCAAGAACTGCCTTTTTTGCGTACTCTGGATTTGTTGAACCGCAATTTTGATTGATATTGTAACCATCAGGATTAACTCCTAATGGTATGATCTCAGCGCCTAACTCTTGAAAAATAGTAGGCGTTACCTTGTAAGCAGCCCCGTTAGCACAGTCCAAAACTATTCTTAGGCCTTTAAAAGATATATCATGCGGAACAGTTGATTTACAAAACTCGACATATCTTGCACCGGAATCATCGAATCTTTTAGCTTTTCCAAGTTTATCAACTGGCACAACTTTCAATGAATTCTTGCTTATTAGCTTTTCAATCTTGATTTGCAGGTCTTTCGAAATCTTAACACCATTAGAATCAAATAGCTTAATACCATTATCTTCATATGTGTTATGAGACGCACTTATTACGACACCAAATTGCCCACGAGATGATTTTGTAAGATAGGCTACACCTGGTGTTGGTAAAGGACCCAATAACTTTACATTTATCCCAGCAGCTATAAAACCTGCTTCTAAAGCAGATTCAAGCATATAACCAGAGATTCTAGTATCTTTGCCGATCAAAACACTATTTAGGCCTTCCTGTTTTAAGACTTGGCCTGCTGCTTGGCCAAGTTTTAGACAAAGTTCAGGAGTAATAAAACTCTCTACAGGCCCTCGAATCCCATCGGTACCAAAAGAAATACTCATGAAAATATTATACTGATTAAGTTTCTTCAGCAGTACCTTTTATGGTTGGATCGGCTATAGAGGTTTTTTTTATAACCTGACCTTCATCCCAATCTTTAGGGGCTCGTGGTTTAGCTCCTGCCATAATGTCATTAATCTGATGTGAATCTATGGTTTCATAAGCTAATAAAGCTTCTGCCATGGAGTGTAACTTGTCTAGGTTTGATTGAAGAATTTTCTTAGCATCTTGATAACATTTATCGATGATAGCTTTAATTTCAATATCTATCTTGTTAGATGTTTCCTCACCAACCGATTGGTGTTGAATTGCTGCGGATCTACCTAAGAATGGATTAGTTTCTTCTTCTCCAAATTTTAGAGGTCCAAGAGAAGACATTCCCCACTTTGTAACCATATTGGTAGCAATATTTGTAGCTACTTCAATATCGTTAGAAGCACCTGTTGTGATGGAATCCTCTCCATTAATTATTTCTTCTGCAAGTCTTCCACCAAATAAAGCAGAAATTCTTCCAAGGAGATAGCGCTTACTTTGCATATATTTATCTTCTTCAGGAAGAAACATCGTTACTCCAAGCGCTCTTCCTCTCGGAATAATGGTAACTTTATAGATAGGATCGTGTTCAGGCATTAATTTACCAACTATGGCATGACCAGCTTCGTGATAGGCTGTAATTCTCCTTTGCTCATCAGTTAGAAGCATAGATTTCCTTTCTGGACCCATCATGACCTTATCACGCGCTAGATCAATATGGGATTGCTCAACTTTTTTATCCCCTTGTCTTGCAGCAAATAGGGCCGCCTCATTAACCAAGTTTGCAAGATCAGCACCAGAAAAACCTGGTGTTCCTCTAGCAATAATTTTAGGATCAACATCAGAAGATAAAGGAACTTTCTTAAGATGTACTCTGAGAATCTTTTCCCTGCCATTAAGATCAGGCAAATCAACAATTACCTGTCTATCAAATCTTCCTGGTCTTAGTAGAGCAGGATCCAAAACATCTGGTCTATTAGTAGCAGCTATGATGATGATCCCATCATTTTCTTCAAATCCATCCATTTCGACTAGGAGCTGGTTTAATGTTTGTTCACGTTCATCATGACCACCACCAAGACCAGCGCCTCTGTGACGGCCCACTGCATCAATCTCGTCTATGAATACTATACAAGGAGCATTTTTTTTCGCTTGATCAAACATATCTCTGACCCTAGAAGCTCCAACACCAACAAACATTTCAACAAAATCTGAGCCTGAGATTGAAAAAAATGGAACTTTTGCCTCACCAGCAACAGCTCTAGCTAAAAGAGTTTTTCCAGTACCAGGAGGACCAACCATTAATACTCCTCTTGGAATCTTTCCGCCTAGCTTCTGAAATTTAGTTGGATCTTGAAGAAATGAAACTAATTCAGCCACATCATCCTTCGCTTCTTCGCATCCTGCGACATCTTTGAAAGTTGTTTTTACTTTACCCCCTTCCATAAGCTTAGCTTTGCTTCTTCCAAAAGACATCGGCCCACCTTTGCCCGATATTCCGCCCTGCATTTGTCGCATAAAGAAGAAAAATATTGCAAGCAATAGAATTATTGGGAATGCTCCCACAAGAAGTTGAGACCAAAGAGACGGTTGCTCTGCATTCTCATAATTTACAACTACTCTATTTGATTCAAGAGCATCCTCTAATGCTTCATCACGCTTATAAATAGGATGCAATGTTTCAAATCTTGAGCCATCTAACCTCTGACCATGTATCGTCATCTGGTCACCTTTATAGGTTATTTCTGCAATATTATCTGAAAGGACGTCTTGCCTAAATTCTGAATAACTGATTTGGACTCTTCTAGAAGAATTTGCCTCTTCAAGAGAACTGAAAAGAAAGACCAAACCAAAACCAAGCAGGGACCAAACAATTAGATTTCTTAAAAAATTATTCATAATAAATTTTCTCCTAACAAGTATATCTCACCTGATTTGCTTTTGGATGCTGCAGGTTTGCAAGTCATAATATTTTGAAAATACATACCCATATCTTGTCGAAATTTTTTGAGATATCCATTCTGAAAAGTTTTGATAATAAATTTAGTATGACTCTCTTTACCAAGAAGCTTAATTGCTGCCTGAAGAGTAATCAAATTTAACTCATAGATATTTTCTTCATCAACATCTCTTATGCCAGATAAGTTTGGGGCTAAATCTGAGATTACAAGATCAAAACTTCCGATTTTTTGTCTAATTTGATCAATAAGTTCAATGTTTCTAATATCTTCTTGATAAAAATCCACTCCCTCTATTGGCTCAATTGGCAGAATATCAATTGCAGATATTTGTAACTTTGGAAATTTTTTTTTTAAATAATGTGACCAGCCTCCGGGTGCCGCCCCTATGTCAAAAACTGAATAACTGTTATGAATTTTATAATTTTGACTTCTTAAGATTTCTTCTAACTTGTATACAGCTCTAGTTCTATAACCTTCTCTTTGAGCTTTAATTGCCCACTTATCTTGATTTACCTTCACTTAGATGTGTTTTATATCAATGATTTCAAATTTTTTAATCCCAGCAGGAGTTTCAATGGCAACCTCTTCTTCAAGGCCTTTTCCTAATAACCCTCTTGCTATTGGAGTGTCTATTGAAATTAAGCCATTGTCTGGATTTGATTCTAAGTTACCTACTATTTTGTACTTTATCTCTCTTTCCTCATCAATATCATAAAGGGTTAATGTAGAGCCGAATACAACCTTACCAGTATATGGAATTTCCTTGACATCTATAACAACGCAATTCGCTAATGTAGATTCAAGAATAGCAATTTTCTTTTCAAGCAACGCTTGTTGTTCTTTTGCAGCGTGGTATTCTGCGTTTTCTTTAAGGTCACCGTGTGCCCTTGCCTCACCTATGGCTTGAGATATCTCAGGTCTAGCTTTAGTTTTGAGTTCATGTAACTCAGTCCTTATAAACTCAAATCCCTGTTTTGTAAGAGGTGGTTTATCCATTAAATGATTATATCAATTAATGTTTGTGATTTGCTGAATAGGCTCCAAAGACCAAGCTTCTTTATTATTTTTTAAAGCTTCCATAATAGCCAAACCTCCAAACACAGTGGTGGTGCAAAATATCTTACTTTCTAAAGCAGTCCTTCTGATTGATGCAGAATCTTCAATGGATTGCC
The DNA here is from genome assembly GCA_038108875.1 of Gammaproteobacteria bacterium. Taxonomy (GTDB): domain Bacteria; phylum Pseudomonadota; class Gammaproteobacteria; order Magnimaribacterales; family D2472; genus VMDH01. The sequence continues at coordinate 93,499 of JAYNII010000005.1, read as the reverse complement.
TGCCTTCTGTTGTATTAATGACTAGTTGAACTTCTTTGTTAAGAAGCTTATCAACGATATGAGGTCTCCCTTCCATAACTTTGTTTATAACAACAACTTCATAACCTAATTCTTTTATTGCGGCTGCTGTGCCCTTAGTTGCTATAACAGAAAAATTGTTTTCAATTAGCAATGGAATAAGCTTATTGAGATATTTTTTGTCGGAATCTTTTACACTGACAAAGGCAGTTCCAGAAAAGTACAAGTTTTTCATGGCACCTAATTGAGCTTTAGCATACGCCTCACCAAATGATTTGCCTATTCCCATGACTTCCCCAGTAGATTTCATTTCTGGACCTAATATCGGGTCAACATTTGAAAATTTATCAAATGGAAGAACTGCTTCTTTAACAAAATATCTATCAGGTAGAGAAGGATCAAAAGATTGCTCTTCAAGACTTATCCCTAACATAGCTTTTGTTGCAGCCTTCACAAGAGAGGAACCAATGGCCTTGGAAATAAAGGGGACTGTTCTTGATGCTCTTGGATTGACCTCAATGATATAAATATCACGCTCTTTGATTGCATATTGGATATTCATCAATCCAATAATGTTTAATTCATCTGCAATAGCAATCGATTGTTCGCTAATTGCCTTTTGAATATCTTTAGGCAAAGAATATGGAGGTAAAGAGCAAGCAGAGTCTCCTGAATGGATTCCGGCTTGCTCAATATGTTGAAGAATTCCTCCGATTTTGAATGTTTTACCATCAGATATGACGTCAACATCAACTTCAACTGCATCCTGTAAATAACTATCTAATAAAATCGGTTTTTGTTGAGAAACTTTTTCTGCTTCTCTTAGATATTTAGTTAATTCTTGGGGGTTGTTAACCAACTCCATAGCTCTCCCACCAAGAACATAAGATGGTCTGACTACCAAGGGATATCCAACCGTATTTGCTGCATCAATTGCTTTATCTGCAGAAGTAATAGTTATGTTATTTGGCTGCTTAAGATTTAACTTTTTAACTAATTCCTGAAAACGTTCCCTGTCCTCAGATCTATCGATTGCATCAAATGAAGTTCCAAGTATTCTAATATCATGCTTGATTAAGGTTTCAGCAAGCTTTAAAGGAGTTTGCCCTCCAAATTGGATTATCACACCTAGGGGATTTTCAATATCAACAATATCTAAGACCTTTTCATCAATTATTGGCTCAAAATATAGACGATTGGATGTGTCATAGTCAGTTGAAACTGTTTCAGGGTTACAGTTAATCATTATCGATTCGATTTCTAACTCTTGTAAGGCTTGAGATGCATGGACACAACAATAATCAAATTCGATGCCTTGCCCAATTCGATTGGGACCACTTCCTAATACGATCACTTTTTTATTTTTGCTGGGCCTAGACTCACAAACGCCGTCATAGGTTGAGTACATGTAGGCAGTTTCTGTTTCAAATTCTGCTGCACAAGTATCAACTCTCTTAAAACTAGGTTTAAGTCCTAAGGATAATCTTTTAGTTCTTACCTTTGCTTCAGAAGTTCCAAGAAGATCTGCAATCCTTCTATCAGAAAAACCTTTTTGCTTAAGTCGCATCAATTCATCCTTTGATAGCCTGGTTATGTCCTTACCTTGCAAGATTACTTCCTCTTGCAAAAGATCATTAATTTGGGCAAGAAACCATGAATCAATACCAGTTAGTTCATTAATAGATTCAATGCTTTGCCCATTTCTCAACGCATCTGCTACATAAAAAATTCTTTTGGGTCCAGGAATAGATAATTCATGTTTTAGTAATTCTGTGTAATCATTAGAAGAAAAATCACAGATTGATTCCAAGCCATATAACCCTTCTTCAAGACTCATTAAACCTTTTTGAAATGATTCCTGGAATGTTCTGCCAAAAGACATCACCTCTCCAACAGATTTCATTTGAGTAGAAAGTTTTGGTTCTGCTTTAGGGAATTTCTCAAAAGCAAATTTTGGAATTTTAGTAACTATGTAGTCTATGGTTGGTTCAAATGAAGCCGGAGTTGCTCCCCCTGTAATTTCATTCTGCAATTCATCTAAAGTAAAACCAACCGAAAGGAGTGCGGCAATCTTTGCAATTGGAAAACCAGTAGCCTTTGAAGCTAATGCAGATGATCTGCTCACCCTTGGATTCATTTCAATGACAACTACTCTTCCATCCTCTGGGTTCACCGCAAATTGAACATTAGATCCACCAGTATCAACTCCAATTTCTCTTAGAATCTTGAAAGATTGATTTCTTAACACTTGATATTCTTTGTCTGTTAAAGTTTGAGCAGGAGCTACAGTAATCGAGTCTCCAGTATGAACACCCATGGGATCAAGATTTTCAATGGAACATACGATGATGCAGTTATCTGCGCTATCGCGCACAACCTCAAGCTCAAATTCCTTCCAACCAATTAAAGATTCATCAATTAAGAGCTCGTTAGTGGGAGATAAATCTAAACCTTTCTCACAAATAGTCTTAAACTCCTTAATATTGTAAGCAATACCTCCACCAGATCCTCCCAAGGTAAACGAAGGGCGAATGATGCATGGAAAGCCAATTTTTTCTAGAACCTCTAAAGCATCTTCCATATTATGAGCAATACCAGACCTAGGTGTTTCTAGACCAATAGACTTCATAGTCTTATCAAAAAGCTCTCTATCTTCAGCCTTATCTATGGCATCTTTTTTTGCTCCAATTAATTCAACTCCAAATTTTGCTAAGACACCCTTAGTTGAAAGAGTTAGCGCAGTGTTGAGTGCAGTTTGACCTCCCATGGTAGGCAACAAAGCATCAGGCCTCTCTTTTTCAATAATAGTTGCAATAACCTCCCAATTAATTGGTTCTATGTAGGTCGCATCAGCAATCGAAGGATCTGTCATAATAGTTGCTGGGTTGGAATTAACCAAGATTACTCTAAATCCTTCTTTTTTAAGAGCTTTGCAAGCCTGAACGCCTGAATAATCAAACTCACAAGCTTGACCAATAATAATTGGCCCAGCACCAATAACCAGAATCGACTTAAGATCAGTTCTTTTTGGCATCTTGAATTAAACTTCTAAATTGGGTAAATAATTTTAATAAGTCATGAGGTCCTGGGCTGGCTTCAGGATGGCCTTGAAAGCTAAATGCTGGATGATGTTTGAGGGCAATCCCCTGAATAGTATTATCAAATAAAGAAATATGAGTAATATCTACATTTTCTGGCATGGACGAATTATCAACTGCAAACCCATGATTTTGACTAGTGATCATTACTGTATCTTTGTATATATCTTTAACTGGATGGTTTCCTCCATGATGACCAAATTTCATTTTGTAAGTCTTACAATCTGAAGCCAAGGCTAATAATTGATGTCCTAAACAAATTCCAAAGATTGGTACATTCTTATCAAGAAGTTGCCTAATAAGCTTGATAGCATATTCACATGGCTCAGGATCTCCAGGGCCATTGGATAAAAATACTCCATCTGGATTAAGTTTCATGACTTCTAGAAATGGAGTTTCTGCATTCACGACAGTTACTAAACCTACATAAGTTCGTAACAATTTCAGAATATTTCGCTTAACTCCATAATCCATTACTACTACATGAAGATCATGTGGAAGCGTTTGATTACAATTCCAAATTGGCTCATTCCATGCATAAGTTGATTTTGTTGAAACCTCCTTTGCGAGATCAAGCCCAGCCAATCCTGAAAAATTCTTAAGAATTGTGTCAGAGTCATTATATGCCTCAAGGGAGGCTGGAATAATGCATCCACGAAGAGAACCGGAATCTCTGATAGTATTGGCTAGCTCTCTGGTATCAATATTTGCTATGCCTACACAATCATTATCTTTGCAAAATTGTTCTAAGGGCTTCTTATTTCTCCAACTAGATGGGATTTTTGATAAATCTTTGACAACTATTCCGCTTGCATAGATTCCTTTAGATTCACAATCCTCATCGTTGGTGCCAACATTTCCAATATGTGGGTGAGTAAAGGTAATGATTTGTTTGGCATAGGAAGGATCGGTGATAATTTCTTGATAACCGGTAATTGAGGTATTGAAAACTACTTCACCAACTCCAACTTTATGGCTACCAAAGCCTCTGCCTTTAAAATATTTGCCATTCTCAAGGTATAATGTAGCGTCAAAAGTTTTTGAATCAAACGACATTTTTTAATGGATAAAAAGGAAATATGTTGATTTTTAATGAGCTAATATTTGTAGCAGACATTAAAATTGTACTTTACAGAAAAGAACTCCGGCAGTCTAGATAAAAAGCAAAATAAATTGAAAATTTCAATAAAAAGCCCAGAAGAAATTTTAAAAATGAGAGTTGCTGGAAATTTAGCTGCTCAGGTACTCACTATGATATCTGAGCATGTACAACCAGGTATTTCTACGGGTGAACTTGATGATTTATGCCGGGACTTCATTGTGCATGAATTAAAAGCAATACCAGCCAATATAGGTTATAAAGGTTTTCAGCACACTATTTGCGCATCTTTAAATAATGTAATTTGCCATGGGATTCCTTCGCATACAAAGCTGCTTAAAAATGGTGATATCTTAAATATTGACGTAACAGTAATAAAAGATGGTTGGCATGGAGATACATCAAAAATGTTCATTGTTGGCAAAGCCCAACCTCACAATGAGAGATTAGTAAAAATCACACAAGAATGCATGTATTTGGGTATTAAGCAGATTAAACCAGGAGCTAGATTAGGAGATATTGGAGCAGCCATTCAAAGCCATGCAGAAAGAAACTATTACAGTGTTGTAGAAGATTATTGCGGCCACGGAATTGGAAAGATCTATCACGAGGAGCCTCAAGTTCTTCACTTTGGGAACTGGGGAACTGGATTGGAGTTAAAAGAAGGCATGTGTTTTACTATTGAGCCTATGATTAATCAGGGCTCTAAATTCACCAAATTATTAAGAGATGGATGGACAGTAGAAACCAAAGATGGAAGAAACTCTGCTCAGTGGGAGCATACAGTTGCAGTAACTCGAGAAGGATATGAAGTTTTAACAATAAGAGAAGAAGAAATTGGCATATGACCTCAAAACTATTGATAAAGAGGTAAGGCAAAAAGCTAAATTAATTTTTAGTAATCCAAAATTAATTAATTTTTACCTTAAGAAAAGAACCAGCTATTTAGAAAAGAAGCTGTTGGTAAAGTTTAAAGAATTTAACCTGCATCAAAACAATCTACTGGTTGCAGTTGGGGGTCTTGGAAGAGAAGAAATCTTCCCCTGCTCTGATCTTGACTTATCGATTATAAGAATAAAAACATCAAAAGCAGATGAGACTCCTATAAGAGAATTCATCGCTTGGATGTGGGACTCGGGTTTAAATCCAGGGATTTCAGTCAGAACACTCAGAGATGCTATAAAGATTAGCAAAAATGATCTTTCAGAATATACAAACTATCTTTCGCAAAGACTAATCTCGGACAATCATCACCAATTTAAAATCTTTAGCGAATTTAAAACCAAACAAAGAGAATTACTGCAACCAAAATATTTTCTGAAGCATAAATATTCAGAGCAATTCATAAGATACAAAAGCTATGATTCCACTGCTTATAAACTAGAACCTAATATAAAAGAGTCTCCAGGGGGACTGAGAGATTTTCATATGCTTGTTTGGCTTGAGGATGTTTTTGGTAAAAATATACTTAGGAATTATCTAAACTCACATTTATCAAAAACAGAACTGCAAGACGTTTATAGGTCATACAATAGATTAAAGCTTATTCGGTATTTGCTGCATTTAGAAAGTAAACAAGAAAGACTTAATTTTGATAATCAAATCAAAATCCAAAAACTAATATTTCCAGGCAAAAACACAAATTCCTCTGTAGAAAGATTAATGCGCAATTACTATTTGGATGCAAAAAATATTCAGGAGGCAAATGAATTACTCTTGGGCTTAAGTAAAAATAACTCTGTCATTGAGGTAAACAGCAAGAATAATCTAACTAGTCAAGAACGAGTTCTTAAAACATTTATATCTTTAGGGAATAAAAAACAACACAAAAACTTTGAATTGAATCAATTCTCACAAATAAAAAAACTAGTTGGAGCTATTCCATCTAAAAAATTTCAGACTAAAAAAATTGCATCTCTCTTCATGACATTTCTTAAATCTCCATTTCATACATCATCTTTGCTAAGAATAATGCGACAAATAGGTCTCCTGCAAAAAATTATTCCTGAATTTCGTCATATTATCGGGTTGATGCAATTCGATTTATTCCATGTATATACTGTGGATGAGCACATATTTAAAGTAGTTAAAAATATGCGTCAAATGTTTATAAGTAAAAGCCCTGAGGATCTTGCTTTGGAGAAAGAATTAATCAGAAAAGTTCCTAAGATTGAGATCCTCTACTTAGCAGGGCTTTTTCACGACATAAGCAAAGGAAAGCATGGAGATCATTCAACATTAGGTGGTGAGGCGGCATTAAGTTTTTCCAAGAAATGCTCCATGAATGATTTAGATGCGGATTTAATATGTTGGTTAGTTAAAGAGCATTTAACTATGTCATCTTGGTCACAAAAAATGGATGTTCACGATGAGCAAACAATCAAAGATTTTGCAAAAAAAATTGGCTCAGTTAATAAATTAGATTATCTATACTTATTAACCATTAATGATATGAGAGGAACTAATCCCACTTTATGGAATTCTTGGAAGCATGGATTGCTTAGCACGCTCTATCTTGAGACTAGAAAAGTACTTAATCAAGATTTAGGGAAACCAATCAAACAAACAAAAGAGTTTTTGCCTTTATCGATTCTAAAATTTTTTGGAAAAGAAGAAAGGGAAATTTTAGAGGTAAATTGGAACTTATTGCCCTATAGTTACTTTACAAAATATTCTCAAGAAACCATTTTGTTAGATGCTCGATTGTTAAGAGAGCATGCATCTAACGATTACAAGGTGCAATTTGAGATAATGACAGATTATTTACTACTTACCATTCATGGTAAAGATAAATTTGGCCTCTTTAATAGAATAGTTGAAATACTTGGGAATCTTAATTTAGAGGTTTTAGATGCAGATATTATGACTGCTTTTAATAAAGACTTTGTGCTAAACAAGTTTGTAATTAAGCACAAAATATTAGGTAATAATCTTCATAAAGACGATCTCAGCAAAATACACCATACAATTGCAAAAAATCTATCAGACTTTAATCTAAAACTAGGGTCATCTAAAATATTGATGCGGTCTAAGTCAAAAATTTTTTCTTTTCAGAGCAAGATTAGTATTGAGAATGATAGCAATAGAAGACGAAAAAGGATCACTATCGAAACCCTTGATTCTCCTGGTTTATTAATAAAAATCTCTGAAATCTTTCTTAAAGAAAATATTCAAATACATTCAGCAAGAATTACTACCCTTGGAGAAAAGGTCGAAGACACATTTCTAATTTCATCAACAAAACCTAACTACTTCCTCGAAGAAAGGTCAGTCGAAAAACTAACTGCATCCCTCCAAAATCTGTAGAATACAAGCAGTATGAACACAAACGTTGTCTTTCCAATTGCAGCTGTCGGAATTGCAACCACAGATAGAGAGGGGAATTTTCTAGATGTCCTCTATACCGATATCCTGCAAACGGTTTCAACCGAACATGAATTTTTTAACATAATTAAAAGGGAAGAATTTGTTGGACAAACAGGTTTAATTATAAGTGAAGAGATTTTCCAAGTCCTGCATCATAATAAAGATTATAAATCTCAGCTTGCACCTAACAAAAAATACATAGCTATCCATATCTCAAAAGATGAAGAGATTAAAACGACAGAGTGCGCTTACCTGAAACTGCATCTTCTTTCACTTCTAATATCTAAACCAAATTCTTTAAATCTAGATGGTTTATTCAATGCACTACCAAACAATGCTTGGACTAACCATGGCCCTGTAAGATTATCCGAATTAAGTGAAAGAATGATTTCCAGCTTTGCTTGTGATAAACCGCTGAAAGTTTTTTCAATAGATAGATTCCCCAGGATGACAGACTATGTTGTCCCTGCGGACGTAAGAATTGCTGATGCAGCTAGAGTTAGACTCGGTGCTTATCTTGCACCAGGAACTACAGTTATGCATGAAGGATTCATCAATTTTAATGCTGGAACTCTCGGACCATGCATGATTGAAGGAAGAATTTCTGCAGGTGTAACTATTGATGCTCACTCAGATATAGGTGGTGGAGCTAGCACAATGGGTACTCTTTCTGGGGGAAATAGTGTAAAAATTTCTTTGGGTAAGAGATCTTTAATTGGCGCCAATGCTGGATTAGGCATTCCCCTTGGAGACGATTGCACGCTTGAAGCTGGTTTATATTTAACTGCAGGCACAAAAGTAAACCTATTACTAAAAGGCGAGGAGAAAATTATTAAAGCCTCTGAATTAGCTGGATCAAATAATTTACTCTTTAGAAGAAATTCTATTTCTGGAGCTGTTGAGGCCATAAGAAATAAAAAATCTATTGAGCTAAATAAAGATTTACATAGCAATTCATGAACACCCTTGAATTAGCCCAACAATTAATTTCAATAGAATCAATTTCTCCAAAAGATAATGGTTGTTTCAAAATTCTAGATAGAGAGTTGTCTCAACTTGGATTTACAGTGGAACATTCAAGCTATCTAAATGTAGAAAATATACTCGCTAAGTATGGATCTACAGGAAAGATCTTTTGTTTCCTGGGTCACACAGATGTAGTTCCCTCTGGTCCAATTGATCAGTGGGACGTAGATCCATTTGCTGGAGAAGTGGTGGATGGGGAATTAATCGGTAGAGGCGCAGCCGATATGAAATCTAGCATAGCTGCATTTATTGGCGCAGTAAAAAGTTTTTTAATTCCTAACCCAGTTCCTCCTTTTCAAATATGGATATTATTGACAAGCAACGAGGAAGGCGAGATATCTGATGGAAAAATTGATCAGCTCATTGCTAAACTTCAACATGAAGGAGCATTCATAGACTTTTGCCTTGTTGGAGAAGCTAGCTCAAAATATTCTGTTGGTGATGTACTCCGAAGGGGTAGAAGAGGCTCATTGACGGGTTATCTTACAATTCATGGCAAACAAGGGCATGTTGCCTACCCAAATGAAGTTTTGAATCCAATTCATATCAGCGGGAAGTTTATTGAGATTCTTTCTACTCAGGAATGGGATCAAGGCAATGCTGACTTTGATCCAACCACTTTTCAGATATCAAATATTTCAAGCGGAACTGGAGCAACTAATGTAGTGCCTGGTGATCTTGAGATGACATTTAACTTTAGATTCTCTCCTGAAAACAGTGCACAAAATCTTAAAGACTATGTTGCTAAAATATTGAATGATTTGAAAATAAAACATTCAATAACCTGGGTACAAAATGCCGAACCTTATTTTACAAAACAAGACGAATTTATAAATACCATCCAAGCGGCACTCCTTAAAGTTAATGGCAAAGAAGCTATCATCGATAATGGTGGTGGCACTTCAGATGGGAGATGGATTGCTCCCATGGGCACTCAAACCGTAGAGTTAGGGCCATTGAATAAGACTATTCATAAAATTAATGAACGAATATCCCTAGCCGATCTTAGCAGACTAGAAGAAATCTATCTCGCTATCTTAAATGAATTGCTTTAAACCTCTCGAGATTTTGGTTTAATTACGAAAGAAAGCACAATCAAAATTACTCCAATCGCAAAGTAATACTTAATCATAAAGTTAAAAACTGGGGATATGGAATCAAGGCCCTCCCCTAAGGCTTCACCCCCTAAAAGGCCTGCAAGCACTCCACCAATAGCGCTAGCTAAAAACCAAAGACCAAACATTTGACCAATATATTTCTTTGGAGAATATCTAGAAAATGCTGAAAGACCAATAGGAGAAAGAGCAAGCTCTCCCCATGTCTGGAATAAATATGTTAGTACCAACCACTGCATCCCAACCGGAGAGCTCTTCATTGCCAATTCAACGGCAACAAGCATTACAACAAAACTTAGTCCCATAAAAACCAAACCAATTGCAAACTTGATTGGTAAAGAAGGGTCGAGGTTGCGAGTTGCTAAATTAGCCCATACTCCAGCGAATATTGGAGCAAAGACAACTACAAATATTGGGTTAAAAAATTGAAGCCAGCCCACTGGAATTATATATCCAGCAACGCTCAGATCAGTATAGTCTCGAGCAAAGATATTTAAGGATCCTGCAGATTGATCAAAACCAGACCAAAATGCTGCTGCGCCTACAAATAGAACGAATAATAGGATTAAATTTCTACGTTCGCCAGATGAGAGACCTGCAAAAATAAATAAGTAAAGAAAATATAAGCCAGCAACAATAGTTAAAAAGTATGCAAACTGTTCAGCAAAGTACCTTGGATCAATGGTAAAAAAACCAATTAATCCAGCAACGATAACAAAGAGCATGCCTACTAAAGTAATCCAGGAATAATTAATCAGTCTTGCTCTTGTTGCATCTTCCATATCATTTGGAGCTAAACCTGCATCACCGAGTAAGTGTCGAGATTTTATAAATTGAATAACCCCAAAGGTCATACCAACACCTGCAGCTCCAAACCCCCAGTGCCAGCCAATTTTTTCTCCAAGGAATGAACATACTAAAAACCCAAGAGTTGAGCCTATGTTGATAGACATGTAAAAAATCGTATATCCAGAATCTCTTTTTGAATCTTGACCAGTATCGTAAAGTTTGCCCACGATAGTTGAAATGTTGCCTTTCAAAAGCCCTGTACCTAAAACAACCAACAATAAACCTAGAAAGAAAGTTTGGCCTAGAGGAATTGCAAGCGTGTAGTGACCAAGTGCGATAACGATTGCTCCGATTAAGACAGCTCTTTGATGACCAAGTATATTATCTGCAAGCCACCCTCCAGGAACAACCATGAAGTAAACGAGTCCAACGTAGATCCCATAAATTGCCTGAGCTTCAATTTGAGACCAACCCAGACCTGGATTAAAGCCTGTGATAGCCCCTGTCATGTAGAGGACAAGCAACGCTCTCATTCCATAGTAGGACATCCTTTCCCACATTTCAGTTAAAAATAATGTTTTTAACCCGATTGGATGACCAAAAAATGTACTTGAATTATTCATGAAGACCTCTTTTTTCCTATAATAATAGCTCAATATGTTAACACTAACTAACCAACGATTACTTCTGAGAAGATTTATTGCAGGAATTTATGATTTTTTTTTGCTATTGGGAGTTTGGTTTTTAGCTGGATCTTTCTTTCTTGTTCTAAATTCAAGAGAAATACTTCCTCCCCTCTTAGGTCTTTTAATCGCATTCATGAGCGCTTGGTTGTTTTTTGGTTATTTTTGGAATAAAAGCGGTCAAACCCTAGGGATGAGTGTTTGGAAAATTAAACTGGTTCCCTTTGAGGGAACCACAATAAGCTTAAAGGCTTCTTTTTTAAGATTAATACTTGTTGGTTGCACCTTTCTTAGCTTAGGAACTTTGTTGCTTTATAGCTTTATTGATAAAGAGGGTTTAACTCTTGCCGACAGGTTATCAAAAACCAAACTTATAAGACTCTAAATCTTCTATTTGTATAAAAGTATAAACTGGTAGCCAATATTCCAATCATTACTACTGGTGAGAAATTCAATATTATGCTTAATGAAATTAGCAAATTCTTAATAAGACTGAGTGCAAATGCAAGACTCAAACTCAAAGCAATCATACTCCCAGTGGTGATATTTCTTTTGGATATAAAGCTCATTGATCCTATAAAATATATTAAAATCAGGCTTGTTAAAGGAATCAGTAGATCTAATTCAGCCTCGAGATTTGAACGTTTGCCTGAAAGTTCTTGAGATTGATTTAAAGTTATTGTCTCTTTCAAAGCGGTCTCTTCTTGAAAAATGGATTTGGTAATTCCCTCTTCAGGAGTAACTTCATAAAGGAATAATTGTTTTCTGGGCTTCAAATCCACTAGAATTTTAGAGTTTCCAACAAAGTGAGCCCTTTGTGATGTCTCTGCTTCAAATTCTTGATTAGCAAAATTGATAAATATCCATAATGCTGCAAAGACACAAGGTAAAATAGCAATATAAAAGATAATCTTTTGAGGACTTTTACCTAACATTCTCAAAAGATTCAGAGTATTGGCATTATGTAAAGATGAAATAGACAAAGCGCAACCAATAATAATCGAAGCCTCAATAAAATATAGACTTCGGTTGTCAAGATTCTTAATCAAGCCGAGCGCTATCTCAGAACTGGATTTTTGACTTTGTGCATTGAGCTCCTCACTAAGCTGGATAATTAGGTCTACAGCTAAGAAAAAAACCATAACTAAGAGCACTAAAACAACACTTATCTTAAAAATATAAAAAATAAATTTGTTGTTACCCATCAGAAAATTAGCCAAAAAACTAAACACGCTATACAAATATAAATAATCAATTTACTGGTGGGATTATTTAGAAAATTAAGATTCCTAAGAAAACTTGATTTAAAGAGTATTAAGAGACCCAGCCCACTAAATCCAGCATGAATTGGCCAAAGCGCTATGTAAAAAAATATGTTAGATGCATCAGAATAGGTGCTTCTAAATCCTATTAGAGCAGTCAAGTAAATGAGGAATAATAAGCTTGCAAGGACAAATTTGTGATTATTGGATTCTCTCGGTCTAGATTGAGAAAACGCAAAGGCAAAAAGAAATAAATTTAAGAAAAGCAAAATAAAGCTGTAATTCCATTGTTCTTGAGTGAAACCAATCTTAGTATCTGAATCTAATATTTTTTTGAAGGATGGTGCTAAACTCAATTCTTCTTTAAGATTGATATGGGTTGAGTGCTTCTCAAACTTGATTGATGACTGCGATTCGAATGAGTCAATCAAAATATTACCCTCAAAAAAATCTAAATATAATTTTTCATTTGCTGAGGAAGTTTTCAATGCATCAGCAGATATAACTATAGCCCCAGAGTCTTGAACTGAAAAAAAAATTACATCATTAAAAAATCCGTCCTCTATCCCTCTTGATTGAAACATAAACTGAGAATCCTTATCAATATTATGGATTTTGCCTTCATCCAGAAGAGCAAGTCTATGCTCTAAGCCTTGATTAGCATAAAAAGACTCTGCTAGGGGTTTTGAAACTGGAACCACCCATAATCCAAGACTCAACAAGCATATCAAAACTAAAAATCCCTGACCGATAATTGCTCTAAAAAGATAGGTATTTGATTTGCCAGCACTAAGAAAAACAATGTGGCCATTATTCTTATACAGAGAACTTAAATTAACTAATAAACTTATAAAAAAAGAAATAGGTATTATAAAGGTTAAGAAGTCAGGAATTCTTAGCGCCAAGATTTTTAGAGCAACGAAAGGATCTAGAAGATCCGCGGCTGCTTTTTCAAAGAGTTGAATGGATCGCGAAAATAATAGGAAGAATAATATTCCCATTGAAGCAAGCAGAAAGACCCTAAAAATATTACGATTCAGGTAATTGTTAAAAATATTTTGTGTATAGAGCATGTCTAACTTTTTGCTATACATTACAATACAACTTTACAGTTTAGATAGCTAGGAGACAAAATGGCATACAAAGTTTTAAATTCTATTACTTTAAAAATTATCAAAAACAACTATCCATCTGTTGCCACAGACATGTTAGCCGTGCTTTGTGAATCAAAAGGTAAGAAGATCAATATGCCTGAATTTTTAACAAAAAGTCTTCCTGAGCTGAGTCAGCCGCTTAAGGTAATTAATTCTGGAAACTCAAAAAAAATAATAATGGTCTCGAATAACTCAAAAGCGCGTCTTTTAAATATTTCTACTCAACCTGAAATGAGTGATCCAACGTTTAAGTGGGTAAACTTTTTTACAGCTTTGGTTTTGGATGCAAACTCTAATAAATGCAAAGACTTAAGCATTGTCTTAAATTCAACTCTCTCTAGAAATCCTAAATTAATTGAAATAGCTGCAAGAACATGTGAATCAGCTGCATACATATTTAATGCAACAAAAAATAAAACTAAAAAATTAAACTCCCTTAGAAAGGTTACTTTTTTGCTAGATGAATCTAACAAGCAACATTCAAGTATCTTAAAAAACCATATCCAGGTTGGTTTTGCAATTGGGGAAGGGATGAATGCAGCCAAATACCTCGGTGATTTGCCTGCTAATCATTGCACTCCTAGAATTATTGAAACTAAGACCAGAGCACTTAAAAAAGACTTTCCAGCATTAAAGATAAGCTCGCTTACTGAGAGGGATCTTATAAAACTAGGGATGGGATCCTATATGTCAGTTGCAAAAGGAAGTATTGAACCACCTCGTATGCTAATAATTGAATACAAAGGCAGCAACAAAAATGACAAACCTGCAGTTTTAGTTGGAAAAGGAATTACTTTCGATACAGGTGGTATTTCGCTAAAACCAAGCGGTTCTATGGATGAAATGAAATGGGATATGTGTGGGGCAGCATCAGTATTTGGGGTTATACAAGCCATTGCTAGACTTAAAGCTAAAGTAAATGTCGTGGGAGTAATGGCATGTGCTGAAAATATGCCCTCAGGTAAAGCAACTAAACCTGGGGATGTGGTCACATCCATGTCTGGTCAAACTATTGAAATTTTGAACACCGATGCCGAAGGACGTCTCGTACTTTGCGATGCGCTAACTTATGTTAAAAAGTTTAAGCCATCCTTCGTGATAGATATTGCTACCCTCACAGGAGCTTGCGTTGTTGCTCTTGGAAAACACGCATCCGGATTGATGGCAAATGATCAAAAACTTGCAGATAGAGTTCTTGCTGCTGGAGAAGTTGCTGGTGACAGAGCATGGCAACTGCCTCTTTGGGAAGAATACCAATCTTGCACTAAAACTAACTTTGCTGATCTAGCGAATATTGGAGGAGGAAGAGAAGCTGGAACAGTTCACGCAGCATGTTTCTTATCAAACTTTACCCAAGAATATGCTTGGGCTCATTTAGATATTGCTGGCACTGCATGGAGCACAAGTCCTAAAAAAGGAGCAACTGGCAGACCTGTGCCATTACTCGCTGAGATATTATTGAAATAATACCAATGGCAAAAAAGAGTCCCTATCTGCCTAAAGATATCGAGGAATCTCTATACAGTGAATGGGAAGAGAAACTCGTTTTTTCCCCCAAGCAGCACTCTAAGACATTTTCGCTGATGATACCTCCACCAAATGTGACGGGTACCCTTCACATGGGACATGGATTTCAAAATGCCATAATGGATTGCTTGGTGAGATTTAAAAAGATGCAAGGCTATTCAACCCTTTGGCAAGTTGGAACAGATCATGCGGGTATTGCTACTGAAATGGTGGTAGAACGTCTGCTTGGCAGGGATGGAATTTCCAAAGAAGATATCGGCAGAGATAAATTTATTGAAAGAGTTTGGGATTGGAAAAATCAATCAGGAGATACTATTACTCAACAACTTCGAAGGCTAGGAGGAAGCCTTGACTGGGAAAATGAAAGATTTACTTGTGATGAAGATTACATAGCTGCAGTGCAGCATGCTTTTATTGACTTGTTTGATGCAGGTTTAATCTACCAAGGCTATAGACTGGTAAATTGGGACCCTAAATTGCAGACATCTCTTTCTGACTTAGAAGTCATTAATGAAGAAAAAGAAGGCAAAATTTGGACCATCAATTATTCCCTTGAAAACTGCGATGCAAGGATACCAATTGCTACGACAAGACCTGAAACGCTATTTGGAGATATGGCTTTAGCCGTTAATCCTAATGATGAAAGATATAGTAATTTTATTGGAAAAAGAGCAATCATTCCTGTTGCAAAGAGATCCATTCCTATTGTTGCTGACACCTACGTTGATAGTTCGTTTGGAACCGGCGTTGTAAAAATAACTCCTGGTCATGATTTTAACGACTATGAAGTAGGAAAAAGGCATGGTTTACACATAAGTTTATCCGGGGAAGCAATGACTGGAGATCCTTCTCAGTTCTTGCCAATTTCGATTATGGACAAAAATGCATGTATTCAGGGCGAAGTACCTAATGAATTTAAAGGCATGGATAGATTTATTGCTCGAGAAAAGGTACTTAAAGAATTAATTTCATCTAATTCGCTCGTGAGGGAGGAGATTCATACAATTAAACTTCCCTTAGGTGACAGATCAAATGAAATACTAGAGCCTTTATTAACAAAACAATGGTACCTAGATGCAAAATCACTATCCGAACCTGCAATTAAAGCCGTTAGAAATGGTGAAATAAAATTTGTGCCAAAGAATTGGGAAAAAACATTTTTCCAATGGATGGAAAATATTCAAGATTGGTGCATAAGTAGACAATTGTGGTGGGGTCATCGCATTCCTGTTTGGTTTGATAAACAGGGGAACGCCTTTGCAGGCAATTCAGAAGAAAATGTTAGAGAAAAATATAATGTACAGGGCCCCCTCAAAC
Source organism: Gammaproteobacteria bacterium (assembly GCA_038108875.1). Classification (GTDB taxonomy): domain Bacteria; phylum Pseudomonadota; class Gammaproteobacteria; order Magnimaribacterales; family D2472; genus VMDH01. Next base: position 77,045 of record JAYNII010000005.1, on the reverse strand, counting down.
AAGATGAGGATGTGCTCGATACTTGGTTTTCATCAAGCTTATGGACTTTTGCAACTTTAGGTTGGCCAAAAAAGACTGACCGACTTAAACTATTTCACCCTACTGCAACTCTGGTTACTGGTTTTGATATCATCTTCTTCTGGGTAGCCAGAATGATAATGATGACCTTGTACTTCATGAAAGAGATCCCCTTCAAAGAAATATTTATCACTGGACTTATTCGAGATGAAAACGGTCAAAAAATGTCAAAATCAAAAGGTAACATTCTTGATCCAATAGATCTTATTGATGGGATCTCCCTTGACGCACTTATTAAGAAAAGAACACATGGACTCATGCAGCCTCAACTTGAAGATAAAATCAAAGCTGCGACACAAAAGCAATTTCCCAATGGTATTGATTCCTTTGGAACGGATGCTCTTCGTTTTACTTTTTATTCTCTTGCCGCTCCTGGCAGAGATATAAATTTTGATATAGGTAGGATTGGTGGATTTAAAAACTTCTGCAATAAAATCTGGAACGCTATGCATTTCATTGAATTCCAAATTGAGAAATATGACTTCAAGAAAAATGAACACATAAATCCTTTCGATCATTCACTAAATATCTGGATGCATCACCAGATTTTTGAATCCACTAAGAAAATAACTCAACACATAGAAAACTACAGATTCGATCTTGCTTCCAATGAGCTCTATGAAATTATCTGGTCAAAATATTGTGATTGGTATATTGAGCTGGTTAAAAATCAACTTACCCAAGCAGAAAAATCGGAACAGCTAACATTAATAACTGGTCTAATTGCTAATTTGGAAGATCTCTTGAAGTTGGCTCATCCATTTATGCCCTTTATAACTGAAAAAGTCTTCAGAAATCTAAATATAATGCAGTCAAAATCCTGTAAGAACTTTTTAGTTGATACAGCACTTCCGCAGCAAAGAGCTGTGATTAAAAAAAATATAAATCGATATTTAAACGACATAATTGAATGCATTACAACCATTAGAACTAATAGAAATGAATTAAATCTTGATAATAAGGTTAGCTTAATTCTGAATATACCTCCTCATGCTCCCAAAGAATTATTCAATTCATTTAATGGCTTCAAAGCATCACTTGATAGAATGTGTGGAGTTGCAGAACTAAGCTCTTTAGAACCACACAAAGTACCCAATTCACTTAACATTTTAATTGCAGGTGATAAATGCCAATTAGTTTTGCCCAGTGAGTTTAAATTTGATAACGTGATCTCTTCTCTCAAAGATAAACAAGAAAAAATACAGCAAAGAATAATTATGTTAGAAAAAAAATTAGCTAACAAAGATTTTACAAATAAGGCTCCTAGAGAAGTTGTTTCAAATCAAAATGCGCAATTGCAAGAGCTTATCCAAGAGAAACGCGCTCTAGTAGATAGTATTAAAAAATACTCTTGATTCTATTTTTGAAAATTATAAATACTCCCCAAATCGAGTAGTTCGGTTAATGCATTTAAAAATTCTCTTGTTTCCAATAACAGAGAATAATCTTGGAGATCTTTTGGAAGAAGCCTGTCTCTGTAATATTTATGAACAAGGCTCTCTAAAGCTTCAAATTTTTTTTCATTAAACATAAATTTAGGATTTAATTTGGTCAGTTCCAATTCTTGTAGTTGAGCTTTAAATCTTAAGCATGCTGGACCGCCTCCATTCATCATACTTTGTTTAATGTCCACAAACTCTAATTGAGCTATGGGTGAATTGTTGGGCAGATTTAAAAGCCATTGCTGTATACCAGGATAGTTGTTTACTTCTTCAGGTAATATAAGACACATCTCTTTTGATATAGGTTTAGTGATTAATTGGGAATTTAATAAATAGGATCCCACAAGATCTTCTAAACTTATATCCTTGTTGCTGATCTCAAGAAAGACAGATTCGGGAAGTTCAGAGGAAATTTGTTCTCTAATGTTTTTGAATTCTTCTGGATAAGCAAAAGCATCAGCATGGTATATGCAAACTCTTTCATTAGCTAAACTAACAATGTCATTATGAAAGCTTCCTGCAGCAATTGCAGCAGGCGCTTGCTCAATAAAAAATGTCTTTTGAAGTTTAAGTCTATGATTCGTGGCTACTGCAAAAGATGCTTCTAGGGCTTGCCTTTGCACTGTTGTATTTCTTGAAAAAGCAGAACCTCCATGGACAAAAATCTCAAACCCTGGTTCATCATGCGTTGAGGATATTCTCAGATGATTTGCTGCTCCCTCATCTCCTTTGTAAGATAAATTGGGTAAAGGAGCATGGACCTTTGCTACTTCTCCAAATATGAGCTCCATTTGCAGATAGGTGAAATCAGTTTCGATAGATCTGTGGAACATGGTCGCTAGATTTGCAGGAGTAATATGCAACATGCTATCTTCACAATCTACGCTTGGAGAAAAAGTTCCTGCATTTGCTGCCCACATTGCAGAGGAAGAATAGAGATTGTTAAGAAGCGCCGGAGATCTTCTAGATACTTTGTTTAGAGCCTCCTTTTCATTCCCCTCAAATCCAAGGCTATGAAGAATGCTAAAGTTAGGTCTTTCATGGGGAATGAAGAAACCTTGCATTAAACCAAGACTATGGACCAATCTTGCTTTTGCTATACCTTGCAAAGCTGCAGTCTTAGGAGATGAAGGTTGATTTCGATGACTTAATGATGCAATGTTTCCCTCAGAGAGGCCTCCATAGTTATGATAGGGACCAACGATACCATCTAGATATACTTCTGGCATTATGTACTTAAATTAATTACCGAAGCCTTGGGCCACGCACAATAATCTGAGGCATAAAATCCTGCGGGGCGGTGATTACCACTTTTGCCAACACCCCCAAAAGGTGCGGCACCAGAAGCACCAGTTATTGGAGCATTAAAGTTGACAATGCCTGCATTAATTTCTTTTCGGAAGACATCAAAGAGTCTATCTTCATCAGAAATCAATCCTGCAGATAATCCAAACTCTGTATTGTTTGCTTGCTTAACGGATTCTTCAAATGTATCTACAAAAAAGACCTGTAACAAGGGTCCAAAAATTTCTTCATCAAATATCTTTCTAGACTTTGTCATATCTATGATTGAGGGAGTTACAAGAGAGCCAGCCCTGCTTACCAATCTTCCTTTTAACAAGACTTTACCTCCTTGCTTTTTAAGCTTATCTTGAAATTCTAGAAATTGAGAGGCTGCTTTCTTATTAATTAGTGGACCAAAATGTTTTGAATTTTTAACTTCACTGGCAATCACCTTTGCTTGTTTGAGCAAAGCTTCCAAAATCTGCAAACCATTTCTTGAATTTTGAAGAATCAATCTTCTTGCGCAAGTACATCTCTGTCCTGATGATAAAAATGCAGAACTTAGAATAATTTCTACTGCCCTAGAAATTTTTTTTGTCTTCCAAACAACCAAGGGATTATTTCCACCAAGCTCTAAAGCAAGAATTTTGTTTGGTTGACCTGCTAAAACTTTATGAATCTGCAAGCCTGCTTTGATGCCTCCAGTAAATAATACCCCCTTAACAAGTTTATTTTTGACTAGTGTTTGACCAACCTCTTGACTGCCTTGAACTAAATTTATAACTCCTTTAGGCAAGCCTGCTCTCTCCCACAGTAATACCATTGCCTCCCCTACCAAGGGAGTTAGTTCACTTGGTTTAAAAATAATTGTATTTCCTGCAATAAGTGCAGGCGTTATGTGACCGTTAGGGAGATGAAGTGGAAAGTTAAATGGCCCAATAACTGCCATAGGCCCGTGAGGAAAATGTTGAACCAGCTGTCTAGAAGCACCAGAAATTACTAAAGTTGATCCTGTCCTATTCTTATGAGCCTTAAGAGAATTATCAAGCTTCGCAAGCGCTGCAGAAACCTCAGCAGCTGAATCTGATAAGAGTTTGCCAGTTTCTTGAGAAATAAGGTTGGCTAGAAATTCCTTTTCTTGACTTAAAATCTTATAAAAATTTTTAATAATTAAAATTCTTTCCCTGAACGGTAAATTTTTCCATAACTCAAAAGCATTGTTTGCACAGTTAACCGCCTGATCTACTTGAGCTGCAGAGGCTTGATTATCATTCCAGAGTTCTTCTAAAGTCAGTGGGTTCAAAGAAATTAATTTTTTCCCCTTTCCTGCTAACCATTGATTATTAATATATAACATTATGAAAACACACTTAGGAAATCCCCGGATCTAACTTTTAAAATTCGTGCAGTTTCTTGAGTTATTTCTGTTGTTCCATCAGAAAACAAAAAATCTGAGAAGGTGCACCTAAAGTTATTTAAGGAGCAATTGCTTAAATATCCTGAAGAGGGATAGGAAAGTGATTTGACAATCTTTGCTTTACTTTTTATTTGATTCCGAACAATATTTATTCTTTTGGTAAATGCCTCTAGACATGGCCCGGCATCAAAGACATCAACCAATCCGTTTGAATGAAATCCCTGTTGCTCAAGAATTTTTTGAGCTGGAAAAGCATTTTGATGAGCTTTGCCAATCACTCTTTTAGCTTTAGGATGAATTAATTCTTTTAGAAATGGAAAGCTAGGAACCGCTTCGCTAATGAAGTGGTTATCAATGTAGCTTAAGCTATCGGCTCCATCAAAATCGAGCTCAAAAAAAATCTTGCTAAAATTATTCCAGAAATCTGATTCACCTTTATCATTTTTCCATCCTCTAATCTCAACAAATGTTTTTCTATCAAATCTATTTGGATCAAGAGCCATATAACAAAGCCTTGATAAAGATAAGAGTTTTCCAACTCCTTTAGCTCTAGCACTAGGTGATAAAAATAAAGTACCCAGCTCAGTATAGGGAGAATTACAATTATAAAGCTGAAGAAGTTCAACTTTTTTTTGAAAATTTAGAGTTTTAGAGGAAATTTCTTTTGATCTTATCTTAAAAAATACAGAAGGCTTTCTCTGAGCTACTTTAGTATAAATCGCAGAAATCCCCAAAATCTCATTGTTCAATTCAAGTACCATAAGGAAGCTTGCGGGTTTTTTAGAATTAGTTTTAGCTAGCGATGATTGAATAGACCAATTTATTCTTGCCTTCAGATCAACCTTTGTCTTTGGCATGGTCGTCATTTGCTTGGCTTCTTTATCTAAAAGGTTGTATAACCCATTTAGATCAGATAACTTTGCAAGCCTTACTACTAACACACTGCCCCCCTCCAAATCATCTTAGGGGAAGCATTATACTACCAGGTCCCTATGTTTGGCATAGAAGCCCACGGTTCCATAATTTGCAATGGTTTGCCAAATTGCAAGAGCTCAATTGATATATTGTCAGGTGTTCTAACAAAAGCCATGCGGCCATCTCTTGGGGGTCTGTTAATCAAGATGTTATTATCGAGCAATGTCTTGCAGATAACGTATATATTCTCAACAGAAACAGCAATATGTCCAAAATTCCTTCCAAAATCATAAGTTGTCTCATCCCAATTATAAGTTAACTCAATCATTGGTGCCCTGCTTTCTATAGCTTGAGGGAGGTCCTTCTCAGCCGCAATAAAAACCAGAGTATATCTACTCTCTTCATTGTCATACCGAGATACCTCTTTAAACCCAAGAAGAGAAAAAAAGTGAAGTGTTTCATCAATTGATGAAATCCTAAGCATGGTATGTAAAAACTTACTCATAGTATCCTAAGAATAAACCAATAAATACCAAAGGAAAGCAAAAGAGACGAAATTCCGTGTTTACTAATTAATAGTGCTTGAGTACCAAAAAATCTAGCTATTAGACCCAAACCAGCCAGAGAAAGAATAACAAATAATAGTTGTCCAAGTTCAACACCTATATTAAATCCTAAAACACCTAAGATTAAATTTTCTGTTAAACCTGCGCCTGCTAAGTTTGTGGCAAAACCTAATCCGTGAATGAAACCAAAAAATGTCGTAATTAAAAGAGGCTTAATCAGCGCTTGATCTTCTAAAATTAGTTTGCGATTACTTAGCACAAAAACCACCAGACCTAGGAATAATAGGAAACTTAGCATTCCAATAACCCAAAATAAAACTAAAACACCTATTGGCATAAATTGCCAGAATCTAAAGTATTGCTTATTTACTCCAAAAAAGTTTTTATAAAAATATTCATACCCTAGAATGAAAATTGAAAATCCAATTAAGGACTCAACAACATTCATATTTGCAATAACAATTCCGAAACTACTAAGAAACAAAGAAATAGAGTGACCGATTGTAAAACCCGTAATTGCTAAAAATAACCTTAATCGAGCAAATAAAACTAATAGGCCTAGAACAAAAAGCAAATGGTCATATCCAGAAAGAATATGTTCTACTCCAAATTTTAGAAAATTTAAAACAGTTGAGTTCTGATTATCCTTGCTTGGAATTTGAGTTAAAGAGAATACATTTGAATCGATATTAAAAATAAAATCACCAATAATCTCCTGATTTAGTGTTACTTTGGAAAGATGGTTGTGTGAAGGATTTAGATCTTGGAAGAGTTGATTTTTATATTGTTCTGGGACTGAGGTACATTGCAACTCCCATGCAACCCTGATGAACCCAGCGCTAGTATTTATGGTTGGTACTGAATTGTTACTATATCTACATTTAGGAATAAACTCGAAAGAGTTTAAATAATAAGCACCCAACTCTGATTCTTGAATCAAGTTTTGAGGTAACTTGAGTTGTTGAAAAATATCCAATCTGATATTAGCTTTGATATTTATGAAAAAAAGTTCCTCTTTTTGTGTGATCTCAACAATTGAGTAGGATTCATTTCTACTATGAGCTTCAGCTTCAAAACAAGAAAAAACAAAAATAAAGACAAGTATTCTATAAATCAGTTGATTTTGTAACGTCATACCATTTTCTAAGATTGATTAAATAGTCTCGCAGAAGCTCATCGCGTTTTTGTTTTAAGAACTCTGCTCTCACCTGATCAACAATACTTTGGAATGGTTTGGGCGTATCAAATGATTTCTCATACAAAATTATTAAATGAAATCCTTCATCAATTTGAATAGGATCTGAGATACTCCCTGACTCCATATTAAGAGCAATTGAAGTTAGTGTGGGACCTACATATTCACGCGTTTTAGTTGCAGGGAGCAAGCCTCTGGGTAAGCTGATAGCTTTTCTATCAGCTAACTCCATAGCAAGATCTGCTTCGCCAGCAAGAAGGAATTGTTTTGCATCATGAGCTAAATCATAGGATGAAAATTTAAGCACTTCCATGGAAAGCTTGGGATTGGCGAGGAAAAAATCTTGATTTGAGTTATAAAATATCTCGAGTTCTGTATTTGTAATTTCCAAAGCATCTGTTTCAGAAAGAATATTCTCGATCATTTTTTGGATAAGCAAGCTTCGTACTTGAGGATTATTATCCAAGTAACCTAGATCTATTGCCCTTCTTATCAAAAGCTCCTCATCAATCATTCTTTCCAAAATTTTTTCATGATCATTCTTAATTAATCCTGAAGCTCGAGCTTGATCAATTGAATTTAGATATTGTTCGAAACGCTCACGACTGATCACCTTATCTTCTATCTTTGCTACCCAACTCAAAGCAGAAATATCAATATCCTTTATAAAACTTGTAATAATAAGCATCGCTCCCAAAAACAAGCCGCCCATAGCAAAAAAAACCGAATTCCCCTTTGCTCTGGTAGTAAAAGTTTTACTTTTGAGGACTTTGGGAAGCATCACCATTTTTATGTGATCAATATCATCTTCTAGATAAATCTCACCAACTTCTTTGAAACCAAGATCTTGATAGTATTCGGTTAGTCTGTGCTGAGCCGATATTGAAACTTCTTGATTAGGATAATTAAATGCAACGAAGTCTAGAGCCTTCATCAGAATAGCTTTACCATAACCCTCTCCTCTGACAGGCATAGCAGTGATGACTCTGCCAAGAGATGGACCATAGAATTTAATACCTGGCGGAACAATCCTTAGATAAGCTTGGATTTCTCCTTGTATTCTTCCAATTAGATGAAATGAAAGTGCGTCATTTCCATCTGCATCCAAATAAGGACAATTTTGTTCAACAACAAAAACTTCTTGTCTGAGCTGCAGGATCTTATAAAGCTCCTCGAGGGAGAGCTCTTGAAAACACACTATAGAAATATCTATTTCAGCTTGCATGATTAATTATATTAAGACTGGTATTATAACTTTTAAAAAATACTAACAACTCATGGAAATACATAACTTTGAATTAAATTCATTAACTGGAGAATCTATAAATTTTTCAAAATTTAAAGGAAAGGTACTAGTGATTGTTAATGTAGCAAGTAAGTGCGGTTTTACTCCTCAATACAAGGATTTAGAAGAACTCTATAAAAAATATAAAGATCAAGGCCTTGAAGTGCTTGGGTTTCCATGTAATCAATTTGGTAAGCAAGAACCTGGTAGCAGTAATGAAATTAAAGAATTCTGTGAATTAAATTATGGGGTATCTTTTCAAATGTTCGAAAAAATAGATGTCAATGGAGAAAATGCCTCTCCTTTATATAACCATCTTAAAAATAGAGCTCCAGGAGTTCTTGGTTCTAAGTCTATAAAGTGGAATTTCACAAAATTCTTGGTTGACCGCAACGGGATGATAATTAAAAGATTTGGATCAAAAGATGCTGTAAGCAAGATTGAGAAGGAAATAAAAAAGATTCTCTAAAAAAATGTCGCCAAACTTTTTACTCAAAAATGGTGTCTTTAATACTGTTTATTCCTCCTCGCCTCTAAGATCAATTCACCAGTCTAAAAAAGTAAATGCATTAAATGCAGCATCAAAGGGGTTAATCTTTCAGAGCTCGACTGGCTTGAAACTGGAATACTTTGAAACAATTAGAGGAACAAAATCAGTCATATACCTGCCTGGGTTTCTAGGAAACAAAGATTCTAAATACTTGGCATGCCATGCCTTTAATGCAATGAAAGCTGGATATCAAGTTATTCGAATTCATCCTGTTGACCATGGTGAATCCGAACATCTGAACTCAGATTTCTTTAAAGCAACTGATATTTCTGAAATCGTAGAATTAATAAGTTACATCTTAGATTGTCAACCCAATACTAGATTTAGTTTGATAGGTTTTTCTTTAGGAGGAAACATTGCCCTTCGAACTTCTCAACTAATAAGACATAATAATCTCAAGAAAGTAATGGCAATTTCTCCTGTGTTGGATCCGAAACAGGCCATGGATGCCATGGACACTCAATCGATAATAATCAAGCAATATTTCTTAAGAAAATGGAAAAGATCAATTTCCAATAAACAAAAGCACTATCCAAATCTTGAACTTCATGCAGCCCTAAAACTTAAGTCGCTAAAAGATATAACTGAATTCTTTAGAAGAAGAAATGCTGAGTTTCATTCTCTTTTTGAACTGTTTAACGATTATGCAATTTCCAAAAAAGATCTTACAAACTTAAAAAGACAGACTTTTTTATGGAGTGCTGAGGATGATCCATGTATCCCTATAGACCCCCTGTCACAACTAGAACCAACAAAATTACTTGACATAAAAATTACCAAGCATGGAGGACATTGTGGTTTTATTGAGAATCTGTTCTTCTATTCACCGCTTGAGGATTGGATTTTAAATACTTTAGAGCGCAATACTCATCAATAAGGCATCCTCTGGTTGTGGCTTGCTATAGTAGGCAACTCTAATTGCATCTTTTATAAATCCTAAAGATTCATACAATTTAATTGCCTTGTAATTAGATTGTCTGACCTCTAAATAAACTATCTTAATATCTTGCGCTTTGGCTTGTTGCAACAAAGTTTTTAACAATAGCTTTCCAATACCGTTAGATTGATGTTTTGACTCAACAGCAATGCTAAGTAAATGAGCTTCTGGGAAAATAGGCTCATAAATCAAGAATCCTATTAACTCAGCCTCAAAAGTCGCCTTTAGTGCAATGTGTCCAGCCTGAAATGAGGACTTAATTTGGTCTAAAGTCCAAGGTGAAATATTAGTTTCAATATCAATGGCATGAATTCTAGAAAAATCATCGAAGGTTGCTAAAGATACTTTTATTAGCTTTTGAGAAGAGAGAGCATCGTTTGCCATAAATTTTTCTTAAGTTCTATATCTTTATTTAGTTCTATAAGCGATGGAGCTCTAATAATATTTGAACCAGAGAATGTACCTGAAAAATCAATTACTATCTTGGCAGTTTGCATGAAATTAGACTTCTCTAACTTCCTTGAATCTTCTGCAATTATCATGGCTCCTTGTCTTATAGCAGATGTGTTACCAGAAGATTGCATTATTTTTATCAAGAGCTCCTTTTCATCATTACCTATTTCATCTAATTCCTCTGCATGCAATGTTAAAATAGGCTCTAGAAACATATAATTAATAGTTTTTTTGGGATTAAGTAATGCTTTAGTAAAGTTTTTTATACCCATTAATGAGAGAATTGTTAAAGATCGATTATTTAAGTAAGACACAGTGCCATTAAAACATGAAAGATATAGCTAGCAAATACAAACCATACAAGCCAATTGAGCTGCCTGATCGAACTTGGCCCAATAATGAATTGTCAAAAAAACCATTATGGTGCTCTGTAGATCTTAGAGATGGAAATCAAGCTCTAATAGAACCAATGGGCCAGCAGCGCAAAAAAAGAATGTTTGAGTTGCTTTGTAATTTAGGTTTCAAAGAAATAGAAGTTGGTTTTCCAGCAGCTTCTCAAACAGATTATGATTTTGTTCGATGGTTAATTGAAGAAGAAAAAATACCCTCAGATGTAACTATCCAAGTTTTGACTCAAGCAAGGTCACATATTATTGAAAGAACATTTGAAGCACTTCGAGGGGTTAACAAGGCTATTGTGCATTTTTATAACTCCACTTCAACCTTGCAACGTAAAGTAGTCTTTAATCAAGACAAAGCTGGAATAAAAAAGATTGCCACAGATGCTGCTGAATTGGTAAAAAAACTTGCTCAAGACAACCCAGCCTCTGAATGGTCTTTTGAGTATTCTCCTGAGAGTTTTACTGGGACAGAGTGTGACTATGCAGTTGAAGTTTGTGATGCTGTCGTTGCTATATTAAAGAATGCTTCTAAGAATAAAATTATTATCAATCTTCCTGCTACAGTTGAAATGACCTCTCCAAATATTTATGCAGACCAGATTGAATGGATGCACCGCAATTTTAAAGACAGGGATAATATCATTCTTTCTCTCCACCCCCATAACGACAGAGGAACAGCAGTAGCTGCTACCGAACTTGCACTTATGGCAGGAGCTGATCGGGTGGAAGGAACATTATTTGGTAACGGTGAAAGAACTGGTAATGTCGATATTGTCACCCTTGCTCTTAACTTGCTTACACATGGAATTGATCCTGAACTAGATTTTACAAATATTAATCATGTCATCAGAGAAGTTGAATTTTGCAACAAACTACCCGTTCATCCAAGACATCCTTACGCAGGAGATCTTGTCTTTACTGCGTTCTCTGGATCTCATCAAGATGCAATCAAAAAGGGACTGCAAGCATTGAAAATATCAAATACACCTCATTGGGAAGTGCCCTACTTACCTATTGATCCCTCTGATTTAGGTAGAACATATGAGGCTGTTGTGAGAATAAATTCTCAATCTGGCAAAGGAGGTATTGCATACATTTTAGAAAATGATCATGGGGTTTCGTTACCTAGAAGGTTGCAAATTGCATTAAGTGCAGAGATACAAAAAGTTGCAGATAGTACCGGTAGAGAAATAATATCGTCTGAGATTTGGGATATCTTTGAGAAATCTTTTATGCAGTCTCTTGGCACGGAACTAATTTCATTTGAAGTATCCTCAAGAGAGGATAATCAAGACAGCATAGAAATTGTTTTAGAAAAAAGTGGAAAGCAAGAAAGAATTTCAGCTAAAGGTGAGGGTCCCCTTGCTGCAGCCATTAATGCTCTAAATAATACTTACTGTTGCCAATTAAGTATTAGCGAGTTCCATCAACATTCTATTGGTTCAGGATCTGGAGCTTCCGCAATAACATATATTGAGATTGCAAAAGATAAGAAAGTTACTCGCTGGGGAGTAGGTATTGACAAAAATACTCTCAAGTCTTCAATTAAAGCCATTATTTGTTGTTTTAATAAAATTACTTAAAATTTGGTTTTCTTTTCTCAAAGAAAGCTGTAACGCCCTCTTTAAATTCATCTCCGCCAAAAATCTTATCCTGAATTTCTGCTTCAGCTTTATATACCTCTAAATATCCTTTTTCCATAGCCAGTCTCATAAGCTTCTTCGTCTCCCTTACTGCAGTTGGGGATCTACTTGCAATGTTTGTGGCCCATGCTTCAGTTTCAGCTTCTAGATCATTTTGATCGACTACTTTATTTGCTACTCCAAATCTTTCGCATTCTTCAGCAGATATTTTTTTAGCCTCAATTGCATATTCTAATGCCTTAGCATAACCAAAACCTTTGGGTAACAACCAAGCGAGTCCGCCGTCTGGGACAAGCGCAATATTACTAAATACAGACATAATGAACGCATCCCTAGACATAATACGAAGATCGCAAGCCATTGCATAAGCTGCACCAATACCTGCAGCGGGTCCGTTTATTGAAGCTATCACAGGAATTGGCATATTAATAATTGCTTTTAAACTTGGAAGGTATCCATTTAGAAGAGAATCTTTGGTGCTTTTCCAGCTTGCACCTCTCTCTTGGAGATCTGCACCCGAAGAAAAACCTCTCCCCATGCCAGTTAGAACACATACCCTAATTTTTTCTTCATTTGAGACTCTTTCTGTTGCATCTTTAAGATCCCATACTAGTTGCTCATTAAAAGCATTCATTGCCTGGGGTCTTGTGAGTAATATTTTTGCTATCTTGGTTTCGTAATTTATATCTAATTTAAGAGTTTCGTATTCCATTTTTAAACTACCTCAAAGTAAATCTCATTTTTATTAATACGCAGTATAACACCTTGCTCAGGAGCATCCGATCTTCGCCAACTAACCTCTGCCTTGAGCGAGGAGGGTGAATCTAAAAACGTTTTTTCAACTTCTTTAAGTACTTTTAAATTTGGAGTAGGAAGTTGATTAAACTCAAGCCAATGTCTGATTATTTTGCTCCTTAAGGAAGAGTTAAGGCTTATAAGTTCTCTTTTATCTAGTGAATCTGTTCTATAGAGATTGCCATACGAGGTTTCAAATAATGTATCTAAAATTTCTAATTCCTCCTTCACAAGCCTACTAAAGTCAAAAATTTTTCTTGAAGCAGCGTTCCATCTTGATTCAATCAAAGGTAAAACAGAATTCCTAAGAAAATTTCTATCTATGTTTTCATCTGAATTAGAAGGATCGGTTATGAAATCAATATTTTGAGATTTCAAATAATTTACAAGGGCGCTCTTGGGGACCTCTAATAATGGGCGGACAATTCTTCCTTCACCAACTTTCCTAGAAAACTTCATGCCCATAACGCCTCTCAACCCGCTGCCTCTGAAAATCCTAAATAAAATTGTTTCTACTTGATCATCTAAATGGTGTGCAAGACAGATTTGGGGATAATATTTTGAATATTTCTTAAAAACTTCAAATCTAGCCTTTCGAGCTTCTAATTCATAACTTTTAGATTGTGTTTTGAGGGTTATATTCTCGCAAAAGAAAGTTATGCCTAATGACTCAGCTTTTTGCTTACAATGTTTTTCCCATGAGTTTGCTTGAGAATTAATGCCATGGTTGATATGAAGTGCTGCAAGTTTACTTAAAAGTTTATTTTCATTTTTTAATTTGTGAAGTCCAACCAATAATGCAGTTGAATCCGATCCTCCGCTAAAAGCTACAATCGTATCCAAATCAGAATTAATGTTTTTTAAAATTTCTTCAGGAGAAAAATTGCTATGAGCCAATTCTTAGAAGTCTTTGGTATCTGTGTTGAAGCAGCTCATCAATTGATTGCTTATTCAATCTAGAAAGAACATTTACGAGTGTTTTCTTAAGAGAACTTGACATCTCGTCATAATCTCTATGTGCTCCTCCAGAAGGTTCTGAGATAATTTCATCTACTATCCCAATTTTAATTAATTCTTGCGCGCTTACTTTCATTGCTTCTGCAGCATCGGGAGCATTCTCAGATGATCGCCATACTATAGATGCACAAGCCTCCGGAGAAGCAACTGAATATATTGCGTGCTCAAAAATTGCAACATGGTCTCCAACCCCTATTGCTAATGCGCCTCCTGAGCCGCCCTCGCCTGTGATAATAACTATTATAGGAGTTCTCAATTTAGACATTACAGCTAAATTTTGAGCAATAGCTTCTGATTGACCTCTTTCTTCACCCTCGACTCCTGGATATGCTCCAGCTGTATCAATGAAAGTTATTACTGGAAGTGAGAATCTCTCTGCGAGTTGAAACAATCGCTTTGCTTTCCTGTAACCCTCTGGCTGCGCCATGCCAAAGTTTCTTTTTACTTTCTCGGAAGTTTCTCTGCCCTTTTCGTGCCCAACAATCATAACTGGAATGCTTTCAAAGGTAGCAATACCACCTATGATAGAAGCGTCGTCAGCGAACTGCCTATCACCATGAAGCTCATCAAAATCACTAAATATTCTTGGAATGAAATCTGAAATATGTGGTCTCTTAGGATGTCGCGCGACCTGGACTTTCTGCCAAATTGAAAGCTTAGAAAATATCTTTTTTCGGAGTTTGTGTTCTTCATCCTCTAAGGATTGAATTTCTTTAAGCAAGGACGCATTTCCTTTAGAAGCCTGTCTTAGAGCATCTATTTTTTCTAAAATATCGGCAAGAGGTCTTTCAAATTCTAAAAATTGACTGCTCATGTTAATTTATTCTTAAATCCAAATTCCTAAAAGCTTGTTTAATAGATGTAATATTATCTTGATTTGGATGAAATCTAAAATTCTCCCCTAAACTAATAGAAGTTTCTTTTTCTTTAAATCTTAACTTGATTTCTAAAGTGCATTCCCCTGAATTCCAAATATCTCCATTGAGATTTTTTAAAGCTTCCATGCTATTTTTTAGGTCAGGTAGTTGATCCTCAGTAATATGAATAGACACTCCTTGAATGCTTTTGTAAATTCCATCTAGACTGTACAATTTTTTAACATTCATTTTGTATTGCACTTTTCCAACTTCTTTTGAACGATAATCATCTACACTTATCTCTCCACAAAAGATAAGTATATTATTTTTCTTTATAATCTCGTGATGACTCTGGATGAGCTCATGCGTTATGACTGCATCCATAGAACCTGAACCATCATCAAAGTTTGCAAAATACATTTGTTGACCATGCCTATCCTTGGTTTGTCTAATACTCTGAATTAACCCAGCAATTTTTGAATTTTTAATATCGGGTGTTAACTGATCAATTCTATGATTAGTAAATCCAACTAATGTATCTGATAAGGATTCCACTGGATGACCCGTGAAATAAAACCCTAAAGCCTCGCGTTCTAATTCAAGGATTTCGTTATTGTCTATCTCTTCCTCATTCTTAAATTTTTCATAGGGATCAAATCCTATTTCATTACTGCTAAAAAGATCTCCGCCAAATTGTTGATTACTTCTTTTCTGAGATTCAGACAAAATGTCATTTAGTGAATACATTGCTATTGATCTGTTGGGAACCAAAGAATCAAAGGCTCCAGATTTCGCAAGGGCCTCAATAGATTTCTTACCCCCTAGTTTAATATCAAACTTTTTAGTGAAATCGAATAAATTCTCAACTTGATGTTTTCTTCGATTTTCCAATATATGATTAATAAAAGAGTCTGCAACTCCTTTGATAGCACCTAACCCATATTCAATATCATTGTCTTGATTCACGAAAAACTCTTTTTTAGACATCATAATATCTGGTTTTTTTACCTGAATACCAAGACTATTACACTCTTTAAGTAAAGTATAAATCTTATCAGTGTTTCCTAGTTCGGTTGATAAGACAGAAGCCATAAACTGCTCAGTAAAATAAGTTTTTAAAAATGCAGTTTGATAAGATATAAGGGCATATGCTGCTGAATGAGATTTATTGAAACCATAACCAGCAAACTTTTCAATCAAATCAAATATTTTAGAGGCTAGTCCCTCTTTTATACTATTTTTTTTACACCCCTCTATAAAAACTGCTCTTTGTTCTTCCATCTCCTCAACTTTTTTCTTACCCATTGCTCTGCGGAGAATATCTGCCTGTCCTAAAGAATATCCAGCAAGAACTTGAGCGGCTTGCATAACTTGCTCTTGGTACAATATAACTCCATAGGTTTCTGCTAGGATTGGTTCTAATAATGGGTGAGCATATGAAACATTTTCCCGGCCATGCTTTCTATCTACAAATTGATCATCCATCCCTGATTCGAGTGGACCAGGACGATACAATGCTAGCAAGGCTGTGATTTCTTCGAATTTAGTTGGTTTAAGTCTCCTAATAAGTTCGCGCATGCCTGGTGATTCTAACTGGAAGACTGCAGTCGTCTTTCCCTGTTGCAGCAATTCAAAAACCTTTTGATCGTCTAGAGGAATAGTACCAAGATCAAGCAGGTCTTCATTTAATAATTTTTTCTTAGCATTTATGGCATCCAAAGTCTTGCTTATAACTGTCAAGGTTCTTAAACCAAGAAAATCAAACTTTACTAAGCCAATTTTTTCTAAATCATCTTTATCAAATTGCGTCATAGTAGAACCTGATGAAGAATCAATATAGAGAGGACAAAAATCAGTTATTTTTCCTGGTGCTATAACTATTCCTCCTGCGTGTTTTCCAACGTTCCTTGCAATACCCTCTAGTTTGAAAGAAATATCAATTATTTCTGCGACTTCATCCTCATTCTGAATCATTTCTTTTAAAAGAGGTTCTTGTTTTATAGCTCTCTCTAACGTCATACCAGGCACAAAGGGTATCATTTTTGAAATTCTGTCACCTAAGGCATAAGGTCTACCTAGCGCTCTTGCAACGTCCCTTACCACTGCTCGAGCTGCCATTGTTCCAAAGGTAGCAATTTGAGAAACTGCGTCTCTCCCATATTTTTGAGAAACATAATCAATAACAAGATCTCTTTTTTCCATACAAAAGTCGATATCAAAATCTGGCATTGAAATCCGCTCGGGATTAATGAATCTTTCAAATAGCAGACCGTGTTCTATTGGATCAAGGGATGTAATTCCTAGGCAATATGCCACCAAGGAGCCAGCACCAGAACCTCTCCCAGGACCTACAGGTACATTATTGTCTTTGGACCAATTAATAAAATCTGCAACGATTAAAAAATAACTTGAAAATCCTGTTGCCTTGATGGACTCCAGTTCAATATTCATTCTTTTTTTATATGTCGTGTGTTGAGTTTTATCTAATTTTTTAAGTAATGCTTCAAGCCCCTCAAACGCTTTCTTTTCAAGAAATGAATTAAAATCCTCATTTTCTGAAACTGGATACTCTGGTAAAAAATATTTATCTGTTTTGAACGTTATATTGCACTTCATAGCCAAAAAGTAGGAATTTTCCAAGGCTATTTTAAATTCTGGCAACAATGCATACATTTCTTTAGCACTCTTAAAAAATTGCGATAATTTAAAATCTTTTGATCTGTTCTTATCATCAATAATTTTTCCAGTATTGATGCATACCTTTATATCATGTATATCAAAATCTTCTTGATTTGCAAAAAGAGTATCATTAGTAACTACGAGCGGTATAGCAAGCTCACTCCCTTTTTTTGCAAAAATAGAATTAGCCACTGAATCTTCATCTGCAATACTGTTTATCTCTAATAATAGATTATCTCCACATTTATTTTTATAGTGGATCAATAGTCTCTCTAACAAGTCTTCTCTGTTGTTAAGAGCGTATCTCCTAGCTAAACTTCTTTGTCCCCCAATAATTACATAAAGTCCCTCAAGAAAATTTATAAATTCAGAAAAGCTTATCAGCGCAAGATCTGCTTTCTTATTTTCTTGAGCCTTAGAGATAATTTTTAAAAGATTAAGGAATCCTATGTTGTTTTGGATTAGAACCAAAATCTCATCGATTTCTGATTTACCTTGAACAGATATAACGGCGCCTAAAATAGGTTTAATTCCTTTGGTTTCTGCATAGGACACAAATTTTACAGCTGCAAAAAGATTGTTTAGATCTGTTAATGCAACAGCAGGCATTTTTTTCTTGACAGCCTGATCTACGATTTCATTGGGTCGAAAAAGGCCCCTAGTAATGCTAAATTCTGATGAGTTCCTTAAATGAATGAACTTATTTTTCAAAGATCACTCCTGAAAACGTTCTTCTATGAATTGGACTGGGCCCATGAATTCTTAATGCTTCTCTATGAAATTTTGTAGGGTAGCCTTTATGTTTAGCAAATCCATATTCTGGATAATTTATCCCCATATTAACCATTAAAGAATCTCTCCATACTTTTGCAACTATTGAGGCGGCTGAGATTTCATCCACCAAATTATCTCCTCCTATTATAGCTTTATTTGGTATTGCAATTGGCAGGGTAAATTTGCCGTCAACTAGAATTTCTTTTGGAGTTATAGCTAAGTTTTCTATTGCTCTTTGCATTGCTAATTGGCTTGCTTGGTGAATATTGATCTTGTCGATGGTTTCTGCATCTACTATGCCAAAACCAACCCAGGCTGAATTATGTATTCGTTCAGAAAGTCTTAATCTCTGAAAGGGGGATAGCTTCTTTGAATCAGCCAAAAAAGGTATTTTTTCTCTAATGATAACCGCGCAAGCACAAACTGGGCCTGCTAAACAACCTCTACCAACCTCATCAACTCCAGCAATCACTTTAATGAAAAGATGTAAGAAGCAGCGCTAAAGAATCCCTCCCCTTGAATAGCTAACTTAATATTTTCTAGATTCTTAGTTCTTCTCTCTGAGTTACAAAGTTCCTCATAATTCCTCAAGATATTTTCAGGAGTACACTTATCTTGAATTAGTTCAGGAAAAGCCAATTCATTAAGAATTAGATTTGGCAAGCCTATGAAAGGAGCTTTGTTTAGTTTGCTTAAAATAGAGTAATTCAAAGAACCTGTTTTGTAGCATATTATGGGTGATGACCCATAACAGGCTGCCTCAAGGGTGGCTGTACCTGAAGTAACCACCGAAATTGGAGATTGAGCTAAATACTCTCTTGTATTTCCAATCGTGCAAGTAAAGTTTAAATTGGCTAAATTACATAAGCTGATAATGTGCTCTTTATGGGAAAGTGTGGTTGCAGGAATTAAAAAATGTACCTCTGGATATTTTTCAGATAATAGCTTTGCAAAAGATATCATGATAGGGAGCATATATTTAATTTCTCCATCTCTACTGCCTGGAAGCAAAGCTACATATCTGCTATGTGATTCTTTAGGATTATGATTATCGATCTCAGCAAAGGGATGTCCAACATAAATAGCCCTAGTGTTGCTCTCATCATAAAATTTCTTTTCAAAAGGAAATAGACAAAGAGTGCAATCAATATATTTTTTAATCTTCTTAATTCTTCCGCTTCGCCAAGCCCAAACGCTGGGACTTACTAGTTGAACGGTAGGGATATTATGCTCACTCATGACTTTGTGAATTCCCATATTGAAATCAGGAGCATCCACACCAATGAATACATCAATGTTTTTCTCCAACAGAAAATTTATAATTACTTTTCGGGTTTGAAGTATTTTTGAAAGATTCTTAATTGGATCAATGATACCCATCACATTTAGATATCTCGTCTCAATGTTTGGACAATTTATACCAAAGGAGTGAAGCTTTTCATGCCCAATACCATATAAGTTTACATCTCCGAGTTCGGTTAATGTTTTTACAAGTGAGTGTCCCAATAAGTCACCAGAATGTTCGGTAGCAACAATACCAACATTCAAAATTTTGGTACTCACTATCTCAATATGCCTCTTTCTGAGGATTTTACTGAATATAAAAATACATCTAGCAAGCCAGCATGTTCTTGGTTAAGTTCTTCGAGATACTTTATAGCATCTGATAAACTAAGACCTTTTCTGTAAAGACCTCTATAGGCTTTTTTAAGAATATTTATTTTAGATTCATCAAACCCATGTCTTTGCAATCCAACGGTATTCAATCCAATAGGTCTGGCAGGGTTTGCAGCGATCTTGACATAGGCTGGTATATCCATAGTAATCACAGTATTTAAGCCAGTGAATGCAAAATCACCAATCCTACAAAACTGGTGAACTAAGGTATACCCTCCAAGAGTGACATAGTTTCCAACATTAACATGTCCAGCAAGCCCTGAATTATTTGCCATTATATTATTAGAACCAACTCTGCAATCATGGGCTACATGGGTATAAGCCATAAATAAATTACTATTTTCAATAGTTGTAACTCCCTGATCTTGAATGGTGCCTCTATGGATGGTCACTCCCTCACGGAATATGTTGTCTTTTCCAATGAGTAGATAAGTTTTTTCGCCTTTAAACTTTTTGTCAGGGGTATCCTCTCCAATAGTTGAAAATTGATAAAAAATATTCCCTGAACCAATCTTAGTAGGACCTTTAATAATTACATGAGACAGTAGCTTACAATTGTCGCCAATTTCTACCTCCTCTCCAATATAACAAAAAGGACCTATATAAGCAGATGAGCTTATTTTTGCATTTGGGTGAATATATGAAAGATCTTTCATTATTTCGGTCTATCAGCACATAATATTAAGGCTGAGCAAACTTCTTTGTCACCCACCATAGCCTTGCACTCAAATTTCCAAATACCGCGTTTATTCCCTAAAATTTTGGAATGCAGATCCAAGGTATCTCCCGGTACAACAGGGTTTCTAAATCTAACCTGATCGGCTCCAGCAAAATAATAGATACTTCCTTCTTCAGGGGTTTTTTTCATCGTCATGAAACCTAAAATTCCTGAGGCCTGAGCTAAAGCTTCAATTATGATGACACCAGGCATAACAGGCTTATTTGGAAAATGCCCATTAAAAAAGTCTTCTCCTATTGTTACAGATTTTTGGGCATGAATGGACACACCCTCCTCTACAGCAATAACCCTATCTACAAACAAGAAAGGATACCGATGAGGTAAATGTTTAAGTATATGGTCAATGTGGTACATTATTTTTTAATCAAATTTCTTATAGCTACTGATGATTTTGCCCAATCTTTGTGTTCTTGTGCAGGCATAATGCCTACATAGTTTCCAGGTCTAGTAATGCTTTTTGTGATCAAAGTGTGAGCGCCAATGAATACATCATCACAAATCTTGAGATGCCCTATGACTCCTGACAATCCGCCCATTTGAAGGTTTTTTCCTATAATAGTTGAACCTGCAATAGCACATTTTGCAGCAATAGCACAGTTATTGCCCAAAACAACATTGTGAGCAATGTGAACTTGGTTATCTAGTTTTACTCCATCCCCAATAACAGTGTCATCAAGAGCGCCTCTATCAATCGTACATCCAGCACCAAACTCTACGTTATCACCTACAACTAATCTTCCTAATTGATGTATTTTTTTATAACCAGTTTTAGAGGGTGCAAATCCAAAACCATCAGATCCTAAAATACAGTTGTTTTGGATAATACAGTTTTTTCCAATAATAACACTTCGCATGAGTGATGAATTTGCATGAATAACTGTCCCTGCACCAACTATACAATCAGGACCAATAAAAACATTGGGTCCAACAACGACGTTCTTACAAATTCTAGCAGTGTCTGCTAAAACTGCCCCTTGATATATCTTTGCAGTATCAGCAACCTCTGCATTCGAATTCACTTTATTACTGTAAGCTATACCGCTAAACATATCTTCTATAGGGTCAAAAATCTCACTAAGAATTGCAAAAGCGTAATAGGGATCCTTAACTAAAATATAATTCTTATTGTCACTAGGCTTATAGTCTCTTCTAACAATGATTGCTGCGGCATCACATTTATTGATAAATTTTTCAAATTTTTTGGAAGAAACAAACGTTATGCTAGCATTATTAGCCTCTTGTAAGGAACTCAGGGAAGTGACTAGCTGATCAGGGTTTCCAATCAGCTGGCCATCAATAATGTTGGTTAAATTCTTTAGAGAATATTGTGCTCTTGACAAGCTTTTATTTAGCTGCAGATTCTTTTGCTGCAACATCTAGCATTGATGTTACATCATCAGTTAAATCCATTGCTGGATCAGCAAACAATACTGTCTCCCTGCCTAAAAGAACTTTAACTTGCTTAGCAGCGATTAATTCTTGCAAAATTTTTTGAAGGGATGGGTTTAAATCTCTAAAAACTTTATCTGCTGTTTCAGTTTGCTTTGACTGGATCTTGCCAATAATAAATTCTAAATCTTTTGATTTTTCTTGGATGTTTCTTTGCAAGGTAGCAATATCATCTTGAGACAATGTTTCAGCTTCTTTTTGTAGTTTTTCTGCAAGAGTCTGTCTCTCAGATTGTAAAGCTTGAGCTCTTTCTACATTACCAGAGTATTCTTTATCACTTTCTAGAGCTTTGAAAGCGTTTTGAGCTTTTTGAGTAGCTAATACAGCAGTCCTCATATCAATTACTGCCATGCCATCAACAGCAAATAATCCTGAAGAAAATGAGCTAATTATAATTAATCCTGCAAGTATTTTATTTTTCATAGTAACCCTCTAAGTAAGTTTGCATATTTTATATCAAATATTATAAAAAACTAGAAAACTGTTCCGATTGTGAACTGGAATTGCTCTGTTCTATCAAATATTCCATCATTGAAGGGTTGAGAAAAGCTAAAGCTCATTGGACCAAAACCAGTCATCCAAGTGACACCAACTCCAACTGAGTACCTTAACTCATTAACAGTTGGTTCATAGCAATTTACTTGATACTCACGACAATCAGTTTGAAAAACATTACCAAAGTCAACAAAAAAAGCAGAACGCATTGAACGTTGATCATCTACCATAGGGAGTTTAAATATTAATTGGAAGCTTCCCTCAATTAAGAAATTACCTCCAATTGGATCAAAAGCCTGTTGGTAAGCATAAGGATTAGGAGCTGGCGTATCTGGCTCACCATCAAAATCAGTATCATAAAAGGGTGGACATTCCTCAGTTTCAGGAACAAATCCATAACATGGTGTTGGGGTGACTCTAGGTCCTAAAGTATTTGATCTAAAACCTCTTATTGATTTTGGACCTCCAGAATAAAAATTTTCAAAAAATGGTGTAGCCTTTGTGTTTCCATAAGCAGCTATATAACCCAAGGATCCATCGAAACCAAAAACTAAATCTCCAAAAGATAAGGGTCTGTAGAACTTGTTTTGGATATTGATCTTATAATAATTTAGATCGCTTCCTGGAACAGTAGCTTGAAACATTACATCAAGTTGGGAACCATTTGTTGGGAAAAGTCCTCTATTTAAGGTTATTCTTGACCATACCGTTTGTAGCTTAATGACTTCAAATTCTGTGCCCTCAGACCTTAAAAAGTCTGCTATTTCTCTGGCAGGTAACGTCCCTTCCTGAATTTCAGTAATATCATAATTAAGATTCAAGCCTATCCTTTGTGTTTCATTTAGAGGATAACTAAACTGAACGCCCGCACCTGTGCTATTGGTTAAATAATTGGCTACGTTAAACTCGCCATAATCGGTCTCTCTAAAATAAATACTGTAACCCCTGCTTACCCCATCCATAGTAAAGTAAGGATCAAAGAATGAGATGCTATATAAGTCTTGGTAGATGCTTTTGTTGAGCCCGATATTTACTCTATTGCCAGTGCCCATAAAATTATTATCTGAGAGATTTAATCCTAAATTTAAACCAAAATCACTGTATCCAATTGAGCCACCAATTGAAGAAGTGCTCTCTTCCTCAACAGTAAACTCAATATCTACTTGGTCTTCAGTACCAGGAACCGGTAACGTCTCTACATTAACTTCCTTGAAGTAGCCCAATCTTTCTAATCTAACCTTAGAATTCTCAATTCTATCGTCGGATGCCCAAGCGCCTTCAAATTGGCGCATTTCTCTTCTTAGTACCTCATCATTTGTGAGAAAATTTCCTGCAAAGTTTACCTTTCTTGCGTAGGTTCTATTTCCTGGTTGAACCAAGAAAGTGAGCTCAACATCTTGTCCGCCCTCAATCGGTTCGGCATTACCTTTAACTTGGGCAAATGTATAACCTTCATTACCCAAAATAGAAGTTAGAAATTCCTCTATTGCTGTAATCTGTGCTTGAGAATAAATTTGCTGATTTAATGATTCTAGAATTGGTTGATAAATTAGCTCGTCAACTGGCATGTCCCCAATCAAGTTCACTTTTGATATCGTATATTTTTCTCCTTCAGAGATGCTGTAGGTAATAAAGATATCTTTCTTGTCCTCAGAAACGCTTACCTGAACAGACTCAAGCGAAAACTTTAAATAGCCTCTGTCTAAATAGTAAGACTCTAGATTCTCAATATCCCCCTCAAGTTTTTCTTTTGAGTATTTATTGTTGTTACTAAGAAAAGAAAACCAGCCGCCCTCTTTTAACTCAAAAGCCAACGCTAGCTCATCATCAGTAAAGAGATTATTTCCAATAATTTTTATACTCTCAATCTGAGCAGACGTGCCCTCATCGATTTCTATGCTTAAATCTATGGTATTTCTAGGTTTATTGACTGTGGTGACCTCAACCCCCGCTCCATATCTGCCTTGTGAGGAGTATTGTCTTACAAGCTCACTTTTCATTCCTTCAATAGTTGATCTCTTGAAGACCTGTCCTTCAGCAATACCTGCTCCCTCTAGACCTTTTAGAAGATCTTCAGTTTTAAGAGCTTTATTTCCATCAATTTCAATAGATGCAATGGAAGGTCTTTCTTCGATAGATATGATGAGCGCATTCCCATCTCTTCCAATTTCAATGTTGTTAAACTGCTCAGTAATAAACAAAGCGCGAATGATTTCTTCAACTTTTGTTTGATCAATTTTATCGCCTACACTGACAGGTATTGCAGTAAAAATACTTCCCACTGAAACCCTTTGCAATCCAACAATTCTAATATCGGTAACTAAGAATTCCTCAAATGCATTTAACAATGGAGCAAATAATGAAGCCTGAAATAAAAAGAAAAATATAGCAAACTTTTTCATTAGATAAACCGTAATATGTCGTTAAAGACTGCAAAAATCATTAGCGCCACCACAGCAATCCAACCACCTGTATAGAAATAATTTTCTAACTTTTCTGATAAAGGCGATCCTTTGAGAGCCTCTACTGCTAACAACGTTAATTGACCACCATCAAGAACTGGAATGGGAAGAAGATTTAATACTCCCAAAGATATACTGAGCAGCGCCATTAAATATAAAAAGGGAAGGATTCCAACCTTTGCTGTGTCTCCAGCCATTTTTACTATACCAATAGGTCCGCTTAGATTTTGAGCTCCCATTGATCCAGTAATCATTTTTCCTACAAACAATAATGTTTTTGAACTCATCGTGTAAGTGTCAGAAATACCAAAAAGCACAGATTCAGGAATGCTTTTCTGAACTCCCGGAGTAATACCAATAATTTTGATTAATTGTCCGTCAACCTCGTTATCAATTAGTGGCACCATAAATGTTAGCGGAGTTCCATCTCTCATAACTTCTATAGAAACTTCCGAATTATTAAAAGTCTGCAGTACTTCTGCAATGTCTTGATAAGTCAGAATCGTTTGAGAATTAACCTTTATAACTTTATCATTTACTTTCAAACCAGCACTTGGAGCCATACTTGAATCAGAAAAGCCGCCAATATATGGGGCAATTTTTAGCTCTAAATCAAACCCTAAGAAATTTTCTGGCGTTTCTTGAGTAATAGCACTTTCTAAAAAATTATCTAGAGCTAATTTATAAGTAAATTTGTTGAAAGTCCCTCTTTCAATATCTAAAAGTAGATATTCGCTGCTTCCTGCATGACTCAAAAGCTCCAATCTTAAATCTTGAAGATTGGAAATAGACTTCCCATTTATTGCAGCTATTATGTCGCCCTCTTGTAAAATAGCCTCCTGAGTAATTGCTGGATCCTTAATAGAAACTATTTCAGTTATGAAGCTTCTCTGGATAGAGTTTGCATAAATAACTGAGAGGATAATTATTGCGAGTATAAAATTTGCCATAGGGCCTGCCAGCATAACGGCAGCTCGCTTAAGTTTTGATTGAGCCTCAAACACCATTGATTGTTGTTTATCTGTAAGTGAATTTTTTAGGTCTGAGTCTTCTTCCATACCCTTGGTTGTCAGCATCGCAACATAACCGCCTAAAGGTAATAGAGATAAAGCATATTCTGTACCCTTTTGATCAGATTTTTTATATATTACTGGTCCCATTCCGATTGAAAATCTAATCACATGTATGTTACAAATTCTTGCAACAATAAAGTGACCAAACTCATGAATAGTAACTAAAACACCTAGTAGGACGATAGCAGAGATAAGATAAATCATTTAGGTGAGCGATTTTAACACTTTAACAGCATATTTGCGTGCAGAGTTATCAAAGTGAAAAATATCTTGTATGTTATTAACCTTAGACCAAGAAATTGCTTTAAAAGTTCGATAAATAACTTCATAGATATCTAAAAATTTAATCTTTTGATTCATAAAGGCTTGGACTGCGATTTCATTGGCAGCATTAAATACAACACCTGCATTTCCTTTTTTATTAATAACCGTTCTAGCAAGATTGAAGCAGAGATGCCTATCCTTAGGAAGTTGTTTAAAAGTTAATTGTGTACCTTGCTGAAATAACTCTTCAAAAGAAACTCCAACCCGCTTTCTTAAGATGCCAACACCCAGAGCATTAGCAATTGGAATGGTCATAGATGGATTACTTAGGTGTGCCAGGGTTGAACCATCTTTATAAGTTACTAAAGAATGCACAATGCTTTGAGGATGAACAATTACGTCTAGTTTCTCTGATTTAAGATTGAATAAATAGGCAGCCTCAATTATTTCCAAACATTTATTTATAAGTGTTGCAGAATCAATTGTTATCTTAGCACCCATGTTCCATGTGGGATGTTGAAGAGCATCTCTCACTGAGACATTAGTCAAGGCTTGCAACTTCTTAGAAATAAATGGGCCCCCTGATGCAGTGATAGTTATCTTATCGACTTCTAAAAGATTTTTTTTAGAGTAATTGATGCATTGGTTTATTGCATTATGCTCACTATCAATCGGAATAATCTTTGCTCCTGTCTTTCTAGAAAGAGGTATTAATATATCTCCACCAGCCACAATGCTTTCTTTATTGGCAAGAAGAATTTTTTTTCCTGATTTAACTGCTTGATATGTCGACTCTAGCCCAGAAATACCGCTTATCCCAGAAATCACAACATCAACTTCTGTGGAGGAGATATAGCGATTCAACAATTTTGCTGCGTCCTTCTTGCCGTGATGCTTTAGTTCATAGGTTTGAGAGAAAATAAATTTTGGATTATGTTTTTTTATAATCTCATTAGCTGCTTTGTGATTTTTGCCATACGCAATACCAATTAAACGGAATTTTGAAGAGTTAGCTTCAATGACCTCTAATGCACTTTTGCCTATGCTGCCCGTAGCCCCTAAGAGAAAGACATTTTTCATGCTAGATTAAAACAAAGAATGAATACTATAGGTGCAGCAGATATAACTGCAATGTGAGAATCGAGTCTATCCCATAATCCTCCATGCCCGGGAAATATTGACCCTGAGTCTTTGATATTGCTGGATCTCTTAATCAGGCTCTCCAGTAGATCTCCTGCAATTGCAAACGGAAGCAATAAGACTAAAGCTGAAATTGTCTTAAGGGGGACAGAAATTAATATAGAAATACCGATACTTAAAATGGCAGCAAAAAACAAACCTCCAGCTAGACCTTCAAGAGTCTTATTAGGGCTTATGCTTGGTGTGATAGGAGTTTTACCAATATTAGAACCAACAATATAGGCAAATATATCTACCATTGCAGTCTGAAATACCAATAAAAATAATAACAAGAATTTGTTAACTCCGAATTCGTTATGTTCTAGAAAGATAAAAACTGCAGAAGATATAAAACCAACAATTAAAAATTGACTCAAAAATAAGTTATTAAAAGAAAAGTAAGAATTGCCCGATGGCTTTTGGAATTTGATGGAAAACACAATAGTTATCCAAAAAATACCAATTATTAAAACGTTAAGTACCAAAAGGTGGGGGAAAATAAATAATCCCAGAAGAAGACTTATTAATATCCCAGCTCCTAATAAGTAGTTTCTCTTTGCATTTTTATACCATTCCACTACTAACATCACTCCAATAATAGAAACCACGGTATAAATTAAATTATTAGACTGTAAAAATAATAATGCGATAAGTAGTGCAGCAAGGAATAATGCAGATGGTATCCTCTGTAGGATATTTTTTCTAAATGCGTTTTCCAAACCTTCTTTCAACCTTAGTAAAATTATTTAAACACTCTGAGTATTCTTCTTGGCTAAAATCTGGCCACAGCGTATCAACAAATAATAGTTCAGTATAAGCAAGATGATAAAGAAGGAAATTACTTATTCTCTTATCACCACCGGTCCTAATTAGTAAATCAAGTTCATCAACTGGAGCTTCTAGAAATGAAAAAAAACTCTGTTCTGTGATCTTTTTCTTATTATTGCTAAAAATTATTTTATTTATTCCATTTACAATGTCAGATCGCCCTCCATAACCCAGCGCAATGTTAAGCAAGAGCTTTGGTCTTTTTAACTCAGTGTCATTTTCCGCACGACGAATCATATCTATTGCTTGAGTTCCAAACTTTTTATAATTACCAAAGAAGGTAATTTTTACTCCTTGTTCCTTCAGCTCAGGAACTTGCTCCTTAATGGCTTGGATCAGAAGCTTACCTATTCCAATAACTTCTGTTTTTGGTCTTTGCCAATTTTCAGTACTGAATGCATAAAGTGTCAGAGAAGAAACAGAATGAAGAATAGATTCTTCAACAATAAGTCTTATGGTTTTGATCCCTGCCTCATGACCAGAGGTGGTGGATATTTTTTTTGACTTAGCCCATCTACCATTCCCATCCATAATAATGCCAACATTGATTGGCTTGGGCAAAATTTTTGGCATAAAAACTAGATTTCTAGGAGATCAGCCTCTTTCTTTTTTAATTCGGAATCAACTTCTTCTATAAACCTATCGGTAACTTTTTGAACTTCTTCCTCTAATCTTCTAAGATCATCTTCTGAAATTTCTCCAGACTTTTGTGAATCTTTTGCGTGATTGTTTGCATCTCTTCGAATGTTTCTAACAGCAACTCTTGCATTTTCAGCCTCACTTCTAGCTTGCTTGATATACTCTTGTCTTGTTTCTTTGGTAAGGACAGGCATGGTAACTCTGATTAAACTGCCTGAGGTGTTTGGATTAAGTCCCAAATCAGACTTAAGGATGGCTTTCTCTATTTCGGATATAAGTGATTTATCCCAAGGAGAGATTGCTAAAGTTCTACCCTCTTCAACTGTAATGTTTGCTGTTTGAGAAATTGGAGTAGGATTTCCATAATAATTTACTTTCACTCCATCTAAAATGCTTGGATTTGCTCTCCCGGTTCTGATTTTATTAAACTCCACCTGAAGAGAGTCTAGGGATTTTTGCATTTTTTGCTTCAGTTGCTCAATGGTAGTTTGCATATTTAAGATATTAATGTTCCCACATCCTCTCCGCAAGCAATTTCCTTAAGAGCATTTGGGTGACTCCAATTAAATACCTTAATGGGGATATTATGATCCCTTGCTAAGGTAAGAGCAGTTGCATCCATGACTTTCAAATTCTTGGCAATAGCATCTTGGAAGGAAATTGAGTTAAAAAACTTTGCATGGGGATTGGTTTTAGGATCGTCTGAGTACACGCCATTTACTTTTGTGGCTTTTAGCATTAAATCAGCTTCTATCTCAACTGCCCTTAGACATCCTGCAGTATCAGTAGTAAAAAATGGATTTCCTGTTCCTGCTGTAAAGATTACTACAAATCCATTACCTAAGAGTTGTATCGCTAATCTGCGATCATAATGTTCAACTAAACCTGACATTGATATAGCAGACATAACTCTTGTTTTTACTCCTGCTCTTTCTAAAGCATCTCGCAATGCAATACCATTCATAACGGTAGCAAGCATTCCCATATGATCACCAGCAACCCGATCCATACCAGCTTGAGATAATTTTTCACCTCTAAAGAGATTTCCGCCGCCTATAACAATTCCAATTTCAGTTCCAAGTTCTTTACAGTCTCTCACCGAAGCTGCCATTTGATCTAAGATCTTTGGATCAATTCCATGCTCATCATTGCCTGCAACAGCTTCTCCGCTAAACTTAACAAGAAGACGCTTGTATTTTAAATCGCCCATAAACTAAGATTTTAGTTGCTCTGCAACCTCTGCGGCAAAATCTTTCTTCTCAACCGCAATTCCTTCCCCTACTTTAACTCTAGACATCGAAACCACTTTAGCATTTCTTTCAGATAATAAAGCTTCAACAGTTTGATCAGGATTCTTTACGAAGGGCTGTGAAACCAGCGTGATTTCTGAAAGGAATCTGTTCAACTTTCCTTGAATCATTTTCTCCATAATGCTTGGATCTTTGCCTGATTCTGCAGCTTGAGCTTCATAAATACTTCTCTCTCTTGTAAGCAAAGCTTGATCAACCTGGTCAGCAGTCACACAATTTGGGTTTGATGCTGCAACATGCATCGCAAGATCTTTGGCTAATTCATCATCATTACTATCTATAGCTACAATAGCTGCTAACTTCCCATCAGTATGCAAATACACACCAATTGAGTTGCCACCAGTAACATTAATCATTCTTCTGATTTGAATATTTTCACCAATTGACTGAACCAAGCTTTCTCTTTGCGAAGCAAAAATTTCGTTTAACTCCTCAATGGTATTGATCTTATTGTTGGCCAGGTATTCTCTAATGTTATTGCAAAAAGATTGGAATTTTTCATCCTTGGCAGCAAAATCCGTTTCAGTATTAATTTCAACTACGGTAACTGAGCCTTGTCCATGGTTTAAAACTAACATTCCATCTGCAGCAACTCTGGAAGCTTTCTTCTCTGCTTTTAATGCACTATTAGACCTTAATAAGTCGATGGCTTTTTCTAGATCACCGTTGGTTTCAACAAGGGCTTTTTTACACTCCATCATGCCAACCCCAGTCATCTCTCTAAGTTCTTTTACTTGACTCGCTGAAATAGACATGTGTTATTCCTCTTCTTTTGCATCTTCTTCATTCGCATCTGAATTAGATTCTATTGATTTAGGTTTTCTGGATGTTTTTGTCTTTTTAGGCGATTCTTCAAGGATAATTTCCTGCTTTTTATTTTCCTCATCCAGCTCAGGCTCTTCATCATCTGCTGAGTTAATTAGATTGACTACTTTACCTGATGTTGCTCCAACCTTTTTAACTTTGACAACCGGTGCATCCTCATCATCACCAACAATAATTCCACCTTTAACATTAGATAATCCTCTAGCGCAAGCTTCAGCTATAACTTTTGTCACTAATCTTACAGATCTGATAGCATCATCATTGCCTGGAATAATGTAATCAATTCCTTCGGGGCTTGAATTAGTATCAACTAACCCAATGATTGGAATTCCCATCTTTCTAGCTTCATTTACAGCTATCCTTTCGAAATTAACATCAACGATAAATAAGGCATCAGGTAAGCCTTTCATTTCTTTTATGCCTCCGACGCTAGTATTTAGCTTCTCGTATTCTTTGGTAATATCTAGGGCCTCTTTCTTGGAGAGTTTTTTGATCCTTCCTGATTGAATCATTTCTTCGATATCTAGAAGCCTTCTTACACTCCCTCTGATGGTTTTCCAATTAGTTAAGGTTCCTCCAAGCCATCTTTTATTAATGTATGGAAGGCCAAGACTTGTTGCTTCTTCTTTAATAGTATTTGCGGCAGAACGTTTAGTGCCAACAAATAAAATCTTATTACCTCTAGAACAAATTTCTTCTGCTTTTGAGGCAGCAGCACTTAAAAATTCTTGTGTTAGTTCTAAATTTATTATGCTAATTTTATTTTTGGTAGCAAAAATGTACTTTTCCATTTTTGGGTTCCAGAATCTTGACTGATGTCCAAAATGCACTCCGGCATTAAGGAGATCTTGAATTGAAACAATGCTCATTTTTTTCTCCGGGTTATTCTCCAGCAGTCTTAGAAAAAACCTCTAAGGGCACCCTATTTCTAAAAATGTTCTGCTTTCGTGTTAAAAGTTGGACAATTCTATAGAAATAAACTTATTAGTTAAAGATTTTTTTTAAAATAATTATCAAGTGGATACAATCCATTCTGCTGTTCTCTAAGCCAAAATGCAGCCTCAATTGCTCCTGCAGCAAAAATCTCTCTATTAAAAGCTTGATGGTGAAATATTACCTCTTGATTAGGAGTTAAAAATGAAACGCTATGCAGGCCAAAAACACTGTGCTTCCTTAAAGAAGTAAAATTAATATCTATATCGGGACGGGTTTCACTAATTTGTGTGGCTAAGGTTTTTGCAGTTCCAGACGGAGAATCTTTTTTTTCAGTATGATGTACTTCTGTGATATTGCATTTCTCAATATTTTCATTTTCTAAGAGAAAGCTTTTAATCTGTGATGAGAGTTTGTGAACTCCAAACGAAAAGTTCGAAGCGAGCATTATGGGTGCAGTCAGCGCATAATCCAAAACTAAATCCATATGTCTCTTATTTAAATTGGTGGTTCCAGAGATTAAAGCAATTTTTGGATTATCGAGCAGCAATTTTTCTAGGCTTGAGGGATGAGAAAAATCTAAGATTACTGTCTTACTAGAAACCTCATTCAATTGGTTTACATCAAAGTCTTTAAAATTAGAAAACTCACAGTCACTTCGTTTTGTGAGAAGTGAAATTAGAACCTGGCCCATTCGACCGTTGATACCATTGATTAGAAAATGGTTTTTATTCTCTTTCAAATTCTTTGGTAGCCCTAATAAATGAGGACTGAATAGGATGGGATTCCTCAGTAAAACTTTTCTCTAGTTCATCGATTAATCTAAATTGATCTTTGGTTAATTTAGAGGGTGTTTCAACAACAACCCTACAGTGCAAATCACCCCGAGATGAGTTTCTTACTGAGGATGCACCTTTTCCCTTAACTATTAAAATCTTCCCGGTTTGGGTATATGGTGGAACCTTTAGAGAAATTTTAGAATCAATGGTTGGGATGGTAACTGATCCTCCTTTAATAGCAGTGGTAATTGGAATGGGAGCTTCACAATAAAGGTCTGATCCTTCTCTTTCAAAAATCTTATTTTTTAATACATTAATGATGACATAAAGATCCCCGTTTGGTCCTCCAGCTATAGCATTGCCTTCATTAGCTAATCTAACTTTATCTCCTTGATCTACCCCAGCAGGAATATTAATAGAGAGAGTTTTTTCATCTCTGATGGTACCTCTCCCTCCACAATTTGAACAAAATTCTTTAATAACACTTCCCTCTCCACTGCAAGTTGAACAAGTTTGTTGTATCGAAAAAAAACCCTGTTGCATTCTAATTTGACCAGATCCATTGCAAGCACTACATCTTATCGGGCTTGAGCCTGGTTTCGCCCCTGTTCCACTGCATGGCTTACATGGATTATCTACTGGTAGTTTAATAGTCTTTTTAATACCAAGAATTGCCTGCTTTAAAGTTAAGTCAACTCTAATTTGAAGATCCTGGCCACGCCTCTGTCTTCTCGATGAAGATCTGCCGCCAAATACATCACCAAAAATATCTCCAAAAATATCTCCAAAATTGAAATCTTGGAATCCAGCTCCTCCTCCACCCATGCCTTGAACTCCTGCGTGGCCGAATTGATCGTAAGCAGCTTTTTTATCTGTATCTGACAAGATTTCATAAGCCTCTGCAGCTTCTTTAAATTTTTCTGTGGCATTCTTATCATCTGGGTTTCTATCCGGATGATATTTCATAGCAAGCTTTTTAAAGGCTTTCTTTAGATCTTGAGGTGAAGCATTTCTGGAAACACCCAATACCTCATAGTAATCTCGTTTGGACATTACTAGGATTTATCTTCTTCTTTAACCTCTTCGTACTCAGCTTCGACTGTATTATCATCTGATTGACTGTTTTGGTCGCTAGATGGATCTACAGCTTCAGATCCTTCTGGAGCAGAATAAAGCTTTTGTGCCAATGGAGTTAATGTTTCATTTAATGCTTTAGTAGCATCTTCAATTTTTGATAAATCTTCAGATTTAACTGCGTTTTCTAAGATCTTAACAGATTCCTCTACTGCAGTTTTTTCTGCATCACTCAGCTTTTCCCCGGCTTCCTTAATTGATTTTCTGGTAGCATGAATTAGCATATCTGCATTATTTTTTGCCTGAACCAAACCTTCAAATTTTCTATCTTCTTCAGCATTTGCTTCAGCATCTTTTATCATCTTCTCAATATCTTCGTCAGATAAACCGCTAGAAGCCTTAATTACTATTGATTGCTCTTTACCTGTTTTTTTATCTTTTGCAGAAACA
The DNA here is from genome assembly GCA_038108875.1 of Gammaproteobacteria bacterium. Taxonomy (GTDB): domain Bacteria; phylum Pseudomonadota; class Gammaproteobacteria; order Magnimaribacterales; family D2472; genus VMDH01. The sequence goes on along the minus strand of JAYNII010000005.1, from coordinate 42,581 downwards.
TTCAATATACCATTAGCATCCAGATCAAAAGAGACTTCAATTTGCGGCATCCCTCTTTGAGCTGGGGGAATATCCTCTAGATTGAATTGTCCAAGTGATTTATTCTGAGAGGCCTGTTTTCTTTCTCCTTGAATAACATGCACAGTCACAGCTGTTTGATTATCTTCAGCGGTTGAGAAAATTTGTGATTTTTGAGTTGGGATTGTAGTATTTTTCTCAATTAGAGGAGTTGCGACACCTCCAAGAGTCTCAATCCCAAGGGTTAATGGTGTCACATCCAACAAAAGCACATCCTTGGTTTCTCCAGATAATACTGAGCCCTGTATTGCAGCTCCAACTGCTACTGCCTCATCTGGATTGAGATCTTTTCTGGGTTCCTTTTTAAAGAAATTTTTAACCTTGGTCTGCACTAATGGCATTCTTGTTTGACCACCCACTAACAAAACTTCATTTATATCTCCGATGGAGAGTTTTGCATCTTCAAGCGCCAATTTAACTGGTGTAAGACTTTTATCAACAAGCTCTTCAACCAATGACTCTAGTTTTGCCCTTGTAACTTTATGAACAAAGTGTTTTGGTCCAGAAGCATCTGCAGTTATATAGGGAAGATTTACTTCGGTTTGCTCACTTGAGGATAATTCAATTTTTGCTTTTTCTGCAGCCTCTTTAAGTCTCTGGAGTGCAAGCGGATCTGATTTAAGATCAAAACCTGACTCATTTTTAAACTGTGCAACAAAATAATCTATGAGCTTTAAATCAAAATCTTCTCCACCCAAAAAGGTATCTCCATTGGTAGCAAGTACTTCAAACTGATGCTCTCCATCAACTTCTGATATTTCAATTATAGAGATATCAAAAGTACCCCCGCCTAAATCATAAACTGCAACAACTGAATCCCCTTTATGCTTATCAAGACCATAGGCCAGTGCGGCTGCTGTAGGTTCATTAATTATCCGTTTTACTTCTAAGCCCGCAATTTTCCCAGCATCCTTTGTAGCTTGCCTTTGTGAATCATTAAAATAAGCTGGAACAGTAATAACTGCTTCTTTAACTTCTTGGCCTAGATAATTTTCTGCCGTCTTTTTTAATTTTTTAAGGATTTCTGCAGATATTTGAGGAGGAGCAAGTTTTTTATCATCTACCTGAACCCAAGCATCGCCATTGTCAGCTTTAATTATTTTATATGGAACCATTTCCATATCTTTTTTAACTACATCGTCTTCAAATCTTCTTCCGATTAATCTCTTAATAGCATGTAATGTTTTTTGAGGGTTTGTTACTGCTTGTCTTTTTGCTGGAGTGCCAACCAAAACTTCGCTGCTATCGGTATAAGCGATAACAGATGGAGTAGTTCTTCCTCCTTCTGCATTTTCTATTACCTTAGGTTGTCCCCCTTCTATAACCGCAAGACAGCTATTTGTAGTTCCTAAATCGATTCCAATAATTTTTGACATAATAATTTCCTAATTTTTAACAACGACCACTCTTGCTGGTCGAATTACTCTTTCATTAATAGCCCAACCTCTTTGAAAAACCTCCATAACGTCATCATCGCTTAAATCTTGGTTTGTTATGACTGAAACGGCCTCATGCATTAGAGGATTAAATCTTTCTTCTTTAGGGTTAATAGGTCTTATTCCAAATTTATCAAGGATGTTTTCAAAAGACTTTAATGTAAGTTCAATACCCTCTCTATCTGAAGTGTTTGATGATACGAAACTTTTTAGTGCTTGCTCAAGATTATCGATAACAACTAGAAGCTCTCTAACAAAATGCTCTAAACCAAATTTGTGTGCTTTTTCAATCTCAACAGCATGCCGTTTGTGCATATTTTCAATTTCAGCACTCAACCTTAAACATTTGTCCTCTAAAAGTTTAATAGTCTCTGCAAATAATTCCTGTGGCTCATCTTTAACAGCAGATTGAGTATTAGAGTCAACCCCTGAATCTAGGTTTGCTGAGTCAGCAATAGGTTTATTATTTTTAGATTTCCCCATAACTTTTCCTTTTCTAAGATATGGGGTAAAAATTTCTTAGTTCAAGGTTATTTTATTAAGTTTTTTTTGGTCTTACGTACAATACCATTGAGTGATCAATTAACTCATATCCATAGGATTGAGCAATTTCTTCTTGTCTCTTTTCAATTATGTCATCATGAAATTCAATAACTTTCCCAGAATCAAGACAAACCATATGATCATGATGATCATCTGGAGTTAACTCATAAATGGCTCTTCCCTCTTCAAAATTATGCCTCATGATCATCCCAGCTGATTCAAACTGGGTTAGCACTCTATAAACTGTTGCCAAACCAACATCTTCGCCCAATTTAATAAGTTCTTTGTAAATATCTTCTGCGCTTAGATGATCATCCTTGTGTTGTTCTAAAACTTCTAGAATTCTTATTCTTGGCAAGGTTGCTTTTAAACCAGCTTTTTTTAACTCAATATTTTCTTTGTTCATGGAACTATATTTTTATTTAATCTATTAGTAAGTATAATCAAATCCGTCTATGAAACAATTCATCCTTCTTCTCTCGAGCCTTGCTTTATTTTCATGCTCTACTTTTGAGCCCTATAAGGTCCCTATTCCTCAGGGTAATATTATTGAAGATGAGGAAGTGGCCAAGCTTCAAGCGGGATTATCCAAAGAACAAGTCCAATATGTTCTTGGAACACCGTTAATCAATAGCCCGTTTCATAATCAAACCTGGTACTACTTTTATTCAGTTAAGATTGGTGACAACACCCTCACTGAAAGAAAGCTTGTATTGAATTTTGACATAAATGACAAATTGAAAGACTGGGTTTTAGAAGATATGGCTTCTAACTAACTTTCTTTTTTCTTCTTACTTTAGGGTCTTGATATAACTCTCTTAAAATCTCTACCCTGTCATTTGGCTTAAGTCTGTAGTCTTCAGGTTTTGGAAAATACTTTCCATCTAGAACTTCTCCATTAACACCAACAATGTATTGAAAATCAAGAGATTTAATGAGTTTGCTAATTTCAGAGAGGTTCAAAATCTCAGCAGCAGTTGCCCGATTTGAAACTTCTATCTCCTGAATAACCTTTAGGTTAGGATGTTGAATTGAAAGAAATACTCTCATTTTAGATAATTTTCAAAGGCCGATATAAATTTTGATGAAAAAAACTTAGCAGTTTTTTCGTTGATAATTGTTCTATAAACAATTGGCACTGATAGCTCTGCAACAAGACAAGCTTTAGTATGTCCTTGGCCAAGGGAAATAATTGTCCAAGTTGCTTGAAATTTTTTAAATGGTCCATCTAATTGACGAATAGTAATTGTGTCTTTTGTAACTCTATTTTCTGAAGTAATGGAGTATATTTTTGATAAAATCTCGAAACTAAGAAAACCTATTATCTTATCTGCATCTTTAGAAATTAAATGAGAGTCTAGACATCCAGGTAAAAAATACTTGTAGCTAGAAAAATCAGAAATATTTTGGAATACCTTTTCTGAATCAGCATGAATAATGTGCTGAAATGAAAATTTTTGCATAAATTAAATAAACTGAAATACAAATATTGCAAACACTAAAACTGGGGAAACATAGCGTATAAAGAATCTCCATAGATTGAATACAAAAACAGAACCCCCTAATTCTGATTTTGCAATGGAGGGATTTAGTTTCCAACCAGCATAAATAGCTACAAATAAACCTCCTAAAGGTAATAAAAACTGATTGGCTATTAGATCCATCGAATCTAAGAAGTTCCTTGAACCGATAAAACTAATATCGCTCCATAAATTAAAGCTCAATAAGCTTCCCAATCCTATAAACCAAGCAATTCCTGATAATAGAATTGATGCTATAGGCCTAGTTATAATTTTGTTTTCAGACAAGTATGCAACGCTTGGTTCTAAAAGTGATATGGAACTACTTAAAGCAGCAATTGATAAAAGTAAAAAAAATAAGCCGCCTACTATATTCCCGAAAGGTAAATCAGCAAAGATCGATAACAGGCTAATAAACACAAGCCCTGGACCGCTGTTAGGCTCGACTCCGTATGCAAAAATTATTGGAAAAATCGCTAAGCCAGCTAACAATGCAATAAGTGTGTCGAGTCCTGCTACTATGCTTGAGGATTCATATATATCTTGTTCTGCAGACATGTATGCTCCGTAGCACATAATAGCACCCATTCCAAGACTCAAACTAAAAAAGGCTTGGCCCATAGCACTCAAAAAAGTATTTGCTGTGACTGCAGAAAAATCAGGTGAAAATAAATAACTTACTGCTTGAGAGAAATTACCATTAATAAATGCATTTATCACCATCAAAATCATCAAAGCAAATAACAGAGGCATCAGAAGTTTTACCATTCTTTCAATGCCAGAAATAACTCCTGCAGCAATTATCCAAGCTGTAATAATAATAAATGCACTGTGCCAAAAAAGTAGCTGTAATGGTGAAGAAGTAACCTGTTGAAACATAGCCAATGAATCAATTTGTCCCTTAAGCCCTAAGGATATAAAAATATAATCCAAACAAATACCAGCAAGAACGCTATAAAAGCTTAATATAAAAATCCCAGCAATCAGCCCACCCCAACCAATAATTTCCCAAATTGGAGAATTGTTGGACTCAATCGAAGCGGCTCTTAAAGTTGAAACAGGACTTCCTCTGTATCTTTTACCCAACATAATTTCTGAGATCATTATGGGCAAACCAATACTTAAAATACATGCAAGGTAAATTAATACAAATGCGCCTCCCCCATTGGTACCTGCTTTATATGGAAACCCCCATATATTTCCCAAACCAACAGCAGAGCCTGCTGCTGCTAAGATAAATGTCCATTTGCCTACCCAAGTTAAAGTTTGTCTATTCATCTTAATAAGGATTTATTTGAAGAGTTGCTGAAATGAGAATACATATTGTAAGCACATAAGTTGCAATCTCTCTAGATTTTTTATATTTGAGGTTTTGCTCTAAATAAGCCCCCATGCATCTTCTCTCATACCACCAAACAAAATTTAGCAAAAAGGTACCAATAAAAAAACTAACATAAATATTTGGGACCAAAATAATTAGTATAGCTAGAAAAGAGATCAAGATTCCTATTACAGGATTAGCTTCCTTCCAGCTCCATGACAAACCCCCTAGGAATGAACAAATGATTGCAATTATCCCATTTAAAAAATAACCGGCCTTAAAAACATCTATGGAAAGGATCCATGGCATTAAAGTCACACCAACACAGACAGCCAGCGCAAAATATATAAGATTAGTTTGATTCATAAAATTATCGTAAATGGTAATATAAATTCATGGGTAAAGCTAAACCAGATAATTCAATTGCTTTGAACAAGACTGCAAAAAGGAACTATTTTCTTGATGAAATCTTTCAAGCTGGGATAGTTCTTAATGGCTGGGAAGTGAAAAGCCTAAGAGAAGGTAAGGTAGATATAAAAGATAGCTATATCAATATCAAGAATAATGAAGCTTACATTATTGGCATGAAAATTGATCCACCACCTTCTTTGCATATAGATAAAGATAACTCTCTTAGATCTAAAAAGCTCTTGTTACATAAAAAGGAATTACATCAAATTAAAGCAAAAATTGAGCAAAAAGGTTTAACCTGCATCTTAACCAGAGTGTTTATTAGTTCTAATTTGATAAAAGTCGAAATTGCAATTGGACGAGGTAAAAAACAGCATGATCAAAGAGAAACTATTAAACAAAGAGATTGGTCTAGACAAAAAGATAGAATACTAAAAAATACTCATAGATAAATTTTTTCTATATAATTCACGTCCCATTGGGGGCGTATTGGGTTCGACATTTGTATGGGAAACCAAACCGCATGCCAAGATTGAGATAAGTCTTGTAAATAAATATCTCAAAAATCTAGTTGCAAATAACAACTACGCTTTAGCCGCTTAATTGGCTAACCAATACAAGGATGGTCCATGGTCCAAAGTATTGGTCGCTCACATGGACTGGCAGCTTCTTTTTGCCTAAAAAAGGGGCTGTAAGAATAAAATCCTAGGCTAACCTGAATCGCCCTGCTCCTCGGGCCGTGATGGGAATTTTAAAGAGAGAGCTATGCATGTAGAAGTGAAGTGGAAAATCAGATGGACGCGGGTTCAATTCCCGCCGCCTCCACCAATAAAAAAAGCAATGTAAAATGTAGACATTGCTATTTAAGATAATTAAACTAGCGCAACTAATTATGGCTAATTCAAAACAATCTATCAAACGAGCAAAGCAAAACGATGCCCGTTACATTTTAAAGCATGCTCAAAGGTCTAAGGCTCGAACTAGTGTTAAGGCAGTAAAAAACGCAATTTCTGGAAAAAATGCAGACGCTGCTAAAATTGCTTTTGCGAATGCTGAAAAAATTCTTGATTCTACTGCTTCAAAGAAAGTAATTCATAGAAATAAAGCAGCAAGACTAAAAAGCAGGCTTGCTAAAGCTCTAAAAGCTTTAAATTCTTAATTTAAAGAACTAAAAATCTTCTCAAGAAGTACTTTTACTCCCTTTGTTGTTAAGGCTGAAATAAGATGCGTCCCTTTTAAATTAAATTTAGCAACACTCTTTTCAAAATCACTCATTATCTTTTTTGAATCAACAATCACATCACTTTTGTTAATAGCCACAAATAAATTTTTCTCTAGTAATCTAGCATCATATTTTTTTAACTCTTTTAACAAAGATTCAAACTGTTTTATTAAAGACATTTCAAGATTGTTTGGATCTAACAAAAAGAGGAGTGTTTTAGTTCTCGATATATGCTTTAGAAATCTTAAGCCTAATCCAAGACCATCTGAAGCGCCTTCTATAATTCCTGGTATGTCTGCTATTACCATTGTTCCGTAGCCCATTTTGACTGTACCTAGATTAGGACGAAGGGTTGTAAAAGGGTAATCGCCAACCTTTGGTCTCGCTGCAGAAACTGAGCTTAAAAAAGTAGACTTCCCTGCATTTGGGAAACCTACGAGGCCGACATCAGCAAGAGATTGAAGCTCCAATTTAATAAATAGTTGTTCGCCCTGTTCCCCTTTGGTAGTTCTTCTTGGCGCTTGGTTTGTACTAGATTTGAACCTTGCATTGCCTAAACCGCCTTCACCGCCTTTGGCTAAAGTATATTGTTTACTCTGTTCACAACAATCAAGAATTAGATTGTTAGTAGCCTGATCTAAAACTAAGGTTCCTACTGGAACTTGAAGAATTAAATTATTCCCATCTGCTCCAGTTCTATTCTTGCCTGAACCAGGTCTTCCGTTTTGAGCTTGGATTAATTTTTTATGATGAAAGTCGCTTAGAGTATTAATGCTTGCATCAACATGAATGACTATATTCCCCCCACGACCACCGTCTCCACCATCTGGTCCTCCCCGGGGAATAAATTTTTCTCTTCTGAAGCTAAGACAGCCAGATCCACCGTTGCCAGCTCTGATTTCAATCAGAGCTTCATCGATGTAGTTCATTTTATGCTGATAAAACGTTTACTGTTTTTCTTTGATTTGGACCTTTATAGGTAAAAGTTACTACACCATCGATTTTAGCAAATAGAGTATGGTCTTTTCCCATGCCGACATTTTCACCTGCATGAGCATTGGTTCCACGCTGACGAATAAGAATCTCGCCAGCTTTCACAACCTGTCCACCAAATCTCTTGACCCCCAATCTTTTAGATTGCGAATCTCTTCCATTTCTACTTGATCCACCAGCTTTCTTATGTGCCATATTGTTACCCTACTAAAATCTCAGTTACTTGAACTTTATGGAATCTTTGACGATGTCCTTGAGTTCTCATACTGTGCTTTCTTCGACGAAATCTTAAAATAGTAAGCTTATTACCTTTAGTTTCTTCGACAACCATAGCTTTTACACTGGCTTTTTCTAGTAATGGTTGTCCGATAGAAACATTTTCTCCATCTGATACAAGCAACACTTCGTCAAAAACGACTTCATCGCCAGCATTTTTGTTGAGCAACTCAACTTCAAAGGTTTGATCTACTTCAACTTTGTGTTGTTTGCCACCTGTTTTGATTACAGCGTACATAGTATATTAAGAATTTGTGGGTGTGAAATATACGCTCATATCATGAATTTATCAATACTTATGTATAATTTCAGCTTCTAAAATGGATACTATTCTTTCTCCCAAATTACTAAAAGATTTAAAAGCTGTATCTTCTCTTTTAAAAAATGATGTTTCATCAGAACCAATTATAAAAAGTTTGTATGAGTACATATTTGATAAGGATGGCAAAAAACTCAGACCTCTCGTCAGCTTGATTTTTAGTCAGGGATCAGAAAGCAAGAAAAGAATTATGCTGGCTACAATAATAGAATTACTCCACGTAGCTACCTTAGTTCACGATGATGTGGTGGATAAAGCACAGACTAGAAGAGGTAAAAAAGCTGTCAATAAAGTCTGGAATAATTCTCATAGTGTTTTGATAGGAGACTACATCTATTCAAAGGCATTTATTAAGATGGTTCATCTCAAGAGATTGGATATCTTACAAGAACTTTCAAATGCCACGAATGATATCGCTAAAGGAGAACTGTTACAGCTTAGTTTATATAACAAAGGCAAAATAGTTACTAAAGAGAAATGCCTAGAAATTGCTTATTTCAAAACTGGAAGACTTTTTGAAGCTTCAGCAATTACAGGAGCAATGATGCAATCTAAGAGTAAAGATGTGATAAGTGTTGCAAAGTCTTTTGGTCAAAATATAGGAATAGCTTTTCAAGTGAAAGATGATTTACTTGACGTTGAATTAAATAGTAAATCTGGTAAAGAAAAGTTCAAAGATTTTTCTGAGGGTAAATACACTCTTCCACTAATACTTACCCTTGAAAAAACAACAATTTCAAATGTAAAGCATCTTTATAGTAAATTTGGCAAGAAATTAACTAAGTCTGAGAAAGAGGATATCTTCAGTATTATGTATTCCTCAAAGGCTATCGATGAATGTGAAAAGATATTGAATAACTATAATGAGTTAGCTCAAAAAGCAGTTACTAAATTAGAGAAAAATCTCGATTATAGTGATTTGAATCAATTAATAAGTTATTCTTCAGTAAGATCTTTATGACTTTTATACCTAAACAATCATATTCCAAATCTGATTTAGTATCTTGCTCAGATGGAGACTTATTTGGCGTTGGCGCCGGAAGACTCCCATCTGATCAGATGCTTATGTTCGATAGAATAACATCTATATTTAAAACAGAAGATGGATCGAATAAAGGCCAAGTTATTGCTGAGTTAGATATTAACCCACAGCTTTGGTTTTTTGACTGCCATTTCAAAACTGATCCTGTAATGCCAGGATGCTTAGGTTTAGATGCCATGTGGCAACTAGTAGGCTTTTATTTATGCTGGTTACAATTGCCTGGCAAGGGAAGAGCCCTAGGAGCTGAAAAGATTAAATTCTTTGGACAAGTGTTGCCTGAAGCAAAGACAGTCCGTTACGAAATAAATATGCGTAGAGTAATCAATAGGGGCAAGCTAATCATGGGAATCGGTGATGGTAATATGTTTGTTGATGATAAGCATGTATATAGTGCAGAGAGTCTCAGGGTTGGATTGTTTGAAGACACTAGTGAATTCTAAATGAAGAAAGCAGTTATTACAGGAATGGGGGCAGTATCTTGTATTGGAAATACTCTCCAACAGATTACCCAAAATCTAATACAGGGTAATTCAGGAATAGTAAGAAACAATTCTTATGATCAGCTGGGCATGAGAAGTCTTATTTCAGGCTCTATAAATATACCTCTTGAGGAATTAATAGATAGAAAACTTCTAAGATTCATGTCAAATGCTGCTGCATATGCATTTTTAGCAACAAAAGATGCTCTCGCTCAAGCTGGTCTTAGTGAGGAAGATATTCAAAGCCCTGCTGTCGGAGTGATTGCTGGTTCAGGCGGAGCGTCGCCTGTAGCTCAACTTGCTGCAGCAGATATTGCAAGAGAAAAAGGTTCAAAAAAAATAGGTCCCTATGCTGTAACAAAAACAATGGGTTCTACGGTTTCTGCTTGTCTAGGAACAGCTTTTAAAACAAAGGGAATCAATTACTCCATAACATCTGCGTGCTCAACCAGCGCTCATTGTCTAGGTCAGGCAACTGAATTAATTCAATCAGGTAAACAAGACATTATTATTGCTGGAGGGGCCGAAGATGAGCATTGGACGCTTTCAACCTTATTTGATGCAATGGGCGCTTTATCCTCAAATTTTAATGACACCCCTCATCTAGCTTCAAGACCCTTTGATGCAAATAGAGATGGTTTTGTTATTTCAGGTGGAGCTGGCATGCTCATAGTTGAAGAAGAACAGCATGCAAAAAAAAGAGGCGCCAATATTCTTGCAGAAGTTTCTGGATATTATGCAAATTCGGATGGATTCGACATGGTATCTCCCTCAGGAGAGGGAGCCCAAAGATGTATGCAGGCTGCTCTGAAACAACATGGGAAAAAAGTAGACTACATAAATGCACACGGAACCAGTACCCCAGTTGGAGATATTGCAGAACTAATTGCAATTAGCAAAGTCTTTAATCAAGATTGTCCTTATATCTCATCTACCAAATCAATGACTGGTCACTCACTGGGTGCTACCGGTGCTCAAGAAGTTATCTACTCCCTACTGATGATGCATAATAATTTCATAGCTCCATCAATCAATATTGAGAATGAAATTGAAGAAGGAAAATCTTTAAGGATAGTCAAAGAATCAGTAGATGCAAATATTTCATCTTTCATGAGCAATTCTTTTGGCTTTGGTGGAACGAACGCTAGTATTATTCTACAAAAGTATTAATCTTTCTTCCAAGGATAGCAGCTTGGTAAATCAGAGCTAACTTTGCAAGAAAATTTTGGAGATCTTCTTTCCAAAAACGAATTAACCCCCTCAAGAGCATCCCTCGATTGAGCTCTGTCTCTAATAATTATAGATTCAAGTTCATGTGACTTAATTGGGTCATTGTCCCCAAGAGCTGTCCAAATTAGCTGCCTTGACATTGCAATTGAGACAGGAGCAGATTTAACAATCAATCTTTGGGTGAAATCTAACACCTGTTCAATAAAGTTCTCCTCCTCAAAAATGTAAGAAATAAGATTTATTCTAAGCGCTTCCTCGGCTGAAATAATCTCTCCTGAGTAACATAATTCTAACGCTTTAGAAACTCCTACGATTTTGGGAAGAAACCAACTACTACAAGCATCATTGACAATTCCTCTATTCAAAAAAACAAATCCAAACTTTGCGTTCTTGGATGCAATTCTAATATCTGCAGGTAATTGCATAGTCGCTCCAACTCCAACAGCTGGACCGTTGCATGCAATAATTATAGGCTTCAAAAAACTATACATCCTCAAAGTTAATATACCTCCAAAATCTTTGGGTTCCTTTGAGTCATGATCCTTTTTGGATGATTGGAAGGCATTTACACCAGAAGATAAATCTGCTCCAGCACAAAACGCTCTTCCGTTTCCAGTAATTATTATTGCTTGAATTGAATCATCAGCTTCTGCTTGATCTAGCATCGAAACAATTAAATCTCCCATTTTTCGGGTGAAAGCATTAAGCTTGTCTGGTCTATTTAATCTTATAAGAGCAATAGATTTAACCTTCTCAAAGAGAACCGGATCTTCTAGTTCAGAAGGGGATGTCATCTTCGCTATATTGAGGTTCCTGATTCAAATCTTCTACTCGAGGTGTTGAGCTTTGGGGTGCGCCACCACTCCCATCATAATTTCTTGAATCGAGCATGGTTAGATCGCTGCCAACAATTTCTGTAGTATATCTATCTGCTCCAGATTGGTCTTGCCATTTTCTTGTTTGAAGTTTACCTTCAACATAAACTTTTGAACCCTTATCTAAGTATTGCTCTGCAATTTCAGCAAGCTTTCCAAAATAGACAACTCTATGCCATTCAGTTTTTTCTTTTTGTTCTCCAGTTTCTTTGTCTTTCCATGAATCTGATGTTGCAACAGATAGATTTGCTACCGCCATGTTTGTTTGGGTATACCTCATTTCAGGTTTCTGACCTAAATTTCCTACTAATATTACTTTATTGATGCCTCTGCTCATAAAAACCTCTTATAATTCAATAGTTTAACCTGATTTATTTTTCCAGCGAAGGTTTCTTTAATCAAATGTCAAAAATCTCAGTAAAAGGTGCCAGAACACACAATCTTAAGAATATTTCTTTAGATATACCTAGAAATAAGTTAGTTGTAATTACCGGACTATCTGGTTCAGGAAAATCTTCCCTAGCCTTTGATACTATTTATGCTGAAGGTCAAAGAAGGTATGTAGAATCTCTATCAGCCTATGCAAGGCAATTCTTATCTCTAATGGAAAAACCTGATGTGGATCAAATTGAAGGATTATCTCCAGCTATTTCAATCGAACAAAAATCTACCTCCCATAATCCAAGATCTACTGTAGGAACCGTTACTGAAATCTATGATTATTTAAGACTTCTGTTCGCAAGAATTGGCTCTCCAAGATGTCCTACTCACAATGAAACACTTGCAGCTAAAACAGTTTCTCAGATATGTGATGAAGTTATGCAAGTTCAAGAAGGGTCAAAAATTATGATCTTAGCTCCACTAATTAGAGGAAAGAAAGGGGAGCACATCGGAATATTTGAAGAATTAAAAAAAGAAGGATTTCTTCGCGTCATAGTTGATGATATTACTTATCCCGTAGAAGAATTTCCAACTCTGGATAAACAAAAGAAACATAACATCTCGGTTGTAGTTGATAGGTTGGTAATTAAGATATCTGAAGAAAATATCCAAAGATTGGCGGATTCAATTGAAACGGCTGTCAAATTAAGCAATGGGTTGATAGACATTAAATTCCTAGATGAAGCAGACAAAACGCTTAGCTTCTCAACAAACTTTGCTTGCTCTCACTGCGGTTATTCAATTGCTGAACTAGAACCAAGAATGTTTTCTTTTAATAACCCAGTTGGTGCATGCAACAAATGTGATGGACTTGGAGTTATTCAGTATTTTGATCAAGATAAGTTGGTGCAGGAACCAGATATTTCGATTAACGAAGGAGCTATAAAGGGTTGGAACAAACGAAATAGATTTTACTATCATCAGTTAAAGTGTCTTGCAGACCACTATGGATTTTCCTTAGACAAGAAATGGTCAGATTTATCTCCTGAAATCCAAAGCATTATATTGTATGGCTCTAAAGAAACTATTGATTTCTCTAAACGATTTTCAAGCGGTAGTAAATTTGTTAGGAAACATAGATTCGAGGGAGTGATCCCCAATACAGATAGAAGATACAGGGAATCAGACTCAGATTATATAAAAACTGAGCTTGCAAAAATGTTATCTGAAAGTAATTGTGATGAGTGCCAAGGATCAAGATTAAATGAAGCATCCAGAAATGTACTTATAAATGATGTCCCAATTTATTCAATTGTAAGTTTGAAGATTAAAGATGCGCTAACCTTTATTAAAAATATTAAACTAAAAGGCTCAGAGCTTAAGATTGCAGAAAAAATTCTTAAAGAGATTCACGACAGACTATCTTTCTTGCTCGATGTAGGACTTAATTATCTTACTCTTGATAGGAGCGCAGAATCACTCTCAGGAGGAGAATCTCAAAGAATAAGATTGGCAAGCCAAATTGGTTCAGGTCTGGTTGGAGTGACTTATGTACTAGATGAACCGTCTATAGGACTGCATCAAAAAGATAACGATAGATTATTAAAAACACTCAAACACTTAAGAGATCTTGGAAATACCGTATTGGTAGTTGAGCATGACGAGGAAGCAATTAGAAGTGCTGATCATATAATCGATATTGGGCCTGGTGCTGGAATACATGGCGGCAAGATATGTGCTCAAGGGAATCTTAAAGAGGTTCTAGCTGCAAAAAATTCCATAACAGCTGAATATCTAAATGGCAAAAGAAAAATACCTAGCAACCTTTCACCGAAAAAACCAACTAATTTCATAAAAATTATTGGTGCCGAAGAAAACAATCTTAAATCTGTAGATGCTGAAATTCCAATTGGTCTCTTCACTTGCATAACGGGAGTATCTGGTTCGGGAAAATCATCTCTTATAAATCAAAGTCTAATGCCTATGGCTGCATTTCTCTTGAATAAAGCAAAACTAACTAAAAAAATAAAGCTCCAAAAAATTGAAGGTTTAGAATATTTAGATAAGGTTATCTCTATTGACCAATCTCCAATTGGAAGGACTCCAAGATCTAACCCTGCAACTTATACTGGAGTTTTTTCACCAATTAGAGACTTATTCGCCCAATCTCAAGAGGCAAGGTCAAGAGGTTATAAACCTGGAAGATTTAGCTTTAATGTAAAGGGAGGAAGATGTGAAGCCTGTCAAGGTGATGGGATGATCAAAGTAGAGATGCATTTTCTTGCTGATGTATATGTGACTTGTGATGTATGCAATAACCAAAGGTACAATGACCAAACTCTAGAAGTTAAGTTCAAAGGAAAGAATATCTCTGAAGTTCTAAATATGACTGTTGAAGATGCTGTTGTTTTTTTTGATGCAGTTCCTGCCATCAAAACAAAACTTTCAACATTATTGGATGTTGGCTTAGGTTACATAACGCTCGGTCAATCAGCAACTACATTATCTGGAGGAGAAGCGCAAAGAGTAAAACTTGCTAAAGAATTATCTAAAAGGAGCACTGGTAAAACTCTTTATATACTAGATGAGCCTACTACAGGATTGCACTTCTTTGACATTGAGCTCTTATTGGGAGTGTTAAAAAAATTATCTAATCAAGGTAATACAGTGGTGGTTATTGAACACAATCTTGACGTAATTAAATCGAGCGATTGGATAATTGACCTAGGGCCTGATGGTGGTTCAGATGGTGGAGAGGTAATTGCCTATGGGCAGCCAACAACTATTGCCAACAACAAAAAATCTTACACGGGAAAATATTTACGAAAGTTACTGGATATTGATTAAGCAGCAGAATCTTTTAGATTGGCTTCTAGATTGACCTCATCAAGGGCTCTGTCGACCCACTCCACATAAGCCATATCTGCCTTATCTCCATTTCTAAAACCAGACTTAATAATCCTTAAATATCCGCCCTTCCTGTCTTTTGAACGAACCCCGAAAACTGTAAATAGTTTCCCAACCGAGGCATCGTCTCTTAATTTGCTAAAAGCAAGCCTTCTATTGGCAACATTATCAGTTTTGCCTAGTGTGATAAGGGGTTCCAAAAAGGATCTTAGTTCTTTGGCTTTTGGTAGTGTTGTTTTAATGAGCTCGTGCTCTATAAAAGCTATGCTTAAATTTTTAAATAACGACTTTCTATTAGAAGAATTTCGATTCAGTTTTCTACCAGATTTTCTGTGTCTCATAGGAATACCTCAATTAACCAAGTGGGGGCCAAGTATCTAAAACTGTTCCAAGTGAAAAACCCCTTGAGGCTAGCACATCTTTAATTTCATTTAGAGATTTTTTACCAAGATTTGGGGTCTTTAACAAATCAAACTCTGATCTTTGAATTAAATCTCCGATTAAGAAGATGCTTTCAGCTTTTAAACAATTAGTAGATCTAACGGTTAACTCAAGCTCCTCTATTGATCTCAAAAGCAGTGGATCAAAATCGCTCTGATTCTTTTTGTCTTCTTGTTCCGCTATTGCATCAAGATCAACAAATGCAGCAAGCTGTTGTTGCAAAATCGTTGAAGCATGCTCTATAGCTAACTTAGGATCTAGGGTACCATCGGTTTCAAGTTCAATGATTAATTTATCAAGGTCTGCTCTTTTTTCAAATCTTGCGTTTTCAACAGAGTATGCGACTCTTCTAACAGGACTAAACGATGCATCAAGCTTTAGCGCTCCTACTTGAACCTCTTCTTCTCTAAGATCGCTAGGCTCATATCCTCTTCCGACTCTAACCGTAGCAGTAAGTGATAATTTTACTTTATCAACTAAAGATGCAATATGATGATTTGGGTTCGGGAGTTCCACGTTTCCAGGCACTTCGAAATTAGCAGCAGAAACTTCAGATGGGCCATCCATATTTAATTTAATCTCTGCAGAATTACCCTCTATTATTGATATAGGCATGTCTTTTAAGTTTAGAAGAATGTCTATTACATCTTCTCTTACTCCTTCTATAGTGCTGTATTCATGAGATACACCCTCTATTACGACACTTGTAATGGCTGCTCCAGGCATTGAAGAGAGAAGAATTCTTCTAAGTGCATTGCCGAGCGTATGACCGAAGCCTCTTTCTAGGGGTTCAAGTATGATCTTAGATGTAGTGGGGTTTATATCCTCTACCTGTATTTCAGATGGGACAAGTAAGTCAATGACAGATTTTTGCATATTTTTCTTCCGTAATTAATTATTTTGAATAAAGCTCGACAATAAGATTTTCGTTAATTTCCATGCCTAAATCTGCTCTGTCTGGAACTGATTTAAACACACCCTTTAAATTTTTTGTATCTACTTCAACCCAAGCACATGCTTCTCTTTGCTGGGCTAAGTCAAGAGCTCCCTTAATCCTAAGCTGAGATTTTGACTTTTCTTTAATTGTAATTTCGTCCTGGGGTTGAACTTGATAAGAAGGTATGTTTACCACTGAACCATTAATCAAGACAGCCTTATGGGAGACCAATTGTCTGCCTTCAGCTCTTGTAGATGCGAATCCCATTCTGTACACAACGTTATCAAGACGTTGCTCCAAATAGTTTAAAAGATTCTCACCAGTATTTCCTTTTGATTGGGCTGCTTTTTTATAGTAGTTTCGAAATTGTTTCTCTAATACTCCGTAGATTCTTCTTACTTTTTGTTTTTCCCGAAGCTGCAATCCATAATCTGAAAGTCTCCCTCTTCGCAATCCATGAACACCAGGAGCAGTGTCCATATTGCACTTAGATTCAACTGCTCGAACACCACTTTTTAGATATAAGTCAGTTCCCTCTCTTCTTGAAAGTCTTAACGATGGTCCTCTGTATCTTGCCATATTATTTCCTTAAACCCTTCTTTTCTTTGGAGGACGACAACCATTATGAGGTAACGGTGTGACGTCAGTAATACTTCTAATTTTTAGCCCACAAGCATTAAGTGATCTGATTGCTGATTCCCTGCCTGCACCAGGACCTTTAACTTTGACATCTAAATGCATCATTCCATATTCTTTTGCTATGTTTCCTACTTTTTCGGCTGCAACCTGAGCAGCAAATGGAGTGCTCTTCCTAGATCCCTTAAATCCTGAGCCACCTGAAGTTCCCCAGCAAACTGCATTGCCTTGCTTATCAGTTATAGTGATTATTGTGTTATTAAAAGAAGATTGAATATAAGCAATACCTTCTGATATTACTTTTTTTATTTTCTTCTTTGTTGTAGGTTTATTTCCTGCCATTTCTTACGCTCTCATTGGTTTTTTTGGACCTTTTCTGGTTCTTGAATTATTTTTTGTATTTTGGCCACGAACTGGTAATTTTTTTCTATGCCTAATTCCCCTATAGGTACCCAGATCCATTAGTCTTTTAATATTTGTGCTGATTTCTCTTCTTAAGTCGCCTTCAACGGTATACTTACTAACAGCTGTACGAATATTTTCTAAATCTTCCTCTGAAATGTCTGATACTTTCTTTGTGTAGTCTATTTTTAGTTCCACGCAAATTTTTTGAGCTGTAACCCTACCAATACCAAAGATATGGGTTAAAGCTATCTCAAGATGCTTATTTTCTGGAATATTTACTCCTGCTATCCTTGCCATAAAAGTTATCCTTGTTTCTGCTTATGTTTAGGTTCAGTCTTACAAATTACATAAAGCGTACCTTTGCGCCTTACCTGCTTGCAGTTTCTACAAATCTTTTTTATTGATGCTCTTACTTTCATATTATCTTCTGTAACTCTTTAAATTGGCTTTCTTTAATAAATTGGAGTATTGAGATGACATCATGTGAGATTGAACTTGAGACATGAAATCCATCAATACAACAACAATAATCAGCACGGATGTTCCTCCTAAATAAAAAGAAACTCCGGCAAAATTTATTAATCCTAAAGGAAGTAGACAAATCAAAGTTAAATAAATACTTCCAAAGACTGTTAACCTTGCTAAAACATTGTCTATGTATGCAGCTGTTTGCTCACCTGGTCTTATACCAGGAATATAGGCTCCAGACCTTTTTAAATTATCTGAGACTTCTTTTGTATTGAATGTCAACGCAAGCCAAATAAAACAGAACGATATTATTAAAGTGGCAAACAATATTATATATAGTGGTTGGCCAGGATTTAGTGCTAGAGAAATAGTTTGCAAGAATGCAAGGGTCTCATTTTGCCCAAACCAAGTTGAAAGAGATGCTGGGAAAAGCAAAAAGGTGCTTGCAAAAATTGCTGGTATAACCCCAGCCATGTTTACCTTAAAGGGTAAATGACTCGCTTGAGCTTGCATAAGCTTACGGCCTTGTTGTCTCTGAGCATAATTCACAGTTATCCTTCTTTGACCTCTTTCGATATATACAACTATTGCAATAAGAATCATTGCTAAGACACCAATACTCAATAGGAGAAGAATATTAAGATCTCCCTGTCTAGCTTGTTCAAGGGCTTGACCAATGGCTCCGGGAATTCCAGTAAGAATGCTAGTTGCAATTATTATGGAGATACCGTTACCGATTCCTCTCTCAGAAACTTGTTCTCCTAGCCACATAAGAAAAACAGTTCCGGCAACCACACTAACCACTGCAGTAATAAAGAAAGAAAGGCCAGGTTGGTATGCTAAACCACTTGAGCTTAATGTGGCAGCAAGGGCTGAAGCCTGAATGAGGGCCAAGAGAACAGTGCCATATCTAGTATATTGAGTGATAGTATTTCTGCCTGCTTGACCTTCCTTCTTTAGTTCTTGAAGATATGGAATCGCATTGCTGAATAACTGCATGATAATTGCAGAAGAAATATAAGGAACAACATTAAGAGCAAAAATACTCATTCTCTCAAGAGCGCCGCCTGAAAATAAGTTAAATAGCTCAAGAATGGTTCCTTGGTTTTGATCAAATAGGGATGCAAGTCTATCAGGGTCAATGCCAGGGATTGGAATATGTGTACCAATACGATAAATAATAATAGCCATGAAAACAAATCTAAGTCTTCTCCAAAGATCGCTCATGCCCTTATTCTCAGTCATTTTTAGTTAACTTTGCCTCCAGCCTTTTCAATTGAAGCCTTTGCTCCTTTTGAAACTTTAATACCCTCTACACTTATTGCTTTAGAGACTTCAAATTCCCCAAAGATTTTTACTTTTTCTACAGACTTTCCGATAACTTTATACTCCTTTAGAGTATCTAAATTTACGGTATTTAAATGAGCAACATCTCTTAGATTTAATTGTTTTAGGGAATTATTAACTCTTGAAGAAAATCCAAATTTTGGAAGTCTTTGTTGGAGTGGCATTTGCCCACCTTCAAATCCTCTAGAAACGCTGCCACCGGATCTTGATTTCTGACCCTTGTGACCTCGTCCTGCAGTTTTTCCTAGACCAGAGCCAATACCTCTGCCTACACGCTTTCTATTTTTTGAAGTACCTTTACTAGTTAAATTATTCAGACTAACCATTTTATCCTTCTACAATTTCTACCATGTCTCTAATTTTGTTCACCAAGCCCCTAATAGATGGTGTATCTTTTAAGATCACTATTTGATGAAGTTTCCTAAAACCTAAGCCCTTAACACAAAGCTTGTGCCTCTCTATTCTTCCAATGGGGCTCTTGATAAGCTTAATTTTTAATACTTTATCTGACATTAGATTTCCTGTAACTTCTTACCACGTCTGTTAGCAACATCCATAGGTGATTCGATTGACTTTAATGCGTTTACGGTAGCTCTAACAACATTCACGGGATTAGTAGATCCATAACATTTAGCTAGAACATTTTGGACACCAACCAGTTCCAAAACTGCCCTC
This sequence comes from Gammaproteobacteria bacterium, assembly GCA_038108875.1. Taxonomy (GTDB): domain Bacteria; phylum Pseudomonadota; class Gammaproteobacteria; order Magnimaribacterales; family D2472; genus VMDH01. Next base: position 22,639 of record JAYNII010000005.1, on the reverse strand, counting down.
ATTGCTCCACCGGCAATAATACCTGTTCCCTCCGCAGCAGGCTGCATATAAACATTCGCTGAACCATGTTTTGCAGTTACTGGATACCAAATAGTATTTCCATTTAAGCTTACATCAATCATGTTTCTGCGAGCATTTTCCATAGCTTTTTGAATCGCAATTGGCACCTCTTTTGCCTTACCGCGACCAAATCCTACTCTTCCTTTTCCATCACCAACTACAGTTAGAGCAGTAAATCCAAAAATTCTTCCACCTTTAACTACCTTGGCAACTCGATTTACCTGAACTAGCTTTTCTACTAGAACGTCTTGCTGTAAGTTGACTGCTTCACTCATTTAAAACTCCAATCCTGCTTCTCTTGCAGATTCAGCAAGGGCTTTAACCTTACCGTGATATCTGTATCCTGATCTGTCAAATACAACAGAAGTAACTCCAGCTGATATCGCTCTTTCAGCTAGCCGTTTTCCAACTTCTTTTGCTGACTCAATATTACTGTGGTCTGACTTTATCTCTTTTTCATTTGTTGAAGCAGAAGCAATAACTTGAGTGCCTCTTGCATCAAAAAGTTGTGCATAAATATTTTTTGAGGATTTAAAAAGCGTTAGCCTTGGTTTGGATTGTTCTGCTATTTTCTTTCTAGTTTTAGCTGCTCTTCTTATTCTTGAATCACTTATATTCAATTTATTTCCCTCCAGACTTCTTAGCTTCTTTTCTCTTGACGAACTCAGTTGCGTACCTCACACCTTTTCCTTTGTATGGCTCAGGTCGTCTATAATTTCTTATCTCTGCAGCTACTTGACCTAAAATTTGTTTATTAAAGCTTCTAAGTATAATTTCTGTTTGAGTTGGTATTTCAACTTCAACTTCATTAGGAAGGTTATAAATAACTGGATGTGAGAATCCTAAAGTAAGCTCAACTGATTTTCCAGAAGCTTTGGCTCTGTAGCCAACGCCCCTTAATTCTAATTTTTTTTCAAATCCCTGGGATACTCCTATCAGCATGTTATTAATCAGTGCTCTTGTCGTTCCTGCAAGTGCATTTGATTCTTTAGAATTTTCGTCATAGGAGATTGTAAGATCTTGTTCAACTTGATTAACGCTAACTGTGTTAGGAATTAAAAATTCAAGTTTGCCCTTAGAACCATCAACCTTTATTAAACGGTCTTGAAAAGAAACAGTTACGCCCTGAGGTATGTTGATTGGATTTTTAGCTACTCTAGACATGAATTAAAAAACCTCGCAGAGAATTTCGCCGCCAATATTTTTTGATTTTGCTTGTTTATCAGTCATCAAACCTTGGCTAGTAGATAAGACATAAACACCTAAACCATTTTTAACTGCTTGCAAAGCATTCGCACCTGAATATCGCCTTAGACTTGGTTTACTAACCCTTTTAAGTTCACGAATAGCAGGAGTTGAATTGTTATACTTTAATGTAATTTGAATGAAATTCTTACCTAGCTCACTTTTACGTTCAACAGATTTCAAATATCCTTCATTAACCAATAAGGTAACAAGCTCAAATCGAAGCTTCGAGAAAGGAGAATTAATGGATTTTTTGCCTCGAGAGAGACCGTTCCTAATTCTTGTTAAACAGTCTGAAATGGGATCTTGATAACTCATAATTTCTTACCAACTAGATTTGACTAAACCAGGAATTTCTCCACGCATCGCAGATTCCCGGAGTTTTATTCTACTAATACCAAATTTTCTATAAACTGCATGAGGTCTTCCAGTCATGGAACATCTTCTAGTTTGTCTAGCTGGGCTAGCATTTCTAGGCAGTTTTTGAATTTCTGTAAAAGCAGCCATACGTTCCTCATAACTTAAACTAGGATCTAGGTACCTATTTTTAAGCTCAGCTCTTTTGGCAGCAAATTTAGCTACCGTTTTAGCTCTTTTATTCTCTCTTGCGATAATAGATTTTCTTGTCATAACTTAACTCTTAAATGGAAATTCAAGGACTTCGAGTAAGACCTTTGCATCCTTTTTATTATTTGCTGAGGTATTGATGCAGATATCCATACCCCTCATCTTGTCGATGTTGTCGTAATTAATTTCAGGGAAAATAATCTGTTCTTTGATACCCATGCTGTAATTACCCTGTTCATCAAATGATTTAGGGTTTAATCCTCTAAAATCTCTCTCTCTTGGAATAGCAATGGTTACTAATCTTTCTATAAAGTCATACATCCTGTCGCCTCTCAGAGTCACTTTACATCCGATTGGCCATCCGTCTCTAATCTTGAAACTAGCAACGGATTTCCTTGCTTTAGTAACTACTGGTTTTTGACCAGTAATTGCAGCTAAGTCTTTGACTGCTGACTCTAAATGCTTCTTGTCGTTAACAGCCTCTCCAACTCCCATATTAATAACGACCTTGGTTACCTTAGGTACAGCATTGACGTTTGATAAGCCAAGCCTTTCTTGGATTACAGGGACCATTTCTTTTTTAAATCTTTGTCTTAGGTTCATATTAAATTTTTACTTTGTCTGATTTAAATATTCTTATCTTTTCTTTACCATTTAGTGAAAATCCCACTCTATCCGATTTTTTCTTGTTAGGATTCCAAATGGCAATATTAGATAAATCGATGGAAGATTCTTGCTCAACTATCCCTCCAGTAATACCAGCCTGAGGATTAGGTTTGGTATGTTTCTTAACAATATTTACACCTGTAACAAGAGCTCGATTATTCTTTAAAATCTTTTGAATAGTCCCTCTTTTACCAACATCCCTACCAGCAATTACAACTACTTCATCACCGGTTTTTAGTTTAGTTTTAGTATGCAAAGTTGACATAATTAGAGCACCTCTGGGGCTAATGACAATATCTTCATATGACTACCGGTTCTTAATTCACGAGTTACTGGACCAAAAATCCTTGTTCCTATTGGAGCCTTGGAAGCATTCAATAAAACCGCTGCGTTCTCATCAAACTTGATTAATGAGCCATCTCGTCTTCTGACTCCTTTTTTTGAGCGAACGATTAAGGCATTAAGCACCTGCCCTTTTTTAACCTTACCTTGAGGAATAGCTTCTTTTACGGCAACTTTAATGATGTCCCCTATATTTGCATATCTTCTCTTTGACCCGCCTAATACTTTTATGCACATAACAGATCTTGCGCCACTATTATCTGCAATATTTAGAATTGATTGCATTTGAATCATGATTCTTCTCCAGCAAGCTCAGTATCAGATCCTATTGAAATATTTTCTGGATTGATTAATACAAAAGATTTTAATTTTGAGATGGGTCTACATTCTTGAATACTCACAAAATCACCAACCTTAGCGCTATTGTTCTCATCATGAGCATGCACCTTGGTTGAGCGTTTGATCACTTTTCCATACTTTGGATGTTTAACCGTTCTCTCTATTTTGACTGTAATCGTTTTATCAGCTTTGTCGCTAACTACTACTCCAGATAAAACTCTTGCGTTTGATTTCATATTTTCAGCCTTTTAATCCTGCTAATGCAGTTTTAATTTGAGCAATTTTCTTTTTTGTTTCACGAAGCACATGGGATTTTTCTAATTGCCCGGTCTTATGCTTCATATTATTTTGGAATTGCTCTTCTCTATTTTCCAAAATCATTTGTTCTAATTCTTTTGAAGACTTACCCTCTAGAGATTTAAAAAAACTTTCACTTTTCTTTGCCATAATCAGACTGCCTTTTTAACAAAAGTTGTTTTAACTGGTAACTTTGCAGCTGCCAATCTAAATGCTTCTCTAGCAATTTCTTCGGTAACGCCGGACATCTCATAAAGCATTTTTCCTGGTTGAACTAAGCTTACCCAATATTCAACATTACCCTTTCCTTTACCCATTCTTACCTCTAAAGGTTTTTTTGAAATTGGTTTATCGGGAAATAATCTAATCCAAATTTTTCCGCCTCTTTTTATATACCTTGTCATAGCACGTCTAGCGGATTCAATTTGTCTTGCTGTGATTCTTCCTCTTGTTGAGGCCTTCATACCAAATTCACCAAAAGATACTTGATTGCCATTCTGGGCTAAACCACGGTTTCTGCCCTTATGCATTTTTCTAAATTTTGTTTGTCTGGGTTGCAACATAATAATTAAACTTAATCCTCAGTTTTAAATGGATCTTCAAGAATTTCTCCTTTAAAGACCCATACTTTGACCCCAATAATTCCATATGTGGTGAGAGCTTCTGCTGTTCCATAATCTATATCAGCTCTAAAGGTATGTAGAGGAACTCTTCCTTCTCTATACCACTCAGTTCTCGCAATTTCAGCACCACCTAGTCTACCGGAGACTTCAGTTCTTACACCCTTTGCACCTTGCCTAAGCGCACTCTGAACAGCTCTTTTCATAGCTCTTCTAAATTGGACTCTTCTTTCTAATTGTTGAGCAATACCTTCTGCCAGGATTGTTGCATCAAGATCAGGTTTTTTAATTTCTTTGATATTTACTTGAGTAGGTTGACCAACAATTTTTTGAATTGCTTGTTTAATTTGTTCAATTTCTTCTCCCTTTTTACCGATAATCACTCCAGGTCTAGAGGTGAAAATGCTAACAATATAGCCTTTAGTAGATCTTTCTAAATCAATATTACCTACAGATGAAAATCTTAATTTTGTCTTTAGAAATTCTCTAACTTGGAGATCATGAACAACATTATCTTTATATGCTTTTCCTTGAGCATACCAGTTAGCGTTATGCTTTCTTATAACACCAAGTCTCATTCCTGTTGGGCTAACTTTTTGACCCATGATTTACTGCTCCTTGCCTTCTAACATAATTTCAATATGACATGTTGGCTTTATAATTCTGTCTGCTCTTCCTCTCGCTCTAGGTTTCATTCTTTTTAAGCGCATTCCTTGATTAACGATAATAGACTTTACAAACAGAGAATCTATGTTTGCTTTGTCATTATGCTCAGCATTGGCAATTGCTGACTCAAGTAGTTTTTTAACAACCGCAGAAGCCTTTTTCTTGCTAAAAGTAAGAAAATCAAGAGCTTCTTGAACATGTTTGCCTCTTACAGCATTTGCAACCAATCCTGCTTTAATGGGGGAAAGCCTTATAGACTTAAGATATGCTCTAGTGTTTATCATTTTGCTTTCCTATCCCCAGAATGCATTTTGAAAGTCCTAGTTAATGCAAATTCTCCTAATTTATGGCCAACCATATCTTCATTAACAAAAACAGGAACATGCTGTCTTCCATTGTGAACTGCAATAGTTAAACCAACCATAACTGGAGTTATCATTGATCTTCTAGACCATGTCTTGATAGGTTTCTTACTATTCTCAGATATTGCCTGATCTACTTTCTTTTGAAGTGATAGATCAACAAATGGACCTTTCTTTAAGGATCTTGGCATTATTTCTTACCTCTTCTTCTAACAATTAAATTGTTTGATCTGGTGCTTTTTCTAGTTTTATATCCTTTTGTTGGCGTTCCCCAAGGAGAAACAGGATGTCTTCCTCCTGATGTTTTGCCTTCACCACCTCCATGAGGATGGTCAATTGGGTTCATTGCAACTCCTCTAACTGTTGGACGAACTCCTCTCCATCGCTTTGCGCCAGCTTTTCCTAGAGATCTAAGATTATTTTCTGGATTAGAAACTACGCCAATTGTTGCCATACATGCAGAAAGGATCTTTCTCATTTCTCCAGATTGAAGTCTTAGAGTTGTATAAATTCCTTCCTTAGCAACTACTCTTGCAGAAGTGCCTGCGCTTCTAGCAAGCTGAGCACCTTTTCCAGGTTTCATCTCAACACAGTGAACATTTGTACCAAGCGGAATAAACTCAAGCCGCATAGCATTACCTGGATTAATCTCTGTTTTTTCTGCGGACAATATGCTGTCACCAACTTTTATTTTTGAAGGAGCTAGTATGTATCTCCTTTCTCCATCAGCGTATTTAATTAAAGCAATATGAGCAGTTCTATTTGGATCATACTCAAGCCTTTCTACAGTTCCGTGAACATCAAGTTTATTTCTTTTAAAATCAATGATCCTATAAAATTGTTTATGGCCGCCACCTTGATGTCGAACTGTAATTCGACCATGATTATTTCTACCCCCAGTTTTAGATTTCTTTTCTATTAAGGCTTTTAGAGGTTTTCCTTTATGAAGGTCAGACTTGATCGAGGTAACAAACCTTCTTCCAGGACTAGTGGGTTTTGCTTTTATGACTGCCATCAGTTAATGCCCTCAAACTGGATTTTAGATCCTTCTTCCAAAGCAACTATTGCTTTTTTATAGTCAGATCTCTTGTACTTACCGAACTTATTGCGTTTTGTCTTTCCCTTAGAAATAGCTGTTGTTACAGCTGCAACTTTTACATCAAATAATGATTCGACTGCTTTCTTGATTTCAGTTTTATTTGCATCCAAGCTAACCTTAAATACAACCTGATTTAGTTTAGAAGCTAGCATGCTACTTTTTTCTGTGACTAGGGGTGCTTTAATGATGCTAAGGAGTCTTTCGCGATTCATTTCATCCACTCCTCGATTAATATAAAAGCTTCTGGTGTTACAGCAACTTTCTCAGATCTTAAGAGTATTACTGGGTTAATTTCTTTGACAGTCACTACATCTAAGTTAGGTATATTTCGTGCTGAAAGATAGAGATTGGTGTCTAATTCATCAACTATAATTAATGCATTTTCTAATTGAAGATCCTTTAGATAACTTGCCATTAGCTTTGTTTTAGGTTCTATAAACTTAGGAGTAGAAATTGCTAAAAGTCTTTCTTGTCTTAGAAGCTCAGATAAGATTGATCTTATAGCCGCTCTATACATTTTTTTGTTTACTTTTTTTGAGTAATCTCTAGGAGAAGATGCAAAAGCAACACCACCACCTCTCCATAAAGGACTTCTAATTGTTCCTGCTCTAGCTCTTCCTGTTCCTTTTTGTCTGAATGGCTTTTTACCACCACCTCTTACATCAGATCTATTTTTTTGACTATGGCTTCCTTGCCTAGCTCCTGATAAATAAGAAGTGACAACTTGGTGAACTAGGTCAGAATTAAACTCATTTGAGAATATTTCATCTGATATTTGAATATTTTGCTTTGCGCTATCTTGAGAAAGTACAACTAGTTGCATTATTGCACCTTCTTAACTGCTGGTATTACTTTTACGATAGATCCGGTAGAACCTGGGACTGCGCCTTTGACAAAAAGTAAATTGTTTTCAATATCAGTTTTAATAAGCTCTAAACTTTGAACAGTTTTTCTTACATTTCCCATTTGACCTGACATTTTTTTTCCTTTCCACACTCTGCCAGGTGTTTGACATTGGCCAGTCGATCCATGAGCCCTATGAGATAAAGAGTTCCCATGAGTGGCATCCTGCATTCTGAAGTTATGTCTTTTAATTACGCCAGCATAGCCTTTACCCTTGGAGGTTCCGGTTACGTCAACGTGAGTAATATTTTCAAATAGACTAACATCTAGATGTTGACCTTGAGGAAATTGATCAAGGTTTTCTGTTCTAAACTCTTCCAAATGACCTGGATCTAAATTTATCTTCTTAAAGAATTCATTTTGTGATTTTGAAATTGAGGTTTTTTTGAAAAAATTCTTTGAAATGATGACGGATGAATAGCCATCATTCTTAACCGTCTTATGAGAAGCAACGAAATTTCCTGCGACAGAGATAACAGAGACTGGCACTGATGTTCCGTCTTCTTGGAATATTCTGGTCATGCCAGCTTTTTTACCTATTAAGCCTATGCTCAATTTATTCTCCTTACGGGGCTCAAACCCTCTATGGCCGCTTAAAGCGTTATTAACTTAAACTTATTTGGACATCTACACCTGATGCAAGATCAAGCTTCATTAAAGCATCAACCGTTTTGTCGGTAGGTTTAAGAATGTCCAATAACCTCTTATATGTCCTAATCTCATATTGATCTCTTGCATCCTTATCTTTGTGCGGAGAAATCAATATTGTAGTTTTTTCATTTTTAACAGGAAGTGGAATCGGTCCCTTGATAACTGCGCCCGTTTTTTTTGCGGTTTCAACAATCATTTTTGTGGATGAATCAATCAGGCGATAATCAAAAGCTTTAAGCCTAATTCTAATTGCCTGGTTTGCCATATCTCTTCTTGTTTACTACTATAATTAAAAGGTTGCGTATTCTATTCTTCTAGAACGGTTTATGTCAATAAAAAAAGGGTTAAATCTAAGAAGTTTTAAGCTCTTGGGCTATATTATTAGGGACTTCTGCGTATTTGGTAAATTCCATAGAAAAACTTGCTCTACCTTGAGTTTGTGAGCGAACATCGGTTGCATAACCAAACATCTCAGCAAGAGGCACTTCTGCTCGCACAACTTTACCTGATGGGATTTCGTCCATACCCTGGATAATGCCTCTTCTTCTATTTAAATCTCCTACCACATCTCCCATAAAATCTTCAGGAGTAACTACTTCTACCTTCATGACGGGTTCTAATAATACAGGTTTGGCTTTGAGGGCGCCTTCTTTCAAAGCCATAGAGCCGGCAATTTTAAATGCCATTTCACTTGAATCAACATCATGGTATGAACCATCAAATAAAGTTGCTTTTAATGCAAGTAATGGGTAGCCAGCTATAACTCCATTGCGCATCTGCTCTTGGATGCCTTTATTAACAGCAGGAATGTACTCTTTTGGGATAACTCCACCTACAATTCCATCAACAAATTCGTACTCATCATCTAGGCCAAGCGGCTCAAGTTTAAGCCAAACATGACCATACTGACCTCTTCCACCACTCTGTCTGACAAATTTTCCCTCTACTTCAACGGTTCCTTTGATTGTTTCTCTATAAGCAACTTGAGGTTTACCAATGTTTGCTTCTACTGAGAACTCTCTTCTCATACGATCAACTAGAACGTCTAGATGAAGTTCACCCATACCAGAAATGATTGTTTGTCCTGATTCTTCATCGCTAGATACCCTAAAAGAAGGATCTTCTTGAGCTAACTTACCCAATGCAATAGACATCTTTTCTTGATCAGCCTTTGATTTTGGTTCAACTGCAACAGATATAACAGGTTCAGGAAAATCCATTTTTTCAAGAATAATTGGGTTTGCAGGATCACACAAAGTATCTCCTGTTGTAATATCTTTTAAACCAATACAAGCAGCAATATCGCCAGCCCTGATCTCTTTAATCTCATTTCTATTATTGGCATGCATTTGAACCATTCTTCCAATTCTCTCTTTTTTATCACGAGTAGAGTTTATGGCTTGGTCACCAACCTTTACTACGCCAGAGTAGACCCGAATAAAAGTTAGTGTTCCAACATAAGGGTCTGTGGCAATTTTAAAAGCTAAAGCAGAAAATGGCTCTGCATCTGAGGAGGATCTTTGGGATGTTTGCTCTTCTTTTCCAGGAACAATTCCTTTGATGGCTTCAACTTCATCAGGAGCTGGTAAAAAATCAATGACTGCATCCAATACCGCTTGCACTCCTTTGTTTTTGAATGCTGAACCACAAAGCGCAGGGACAATTTCATTAGAAATAGTTCTAATACGAATACCCTTTTTGATATCTTCCGCTGATAAATCCCCTTCTTCAAGATATTTATCCATCAACTCTTCATTTGCTTCTGCTGCAGACTCTACCATTCTCTCTCTAAGTTTTTGGCAAGTAGCAAGAATCGCTTCTGGTATTTCTTTAGATTCAAAAGTTAAACCTTGATCATGTTCATTCCAATAGATGGCCTGCATCTTTATCAAATCGACAATTCCTTTAAACTCCTCTTCTGCGCCAATGTTATATTGCACAGGAACAACTTCTGCTCTCAATCTATCCTTTATTTGATTTACTACACGAGAAAAATCAGCTCCAGCACGATCCATCTTATTAACAAATACTATTCTTGGAACTTTGTAGCGATTAGCCTGACGCCACACTGTTTCTGATTGAGGCTCAACACCAGAGGTTCCACAGAAAACTACAACGGCACCATCAAGAACTCTTAAAGAACGTTCAACTTCGATAGTAAAATCAACGTGGCCAGGAGTATCAATAATATTTATTCTATGTTGAGGGAATTGTTTCTCCATTCCACTCCAGAAACAGGTGGTTGCGGCAGAGGTAATAGTGATACCTCTTTCTTGTTCTTGTTCCATCCAGTCCATGGTTGCCGCTCCATCATGAACCTCACCCATTTTATGAGATATGCCTGTATAAAATAAAACTCTTTCAGTAGTGGTAGTCTTGCCAGCATCAACATGAGCACAAATACCTATATTTCTGTATTTATTTAAAGGAGTTTCTCTTGGCATAATGATTAAAAATTATTTTAAAATCTGAAGTGAGAAAATGCTTTATTAGCTTCTGCCATTTTATGAACGTCTTCTCTCTTTTTGATGGCTGAACCTTTGCCCTCAGATGCATCCGATAACTCTCCAGCCAGTCTTAATGGCATAGATTTTTCAGATCTCTTTCTTGCAGCATCTACTAACCATCTCATAGCTAAAGCCTGTCTTCTTGCTGGCCTAACTTCGACTGGTACTTGATATGTTGCACCACCAACTCTTCTTGACTTTACTTCAACAACTGGACCTACTGAGTCTAAAGCTTTCTTAAATATCTCTATTGGATCTTTTTTCATCTTTTGATCAATTCTTTCAAAAGCTCCGTAAACAATTGTTTCGGCAACAGACTTTTTACCGTCTTTCATGATGTGATTCATGAACTTAGCAACAATCAAATCTTTAAACTTTGGATCAGGTAAAACCTTTCTTTTTTCAGGACTTCTTCTTCTTGGCATTATTTTTTACCTTTTTTGGCTCCATATTTGGATCTTCTTTGCTTTCTATTTGCCACTCCAGAGGTATCTAAAGCCCCTCTAACGGTATGATATCTAACTCCAGGAAGATCTTTTACCCTACCGCCTCTTATTAAAACAACTGAATGCTCTTGAAGATTATGCCCTTCGCCACCTATGTAAGAAGTTACTTCAAAACCAGATGTAAGCCTAACTCTGCAGACTTTTCTAAGTGCAGAATTTGGTTTTTTTGGTGTAGTGGTATATACACGCGTACAGACTCCTCTTTTTTGAGGAGAATTAACCAATGCTGGTACATCAGTTTTTCTAGATTTTGGTTTTCTAGGTTTTCTAATTAATTGATTAACTGTAGCCATACTATTTAGTAGCCGCGATTGTATATATGAGTTGTATATTGGTCAACATTATTCTTCCGATTCCTGTAACTCTTGTCTTAATGCTGCTTCGATTTCATCAGCAGTTAACATTGAATCTTCATAGCCTGATGCCCTGTCTTGTCTCATTTTGTTGTGATACTCAAGACCTGTGCCTGCAGGAATAAGCCTTCCTACAACTACATTTTCTTTTAATCCACGCAGTTGATCTACTTTTCCAGTCACGGAAGCCTCTGTTAATACTCTGGTAGTTTCCTGGAATGATGCCGCCGATATAAAAGAATTTGTTGTAAGAGATGCCTTGGTTATCCCCAATAACACTCTTTCAAAAGTAGCAGGATTTTTGCCGCTTGCTTCAGCCTTTAGATTCTCTTGAACGAGATCTGAATATTCTACTTGATCGCCTTGAATAAATTTGGTATCTCCACCATCAAGAATTAAAGCCTTTCTAAGCATCTGTCTCAAAATAGTTTCAATGTGCTTATCATTGATTGAAACGCCTTGAAGCCTATAAACATCTTGGATCTCATTAACAATAAAATTAGTTAATTCTGGTATGCCTCTTAGTCTAAGTATGTCATGAGGACTTAATGGGCCATCGGAAATAATATCTCCTTTTTGAACACTTTCACCCTCAAAAACTGTAAGAGTTCTATGCTTGGGTATTAACATTTCTATGTTTTGAGACTTTTTAGAGGCACCCTCAGGAGTGATTACCAATCTAATCTTGCCTTTGGTTTCCTTTCCAAAAGAAATAATACCTGATGCTTCAGCTAAAACAGCTGCATCTTTTGGTTTTCTAGCTTCAAATAAATCTGCAACTCTTGGTAAGCCCCCAGTAATATCTTTGGTTTTTGATCCTTCAAGAGGGATTCTTGCTAATACTTCACCAGCAGTAATTTTAGAGCCATCATTAATGTTAACCAATGCTTTTGCAGGTATTGAGTATACGGCTTGTGTTTTCTTATCTCCCACAGTAACAGGTTTACCTTTATCATCAACAATTGAAAGAGTTGGAACAAGGTCTTTACCAGCTGAAGGTCTCTCAGAAACATCAATAATCTCAATACTACTGAGACCAGTTAACTCATCTGCTTTTGATCTAACTGTTACCCCATCTATAACATCTGAAAAAGATATCTTGCCATCAACTTCAGAGATAATTGGTCGAGTATAGGGATCCCAAGAAGCAATACGTTCACCAGCTTTCACAGAAGCATGATTGGTCACATAAAGAGTTGATCCATATGGAATCTTATGTTTTTCAACAAGCCTGCCTTGATCATCATGCAAAAGAACTAAAGTATTTCTTGAAACAACAACTTCTAACTTATCCTTATTAGTTACAGTCCTCATATCTTCCGAAAATTCAACTAATCCAGCATTGCTAACTACTACTGCATTATCTTCAGATGAGCTTGATGCTGCTCCACCAATATGGAAGGTTCTCATTGTTAGCTGAGTTCCTGGTTCACCAATTGATTGGGCTGCAACCACGCCAACTGCTTCACCTTTATGAACTTGGTGGCCACGAGCTAAATCTCTTCCATAACATTTTGAGCAAACACCGTATGCTGCATCGCAAGTCATAGGTGATCTTACCCCAAGCTCAGATATGTTTAGTTTTTCAATCAGACCAATAGATTCTTCATTAACCATGTGACCTGCTGGCAATATTAATTCGCCTTCCGCATTTGTAAGATCTTTTGCAAGAACTCTTCCTAAAATTCTCTCTGTTAGAGGTTGAATGATGTCGCCTCCCTCAATAATAGGAGAAAGTGAAATATGATTTTCTGTTCCACAATCTTCCTCCACAACAACACTATCCATAGCAACGTCACATAGCCTTCTTGTTAGGTATCCTGAGTTTGCAGTCTTAAGAGCAGTATCAGCTAATCCCTTCCTAGCACCATGAGTTGAAATAAAGTACTGGAGTACAGATAATCCTTCTCTGAAATTAGCAGTTATAGGTGTTTCGATGATAGAACCATCTGGTTTTGACATTAAGCCCCGCATACCCGATAACTGTCTGATCTGAGCAGGGGAACCTCTTGCTCCAGAATCAGCATAAATAAAGACCGAATTGAATGATGGTTGTTGGACTTCATTTCCATCTTTGTCAATTACCTTATCTACAGAAATTTTACTCATCATGGCTTTTGCTACTTTTTCATTAGCTCTTGACCATATATCAACTACCTTGTTATACCTTTCGCCTTGAGTGACAAGGCCGTTTGAAAACTGAGATTCGATTTGCTTAACTTCTTTTTCAGCAGCTTCAATTATCGAGTGTTTTTCATCAGGTATAACAAAATCATCAACTCCAATTGAAGAGCCAGAACGAGTAGAGAAATCAAAACCAAGATACATAAGTTGATCAGCAAAAATAACTGTTTTCTTAAGACCCGCTTTTCTATATGAAATATCAATTAAGCTTGTTATAGCCTTTTTATCAAGAGTCCTATTTACTTTATCAAAACCAACTTCAGTAGGAGTTATTCTCCAAACTAAAACTCTTCCAACTGTTGTATCTTCAATAAAACTTCCCTTATCTGCATTAACTATACGAACTTTAACTGCTGCCTGGAGATCAATAGTTTCAGTTTCATATGCCCTAAGAACTTCGTCAGGATTTGAAAAGATTCTTCCTTCTCCTTTAGCGTTGACTCTATCTCTCGTCATATAGTAAAGACCAAGCACAACATCTTGAGATGGATTAATTATAGGTGCACCATTTGCAGGAGATAAGATATTATTAGTTGACATCATTAATGCCCGAGCTTCGAGCTGCGCTTCTAGAGTCAATGGAACATGGACTGCCATTTGATCTCCATCAAAGTCTGCATTGTAAGCAACACATACTAGAGGATGCAGTTGGATAGCCTTACCCTCAATGAGGATCGGTTCAAAAGCTTGTATACCTAATCTGTGTAAAGTTGGGGCCCTATTCAATAGCACTGGATGTTCTCTGATAACTTCCTCAAGAATCTCCCAAACTTCAGGAGTTTCTCTTTCAACAAGTTTTTTTGCAGCTTTAATAGTCGTTGCAAGTTCTTTTTGCTCAAGTCTTCCGTATACGAAAGGTTTGAATAGCTCTAACGCCATTTTCTTAGGCAATCCACACTGATGGAGCTTAAGATTTGGTCCTGCAACTATTACTGAACGACCTGAATAGTCAACCCTTTTGCCAAGGAGATTTTGCCTAAATCTGCCTGCTTTACCCTTAATCATATCTGCTAAAGATTTTAGAGGTCTCTTATTTGTTCCAGTTATAACTCTTCCTCTTCGACCATTATCAAGCAACGCGTCCACACTCTCTTGAAGCATTCTTTTTTCGTTTCTTACAATTATTTCTGGTGCGCTAAGCTCTAAAAGTCTTTTTAATCTGTTATTTCTATTAATTACTCTTCTATAAAGATCGTTTAGATCTGAAGTAGCAAATCTTCCTCCTTCAAGAGGAACCAATGGGCGAAGATCTGGCGGTAACACTGGAAGTACATTCATGATCATCCACTCAGGTTTATTTCCAGATTCTTTAAATGCTTCTAATAATTTTAATCTTTTGGAGAGTTTTTTTAGTTTCGTTTCAGAATTTGTTTCTGGAACTTCTTCTCTAATCACTCTTATTTCTTCATCTAGATCAATCTCTGTTAATAGTTTTTGAATAGCTTCTGCTCCCATTTCAGCAACAAATTCATCGCCAAATTGATCGAATGCATCTATGAACTCTTCTTCAGTAAGTATTTGGCACCTCTCCAAATCAGTTAAGCCTGGGTCAGTAACAATATAGCTTTCAAAATATAGAACTCTTTCAATTTCTCTTAGAGTAAGATCTAAAAGCAATCCAATTCTAGAAGGTAAAGATTTTAGGAACCATATGTGCGCCACAGGAGCAGCCAACTCAATGTGTCCCATTCTTTCTCTTCTAACTTTAGCAAGCGTAACTTCCACACCACACTTCTCACAGACAACCCCTCTATGCTTCATGCGCTTATACTTTCCACAAACACATTCGTAATCTTTAACTGGACCAAATATCTTTGCGCAGAAAAGGCCATCTCTTTCTGGTTTGAAAGTTCTATAGTTAATAGTCTCTGGCTTCTTTACTTCTCCAAAAGACCAAGATCTGACCATCTGCGGAGATGCTAAGCCAGCGGAAATTGAGGAAAAATCATCCTTATTGGATTTCAATGAATAAACTAAGTCTTTCAATCAGGGCTCCTAATTATCTTTATTTAAGTCGATGTTAATGCCAAGGGATTTAATTTCTTTACTTAGCACATTAAATGATTCAGGTACGCTTGCATCCATCGCAAAATTACCATCTACAATATTTTTATACATACTGGTTCTTCCAGGCACATCATCTGATTTCACAGTTAACATTTCTTGCAATGTATAAGCAGCACCATATGCCTCAAGAGCCCATACTTCCATTTCGCCAAATCTTTGACCGCCAAATTGGGCTTTACCACCCAAAGGTTGCTGGGTTACTAGACTGTATGATCCTGTTGAACGGGCATGCATTTTATCGTCGACTAAATGATTAAGTTTGAGCATATACATATAACCAACAGTAACTGGTCTCTCAAATTGTTTTCCGGTTCTGCCATCAAATAGGGTAATCTGTCCAGATTCGTCTGCCCCAGAGAACTTTAAAAGATGTTTAATTTCTTCTTCCTTTGCCCCATCGAATACCGGCGTAGCAATTGGTAATCCTTCTCTTAGATTATTAGCTAAATTAAGAATTTCTTGATTTGAAAGGGATTCAAGATCTTCCTTAATGGAAGCCTTACTATTATAGACCTGGTCTAAAAACTTTCTAAGTTCATCTGCTTTCGCTTTTGCTCGAATGAGTTCGTCAATTTTTTTACCAATCCCTTTTGCAGCAGCACCCATATGTGTTTCTAGAACCTGGCCAACATTCATCCTTGACGGGACACCAAGAGGGTTAAGAACTATATCAACTGGATTTCCCAATTCATCATAAGGCATGTCCTCTACTGGAACGATTTCAGATATAACACCTTTATTACCATGCCTTCCAGCCATTTTATCCCCAGGCTGAATTCTTCTTTTAACAGCCAAGAAAACTTTTACAATTTTAATTACGCCAGGTGCAAGATCATGGCCTCTTGTTATTTTCTTTTTCTTCTCTTCAAATCTTTCAGTTATAAATTTAAGATTTGACTTAAGCGCTTTCTCAATTCTTTCAATATCTTTATTTACGTCATCAGATTTTGTTCGAATTCCAAGAAGATCTACTACAGATAGATCATTAAGTGCATCAGCAGAAACCTTTCCTTTCTTTAAAGATTTACTTGTAGCAACTTCGTTGCCTTTTATAAGATCTATAAGTCTTAGTTTTGTAGCTTCATGAACAATCTTAATCTCGTCGTTCATGTCTTTCTTCGCATCCTCGAGATGCTCTTCTTCAATATCTAGAGTTCTTGAGTCTTTATCGACGCCGTCCCTTGTAAAAACTTCTACACCAATAACAGTCCCGTTGGTGCTTGATGGAACTCTGAGTGAGGTATCTTTAACATCTGAAGCTTTTTCTCCAAAAATGGCTCTAAGCAACTTCTCCTCTGGTGATAGTTGAGTTTCTCCCTTGGGAGTAATTTTACCAACTAAAATATCACCAGCATTTACTTCTGCGCCAACATATACTATTCCGCATTCATCAAGTTTACCTAAAGACCCTTCTCCTACATTTGGAATATCGGCAGTTATTTCTTCTGATCCCAGTTTTGTATCTCTAGCAATACATGTCAGTTCTTGTATGTGAATAGATGTAAACCTATCTTCGCGAGCAACCTTTTCAGAAAGCAAGATTGAATCCTCAAAGTTGTATCCATGCCATGGCATAAATGCAATCCTGATGTTTTGACCAAGTGCCAACTCTCCATTATCAACAGAGGGTCCATCAGCTAAGATATCCCCTGCCTTAACTTTATCTCCAACAGAAACCAGTGGTCTTTGATTTATACAAGTATTCTGATTAGACCTTGTGTATTTAATAAGATTATAGATATTTACTGGTTCGGCTGTGTTTTTTTCTGTAACCCTTACCACTATTCTTGCAGCATCAACACTTTCAACGACCCCGTTATGTTTGGCAACAACGCATACACCAGAATCCCTTGCAACAACTGTTTCGAAGCCCGTGCCTACAAGCGGTTTTTCTGGACGCAATACCGGAACAGCCTGACGTTGCATATTCGAACCCATTAAAGCTCTGTTAGCATCATCATGTTCTAAAAAAGGTATAAGTGATGCAGCAACAGAAACAACCTGTTGAGGTGCAACATCCATGAGATCAATTCTGTCTGGTGACATCAAAGTTGAATCTCCTTTTGTTCGAACTGGAACTAGTTCATCAGCAAAAGTATTGTTTTTATTCAGTGGAGCATTAGCTTGAGCGATCACATGCTCTCCTTCATCAATAGCAGAGAGATACACTATTTCTTCAGTAACTTTTCCACCTACAACCTTTCTGTAAGGAGTTTCAATAAACCCAAAATTATTTGTTCTCGCATAACATGCAAATGAGTTTATGAGGCCAATATTTGGTCCCTCTGGAGTTTCAATAGGACACAGCCTACCGTAGTGTGTTGGATGTACATCCCTAACCTCAAAGCCAGCTCTTTCTCTAGTAAGACCCCCCGGACCTAGCGCGGAAACTCTTCGCTTGTGAGTAATCTCAGAAAGGGGGTTATTTTGATCCATAAACTGTGACAGTTGGCTTGAGCCAAAGAATTCTTTGATCGCAGCTGAAACTGGTTTAGCATTTATTAAGTCTTGGGGACCAAGTTCGTCTGCTTCAGCCATACTAAGTCTCTCTCTTACGGCTCTTTCAACTCTAATAAGACCAACTCTAAATTGATTTGCAGTCATCTCACCAACAGATCGAACTCTCCTATTTCCAAGGTGATCTATGTCATCAACTATGTCATGCCCATCTCTTATATGAATGATTCCCTGCATAACAGAAATAATATCTGCAAGATCTAAAACCCCTGGTGTTTCCTTGGTGCTTTCAATCTTTAATCTTCTATTAAATTTCATTCTGCCTACATCAGATAAGTCGTATCTTTCAAGGTTAAAAAATAAATTATTAAAAAGTTGTTCTGCTGAATCTCTTGTAGGGGGCTCTCCAGGTCTCATCATTCTGTAGATTTCTACTAAGGCTTCCATTCTATTAGTGGTTGGGTCAGCATGAAGCGTATTGGCAATATAAGGACCCTTTTCTAGATCATTTATGTAAATACATTTAATTTGGGATATACCCTTAGATACGAGAGCTTTAAGAACTTTTTCATCTATATAATCATTAGCAGAATATAAAACTTCGCCTGTCTCTAGATCTATAACATCGTGTGCTAATATCTTTCCGTATATAAATTCTTTGGCAAATTCTAATTTTTTAATTTTTAATGATTCAAGTTCTCTTACATGCCTAGCTGTAATTCTCTTGTTAGCCTCAACTAGCACTCTTTTGTTAACAATTAAATCAACAGGCAGTGTTTCTCCTCGGAGTCTTGAAGGAATAATTTCAGCTATAACAGTTTCTGTATTTATTTCATAGGAATCGACTTCAAAGAAAGACGAAAGTATTTCTTCTGTTGTCATGTCTAATGCTCTAAGCAGGATTGTGGCAGGAATTTTTCTTCTTCTATCTATTCGACAATAAAGAATATCTTTAGCGTCAAATTCAAAGTCTAGCCAAGAACCTCTATAAGGTATAATCCTAGCAGAGTATAGAACTTTTCCAGAGGAGTGTGTTTTACCTTTATCATGATCAAAGAAAACTCCTGGTGATCTGTGAAGTTGATTTACAACTACCCTCTCGGTTCCATTAATTATAAAAGAGCCATCATCTGTCATTAAGGGAACTTCTCCCATGAAAACTTCTCCCTCTTTTACATCTTTGACTTTCTCAAAATTGGTCTCTCTATCATAGATTACTAATCTAACAGTAATTCTTAGAGGCACCGAGTAGGTCAAGCCCTGCACTAGGCATTCTTGGACAGTATATGTATTGGTTCCGAGCTCATAACCAACATATTCTAGAGCAGCATTTCCAGAAGCAGAGGTTATAGGAAATAATCCCTGAAAGACTTCTTCAAGACCCTGAACTTTTCTCTTTGAGGCTTCAACATCACGCTGAAGAAATGCCTTATAAGAATCAAGTTGAGTTTCTATTAGATTTGGGAGCTCCATAATTTTTGGAAGACGCCCAAAATTCTTTCTGATCCTCTTTTTCTCTGTATAACTATATGCCATATGCTGCTCTATTTATTGGTTTTCTTTTAAGATAAATTTACTTCAGTTCTGCTGTTGCTCCTGCCTCAGTTAATTGGGCAAGGGCCTTTGCAGCATCATCTTTTTTCATTCCAGCTTTAACAGTGCTTGGAGCACCATCAACAAGATCCTTGGCTTCTTTTAAACCAAGACCAGTGATTCCTCTAACAGCCTTAATGACACTAACTTTTTGGTCGCCAGCAGCTGTGAGAACTAGATCAAATTCATCTTTCTCATCAGCAGCGTCTTGCGCTTCTCCGCCGCCTGCTGCAGAAGCAGGAGCTGCAGCAACTGCTGCTGCGGCTGTTACACCAAATTTTTCTTCGATAGCTGAAATAAGATCCACAAGATCCATGACAGTCATCTCCTCTATAGCTTTTAAAATATCTTCTTTACTTGTTGCCATTTTTTTCTCCTTGATTAGGCAATTGCCTGTTTTTTGTCTCGAACTGCCGCTAACACCCTAGCTAATTTACTTGGAACCTCATTTAAGAGGGTTGCAAACTTAGTAATAGGTGCTTGCAGTACATTTGCTATTAAGCTGTATGCTTCATCTCTTGATGGTAAATTGGCTAAAATATCTACTTGATCAGCAGTTAAAAGCTTGCCTTCAACAGAAAGAGCTTTTATCTGAAGAGCTTCATAGTTTTTAGCATAAGTCTTGAGCAGCTTGGCAGCAGCTCCAGGCTCATCAAAAGAGAAAGCAAAAAGTGAAGGGCCCAAAAGAACATCATTTGTACAGCCAAAATCAGTTCCAACAAAAGCAAGTTTTGCTAAGGAATTCTTAATTACTTGAATATGAATCCCAGCATCCTTTCCTTTCCTTCTAATTTCAGTTAATTCTGAAACCTTTAAGCCTCTAGCATCAGAAATGACTAAGGAAGATGCTTTGGAAGCAACTTCTTTGACTTCTGAAACTATCCTTTCTTTATCGTTTCTAGCTAATGCCACAACAATTCTCCTTTTTTATGCCTCTCGGCTTAAGGTGACAAACTGCCAAAGCAATTTGCTCACCACCTGCGTAGGAAATTAAGCTTTCGCACCTACGGTCTTTGACGGCTGCGCATTACGCAACAATCAGAGAGCTTGCAAGCAAGCTCTCAAAATCATACAAATGATGAAAGATTAATTTTTAAACCTGGTCCAAAAGTGCTGCTCAGATGAGCTGATTTAAAATAAACACCTTTTGCACTTGCAGGCTTAAGTTTTCTTACTTCATCAATTAAAACTTTAAGATTATCTGAGAGTTGATCACTTGAAAATCCAACTCTACCAATAGTTCCATGAATAATTCCATTTTTATCATTACGAAACCTGACTTGTCCAGATTTAGCATTTTTAACAGCATCTTTAACATTATCAGTCACTGTTCCGGTTTTGGGATTTGGCATAAGACCCTTTGGGCCTAGTATCTGCCCCAATTGACCAACTATCTTCATTGCCCCTTGAGTTGCTATTACAACGTCTACAGATATTTCTTCTTTTTTAAACTTATCAGCTAAATCATCCATTCCAACGAAATCAGCTCCAGCTGATTTGGCTGCAGAAGCTTTATCACCATCTGCAAAGACCGCAACCACAACCTGTTTTCCAAGAGAATGAGGAAGTGTTATGGCTCCTCTAACATTTTGATCAGATTTTTCAGCAGCTATGCCTAACTTTAGAGCTATATCAATAGATTCAGTTAATTTGGGAGACTTAAATTCTTCAAAAACTACCAATGCTTCATCTAGCTCATACTCCTTTTCAAAGTCTACGGAACTATTTATTAGCTTAAATTTCTTAGTCAGTTTAACCATTAATTTACCTCTACTCCCATACTCTTAGCAGTTCCAATAATAATTTTCACTGCCTGATCTAGATCGTCTGCATTTAAGTCTTGTTTTTTAATTTCTGCAATTTCTTCTAACTGTTTTCTTGAAATGGTCCCAACTTTGTCTTTATTGGGTGCTGCACTACCTTTAGCAAGACCTAGTGCTTTTCTTATCAAGACAGAGGCTGGAGGTGATTTAACAAGAAAATCAAAAGATTTATCTTCATAAACATTTATAACAATAGGTAAAGGCAATCCTTTTTCTTTATCTGCAGTAGCTGAATTAAATGCGTTGCAGAATTCCATAATATTTACCCCTGCTTGCCCCAGAGCAGGGCCAACAGGTGGTTGAGGAGAAGCGGCTCCAGCAGGTACTTGAAGTTTAAGGATTTTTGCTATTTTTTTCTTCTTTGCCATTATGTTTTCTCAATTTGCATAAAATCTAGATGAACAGGTGTTGATCTTCCAAGTATTTGAACAGAGACCTTGACTTGATTTCTTTCATAATTTATTTCTTCGACTACACCATTAAAATCATTGAAGGGTCCGTCGCAAACTCTTACAACCTCACCTGGTTCAAAAAGAGTTTTAGGTCTTGGAGCTTCTTCTCCCACTTCAATTCGATTCAAGATACTATTTACATCATTCTCTGAGATTGGCTTAGGTTTTTCATTTGTTCCTCCTACGAAGGAGGTGACTCTGGGTGTATGTTTAACAAGTTGCCAGGTATCTTCATTAAGATCCATTTGAATTAGAATATAGCCAGGAAAAAACTTTCGCTCTGTTTTCTTTTTTTTGCCACTTTTGAGTTCTACAACCTGTTCAGTTGGGATGAGAATTTCTCCGAAAGAATCATTTAAATTTGCAAGTTTTATTCTCTCCTCAATAGCAGTTTTAACTTTTTGCTCGAAGCCTGAGTAGGCTTGTATTACATACCATTCCATAATTAACCAAGCACCAATTTAGTCAGCCAGCTTAATAGCGATTCAAGGCCCCAAAAAAATAAACAAAGCAAGACTATCGAAATAAATACAACCAAAAAAGTTTGAGTAGTTTCTACCCTAGTTGGCCAAACAACTCTTCTCAGTTCAGTTCTAGATTCTGACATAAGTTTTAAAGAAGATTTACCAAAGGTAGTAGTTGCCATAACAACAAGGGCCAGTGAGATGACCCCGACGACCCCAAGTACTCTGTATAAAAAAGCAACTTCTGAATAATATGAATTCCCGACGACAGCTAAAGCAAAAAGACCAAGCACTACTATCCATTTAGCTTGATTGAGAATGTTAGAAGTTTTATCTGCGGACATATCTTTATTTTCCCAATTCACTTGGCAGGCCAGGAGGGACTTGAACCCCCAACCTACGGTTTTGGAGACCGT
>JAYNII010000004.1:77200-119474 GCA_038108875.1 Gammaproteobacteria bacterium | reverse complement strand
TAATATATTACTTCGCATAATATATATTATGTTAAATTATATATACACATAAAATGCCATCAAATAGCTAGATATGTAGTAAAATAGCCGTCTTATGGCTAAAGAAGATAATTTAGAATTTGAAGGTGAAGTTATTGAAACTCTGCCAAATACTACATTTAAAGTTAAATTAGAGAATGGCCATATCATTAATGCTCATATCTCTGGGAAAATGCGCAAGCATTACATAAGAATCTTAACTGGTGATAAAGTTAAAGTAGAAATGACACCCTATGACCTCAGTAAAGGCAGAATAACATTCCGAGGTAGATAAAGTTATTTAACTTTAATAGCTTCTTTAATTTGCTTAAAAATTACTTTGTTGTCTTTTAAGGTTACTTTAAGCTGACCTCCTGAACTTAAATCTCCATACAAGACGCTATTTACAAGTGGTTTCTTAATATTTTCTGAAATAAAGCGCTCCATAGGCCTAGCCCCCATTTCTCTGTTATAGCCATTATCTGCGATCCATTGACAAACTTTTTTATCAAAAATCAGTTCTACAGACCTTTCATCAAGTTGGGCTTGAAGTTTTACGAGAAATTTATCTACGATAGATAAGATAACTTTCTTTGGGAGATAATTAAATTGTATAGTTTCATCCAGCCTGTTTCTAAATTCTGGCGAGAATAACCTTTTAATTACCGACAATGCATCAGATTCATTTGATACTTCATTAAATCCTACTGATTTCTTTTCAAGAAGTTCAGCTCCTGCATTGGTTGTCATTATTAAGATAACATTTCTAAAATCCGATTTGCGGCCATTGTTATCAGTTAAAACGCCGTTATCCATAACTTGTAACAATATATTAAATATATCAGGATTTGCTTTTTCAATTTCATCTAACAATAAGACACTATGAGGATGTTTTGATATTGATTCAGTTAATAGTCCTCCTTGATCAAATCCAACATAACCTGGAGGAGCTCCAATCAGTCTTGATACAGTATGCCTTTCCATATATTCGGACATATCAAACCTAATTAATTCAATTCCTAAAATATTAGCTAACTGCTTAGCGATTTCAGTTTTTCCAACTCCTGTTGGACCAGCAAAAAGGAAAGATCCAATGGTTTTGTTATCATCTCTAAGCCCTGCCCTTGATAGCTTTATAGCGTTGGAAAGAGATGTTATTGCTTGATCTTGTCCAAAAATAACCGTTTTAAGATCTTTCTCTAAATTTTTAAGATTTTTAATTTCATTACTTGAAATACTTTTTTCTGGAATTTTAGTAATCTTAGAAATAGTTTTTTCTATATCTAATTGATTTACTGTGATTATTTGATCATTTTTTCTTTTTAAGTTTAATAATGCTCCTGTTTCATCAATTAAATCTATGGCTTTATCTGGCAAAAACTTATCAGATATGAATCTAGCAGATAAGCTTACAGCAGCTTTAATGGCCTCATCTTTAAATGCAACATTATGATGTGACTCGTAGAGAGGTTTGAGTCCAAATAAGATCTTTTCAGCTTCATCTAGGCTTGGTTCAAGGATGTCTATTTTTTGAAATCTCCTTGAAAGTGCTTGATTTTGATTAAATATTGCTCTGAATTCTTGATAGGTTGTGGAGCCAATGCATCTTAATGTTCCTTTGCCAAGTATTGGTTTAAGTATATTTGAAACATCGAGAGATCCTCCTGATGCAGAGCCTGCTCCAATTATTGTATGAATCTCATCAATGAATAAGACTGTATTATCTGATTTCTCTAAGAATTTAATTACTGATTTTAAGCGCTTTTCAAAATCTCCTCTATATTTTGTGCCTGCAACCAATCCACCGATATCTAATGAATATATAACGCAATCTTTGATTGCATCAGGAACCTTTTGAGCTACTATTTCCTTAGCTAGACCTTCTACTATTGCTGTTTTTCCAACCCCAGACTCACCCACCAATAATGGATTATTCTTTGTTCTTCTGGAAAGAATTTGTAGGATGCGCTCAAGCTCTTCATCGCGACCAATTAAGTTATCGAGTTTGCCCTCTTCTGCTAAAGCATTCAAATTAATTAGGAAATCGTTTTCTCTCGATTCTGTGTCTTTGGTTGCTTGATCTTCAGTATCAATAGATTCCTGAACAGGAGTTTTATCTTTTGCCCCATGCGAGATATATGTCACAACATCGAGTCTAGAGATGCCTGCTTTTGAAAGTAAATAAACTGAATGCGACTCTTTTTCTGAAAAAATAGCTACCAAAATATTTATCGCTTTTACAACCCCTTTACCCGAGGATTGAACATGAAAGACAGCCCTTTGGAGAACTCTTTGAAAACCAAGAGTTGGTTGTACTTGAATATCTTTTTCGGGTGGTTGATAGATATTTGTATCTTTGAGATATTCTTCAAGATTATTTTGAAAATTAAGGATATTGATTTCTTGATCTTTAAATAATAGACGTACATCAGAGTCACCCAAAATCATAAGTAATAGATGTTCTACAGTAAGATATTCAATGCGTGCTTCTTTGGCTCTCTCAAAGAGGCTTGATATGGATTGTTCTAATTCTTTTGAAAACATTAGTCAGTTAATGGCTCTATTTCGGTTAGCAAGGGATGTTCATGATCTCTAGAAAGACTATTCATCTCAATTGCTTTCATTTCTGCTATTTCTTTAGGAAATATACCACACACTCCTACTCCTTTTGAATGAACGGCGAGCATTATTTCTGTTGCTCTTTCATAATTCATTCCAAAAACCTTTTGTAATGCGAAGACTACAAAATCCATTGGTGTATAATCGTCGTTTAAGAGTATTACTTGGTAAAGGGGTGGTTCTTTTAATTCAGGCTCATCTAAAAGAAGATCTGCTTCATAGTTAGGTTTTCGATCTTCAGGAATCATTAAAATTAAATAATCACATCCTTTTAATCATTTCTTCTGCGAAGCCAGAACAAGATACAAGTTTTGCATTATCCATTAACCTTTCAAAATCATAAGTAACCATTTTGTCGGCTATGGCAGCCTCCATTGAAGAAATTATTAGATCGGCTGCTTCTACCCAACCTAAATGTCTCAACATCATTTCTGCCGACAATATAAGTGATCCTGGGTTTACTTTATCTTGACCGGCATATTTTGGAGCTGTTCCATGCGTTGCTTCAAATAAGGCAGCTTGGTCACCAATATTTGCGCCTGGTGCAATTCCAATGCCACCTACACATGCAGCCAATGCATCAGATATATAATCACCATTGAGATTCATGGTTGCAATAACATCATATTCTCTAGGTCTTGTAAGAATTTGTTGTAAAAATGCATCAGCTATGACGTCTTTAACTACAATTTCTCTACCAGTTTTGGGGTTAGTAAAAGTGTGCCAAGGACCTCCATCTAAGGGTTTTGCACCAAAATCTTCAACTGCAAGTTCATATCCCCAATCTCTAAAGGCGCCCTCTGTAAACTTCATTATGTTGCCTTTATGAACTAAGGTTACTGATTCTCTGTCATTTTGAACTGCATAATCAAAAGCTTGTTTAACTAGTCTTTTGGTGCCCTCTTCACTTACAGGTTTTATACCTAATCCGACATTTTGTGTGAACCTAATTTTTTTAATACCAAATTCAGATTTAAGAAAATTTACTAATTTATCAGATTGATCAGAACCAGCAGGGAATTCCACACCAGCATAAATATCTTCTGAATTTTCTCTGAAGATAACCATGTCTACATGGTCAGGATGCTTAACTGGGCTTGGTACTCCATTGAAATATCTAATAGGTCGTAAACAAACATACAAATCAAGAATTTGTCTTAATGCAACATTTAGAGATCGTATGCCTCCTCCGACAGGGGTTGTTAAAGGGCCTTTTATGCTAACGATAAATTCTTTGAGCGCTTCTAGGGTTTCATCTGGTAGCCAAGTATCCTTATCATAAACAACGGTAGATTTCTCTCCGCAATATACTTCCATCCAGGATATTTTTCTTGAACCAGAATATGCTTTCTCTACAGCTGCATCAACTACATTTAGCATCGCAGGAGTGATATCTATTCCAATGCCATCACCTTCAATATAAGGAATTATTGGATTATTTGGAACATTTAAATTGCCATTTGAATCAAATGATATTTTTTTACCTTCGGTAGGTATACTTATATTTTTGTAAGCCATAATAGATATTTGTTAGTTTCTAAAAATGAGGTGAATTATACTCTAATTTCTTTAATAGTTAAGGCGATTAAGTAAGGTTTGCTTAGATGAGATGAGTTTAAAAAAGACAGTAGTTGTTGGGATGTCTGGCGGTGTAGACTCATCGGTTTCTGCTCTTTTGCTTCAAAAACAAGGATTTGAAGTTATTGGATTGTTTATGCAAAACTGGCAATCAGAACCGGGAGAAGTTTGTACATCGGAGATTGATTATAAGGATGCTGAGGATGTTTGTGACCATCTAGGGATTAAACTTTTTAAAGCTAATTTTTCAAAAGATTACTGGAATAGAGTTTTTGAGGCATTTTTAACAGAACATCAAAAAGGCAGAACTCCAAATCCAGATGTCCTATGCAATAGGGAAATTAAATTTAAGTCATTTAAAGAATATGCAATAAAGATTGGGGCAGATTATATAGCCACTGGTCACTATGCCTCGTTAGAACAGAAAAATAATAAAATTTATCTAAAACGAGCTAAAGATCTTAATAAGGATCAAACTTATTTTCTTCATGAGGTAAAGTCAGACGATTTTAGAAACACTATTTTTCCTTTAGCTAACTTAACCAAACCAGAGGTTAGGGATATAGCTAAGAAGCATGGCCTATCAAATAATAATAAAAAAGATTCCGTTGGAATATGTTTTATTGGTGAAAGAAATATGCAAGACTTCTTATCTAGGTTTATAACTCTTAGAAAAGGAGAAATTCAAGATAACACAAGTAGAATATTAGGCGAGCATCAGGGAGTTACTCTTTACACTGAAGGTCAAAGAAAGGGCCTTCACATTGGTGGCATTAAGAATGCAAAAGAAGAGCCTTGGTACGTTTACAAAAAAGACATTAAAGAAAACATTATTTATGTCTGTCAGGGTGCAAATAATCCTTTGCTTTTTAGTAACGGCCTTATATTAGATGAATTAAATTTTATTACTGAAGAGTTTAATGCAATATTTGAATGCCAAGTACAAATTCGTCATAGGCAGACTCCAGTTAACTGTATTGTGAATCCTAAAACTTTAGAAGTAACTTTTGCTAAACCTATATCCTCTGTGTCTCCTGGTCAGTATGCAGTCTTTTATAAGAATAATTATTGTTTAGGTGGAGGAATCATAGAAAAAAGTTTTTCTAAATAGTTATAATTGGGTATGTCCAACTTCATTTCTCCACTTGATGATCGTTATAAATTAAAGGTACAACATTTTGCAGAAATTTTTAGCGAATCCAATTTAAATAAAACTAGAACATACTTAGAGATTGAGTGGTTAATATTTTTATGTACACACATAAGATCCCCCTTTCCAACTATTTCTAAGGCTTCTTTATTAAAATTTAGGAACATCTATAAGAATTTTGATAATAAAGACGCTCGTAAAGTTAAACAAATTGAAAAAACCACTAATCATGATGTTAAAGCAGTTGAATATTTCATAAGAAATAAAATAAAAAATGATAAAACTCTAGGCAAATACGAAAATTTTGTTCACTTTGGTCTAACCTCGGAAGATATTAATTCTTCTGCATACGCTTTGATGATCAACGAGGCGCTTAAATTGATATATGCTGAATATGGCAGGACGTTAAAATTAATTACTAATCTTTCATTAAAAGGAAAAGATATCCCGCTTTTATCTAGAACTCATGGCCAAGCTGCATCGCCCACAACATTTGGAAAAGAATTCAAAATTTTTCAAACAAGATTAACGCGCCAATTGCAATCTCTGCCAACAAAAAAAGTATTAGCTAAATGGGGTGGCGCAAGTGGAAATTTTCATACTTTTATAATTACAAAGTCTAATGTTGATTGGCTGACTAAATCTAAAAAATTCTTAAACAATCTCAACATTCCTTTCAATGATATGACCACACAAATTGAACCTCATGATTGTATAGCTGATATATCCCACCAAATGATTAGATGTAACAACATACTCTTAGATATGGTCAAAGATATTTGGTTATACATAGCTAATGATCTTTTTCTGCTTAAGAAGAAAGATAACGAGGTTGGTTCTTCCACAATGCCTCACAAAGTAAATCCAATAGACTTTGAAAATGCAGAGGGAAACCTTGGGGTTGCAAATGCTTTATTAGATTTCTTTGCCAATAAATTACCTCAGTCAAGACTGCAAAGAGATCTATCAGACTCTACTGTTTTAAGAAATTATGGGTTGGTATTTGGTTATACTTCATTAGCACTTTCCTCAATCAATAAGGGCTTAGAAAAATTACAATTTAATATTGCAGTTGCTCTTAACGAATTAGATGAAAATTGGCAAGTATTAGCAGAACCTCTTCAAATTATTTTAAAATTAGACGGCGTACATGATCCCTATAATCTTATAAAGGAATATACAAGGGGAAAAAAACTGGATAAATCTACTTACCTAAACTTAATTAATGACTTACCTCTTTCAATTTCTTCAAAGAATTTTTTATCTTCTCTGACTCCAGCAACTTACCTTGGTTTAGCAAAAATCTTGTCTTCTAAATAATGTAGTAATACTACATAAAATACCTTGAATAATCCTTATTTCTAGTAGATTTTTAATATAGTTGACAAAATTATATAAATTATAAAAATGCTACTACATATTGAGAATCTCTATGAATCTAAAAAATGAAATTACAAGAATTGCTAGTATTTCAAAATTGAAGGAAAGCAATTGGGGAAACATTAATCCAGAATACGTTGCTCGTATGAAGCTGCAGAATAGATTTAAAACAGGCGTTGAGATTGCGAAATATACGGCATCCATAATGAGGAAAGATATCGCTGCTTTTGACAAAGATTCCTCATTTTATACTCAATCTCTAGGTTGTTGGCATGGTTTTATAGCTCAACAAATGATGATCGCAGTTAAAAGGCATAAAAAAACTACCAAAGGAACTTATATATATTTAAGCGGATGGATGGTAGCAGCTCTAAGATCAAAATTTGGGCCTTTACCAGATCAAAGTATGCACGAAAAAACAGCGGTACCGGAACTTATCGAAGAAATTTATACATTTCTTAAACAGGCTGATGCTAGAGAGTTGCAACAACTTTTCAATGAATTAGATGAAACTAAGCGTCTTAAGGGTAATTTTCAAGCTATAGAGCAACAAATAGAAGACTTTGAAACCCATGTCGTACCTATGATTGCAGATATTGATGCTGGTTTTGGAAACGAAGAAGCTACTTACTTATTGGCAAAGAAAATGATTGAAGCTGGAGCTTGTTGTATTCAAATTGAGAATCAGGTATCAGATGCTAAACAATGTGGACATCAAGCTGGTAAAGTCACAGTTCCGCATGAGGATTTTCTAGCTAAAGTTAATGCTGTTAGATATGCATTTTTGGAGCTTGGAGTAGATGATGGTGTTATCGTTGCTCGAACTGATTCTCTAGGTGCAGATCTAACGCAAAAAGTACCAGTATCTAGGCACAAAGGCGATTTGGCAGAAAAATATAATTCTTTTCTTGCTTCTGAGCCTCTGGCTAATATTGCTGATTTAAAAGATAACGATATTGTTTTATCTCAAAATGGTAATTTCGTAAGACCCATTAGACTTGCAAATGGCTTATATCAATTTAAAGATAATACTGGCTTTGATCGAGTAGTGCTTGATTGCGTCAGTAGCTTAAATGCTGGTGCAGATTTACTTTGGATCGAAACTGAAAAACCAAATCTAAAACAAATTGCTGAATTAATTAATGCTGTTAAGAAAGAAGTACCTAGCGCTAAACTTGTCTACAATAATTCGCCCTCTTTTAATTGGACCTTAGCATTCAGAGAGCAGGTATTTAAAGAATGGAAAGGTATGGGTAAGGATGTTTCATCTTATCCGGACCCCTTTCATACTCCAAAGGGTTTAATGTTAGAAGAATTTGATAACACACCTCTAGCTGAAGAAGCTGATACACTGATTCAAGCTTTTCAAAGAGACTCCAGCAAACACGCATCTATATTTCATCATTTAATAACTCTTCCTACATATCATGATGCTGCACTAGGAACTGATACTTTAGCTGAAGGTTATTTTGGTGATATGGGAATGCTTGCATATGTAAAAGGAGTTCAAAGAAAAGAAATTAGAAGAAATCAACCCTCAGTAAAGCATCAAGATTTAGCTGGTTCAAATATTGGTGATAAACACAAAGAGTATTTTTCTGGTGATAATGCACTCCTTGCAGGTGGAGAGGAAAACACCATGAATCAGTTTTAAGAAGCTTCGCAACCCCCAGTGGTGCGTCCACAAATTTTGCAGGGCGCACCCTCATCTCCAAGAGCATTATTTAGTCCCCCACAGCTCCCGGTTACTGGTTTATTTCTTATAACCATACCAAGACCAATACCTATAAAGGCTATAGTAAAAATGATAAATGCTCCGACTTGTTCAATCATCCCAACTCTCTGAGAAATAAATCTTATCTGAAGTTATATACATTACCTGAATATTGTTAGAATTTGCAAATTTTAATCCTTCCTCAACATCCATAACGTTAAGAGCTGTTGCATATGCATCTGCTAACATAGCGCTGGCTTTGTTTCTAACTGTTACAGATAAACCTTTATTTTGAATAGAGCTATAAGTTCTAGGATCAATGGTATGCGTTAATCGATTTCCATACATATCATATTTATAATTTCTATATTCACCTGAAGTAGCTAAATACATAGGAGTATTTGCTGAAAAGCTATAAATGGGCTGTGATGACTGATAGCTTGGATCCTGAATAGCGATAGTCCAAGAACTTTCTAATTTTCTCCCAAATATGGCAAGTTCTCCGCCAATATCTAGAACAAAGTTGTTGTAGCCCTCATTGATCAATATTTTTGATATTTCATCAACAGCAAAACCCTTAGCAATTGCGGATAAATCAAAATGAAATTCCTGATGTTTGGTAAGCTCAAAGCTATTCAATAAATAAGCCTCTTTAAGCCAGCGTATATTTTTATGGATTATTTCTGTATTCAATTTAGGACCAAAGCCCATCAACGAGCTTTCTATTCCCATAACAATATTAAATAATCCATTTGTTAGATAATGAACCGATTCACTAGCTTCTAGTAGGTAGTTTAGTTCATTTGAAATTACTACAGTTTCAGCAATTGGTAATTTATTAATTATCGCAAGTTCTGAATTTTCATTGTAGTTGGATGCAATCAAATCGATTTCTTTTAGCCTCTCTTTAATTCTTTTTTGTGTAGTTAAATCTATATATTTAGTAGAGGTGACACTCCAATAAGTTCCATAAATTTGTCCGTTGATTAAATACGTGGAGGAAGAATTATAGGTATAAGCTGCGTAAACACAGAGCGCAGCCACTAATAAAGCTAAAGATTTTGCTATAAAATTTCTAGAGATTTTTAACCACCAAAATCGTCTAACAGAATATTTTCTGGCTCTACCCCAAGTTTTAAAAGCATGTCTACCACTGCTTTATTCATCATTGGAGGTCCGCATAAATAAAATTCACAGTCTTCAGGTGCTGGATGATTTTTTAGATAGTTATCGTATAAAACTTGATGGATAAAACCTTTTTTGCCTTGCCAATTATCTTCAGGTAGAGGATCAGATAAGGCAACATGCCAAGTAAAATTCTCGTTTTTAGCATCGAGATCATCAAACTCCTCAACATAGAACATTTCTTTAAGGCTGCGAGCACCATACCAAAAAGTAATTTTTCTATCGGTATGTATTCTTAACAATTGATCAAATATATGTGCACGCATTGGAGCCATTCCAGCGCCTCCACCTATAAAAACCATTTCTGACTTAGTATTTTTGGCAAAAAACTCACCAAATGGACCAAAGACTCGGACTTTGTCACCGGGTTTTAAACTAAAAACCCATGATGACATCAACCCAGGTGGAACACTTGAACCGGGGGGAGGAGAAGCAATCCTAATATTAAATTTTAAGATACCCTTCTCTTCTGGGTAATTGGCCATAGAGTAGGCTCGAATGATTGGCTCTTCGTTGTTTGCTATATTGTCCCAAATTTTAAATCTATCCCAATCCTCATGATATTCTTTTGCAATATCAAAATCTTTATAAGCAAGATTTTTATAAGTTGGTGCTTCAAGTTGAACATACCCTCCTGCTTTAAAATTTACTGATTCACCCTCTGGTAATTTCAAGACAAGCTCCTTTATAAAGGTTGCTACATTATCATTAGATACAACCTCACACTCCCATTCTTTTACACCAAAGACTTCCTCTGGAATTTTAATTTTAAGATCATTTTTAACAGCTACTTGGCAAGACAGTCTCCAGCCTTCATTTCTCTCTTTTAGACTAAAATGAGATTCTTCAGTAGGTAAAATAGATCCGCCTCCTTCTAAAACTTGGCATCTGCATTGACTACAAGTTCCACCACCACCACATGCTGAAGAAAGAAAGATTTTATTTTCTGCTAGGGTTTGCAATAACTTGTTTCCAGAAGATGTGACTAGAGTGTTAGCAGAATCACCATTAATTTCAATTGATACTTCACCAGATGAAACAAGTTGACCCCTTGCACCAATAATTACTAAAACCAGCAGTAAAACTATTCCAGTAAACGAGATAACACCTAATAATAAATCAAAATTCATAACTATAACGAAATTCCACCAAATGACATAAACCCAAAACTCATTAAGCCTACGATAATAAATGTGATTCCTAGACCTTGCAGTCCATCAGGTATATCGGCATATTTCAACTTTTCTCTAATCCCTGCAAGAACTAGAATTGCTAAAGCCCAACCTACACCTGCGCCTAGACCATAGACTACACTTTCACCAAAAAGAAGATCCTTCTCAACCATAAATAAAGATGCACCCAAAATGGCACAATTTACAGTTATTAAAGGAAGAAAAACCCCTAATGCATTGTAAAGAGCGGGAACATATTTATCTAGGAACATTTCGAGTATTTGAACAGCAGCTGCAATTACACCTATGTAGCTTATTAACCCTACAAATTCTAAGTTAGAATTTGGGAATCCTAACCAACTGAGAGCTCCTTCTTTTAAGAGGTTGTTGTAGATAAAATTATTTAAAGGAACTGTGATTGCGCAGACCACAATAACAGCAATTCCTAGGCCAAACGCTGCATCTATTTTTTTGGATATAGCTATAAAGGTACACATTCCCAAGAAAACCGACAAAGCAATGTTCTCAATAAAGACAGTGGTGATGAACAGATTTAAATAGTGCTCAAACATTTACTTGTCCCTTAGATAAATCCGGTGATAAATCATGTTTCGCTAATCTAAATTCTTTAACTTCGATTTGCTCGCGTTTAATTTCTCTGATGACCCAGATCAAGAGACCTATAATAATGAAAGAACTCGGTGGCAAGAGAAGTAAATTATTAGGTTGATACCAACCGCCATTGCTTGTAAGGGGCAATATTTCAATCCCCATCAGAGAGCCAGCTCCAAACAATTCCCTAATGATTGCTACGATGATTAATATAAAACTATATCCAAGGCCGTTGCCAAGACCGTCTATAAAACTAGGTAACGGTTTTTCTTTCATAGCGAACGCTTCAGCTCTTCCCATGACTATGCAATTAGTAATAATCAGGCCAACAAATACTGAAAGTTTTTTTGATGTTTCATAATCGTAGGCTTTTAACAATTCATCTACAACAATTACAAGCGAAGCAATAATGGTCATTTGCACAATAATTCTTACGCTTGAGGGAATATAATTTCTAACAAAAGAGATGCATAGATTTGAAAAGGCAACAACGCTAGTCAAAGCAACGCACATCACCAAAGTTACAGATAGATTACTTGTAACTGCCAATGCAGAACAGATCCCAAGAATTTGGAGCGTGATGGGATTTTCATCTACTAGGGGTTTTTTTAAAATATCTAAATATCCTTTAGCTGCCATTACTTAACTTCTCCAATGCAGATTTATAGCCATTGTCTCCAAACCAGTAATGCATCATATTAGTGACGCCTCTGCTAGTAAGGGTTGCTCCAGAAAGTCCATCAACTTTATAAGCAATATTCTTATCGTCAGCCGAGGTTTTGCCTTTAACAACTTCAATTGATACAAGGCTACTAATATCGTAGATTTTTTTACCTTTCCAAATATTTTTCCAGTTAGGATTATCTACTTCACCACCAAGTCCTGGAGTCTCTTTGTGTTCATAAAATTCTAAGCCTTGAATTGTGTTCAAGTCAGGCCCAAGTGAAATAAATCCATATAAAGTTCCCCACAGGCCATAACCCCTGACAGGAAGAACTACTTTGTTAATAGATTGGTCTTGATTTTTGAGAATGTAGATTTTTCCATAATGCTCTTGTGATTTAATTACGGCTATATCTTCTTCTGGATTTACTGGCTTAGAGAGACCAGATTTTTTTGAAAACTCAACAGGATCATAGGAAGAAATATCTAATCCCTCTACTTCATCTACGAGTATCCCATCAGAAAATCTTATAAATTTTTGTTCGAGTTGTTTAAATTGTTCCTCAACTGGAGTCGAAGAATTAAAAATACCTGCTGCTTGTAATATTTTCGATCTTTTATCATTTAGCTTATTGTTTTCTTGAGCATCTCTTAGACTTACCGCCGAGTAAGACACTACAAGCGAACAAATAAAACATACAACAAATGAAACAAATAAAGTTTTAGTTACAGAGTCTTTCATATCTGTGTTGCTCGTATTCTTCTATTAATATTAGATGAAATCACCATATGATCTATAACCGGGGCTAATAAATTAGCAAAGAGAATTGCAAGCATCATACCCTCTGGAAATGCTGGATTGATTACTCTAATCAATACAACCATAACGCCAATGACGAAACCGTAGATCCAACGACCAGTATTAGTGGCTGATCCAGAAACGGGTTCAGTAGCCATAAAAACCAATCCAAAAGCAAAACTTCCAATAACCAAATGCCAGTAAAAAGGTAAATCAAACATAGGGTTGGTATCGGATCCAACGATATTTAATATACTCGTCATTAATATTAAGCCTGTTAATGTACCCACTATTATCCGATAGGATGCCACTTTGGTAGTAAGAAGAATAATCATAGCAATAGCAATGGCAAGGACTGAAGTTTCACCTATTGACCCTGGAATAAAACCAAAAAAAGCATCAGACCATGAAAAATTATTTTGCAAAGTAGTCGTCCCTCCTTCAGCTGCATAAGCTAGAGGAGTTGCACCACTAAATCCTTCTGGGGTAATTTCATTGGATTGAAGTCCGGCTACCCAAACTTTATCACCAGAAAGTTGAGAGGGGTAAGCAAAATAAAGGAATGCCCTACCTGTTAATGCAGGATTTAAGAAATTTTTGCCAGTACCACCGAAGACTTCTTTCCCAATTACAACTCCAAATGTAATTCCAATAGCTGCTTGCCACAAGGGAAGGTCTGGTGGACAACTTAATGCAAATAAGACTGAGGTAACAAAAAAACCTTCATTGATTTCATGTTTTCTTATCACTGCGAAAAGGATTTCCCAAGCTATACCCACAGCAAAAGTAACTGCATAAATTGGAATAAAATAGATAGCTCCAAACCAAACTTTATTGAAAAATGTTTGTTCGTAGCCTGCAAGGTTAATGAGTAAATGATGCCAATCGTTTGAAGAGTCTAATCCAGCATTGGCAAGATAACTCAAACCAATGTTTCCGACGTTATACATGCCAAAGAACATGGCTGGAAAAGTTGAAAGCCAAACTATTACCATAACTCTTTGAATATCAACTGCATCTCTGACATGAATAGGATTCTTGGTCTTAGTTAGTGAAGAAAATACAAAATTTTCTATTGCATCAAATACAGGAAACCATTTAGATAATTTACCCTTACCGATAAAATTAGGTTTAATGTTTTCAATGGCAATTCTCAGGGCAGGAAATCTCATTTGTATTCCTTGTAGATCAAATCAAGATTTTCTTGAAGCAGAGATTGATAATCATATTTGCTTGGGCAGACATAGCTTAAAAGACCCATGTCTTCAGGTGCTAATTCTAGGGCGCCAAGTTTTACTGACAACTCTATATCGTATGTAGCTAAAGCTTTTAGAAGTTGGATAGGTAAAATATTTAAAGGCATAACTTCATCGTAAGCCGGCAGAGGTACGATAGATCTATGACCTCCATTCAAAGATGTGTTAAAAATATATTTTTTGGGTTTAATAAAAGATGATAAAAAAGTATTCATTTTGGAATGGAGTGATTTTCCAGGCATAGCCCAATTCATAAAAATGTCATTGGATTCATCAGGAATACAAGATATTTGATTGTCATAGTAACCAAGATACTGGTTCGGATCTAAAGCTGTTAGTCCATAAAGAACTGACCCAGATATCAACCTGCTGTTAGATTTAAGGTTCCCAGAGCAAAGTTCTGTGAGATCGGCTCCTAAAACTGTTTTTACTAAGCCAGTTTCAATGAACCCTTCTCCACCTAAGGAAATGATTCTGTCTGAATAAATCTTTTTACTATGTATTAATTTACCTAGAGCTATGACATCTTGATAAGAAATGGTCCAATGAGTCTTATGCAATGAAACAGGAGAAATAAAATGAATATGAGTACTTACTAAGCCTGCAGGATGAGGGCCTGAAAATTGATGGTAAGATACACTATCTAAGTCTTTTGCAAAATTAGAAGCTGAGTAAGAACAGATTACCTTTGTATTAAAAATATCCAATAATCCTTGCAACCCATTATTAAATGAAGTTTGTTCTAAATGAATTAAGTTATTAGGATCAACTGACAAAGGGTTAGAATTGCAAGCATTAACAAAAATCATCTCTGGCTTTGATCCAACGTCAGGTACTCTGTTAAAGGGTCTTGTTCTAAAAAAATTAATGAACCCAGACTCTATCAGAAGATCATAGCCTGATTGATTGAATTCAATAAAATCTGTATCTCCGTTTTGTTCAATAACTATTGAAAGAAATTTTCTTTTTTCCCCTCGATTAATTTCTGAGATAACTCCAGAAACAGGTGCAGTAATGTATTGACCAGGATTTTTTTTATTCTCTAGAAGTCTTTGTCCTGCTTTTACTTTATCGCCAATATTAACCAGCATAGTTGGTTTAAGATTAGAGAAATCAAATCCACGAATTCCTACACGTGAGATTTTATTTGATGTAATAAGTGATGTGCCTGGTTTTCCAGTAATTGGGAGGTCTAAACCTTTAGTTAATTTGATCACTTCGTAAAAAAGAAAGTGAAATTATAAAGATAAATTTGTTACGATTCTATAGGTTCAGCTAATTGAATTAGGCAATCTAGGAAGATTGATCTGCATTACTCTTTTGGCTAAATGCAGGACTTGTTTGGTATAGCCGTATTCATTATCGTACCAACAATAAAGGGTTATTTGATTTCTTTCAGCAATAGTTGCTTGCGCATCTATTATTGAAGCAAAGGGTGATGAATAAAAGTCAGTTGATACTAATTCAGGATTATTAACAAAACCTAAAATTTCTCTGTACCTGCTATGAAAAGCTTGATTCCTTAAAAACTCGTTTAGAGTTTCTCTATCTGGTGCATTTTTTAAGGAAAGGGTTAGAACTGCCAGGCTTACGTTGGGTGTGGGGACACGAATAGCATTACCTGTTAATTTATTTGCAAGCTCTGGAAGTGCTTTAACGACAGCTTTTGCTGCTCCTGTGGTTGTTATCACTAAGTTCAATGCAGCACTTCGACCTCTTCTATCACCTTTGTGATAATTATCGATTAAATTTTGATCGTTTGTATAAGAGTGGATGCTCTCGATGTGACCATGATCTATACCATATGCATCATTAATTATTTTTAACACTGGAACTATGGCATTGGTAGTACAAGATGCAGCAGATATTATTGAGTCGTTTTGGTCTAGAGTAGAATGATTAATACCATAAACAATATTCTTTATATCATCTTTTCCAGGGGCAGTAAGAATAACTTTATAAGCCCCGCTAGCAATATGTTGTCCAAGACCCGCCCTGTCTCTCCAAACACCAGTATTATCAATTACGACGGGCGCATCAATCCCATATTCTGAATAATTAAATTCTTGAGGGTTGTTTGCGTAGATTATCTTTACTGGATTACCATTGATTACTAAAAGATCTTGTTCAGGAACCACTCTAATAGTTCCGCTAAATGCTCCGTGCACAGAATCATTTCTTAATAAACTAGCTCTTTTTAATAAATCATTTCCTTGACCCTTGCGAACAACAATTGCTTTCAATCTAAAATAATTTCCAGGGCCGGTGCTTTCAGCTATAACTCTTGCTAGTAATCTCCCTATTCTGCCAAAACCATACAAAACAATGCTTGTTGGTTTATTAGGTCGATTTGATGCTTTGTTTAAAACCACTTCTAAACTTTCTGACAAGTAATGTGTGATTGCATCATCAGAAGCGGATCGCAAAGTGTTAAAAAAAGAGCACTGCAAAGTAAGTTCTGCCAAGTCTATTTCACAATCAGCAAGATTTAGTTTGATCAAATTCTTAAGTATTGGATAACTTTCCATCTCAGAAAGCTCATTACCCTCAGTCTGCCTTACAAACCTGTGGGCTTTCATGATAGCTGTTGGGGAGAGATTCACTAAAGATTGGCCATACATCATAATATTGATGCCATTTCTATATAAGTTTCCAATGATTGGAACCATTAGTTCAGCTATTCCCTCTCGCCATTTCCAGTCGCCAAAGTAATCGTCGGGAAGATCTCTCTGCCTAAGGTCAGGATTCTGGGTAAGATCTTTCATGGAAACTATAATGTCATAAATTTCTTTAAGTGGTAACTTCTATTACCAAACTGAGAATCTATAGCTGTAATTCGTTTTAAGTAGTGACCTATAGACATTTCGTTACTCACTCCCATGCCGCCATGCAGTTGAACAGCCTCTTGGCAGACAAACTTTCCAGATTTTCCAACTTGAGCTTTTAATGAGCTCAATGTCTTCTCTCCAGCAGGATCCTTGCTATTTAATTGCAGCATAGTCTTAATTAACAAAGATTTTGATATTTCAGCCTCCATAAACATTTCAACCATACGGTGCTGCAAAACTTGAAAAGAGCTAATGGGTACGCCAAACTGCTGTCTTTCTTTTGTGTATGAAACAGTTTTTTTGACAGCTTCTGACATACAGCCTACTGCTTCAGCAGAAACACACAAAATAGCATAATTAAACATCTGATTTAATGCTATCTCAGCATCACTCCCATGAAATAGAACAGAGTCTTCATCAACAGAAACGTTTTCAAAGCTCACATCGCTACAAGTTTGACCATCAAAAGTTTTAAAGTTATTAATACTGACACCTTTCGCAGCTTGTTCCAATATAACTACTTTTAACTCAGAATTTTCGTGACAAGTTACAATCAAGTATTTTGAGTTTTTAGCATTTAGCACAATAGATTTGGAGCCATTCAATTTACCTTTGGAAAGTTGCGTTTGCGGTTTTAAAAACTCATAGCCGCCGTTAGGTTCCGCGAAGGCGGTAGAAACGTGCGTTTTACCAGAAATAATTTCTTGAATTAATGATGAATAGTCTAATGAAGTGTGATCTAAAAGGTAACCAGACATAACTACACTGCTTAAATAAGGTTCAACTACAAGTGCTTTTCCAAATTCTTCAAACAAGATTGAAAGTTCGATAGGCCCGAAATCTAAACCTCCATTTTTTTCAGAAAAAGGTAATGCCAACCATCCAAGTTCAGCAAATTGATTCCATATCTCAATAGAATGACCTGAGTTTTCAGCGATAATTTTTTCTCTTAGAGCAAATGAATAATCAGAAAGGCAAAACTTTGCAATTTGCTCTTGAAGCATTAATTGTTCATCAGAATAATTCAAATTCATCTTTAAACTCCAAGTATCATTTTAGCAATAATATTTTTTTGAATTTCATTGCTACCGCCATAAATAGAGGTTTTTCTAAAATTAAAATATCTTGATACAGAATTTTGAGCGTGCTCTGGACCTAGTGGAATAGCATTGTTTCCAAATCCATCAGGACCTTCATAGGGCAAAATAAATTGTCCCGCAGATCTAACATAAATATCCGTTAACCATTGTTGTAGTTCAGTACCTTTAATTTTTAATATAGAGGATTCGGCACCAGGATGAGATCCATTGGCTAAGGCAGCAAGAGATCTCAATTCAGTAAATTCAAGTGCATTAAGCTCTATTTCATATTCAGCAATCTCTCTTTCTAAGTCAGAATCAATTATTCCTTTTGTAATTTCCTTGAGTCTTTTTAGTGAGAAGATTTGATTTGGAACCCCAGCTATACCAAATCTCTCGTGCGCTAATAAGAATTTTGCGTATGTCCAACCCTGCCCTTCCTGACCTATGAGATTTTCTACTGGAACTTTTACGTCAGTAAAAAACACAGAATTTACTTCATGATCTCCATCTATAGTTATGATGGGTTTTACTTCAATACCAGGAGTTTTCATATCAATTAACAAAAATGAAATTCCCTCTTGTTTTTTTTGTGTTGATTCAGTTCTAACTAAACAAAATATCCAATCTGCATTTTGTGCCAAAGTTGTCCATGTTTTTGACCCGTTAACAATATAAGAATTACCTTCTTTAACTGCCTTGGTTTTCAAAGATGCTAAATCCGATCCAGAGCCAGGCTCAGAGTATCCTTGACACCACCAAGTGTTAAATTGCAAGATGTCAGGGAGGAATTTATCCTTTTGTTCTTGGTTGCCAAAAGTATAAATAACAGGCCCTACCATATTGATTCCGAATGGAAGAATAGTGGGACATTGAGCATGAGCTAATTCATTTTGGAAAATATAAATTTGGACTGGAGACCAGCCAGTTCCTCCGTACTCAACAGGCCAGTTATAACCAGCCCATCCTTGTTCGTAAAGAGACTTATGCCAATCAATCACATCTTGTTTTGTTAGTGAGATAGCTTTTTCTTGTTTTTCTTTTACGTGTTTTGGGTACTTATTGGCTAAGAATTCCCTTACTTCATCTCGAAATGCTAAATCTTTTGGTGAAAAATCAATATCCATTACATTGCTCCCTTCCTAGGATTTAAAGAATTGACATATACTATGTCAATACCCTTATATAAACAATCTTAAATCAATATTTTAATGCTAAAAGCAAGTTTTATCTCACAAGCTGCATTTTTATTAAAAAGCATTCAAAACTTAGATTCGCAACTAAGCATTTTTGTTACCCTATCTGATAATGAATCTAAGCTTTTAAAACAAGAGTTATTAATACTTAATCCAAATATGGATGTTCATATTTTTCCTTCAAAAGAAGTTTTACCCTACGATCTATTCTCAACTCCTAGTTCGATCAGACAACAAAGAATTAGTATCTTAAGAAAAAGAAAAGAAATAAGTGGAATTCTTTTATGTCCATTAAATGTATTAACAGAATTATTTCCACCCAAATCATTTTTAGATGCAACTAAAAAAATTAAAGTTAATCAAAACCTTTCTATTTTGGATGTCAAAAAAAGTCTTGATGCTCTTGGTTATAACTACGTAGATAAAGTTGCAGCAACTAATGAATATGCAAGCAGAGGTGGAATTTTAGATTTTTTTTCTCAAGGACATTCTCTTCCTACAAGAATTGAATTTTTTAATGATGAAGTTGAAAGCATAAGATTATTTGATCCTATATCTCAAATAAGTGTTAAACATGTAGATGAGGTTGGAGTTTTTGATGGCGAGGATGTACCAGTATTAGATAAGAATATTTCTTATTTTATCAATTCATGGCGTAAAAACTTTGACAAATACGATGAACGAGAATGTGAGGTTTTTCAAAAATATATAAATAAGGTATTAGCAGAGGGATATGAAAACTATTTGCCACTTTTTTTTGAAGACAAATTAACAAGTTGGTTTGACTTATTTGACAAAAATCAAATTTTTTTGAATGAAGAGATATCTAACCCAATGCTCAACGATTGTTACAATCAAATTTTTTTAAATTACACCTCTATCCAAGATCATAAGTTTCCTAGATTAGAACCAGAATATCTATACTTTTCTGGGAAGGACTTAGGTGACAAGCTTAATCAATTACCTCGAATTAAATCTAATATCCCAATAAAGTCCTTTCAAGGTAAATCCTGGGATGAAATTCTTTTAAATTTAAATTTAGCGAAAGATATTCAATTAATCACAGCAACCATTTCTAGCGTTGATGACAATTCAATTAATCTTCTAAATCTTTCATCTTTTAGACCGATTTGGGATTTTGACACAAAAAAAATATATCTGCATAGGGAGTTTTTAACTAGCCAAACCTACATCGATAATAAGAGCAATTCTGATAATTTAATTTTTTCCAATAAAGTCGATATAGAGGAAGTTAAATTTCAAGACGGTCAACTTCTAATCCATGAGGATTATGGGTTGGGTGTTAGTCAGGGGCTAGATATTCTCAATTTAAATTCTCATTCCGAAGAATGTCTTAAGATTTTATTTGCTGATGATGAGATTCTTTATTTACCTTTGCGTT
Organism: Gammaproteobacteria bacterium; assembly: GCA_038108875.1. GTDB lineage: Bacteria > Pseudomonadota > Gammaproteobacteria > Magnimaribacterales > D2472 > VMDH01. The sequence goes on along the minus strand of JAYNII010000004.1, from coordinate 98,823 downwards.
CATTGTATAAAATTTCTGCATACCCAGATAGAAATGTTAAAGAAGTTATCTTAGATAGCCTATCCTCAAAAAAATTCATACAAAAGAAAGAATCCATTAAGAGAGATATTTACGATAGTGCAGTTTATTTTTTACAAACCCAAGCAAAACGATCATTGGCAATTGCTCATAGGTTAGTTCTTCCTAAAGAAGAATACGGAAAATTTAATGACACTTTCCCCTACGAATTAACCAAAGATCAAACCATCTGCATAGAACAAATAGTTAAAGACTTAAATTTACTTAAACCTATGGATCGAGTGATTTGTGGTGATGTAGGTTTTGGAAAAACTGAATTAGCTATGCGTGCAGCATTTATTAGTAGTTTTAACAGCAAACAAACCCTCCTGGCCGTTCCAAGTACAATTTTATGCGATCAGCATTTTGAATCATTTGTTGAAAGATTTGTTGATTTTCCTGTAAGGATTGCTGCTTTATCAAGGAGAAAAACTGAAAAAGAAAAGAATCAAATAATTACTGATTTTAATGATTTTAAAATAGATATTCTCATAGGCACTCACGCTTTATTTAATGAAGATATTAATCTTTCAAATACAGCTTTGTTGATATTAGATGAAGAACATAGATTTGGAGCTAAACAAAAAGACCTAATAAAGAGTAAATGCGAAAGACTTCATATCCTGAGTATGTCAGCAACACCAATTCCAAGAACTATGAACCAAGTCTTTAGTGGATTAAAAGATTTTTCTTATCTTTACACTCCTCCCAACAATAGATTAAGCGTTCATACATACAAACATATTGAATCCAGTGATGTCTTGAAAATAGCTATTTCAAGAGAAATAAGTAGATCAGGACAAATATTTGTTGTTCAAAACAATATACTTAAGCATGATCAATTGAAAAAATACCTTCTTACCTTGATGCCAGATTTATCTATTGCCAGCGCTCATGGAAAATTAAAAAATTCAGAAATAAAAGCTACTATGCAAGCTTTTAAGAATGGATCTGTAGATGTTTTGATATGCACTACTATTGTAGAAATGGGAATCGATATTCCTAATGCCAATACCATGATCGTTCTTGATTCTCACAAGTTTGGTTTAGCACAACTGCATCAACTTAGAGGTCGCATAGGTAGATCTACAAAACAAGGTTATTGTTATTATCTGACCCCAACGGATGAGACGACCAACAATTCAAAACTCAGACTTGATTCGCTTTTGAATCATAGCGCTTTAGGTTCTGGATATTTTATTGCACAGGAAGATTTAGAAATAAGGGGTGCAGGAGAATTACTTGGCGAGAAACAATCTGGCCATATTAATTCTCTTGGGATGAGTTTATACCTTTCATTACTGAAAGATGCTGTCAAAACGATAAATAATAAACACGAAACCTATAATCCTATACTAATTGAATTAGACTTTAACGATCATTCATTAATTCCTAAAGATTTTATGCCATCGCCTAGTGAGCGACTAAAGTTTTATCAAAGACTGAATCAAGCAAAAAATTTAGAAGACCTTGAGAAAATAGAGACAGCGATGAAAGATATTGGGGGTAAATTACCTTTAGATATCGAAAATTTACTTGAAGACCATAAGTTAAAACTAATACTAGTTGAACTAGGAATCCATAAAGTTACAACTGCAGTAAAGAATATTCATATAAAGTTTGATAAGAATATATCTGATATGATTTACAACAAACTATTAAGTAAAGATTTAAGAGATAAATTCTCTTTAAAATACTTAGAAGATAATAAGGTTTCAATTTACTATGGTGATGAAGCAAGATCGCAATTTAAAAGTTTTATTGCTTGCCTGTCTTAATCTTGGACTAAGTGCACAAGATATAAGTGAGCTTGATACCTTCAAGATTGAATACGTAGTATTTAAGTATCCTCAATTTAAAGAAACCGAAGAAAAATTTCAGGATAAAACTTTTAATTTCCTACCCACTGAGCTTTTTAAATTGAAAATTTTATCAAGTGATTTAAAGGTTAATAACAGCTCACCTAACAAATTATCTTCTTCTATGAATAATCAAGAGAACAACGAAATAGAATTCAAACCCAATAGCGCAGCACAGAACTCTGATTTCAATTATGAAGACTTAAAGGGCCCTCACTTTCAAGATTATTATTTACAATCTTTAGATGTACTAGAGGTATTTGAAAGAAGAGCGATCAGAAGAGACGATATTTCAATATTGCAGCAAGGTTCGTGGATGCAGATTCCAAATACTGTTAAATCTTTAAAACGAGTGCTGCAGAATGAGAATTCTTTAATTTATCTAAATTTTTATAAAGACCGTTATTTACATGTCGACCTAAATGCATTTTTAGATTATGAAACATTAGAGGAAACTATTGTTAATAATACTTCGTATGAAAATATTCTTGATAGAGACTTACCTTTTGATAATAACAATTTGGATATGAAAGAAAAATTAAATCCTACTCTACCAATCAAAATAAAATCCAGATTTTGGATTACAGAAGACCGAAAAGTTTTTAATGAGGACGTACACTATTTTGACCACCCTGCATTTGGAGTTTTAGTCTCTATTACTAAAATCTCTCAATAATATGCATTATCGGTAATGCTGTGATCGGTAACGTCCTTTACGCCTTTAAGTTCCTTGATTTGTTCTAGGAGAGTTTTTTCAATACCCTCTTTAAGGGTAACGTCAACCATACCACAACCTTGACAACCTCCCCCAAATTGAAGAATTGCATAGTTATCTTTAGTAACAGATTTTAAAACAACTTCCCCACCGTGGGATTCAAGCATCGGGTTAATTTCGTTGTAAAGCACGTAATTTATTTTATCTTCAATGGAACTATCTTCAGATATATTAGGCAATCTAGAGTTAGGAGACTTTATAGTCAGCTGACCACCAAAATTGTCTGTATCAAAATTGATTTCGGCATCGACTAAAAATTCTTTTGACCTATTTTCAACAAACACAGTTAAGTCTTTAAATGATAATTTAATATCATCATTTTTTTCATCTCCTGCTTTGCAAAAAGCAAGGCAGGTTTCTGCTCTTGGAGTGCCTGGATCAGAAACAAAGACTCTTACATTGAAAGTTCCATCTTTCTTTTCTGCAACAAGCTTCGCTAAATATTTTTGTGCAGACTCAGTAATAGTAATAAAATCATTCATACTTATGTGGTATAAACGTATATTCTACTCTTTAATTGGTATAAGGAATCAAAAAGAGCTTTCCAAAGAGTTAGAAAATGTATCTCTAATAAAATTTATTATTTTCTTTCTTGTTCTCAACTTTACATTCATAGCTTTAGTTTTGCTTATCGTGAATATCTTTATTTAAAAATGCATCAAACAACTAGTCACTCAGAAGTAATTATTATAGGAGCTGGTATGTCTGGTATTTGTATGGGTATAAAACTACTTAAAGCCAATATTACTGATTTTATGATCCTTGAAAAAGCTTCTGATGTTTCTGGTACTTGGTTTTACAACAATTATCCCGGATCAGGATGCGATATACCCTCTGCTTTATACAATTATTCTTTTTATTTAAACCCTAACTGGTCAAAGAAGTATTCTCTTCAAGAAGAAATTAAGGATTATTTTAAAGAATGCGTTGTTAATTTTAATCTATCTAATCACATCAGGCTTTCTTCAGAATTGTTGAGTGCTAAATTTGATGAGAAACTGAATCTATGGAATTTAACTTTAGCTAACCAACAACAAATGACCTGTAGGTTTCTGATATCAGGACTGGGTCAACTCAATGCACCTTACCAACCTGAATTTAAGGGATCAGAAAGATTTCGGGGAGTTACTTTCCATTCATCTCAGTGGAATCATAAAGTTGATGTCACGAATAAAAACGTTTGTGTAATTGGAAATGCAGCTAGCGCACTGCAATTTATACCCCACCTTGTTAGCAGAGCAAAAACAGTTAACGTTCTTCAAAGAAGCCCTAACTATGTAATTCCCAGAAATGATCGGCTCTATTCTGAATTCGAAAAAAAATGTTTTAAGTTATTCCCCCTGTTTCAACGCATTCATAGGTTTTGGATATATTTGCGACAAGAAATGTTCTACGGAGTTATAGTCAACAATAAATGGTCACAAAAAACTCTAACAAATGAATTTAAAAGATATATTTCAGATCACATCAAGGACAATAATCTATTAGAAAAACTCACTCCAACTTATCCAATTGGATGTAAAAGGATATTAGTATCAGATAATTATTACCAATCAATAAGTCAACCTAATGTAAGGATTGAAGTTGAACCAATATCTGAGTTTAGTGATCTGGGAATAGTTACCCAATCTGGTAAACAAATTCTTGCAGATATAGTTATATATGCTACTGGATTTAAAACCAATGAATTTTTATATCCTGTTAAATTTTATGGTAAAAATAATATTCCATTAAATGAGGTCTGGATTAATGGTGCAGAATCTTATCGAGGTGTTTGTGTAAAGCATTTTCCAAACTTCTTTATCCTCTACGGCCCAAATACCAATTTAGGGAGTAATTCAATTATCTTTATGGTGGAACAGCAAGTTAAATATGTAATTAAGTGTATTAAAAAACTCAAACAAAAAAAATTCTCTCGCATAGAAATTAGAGAACATATATTTGATTCTTATAACAAAAATATTCAATTAGATATGCAAAAAACTGTATGGATAGAAAGCTGTAACAGTTGGTATAAAAATAAAGATGGCAAGGTAGTAAATAATTGGCCCAACAGCCCTACTTCCTATTATTTTCATATGAAGTTTCCCAATTATTCGCATTTTTTAATGTGTAATTAATGCTCAAGTATCTCAATGATAAGAATAAGTTAATTGAGACTGAAATATTTTTAAACAAAGCCAATCTCAGAATAAATAATTATTATTTGTTCCCAGCAAATGGATATCGAATGCGTTGTGAGTTTTCTTTTAAGGACTCTAAATACATTATGTTCGATAGAGGTAAATCAATTGAGATAAAAAGTTTTACAAAGGCTCATCCTTTAATTCAGAATTCTATGTCTGAATTATCAAAATTCCTTCAAACCCATGTTTCATTAACTAAAGGTTTATTCCAACTGAATTTTAGAACCAATGGAAATGAAACTCTAATTTCATTTATATATCGTAAAAATATTCCAGAAAATTTCTTAGTGCTAATTGAACAATTAGAAAATAATGGCTTCATAAGATGTCTAGCTCGAGCAAAAGGAAAATTGCTTAGCCTTACAAACAACGTGATAACTTCAGAGGTATCATGTGGATCAACCAACTACTCTCTTCAACATAGTGACAATAGTTTTTATCAACCGAATTTTTATTCTTTAACTTGCATGTTAAATTTCATAAACCAACATTTAACCGATTGTGAAGATCTATTGGAGTTATATTGTGGCTGTGGAAGTTTTACAATTCCATTATCTCAATATTTCAAGAATGTATTTGCCTCGGACAGCAACCGAGACAACATAAATAATCTCAAGATAAATTTATCAACCAATAAGATATCTAATGTCAAATTAGCTAGAATTTCAGACGATGAATTTTCTCAAGCGTTAAATGGCAAAGAATTTAAAAGACTTCAAAATATTAATATTGACTCATTTAACTTTTCTCACGTATTAGTTGATCCTCCAAGATCAGGCCTAACACATTCTTTGGCAGAGTCATTAAAAAGATATAAGAATATTATTTATGTATCATGTAACCCCAAGACATTTTTAAGAGACTTAGACGCATTAGATCATCACAAAGTAAAAGATCTTGCAGTGTTTGATCAATTCTCTAATACTGATCATCTAGAATTAATTGCTTTATTAGGTAAATGAAAAATTTAGCCATTCCAGGAATCTTGATAATTATCGTGCTTTTTTATGCAGGATATTTATCTCTTGGCAAACAATTATCGTATTATTCTGCGCACGTTGCGTGTGGCAATTATTATTTATCACAGCGCCCTTTATCTTCTATTCTTGATAAAGAAGCAAAAACTAAACCCTTTAATATTGATTGGCTCGATAATTTATTCTTAAAACTAATAGATTATTCTGTAGAGGATGAAAAAAAAATACTATCTTCAAGTTTTGGATCTGTTAAAACAACTATGAAATATTACCCTTACTATGGATGTTCACAGGATCTAAATAAAGAATTTGCCCCGAGAGAAAGACTAAAGACAGAGAATTTTCCTGAATTAATTAATATAAATATTCAAAGATTAATTGAAGATGAATTTATTGAAGATCATGGGCATCGGGCAATTGTAATAGCTCATCAAGATGTTGTGGTTGGAAAGTTATTTGATGAATATTCAACTATGCACACTCCTTTGCTCTCTTGGAGCATGACCAAATCATTGACTTCTTTGCTTTTTGGGAGACTAGTCAATGAAAATTTAATAGAGCTAGATACAAAGGTATTTCCTGATTCTTCTGAACCTATGAGAAAAAGTTTAACTTTTAGGCATTTACTTAATCACGTAGATGGTCTTAATTACCAAGAGGCTTATTATCCATTCACAGATTTTTTCAAAATGTTTGTATCTAGCAATATTGGAAATCATTTATCTAGCCTTGATTTTAAATATACTCCTGGAGAGCATTGGGCATATTCTTCAGCAGCTACAAATTTACTTACTTATAAACTTTCTGAAATCGGCAATAAATTTGGTTTTAACATTCAAGAAATGTTCCAGTACTTTTTGTTCGATGAATTAAAAATTCGAGATGCGGTTATTAGTAAAGATCCAAACGGAAACATGATTGCCTCATCCCTTGGATTTCTTAGTCCAACCGCTTGGTTAAATATTGGAAAATTAATAAAGAACAAAGGTGTTTTTAATGGCAAGCAACTGATTGATAATGAATTTATAGAATTCTTAATTACACCTGCTAGTCTGAATAATGGTCAGAAGATTTCAAATTATGGTGGTCAGTGGTGGCTAAATACTAATGATCCTCTGATTTCACCAGCGCTCCATAGTGTACCCTTTAAAATCATTTCTGCTAATGGATTTCAAGGACAAAGATTGCTAATAATTCCTGAGTTAGATCTTATGATAGTAAGATTAGGTCTTACAAATGGTCGAGATGAATGGATTAATGAAGGCAAATTTATCTCTGATCTTATAAAAATCTATGGAAATTGAATTAAGCAAAAAAGAATTAAAACTCAAATGCACTATCAATGAGTATTTAAAAGAATTACTAAATGTAGAGTTAAGACAAGAATTAAGTGATTCGAGATATTTTGAAGGAGGTGGACCAGAATTTAGAAAAGCATTATTGCAAATGGGAAAAGACGGTTGGATTGGGCTAAGTTGGCCAAAGTCTTTTGGAGGCAAAGAGTTTAGTCCTATAGAACAATACATATTTGTAGAAGAAATCATGAGAACAGGATTCCCCTTTCCATTTCTTACAACCGAATCAATTGGACCCATGATTGCAAAATATGGCTCTTCCTTTGCTAAGGATAATATTGCAAGAAGAATACTTACCGGAGAGCTTATATTTGCTATTGGGTATTCTGAACCAAATGCTGGTACAGATTTGGCATCACTAATAACAAGTGCAGAAAAATCCTCTGAGGGTTGGTTAATTAATGGTCAGAAGATTTGGACTAGTTTAGCTAATTTTGCTGATTATGTATGGCTAGCCGCAAGAACTGATAAAGAAGCAAAAAAACACAAAGGGATATCAATGTTCATAGTTCCAACAAACGCTCCTGGTTTTAGTTGTCATCCCATTCACACTTTAGGAGATGTCAGAACTAATAGTACTTTTTATGAAAACGTCTTCGTGAAGAACGATTTTCTAGTTGGCGAAGTAAATTCAGGCTGGTCCCTGATTACAAGTCAATTAAACTTAGAAAGGTTAGCATTAGTTAATCATGGGCCTATTGAAGAGCTTTACAATAATTTATTAATTGTTGCTAAAGGTATAAAACTTATAAATGGAATGAAACTGTCAGAAGTACCATGGATACAAGACAGTTTTGCAAAAATTTATTACAAACTCGAGGCCTTAAAACTTATTTGCTGGAAGCAAGTTTGGTCACAGGGTAAAAATAATTTTTCAATGACGGATGCCTCAGTTGCAAAAGTCTATGGCTCAGAATTTTTTATAGAAGCTTACAGAATGATGATGGAAATTTTTGGCGAAATAAGTCTATTTAAATCAAATCAAGAACTATCAATTCTGAATGGCAAATTGGAAAGAATGTATAGAACAGCATCTATTCTGACATTTGGTGGAGGAACAAACGAGGTTCAAAAAGATATTATAGCCATGGCGGGACTTTTTCTACCGAGGACAAGTTAATGGATTTTGATAATTTTGACCAGTATTCAGAAATTCAAAAATCTTTGAATGCGTTGTATTCCAAAATAACTTCTGATGATTTGGAAAGCCCTATTAATAATAGAATTTTAGAGAGTCTGAATAAAGCAGGATTTGTTAATATTTATGAGAATGGCAATGAAATTAATCCTCTTAACATTTTGAGTTTAGTTTTTAAACAAGCTGGATATCATGGATTAAATCTTGATTTATTTTCTTTTTTTATTGATGTGCCCCTAATATTCCAGTCAACTAAATCTTCTAATAGTAGTCACCTAAGAGATCATTTGTCACTAAATAAAATTATTGCCACAGCTCTGAAAGAGCCTTACAGCCACGTAGAAGAAGGATTCTATACTTTTGGTATTGAAATCCCTAATGGTTACTCTATTACTGGATTAAAACATTTTATTGAAAATTACAACGAATCAGATTCAATCCTAATCTCTTTTCAAACTCATCAAGGCGTAAAAATTGCTCTAATTAATAAAGATTTATTAATCCATGAGGATCAAGTGATTACAACTGGAAAGTCTGTAACCCAAATTACCTTTAAAAATCTTGAAATTCCATTTGAAAACATAATCGAAACTAACGATGTGTTGGAACTCCTCAACGAAATAGATCTTACTCAAAAATTAATGAGAAGTATGTTTATAGAGGGTGTCACAAAGAAAATGATGGAATTGACCTCTGCTTATACTGCTGAGAGGAAACAATTTGATAAGCCCATAGCAACTTTTCAAGCAGTTAGTCATCGAGCTGCTTCTATGTTTATTGATCAAGAATGTCTAAGCCTAGTCAACCAACAAGCTTTATATGCATTAAGTATGAAAACAAATAATAAAGAAAATTATGTTTTAACTGCAAAGGCGTGGGCTGCGGATGTATCTCATAGGAGCAGTTATTCAGCTCAACATTTGCATGGTGGAATAGGTGTATCTAAAGAATACAGTCTCTGGAAATATTGTTTACTAGCAAAAGAACATGAAATAATCCATGATTCTGCGGGTGTCTGTTTAAATAAAATAGGTAAAAATATAACTTTAAATCAATAAGTTAGAGTAAAGCTTCAAATTCAGGTAATGCTTTAAAAAGATCTGCAACCAATCCATAATCTGCAACTTGAAATATAGGAGCATCTTCATCTTTATTAATTGCAACAATTACTTTTGAATCCTTCATTCCTGCTAGATGCTGAATAGCACCTGATATTCCAACCGCAATATACAGATTAGGAGCTACTATTTTACCAGTTTGACCAACTTGATAATCATTTGGTACAAAACCTGAATCAACTGCAGCTCTAGAAGCACCAACCGCTGCTCCCAATTTATCTGCAATGGTTTCTAATAGAGAAAAGTTATCACCTGATTGCATTCCTCTTCCACCAGAAATAATAATTTTAGCGGCAGTCAATTCTGGGCGCTCGCTTTTGGCTAGTTCCTCTGAAATAAAACGAGAAATGGCTAAAGAATTTTGAGCATCTTGTTGAATAATTGGAATAGTTGAATCGCCTATTTTGACAGGGTCAAAGGCTGTGGTTCTAATAGTTGCAATGATTAATTCTTGATTTGTCTGAACTGTTGCTAGACAGCTGCCAGCATAAATTGGTCGCTTGAATGTATTAGCATTAATAATTTCAATGACATCTGATAACGGCTGTACATCTAACAGAGCTGCTAAGCGAGGCATTATATTTTTCCCAAATGTAGTGGCAGGTATAAACACATGAGAATATTGAGACACAACAGATACTAAGTTATTAGATATCTCTTCAGCTAATGCGTTAGCCATTGAAGAATTATCAATATTGATAACATTATTAATACCAACAATCTTAGAAGCTTCTTTAGCTGCGTTTGAGCAAGAAGATCCCAGGACAATTACATCAACTTCTCCACCTACCAATAAACTTGCAGATACAGTATTTAAAGTTGATAGTTTGAGGGTTTGATTATCGTGTTCTGCTACTACTAATATCTTCATTAAATAACCTTGGCTTCATTTTTTAGTTTATTTACTAATTCTTCTACAGAACCAACTTTTACCCCTGCTGCTCTAGATGGAGGCAGCTCAACCTTAACGGTGGAGAGTCTAGGACTGAAATCTACACCCAAAGTAGAGGCATCAATTATATTAAGTTCCTTCTTTTTAGCTTTCATAATATTAGGTAAAGATGCATAGCGAGGTTCATTGAGCCTTAAATCAGTTGTTACCACTGCTGGTAGGTTGACCTCAAGGGTTTGAAGTCCGCCATCAATTTCTCTAGTTACTGTAGCAACTCCTTGACCGACATTAAGCACTGAGGCAAAAGTTGCTTGAGATATACCTAATAAAGCGGCAAGCATTTGGCCGGTTTGATTGTTATCACCATCAATGGCTTGTTTTCCAAGAATCACTAAATCAGGTTTTTCATTTTCGTATATTTTTGCTAATAATTTAGCTATACCTAATGGCTCAACATGCTCATTTGTCTCTAACAAAATTGCACGATCAGCTCCCAAGGCTAGAGCAGTTCTGAGCTGCTCTTGAGAGGCTTGCGTACCCACAGTAATAGCAATAATTTCACTAACAACACCAGCCTCTTTTAGGCGAACAGCTTCCTCAACAGCAATTTCACAAAATGGATTAATAGACATTTTAACGTTATTTAAATCCACACCACTTTGATCGTTTAATGGTCTTACTTTGACGTTGTAATCAACAACTCTTTTTATAGGCACTAATACTTTCATATAAACTGCGATTTTTTTTAATAGATTGTTTTAAAGAGCTATAATTGTAATGTTTTTTTTTAATTTCACAAATCTTTGGAGCATGAATGGAAAGAGAATCAATGGAATACGATGTTGTTATTGTTGGTGGCGGGCCAGCAGGTTTATCGTGTGCAATCAAATTAGCTCAGCTTTCTAAAGATAATCCTCTAAGCATTTGTTTATTAGAAAAGGGTTCAGAAATTGGAGCACATATTCTATCTGGAAATGTTTTTCAGACATCCGCACTTGATGAACTCATACCGGACTGGAAGAATAAAAATGCTCCGCTGTTAACACCAGTTAAGAAAGATAAAATTATGTTTCTAACTAAATCCTCAGGATTTGGTATTCCTTCTTTCTTTATGCCACCAATGAATAACCATGGAAACTATATTATTAGCTTGGGTAACTTATGCAGATGGCTTGCAAATGAGGCAGAAAGTTTGGGAATAGAGATATTTCCCGGCTTCCCAGCTAGCGAACTCTTGTATCAGCAAGATCGTGTAATTGGTGTTAGAACAGGCGATATGGGTATAGATGAAAATGGAAATAAGAAAGAAAATTACGTACCTGGAATAGATATTCTAGCCAAATATACAATTCTTGCAGAAGGTTGTCGCGGACATTTAGGCAAGGAAATAATTTCTAATTACAAACTAGATGTTGACAAGGATCCTCAACATTACGGAATAGGTTTCAAAGAAATATGGAAAATAAAACCTGAAAATCATCAGGAAGGTTTAGTCATGCATACAAACGGATGGCCATCACCGTCAGATACACCTGCAGGATCTTATCTATATCATGGCCCAAATAATGAAATATATTTAGGTTATGTAGTACCGCTTGATTATAAAAACCCTTATTTAAGTCCTTTTGATGAGTTTCAAACTTGGAAGACTCATAAAATAATAAAAAAAGTCCTAGAAGGCGGGGAAAGAATTACGTATGGTGCTCGTGCGCTCATAAAGGGTGGTTTGCAATCTCTACCTAAAATGACATTTCCTGGAGGATTGCTAATTGGTGATAATGCAGGTACTTTAATTTTTTCAAAAATAAAAGGTTCTCATACTGCTATGAAGTCAGGGATGCTTGCTGCTGAACATATTTTTGCACTTGAGTCAGGCCAAAAAGATATTGATTTTGATAAATTGGTTTCCAATTCTTGGGTTTATGATGAGCTTTATAAATCTAGAAACTTTGGTCCATTTTTTCATAAATTTGGTCCCTTGCTTGGAGCTGTTATGAATGCTATTGACCAGTTCTTATTTAGGGGTAAATTACCATTTACATTAAACCACCCTACTCCTGATTACGCTTGTCTTAAATCTTTAGATCAAGCAAAACCTATCAAGTACTCAAAACCAGATGGCATCTATTCTTTTGATAAACTTAGCTCAGTATTCTTATCAAATACCAATCATGCTGAAAATCAACCCTGTCATCTAAAGCTTAAAGATCCTAGCATTCCGATTGCAGTCAATCTCCCGATATATGATGAGCCAGCACAAAGGTATTGCCCTGCAGGAGTATATGAAGTTGTAGACGATGGCAGCGCTAAAAAATTTGTGATCAATAGTCAAAACTGCGTACACTGCAAGACGTGCGATATCAAAGATCCCTCACAAAATATTCAATGGGTTAGTCCAGAAGGTATGGGCGGACCCAACTATCCTAATATGTAGCTATGAAAAAAATATTACTATTAATCGTTATTCTTGTTAGTTGTTCACAATCTAATGATGAAAATCTGTTTCTGGAATTAGTAAATTCAGAATGGCAAAGGGGTGTTGATAATGATCCTATTTATGCTTCCAGTATAGGGGATCTGAGATTTAACCAAGATTGGCAGGACAACAGTCTTGCCTTTTTTGAAGAAGAAAGATTACACGATCAAGATATTCTAAATACTTTAGCAGGATTAAACTTTAATTCTTTTACCGAAGAAGAACAGCTTAATTACCTGTTGTTTCTAAAACAATACCAAGATCAAGTAACATCGCAGGAGTTTAATTTTTTCCTTATGCCCTTTAGCCACAGAGGAGGTATACAGCTGGAGCATGAAACTGCTGACATTCTCCCATTTCGAAACAAACAACATTATATTGATTGGATTGAGCGTCTAAAAAAGTTACCCGTACTCATTGACAATATTATTGAGAGAGCTGAACTTGGTATAGAAAAAGGCATGGTGCCTCCTAAAATATTAATGACTAGAGTCTTAGGTCAGTTAAAACTCCAAGCACACACCTCCCCAACAGATAGTCCCTTTTACAAAATCTTTGAAAATCCTAATCTATTGACAAGTGATGAAACTAAAGAAGTTCAATTATTAGCACAAAGTGCAATAAATACATACGTTATTCCAGGTTATGAAAAACTCTTAATATTTTTTGAAAATATTTATTTACCCGCGTGTAGAGAATCAATTGGTATATCCAGCCTTCCAAATGGAAAAGAATATTATGAATTTGCTGCTAAAAGATTTACTACAACTGATCTTACTCCAACTGAAATACATAATATTGGATTAGCAGAAGTAGCTCGTATACGAGCAGAAATGCAAACCGTTATTGACGAAGTTAAATGGCAAGGATCATTTAAAGAGTTCTTAGATGATTTGAGATCTAACCCTAAATTCTATTTTGATAACCCTGATGACCTTTTTACAGAATATTTAGCTACTTCAAAGAAAATAGATCCAGAATTAGTTCATTTATTTAAAAAGCTGCCTGCTATACCCTATGGGCTAAAACCTATTCCCGAAGAAAGTGCTCCTGATACGACTACAGCCTATTATCAAAGACCTGCTGCCGATGGTTCTAGAGCAGGCTACTATTACGTTAATCTCTACAGACCTGAAGTTAGACCCAAATACGAAATAGAAGTTCTTTCTGTGCATGAAGCAGTTCCAGGTCATCATCTACAGATTGCTTTAGCTATGGAGTTAGATCTTCCAAATTTCAGAAAGTATGGTGGTTTCACAGCTTACGTAGAGGGTTGGGGTTTATACAGTGAAAGCCTTGGTTATGAGATGGGTTTGTACCAAGACCCCTACTCTAAGTTTGGTCAACTAACCTACGATATGTGGAGAGCCATTAGATTGGTTGTTGATACAGGTATGCACTATTTTGATTGGTCTAGACAAGATGCAATTAATTACTTTTTAGACAACTCTGCTAAAACCAAGCAAGACATAATTAATGAGGTAGATAGATACATCAATTGGCCTGGTCAAGCATTGGCTTATAAAATTGGCCAGTTAAAATTTTTAGAATTAAAACATAGAGCCAAAGACAAACTTGGTTCAAGATTTAGCATCAAAGATTTTCATTATGAAATTTTAAAAAATGGAGCCCTGCCTTTAGAGTTTGTTGAGAAAAATATAGATAAATGGATCGAACTAGAGCTAAGCACAAAGACCTAGAGGAAATGTTATATTCTGAAATTTTAAATAAAGTTTGTTATTTTTCTCAAAACCATACTTACTAGAAATATTTGCTAATTTGTAATAAACATTTCTATCAATAAAGCCACCAATTCCTTCACGCACTTCAACTGTTGGAATCCATTGTGAATTATAAAAAATTAGTTTCGAGATATTTTCTTGTTGAGGTTTAAATGCAAAGTTTAGATTGGTTTGAAAAACTATATTGCTCGAATCATCAAGATCAAAATCGACAATTTTATAAGGCTCAATAGCACAATCTAGATGAATTTTTTCAACAGGACTAACAAGATAGTAATCAGTTTTTTCTTTTTTTATTATTCTAGAGAATAAGACACATAAGTTATGTCTTCTAATGATGGATTCATTAAAGAACCATTCTCCATTATGGTTAATATAAAATTTAGCTCCTTCGCATAACTTAGGATTCCATAAATGAACTGGAGGGAAAGTATCGTTCTGCTCAGAAATAAACTTCAGAATATTGTTATAACTCATCTTGATAAGAAAATAAGGATTCCAGCTACAATAAAAAAAACTGAAAACACATAATTAAGAACATTCGAATTTAAAAAAACAACATCTTTTTTTAAAGTACTTATTAGATAACCTAAAAAGAGAAACCACATACATGTTGCTATAGGAAAATACAACGAGAACATGAAAGAATAGTCTACTTGTGTTTTAAGATACGCAAACAAAGCAATAAAAAACAGCAAAGCCTTTGTATTTAAAATATTCACTAAAAAACCAGTAAAAAAATAGGATTTTTTTTGAACTTTGACTTTATTAGGCTTCTTAGAATAAGAACCTATGATGCTTGTGACGCCAATGTATATAAAGTATAAACCACCAACAGTTGAAATATAGGAAAGAATATTAGGTATAAGTTCTTGAATTAATTGGAGACCGACACTCGCAAACAAGCAATGAAAAAATATTCCAACACCAATCCCGTAAGCAACTAGCTGTGCTTCAGACCTCCCTTTCTGTATTGCAGTTTTAAGTATGATTGCTGTATCCGGCCCTGGACTTATTACTGCTAATAGATGACTAAAGATAGCAATTAAAATAGTCATGAAATAATCTCTGGTTCTATAGTCAGTTTGATTCCAAACTTCTCAAATACTAGAGAAATTATCTTATCCGAAAATTCTAGTAATTGTGTATAAGAAGTCCCGCGATTTATTAATACTAAATTATTAGTTTCGAAGATCTCAATACTGTTCGAGAGCAGGCTATTCTTAATAGAAGAAATTAGCCATCCAGCAGAAATCTTTATAGCATCACGTTCTTCCCAAAATGGGATATCTGAAAAGTTACTTTTTAAATCAAAAAATTGGGATGATGATAATGAAGGATTCTTAAAAAAACTACCAACATTAGGGTGGACAAATGGATCAGGCAATCTTTGGTAGCGGATGGTTCTAACTACTTCAGAAAGCTTACTAGGAGTGATATTTGAGGTTTGAATATTGTTTTGTAAAAAATAATCTTGGATGCTCTTGTAAGTAAGAACAGGGTTAAATGAATCATTTAATTTTAATAACACTTTATGAATTATTAGAGACTTATTAGTTTGAAATAAAGATTTTCTATAATCAAAGACACACTCTTTATTCGTTAACACTTTAAACTGTTCAGATTTCAAATCCCAACAAGTTATTGAATCAATAAAATCACTTATTTGGACTCCATAAGCGCCAATGTTTTGGACTGGAGCTGCAGTTGCTAAACCAGGAATTGCTGTTAAATTTTCAAGTCCGTAAAGATGGTTTTTGAGAGTGTATTCAATTACTTCAGACCAAGTAACTGCACCTGAAATTGATAGATAGTTATTTTCATGATGTATTTTTTTATAGTCAAATTTGATAATGTCCTTATTGATGCAATCTGCAACTATTAAATTGGATGCTTCTCCAATGACTATAGCATTGCTTGTAAATTCATTTAATGAGATAAATTCATCTTCATTTTCTATGAAAATAATTCTAGAAGCTCTGCAAGGTAGTTTAAAATAATTATTAAGCTGAATATTTTCTATAAACTTCAAGGTATCAACTTTTGTGCTTTGAATAGATCTTCTTCAGTATCAATACCAAGAGGCGCTTCAACATCGAAGTTCTTGATTGCAATATGCAAACCATTGTCAATAAATCTTAGTTGTTCTAATTTTTCTGATAACTCTAACTTTGATGGCTTGAGTTTTGAAATTAGCTCTAACGTTTTTACCTTATAAGCATAGATACCTATGTGTTTATAGTAAGTTACATTAGCATTTGTAAAATTATTTGGGATTACGCTTCTTGAAAAGTACAAAGCTGTTTTGCCCGCAAAACAAACTTTAACATTATTAGGGTTTTTAATTTCATCTTCATCACTGATTGGCACGCAAGCTGTTCCAACGTCATAACCATCTAAGATTTCTGGCATTGCATTTATAATTTGAACTGGCATAAAGGGTTCATCCCCTTGAAGATTAATAATAATGTCATCACTATTAAAATTTTGTATGCAACATAATTCATAGATTCTATCTGTTCCGGATAAATGGTTTGAATTTGTAAGTACTACTTGATCGCAAAAATTTATTGTTTCCATTAAGATTTTTTCGCTATCAGTTGCTATGAATATTGATGAAATATTTGATTGTTTTGCATTAACATAAACTCTTTCAATCAAGGTTTTATTTCCTAATTTTTGGAGAGGTTTATTTGGTAGTCTTGTTGATCCTAATCTTGATGGGATAACAATATGAACATTAGACATTATTATTAACTACCTCATCTTCTATAAGGCGTGGTATATCGTCAATAATGGGAAACGAAATATTACAATTCAAACAATCAAGTTTATTTTCTAGAGATTGGGAGAGTGAATTTTTGCATCTTATACAAACTAAAAGGTCTAAAATATCTTTATCTAGCATTTAATTTTCCTTCTAAATCCTTTAAAAATTTTTCTTCTGGTTGGGCAGCAATGACAAGATACCAGATTTTAGAATTATTGAATGTTTTGCATTTTGCTGCATCTTTTTCAGTCATGATGATAGGCAAATGATCAAGATATTCTAAATCTCTAACCTGAAATTTATGATGATCATTAAAAGCATGTTTTATAGATGAAAAACCCAATTTTGTTAATAAATCAAAGAATCTGTTAGGATTACCAATACCTGCAACTGCATGAATATTTTTGTGCATCGGCCAACTTGAAACATCATAAGTTTTACCAGAACTTAAATGAACAAACTTTGAAGGATTCATTGACATCAAATATTCGCCATCCTCAGCAGGCCCTCCATTATTTATAATAAAATCTACTTCAGATAATCTAGATTTTGGTTCTCGTAAAGGGCCAGCTGGGAGCATAAACCCATTTCCCAATCTCCGTCTTCCATCAATTACAGCTATTTCGATATCCCTTTTCATAGAATAATGTTGTAAGCCATCATCAGTAACTACCATATCTATTTCAGGATATTTAGATAGGAGAAACTCTATGCCTCTTGATCTATTTCGATCGAGCACTAGAGGGACACCGATCTTTGTGAGAATTTGAGCCTCGTCACCTGTTTCCTTAAAAGTAGAATTTTTAGTAACATTTAATGTGCCCTGATATTTTCCACCGTATCCTCTGCTTACCAATCCTACTTTTTTTCCTTTAGCTAAGAAATATTCGGCTATAGCCCTTACTAATGGAGTTTTACCAGTGCCTCCTACTGTTATATTGCCAACAACTAAAATGGGTTTTTTAAATGCTTTTTGAGAATTTAATAATCTTTTCTTTCTAGAGGTATAAATTATCTTTGCAATAAAACTAAACGGCAAAAGCAACCAGAGCCATATACTTTTGTTGTACCAAGCATTAACAAGTGAATTAGTTGTAACTTCCTCTTCATAGAAATCAGGAAGATATCTTGGTTTGGAAGGATTAACACTCTTTTTAGATGAAGTTAGTGTATCGTGGCTCTTGTAAAGTGTTTTATAGAGACCATTTGATTTTAATAACTCTTGGTGATTGCCTTCTTCAATAATTATACCCTCATCGATCACTAGTATTTTATGTGCATTTTCTATAGTACTTAATCTATGAGCAATGATGATTGTGGTCTTATCTTTAGTAAGCTCATTAATTGAAGCCTGGATAAAAGATTCAGATTCACTATCTAGAGCTGAGGTAGCCTCATCCAAGATGACAATAGGCGCATCTTTATAAAAAGCTCTTGCTATGGCAATTCTTTGCCTTTGCCCACCCGATAACAATACCCCATCATCTCCAATAAAAGTTTTATAACCGTCAGGTAGTTTTTCTATGAATTCTTTGCATCCAGCCTTTTCAGCAGCAAAGAGCACTTTTTCATTATCGATAGTTTCGTTACCGTAAGCGATATTTCGAGCTACAGTATCGTTAAATAAATTTGGTTTTTGTGTGACTATGGAAATAGAGTTTCTTAAGTGCTGTAATTCATAATCTTTAATATTGATATCATCAATGGTAATTGATCCAGAAAAACCAGAATAAAATCTTGATATTAAACTACTTATAGTTGATTTGCCCGAACCTGATTTTCCAACGATTGCAACAGTCTTTCCAGGATCTACTTTAAATGAAATACCTTTTAAAATACTTTCATTCTGATTGTATGAGAAGGCTACGTTATCAAAATTAATTGAGCCCTTTATTGGATTGGTAATATGGCCATCATCAATTTCTTCAGGTTGGTCTAGTTGTTCAAATATTTCAGCAGCAGCAGCTATCCCTTTTTGAACGACTGCATTTATATTAGTGAGCTGCCTCATGGGTTTAGCCAATAGACCTGCTGCAGTAAAGAAAGCAACAAAAGTGTCTGCTTCTAGTTTTATAGAAAAGCCCTGTTCCAAAGCTAGGTAAGCAACTAATGCCATAGAAAACGATATTAGAATTTGAACGATTGGGGTAGCTAATGAATTAGTAGCTTCTAATTTAAGATTTTGATTTCTATTTGCATTATTTGCAAATGCAAATCTATTAGTTTCATATGCATTAGCACCAAAAGATTTTATTTCCTGGTTACCATCGACAGCTTCTGAAGCAATATGAGTTACCGCACCCATAGCTGTTTGAATTCTCTTGGCTAATTTACGCAATCTTTTTCCAGCAACCATCACAATTAAGCCAATAATAGGAATAACGCCCACCAACATTATTGTTAGTTTCCAATCTAGATAAAGCATGTAAAAGAATAATCCGATTAGTAGAGCTCCTTCTTTTATTAGAGTCTTAACTGCAGTGGTCGTAGCACCTGAAACTTGAGTTGTGGTAAAAGTTATGCGGCTTAACAATTGGCCAGATTGACTATTATCAAAATATCTTTTTGGCAAATAGAGCAACTTATTAAAAAGCTGATGTCTTAAATCATGGACAATACCAAATCCCACTCTTGCCATAAAATAGTTACCAATAAAAAAACCCACTCCTCTTATGGTAGCTATAGCAATTAATGCATAAGCTAGCACAAAAGCAGGTTTAGGTTCATCTGATCCGATAAATTCGATAACTCTTCTTATCCATTCAACTGCAGCAACATCAGCCGCAGCAAAAACTAAAAAGCCAAATATTGCAGTAAGGAATGAAAATTTGTATGCAATGGTGTACTTAAAAAGTCTATAAAATGCTTTGTTCATGAGTATATGTTTGAATTTTTATATTTAAAAAACCCAAATTCTCTAGGCCATCCATTATTTTAACAACATTCTCAAAAAAAACCCTTTTTTCAACTGCCAGAACTAAAATGCGCTCATTTGAATAAATTTGATCAATAGTATTAAAAATCGACTCTAATTCATTGATATTAAGTACTTTATTTGAGATCGATACTCGATTGTCTGCAAATACATAAACTATTTGATCATATATGATCTCGCCTTGATTAAAGTTATTTGTTGTTGGTAGTTCTAAATCAATATATTGATTACCTTGGATTTTGGCAGTCACAACAAAAAAAATAACTAATAAAAATACAATATCTATTAAAGGAGTAAGCTCGATCCCAAAACTAGACTTTTCTTTCGATAAAAATTTCACTTTTTACCAAGATAGTCTATTAGTTTAGAAGATTCAGCTTGAATTAAGACCATAAGATGCTCTACTTTTCTATTAAATATATGAAAGGCAGTTAAAGCTGGAACTGCAACTAGTAAACCAACTGCAGTTGTAATCAATGCTTCAGAAATCCCCAAAGCAAGAAGATTTGCATTATTTGATTCATTTAAAGATTCTAAGTTTGCAAATACCTTTATCATTCCGACAACGGTTCCCAATAATCCTAGAAGCGGAGCGATGCTCGCAATGATCCCCAAATTATTAATGTTTCTCTCTAAGTCAAATCTGATCTGTTCAGCTTTCTCTTCTGCCTTAGATTCAAGCACTTCTCTTGCTGAATCTTTTTGTCTAAAAATAGCAGAAAGCATCGAACCTAAATGAGACATAGCTATAAAAGATTCCTGTTGCTGAATAGTGAATTTATTATTTTCAATCAATATTACTACTTGCTTTAGAAGATTATCCGGGACAACTAATTTTTTTTGTAATAACCAAATCCTTTCTATAATGATAGAGACCATTAATATCGAACATACCAGCAGTGGCCATATAAACCAACCTCCAGATAGAATTAATTCATACATATGCTTATTTTATAGTGCAATAATCTGATCTGCACGATCTGCAAATCCTTTGTCGTGAGTCGCCACTAAGAAAATAGATTTTTGTTCGCGCATGATAGTAATTATCAACTCCTGTAATTTTCTAGAATTGTAGTGGTCAAGATTTCCTGTTGGTTCATCCATCAGCACCAGCGAGGGTTGATTGATTATGGCTCTAATAAATGCAGCTCTTTGACGTTCTCCTCCAGATAGTTGGAATGGATAATGTTTTAATTTATTAGCAATACCTAATTGATTTGCCATATTATGCATTCGTTTAATAGCTTCTTGGCGTGGCAATTGTTTTATATCTGAAGCTACGAGAATATTTTCTTCTATGGTTAAGGTTGTCAGCAAGTAATGAAACTGAAAGACAAATCCAA
>JAYNII010000004.1:0-77100 GCA_038108875.1 Gammaproteobacteria bacterium | reverse complement strand
TTTTCTTCTATGGTTAAGGTTGTCAGCAAGTAATGAAACTGAAAGACAAATCCAAAATCTGAAAAAGCAGAATTAGCATTTGCGCTATTAATTTGCTCATTATTGAATAAGATTTCTCCGGTTGTTGGTTTATCAATACCAGAAATCAAATTCAAGAGCGTTGTTTTACCCGCGCCAGATTCACCAATAATAGCTGTTAACTTTCCACCCAAAGCATTAAAACACAATCCATTTAGGATAGTAGTTTTTGCTTCACCATCATTGTAAGTTTTTGACAGATTGTTTATCGAAAGTTTATTCATGTCTCAATACCTGTGCCGGCATTACTTTTGACGCTTTTTGGGCTGGTATCCAAGAAAACACCAAAGTTATAACTAATGAAGATATTATGATTAGTAAAATTTGTTCTGTATTAAAGTAATAGGGAAAGTAATTAATAAAATAAGCATCTAGTACACTTCTGCTAGTTAACTCCTCCAGAAAAGCTAAAATAGAATCTAAATTTGGCGTTATTAAGAAGCCTAGAATGACTCCAATAACGATACCCAATAATCCAATTAATAACCCTTGAGTAAGAAAGATAACAACAATTTGATATTGCTGCATGTGTAAGGTTCTTAAAATTGCAATATCAGATTCTTTATTTTTAACTGTCATCAATAAATTTGACAATATATTAAAACAAGCAACAGTTACAATTAGAAAGATTAATAATCCTATAATTCTCTTCTCTAATTGTATGGCTTGAAACAAAGTTCCATGAGTTTGATACCATGTTGAGAAATAATAGCCTTCTTCATTCAATTCAAAATCATCCAGTATCATGTAACCAGTTTCAGTGACTGCAAAAAGATCTCTTGGTTTTATTCTAATGCTTTGAGTTGTTCCTTCTGGATATCTCAAAAGTTTCGTTACTAAATCATGATGTCCAAGAATTAATGAAGCATCAAGTTCAGATTTAAGTTCAAAAATAGCAACTACTTTTACTTGGATAGTTCTAGGAATGGAACCAAATATGCTACCTCTCAACTCACTGGTCAGTATTCTTAAAGAATCACCTATTTCAATATTTAAGGAACGCGCGAGAGAAGACCCAATTAATATTCCATCTTGGGAAGACAAACTATAGATATCCCCATGAATAATAAAATCTGGAAGTATTGATAATTGATGCTCAAGTTCTGGGTAAATACCTGCTAAAAGTAAAGGTTTAGTTCCGAAATTATTTTGAACTAGTACTTCAGACTGAACATATGGTGAGTATCCAATGATCTCTTCTTTGCCACGGAGTTGTTCTAACCAATTTCCACGGGAATCAAATGGACCGTCATTTGTTATTAGAAGTTGGGGTACAACTCCTAAAATTCTATTTTGAAGTTCTTTTTCAAAGCCATTCATTACTGAAAGGACAATGATCAATGTTGCTACACCTAACGATAGACCTACTATGGAAATTAGAGCATAAAAAGATAAATAGCCAGTTTCTCTAGAGCGAAAGTATTTTATACCCAACAAAATGGGTGTTTTAAGCATTTACTTTATTAATTTTTTGAGAGTTTCCTCAACATTATCTTTGTAGGGAGGTCTCATAAAGCCAAATAATTTTTCAAATCTAGGGCTCACTTCTTTATAAACAGCTCTAGCATTACTAAAATTTAAGAATCCCTCAACTCCATTGTATCGACCAATACCACTTGGACCAACGCCACCAAAAGGAAGATCTGATTGTTGTAAATGACCAATCACATTATTCACAGTAACACCACCAGAAGAAGTTTTAGACAGAACCTTTTCTTCTTCGGTTTTGTTGTTGCCAAAGTAGTACAATCCCAGTGGTTTATCTTTAGAGTTAACGTATTCGATAGTTTCCTCAATTTTTGAGTATTTCTTGATTGGTAAAACTGGTCCAAAGATCTCTTCTTGCATAACTTTCATATCATCGGTGGGATCTAAAATTAAAGTAGGGGGAATTTTATATGCTTCTTGTTGAGAGAAATCCTCATTTGCAGGATTAATTTCATCAATCTTTGCGCCCTTTTCTTTTGCATCGCTTATAAGATTATTAATTCTGTCAAAATGTTTTTGATTAATGATTGAAGTGTAATCTGGATTATGTTTGATATCTGGATAAAATTCTTCTACTGACTTTTTAAGCTCTGAAACCAGCTCTGATTCAATAGTATCTTTAACTATTACATAATCTGGTGCTAAGCAGATTTGACCCGCATTCATGGTTTTACCCATCATGACTCGTCGTGCCGTTGATTTAAGATCTGCACTCTCGCCTACTATAACTGGTGATTTTCCTCCCAACTCCAGAGTAACTGGCACAAGATTTTTAGCAGCTGCTTCCATTATATATTTCCCAACAGCCCCACTACCCGTATATAACAGATGATCAAATTTTAAAGATGAGAACTCGGCTCCGACATCTGGACCGCCTAAAACAGTTCCAAATTCATTTTCATCAAAATATTTATCACACGACTCTTTAAGCAACGCAGAAGTGTTTTCTGTGTATTCGCTTGGTTTATGCATCACAACATTACCTGCTGCAAATACAGCAATTAAGGGACTAAAAGTTAAATTTACTGGAAAATTCCAGGGTGAAATCATACCCACAACTCCGAGGGGTTCATACTCGACATACGAACGAGCTCCCAAGATATTAAAGGGGAATGAAGTCTTACGCTTGCTTCGACCGGTCCAAGATTTAATGTTTTTCTTTGCATACTCAATATTTGGAATAATAGAATATGCATCTGTAATCATAGATTGATTTTTTGATCTAACTCCAAAATCTTCATTTAATGCATCAACAAACTTGTAGCGATAATCAAGAATCAACTCCTTCATTCTATTAAGACGATCAATTCTTAATTCAATAGTTGGCACGCCTTCTTTTAGGACAAATTGTTTTTGTTTGGAAAGCATTTCGTGCATGTTAGACATAATCAACTCCTATCTTTTCTATCTTTGGCATTTGTTTCTTGGATTGCAGTTCTTATATTATCCCAATCTTCATCTGATACGCTAGCCAAGTTAGAAAATGTTCCTCCGCTACTAAGATGTTGCGCACCATCTACTGCAATACATTGACCTGTTAAATAATCACAACCATCGCTCATAAGAAAAGATGCTAAGTTTTGGAGCTCTTCCATTCTACCGTACCTACCCATTGGTATGGCTTTGCTCATATCTGCGTTTTCAGCCATCATTAAACCTTTAGGATCAAGTCTAGCTGTCATACCCTTAGTAGGAAAAGCGCCTGGTGCAATAGCATTAACTCTTATATTTCTAGATGCCCATTCGACAGCAAGAGACATAGTCATTGCGTGGATTGCAGATTTGGACATAGCAGACGGAACAACATAAGCAGAACCTGTCCAAATCCAAGTTGCAAGTATGGATAAAATTGATCCGGGTAATTTATGTTCAATCCATTTTTTACCTACGCTGTTCGTTACATAAAAGGTTCCATGCATAACAATATTAGCAATGGCATCAAAACCTCTTGAAGACAGTTTGTGCGTAGGAGAAATAAAGTTGCCTGCAGCATTGTTTACCAACCCTGTTAATGGTTTTAAATTAAAAATATTATCAATAAATCCCTCAACATCTTGAGCCGATCTTATATCCAAGGTTTCATAGTAGGCATAAACACCAAATTGATCTTTAACCTCTTTAACAGTTTCTTTTAGGGGATCTTCTCTTCGACCACAAATTGCAACATCTGCACCGAGAGATGCAAAATGCTTTACCATTTCTTTACCTAGACCAGTTCCACCGCCTGTCACTAAAATATATTTTCCTTTTAATAAATCATTCTTAAACATTATTTTAAAATTTCCTTTATCGAATCTACCCAATTATCGGAAGCATTTAATGAAGGTACGTAATCTAAAACTTCGCCTCCAGCTTCTTGAAAAAGCTTTTTGTATTCAGACCCCAACTCAATAACAGTTTCAAGGCAGTCTGCGGTAAAAGCTGGAGATATTATGAGAATTTTTTTTAAACCTTTGAACGCCAATGATTTTAAGATTTTATCAGTAAATGGTTCCAGCCAATTTTTTGTTAATCTTGATTGAAAACATACCGTGTATTTATCATTCTTGATTTGATTTGATTGTGCTATGAGTCTAGCTGTCTCATAACTAGTTGCTTTATAACAGTATTTATTAAGTTCATTAATCTCTTTATCACAATCTTTATCTGCACAAACATTATCTTCATAAACCTTATTTACTTGTGAGATTGGAAGCCCATGAAAACTAAATAATATATGGTCGTAATTGCTAAGATTAAATTTAGAAAGATTTGCATCCCAAGCTTTAATAAAAGAAGGTTCAGAATAGAACTGTCCTATGAAGGTTAGCTTAGGTATAACCCAATAATTAGATAACACCCTTCCAATTTCTTGATAAACACTTCCTGTTGTAGCAGAAGCATATTGAGGAAATAATGGAAAAATTATCAACTCTTTAGGATTGGTCGCAAGAATTTCTTTTACGACAGATTCAATGGATGGATTTTGATAGCGCATAGCGAAATAAAACCTATCATTAGATACTTCTTGATTAAGTCTTGCTGTTAGTTCTTGGGTAAAAAGTTTAAGTGGTGATTGTCCTGAAAATTTATTAAAAAGATCTTTATAAATTTTAGAAGATGAAAAGGATCTGATAGGACAGATTATTAGATTGACTAAAATAAAACGAAAAAACCAAGGATAATCAATAACTCTAGGATCAGAGAGGAATTCTCGCAAGTATTTAAAGACCGAAAAATAAGTTGGTTTATTCGGGGTTCCAAGATTAACTAATAGAACTGCTCTATGTGACATTATTTTCAATAAATTCTTCTTTAAATTGAGGTACGGAAAGTAACATTATAACGGCTATAAAACAAAGAACTGCTGAAAAAAGATATAGATTTGAAGGATTGTATTGATAAATAGGCATAGCAACAATTGGGGTAAGCATATGGCCTATAGGAATCACTGACCCAAGATACCCTGCTGCTGAACCCTGATTATCAGGACTTTGAGACAGCGACAATGCTGAAGCATTTGCTGGTCTTACCATTCCTGAACCTAAACCATTTAAGATTACAGCAAAATAAAACATAGCTATCGAAGAAGCAAAAGAGACCTGAATATAGGAAACAATCATTACGCTAGATCCAATAATCAACAATTGATAATTCTTAAGTTCAAAATAATCAGTAAAAAAATACTGAGAAATAATAGTACTTATAGAAAGTAGCGCAAAAGACATGCTGATAAGGAGAGGTAAATCTTGGTAACTTGAAAATGAATCAGAAACAAAGAATCCCATAGATTGCAAAAGTGAGGCTTGGCAAAAAGAGTACAAAGAAGCCAAAACTAAAAAAGGAAAAATAGATTTTTCTAAAAAAGAAACCTTTTTATTTTCTGGTGACTGACGATTTTCTTTTACAGTATTTGGCATAGTCTTATAAAGACCTATAGCAGAAATAATTGCTAATGAAGAAAAGAGATAAAATGGCATAGCCTCATTAAATAAATATAGGAAACCGCCAATTAGTGGTCCCAATACAGTACCTGCTAAAAAGCTTGATTCCAATCTTGCAAATTTCTTAGTTCTTTTAGTTGGTGTTGAATAGTCTGCTATGAAAGCAAATGCTGCCGGACGTGTGGCAGAACCAATCAAGCCATTGATCATCCTCCCTGCTATCAGCAAAGGAAATAAGAGCAACATATCCATAAAGCCATGTTTTGCTAGTAGCAGTGGCGTTATAAGTGCTATCAAGGAAATGGCATATCCTGTGAGTCCAATCATAGCAATGTTTCTTCTACCAAAGATGTCGGATGCCCTACCCCAGGAAGCGCTTGTTAAAGCCCATGCAACTGCAGAAATTGCAAAGATAGTAGATGTTTGTACTTCAGATAAACCCAGATCCCTAGCCAATGGAGGGACGAGAACAAAAGCAAAAGATTGGCCAAGACCAACAGAAAATAAACCGATCTTTAACCAGATATTTGAGCCTGAAAAGATTTTAGGTAATGGATCTGATTCCAATTTTATCTTTAATTTCTGAGAGAAGTAATTTTGCTTGAGGCCTGACTTTACCAGCTCCTGCCTCCAAAACATCTTGAATTATAGAAGGAGATTCTAATAACGAAAAATACTTATCTCTTATGGGTAATAAAATTTGGTTTAAATTGATGAACACTCTTTCTTTGGCTTCTCCCCAACCAATACCGCCTTTATAGGCTTGTTTCATTTCCATTATTTCATCAGGGCTGGCAAAAGCTGAAAAGATATTAAATAAATTACATCCCTTATATTCTTTAGGCACTCCTGGCTCAAGTGAATTTGTAACAATTTTCTTTATAGATTTGTAAAGTGTCTTCTCATCACTTAGCAAAGGAATAATATTCCCATATGATTTGCTCATCTTTCTGCCATCTAATCCAGGTATTGTTTTGGTAGTGTCGTGAACAATTGCCTCAGGGATTGAAAAAGTCTCTCCATAAATATGATTAAATCTTAAAGCAATGTCTCTTGTCATTTCTAAATGTTGTAGTTGATCACTTCCAACAGGTACCTTGGTTGCATTAAACATGAGGATATCAGCGCTCATCAAAACTGGATAAGAAAATAAACCCATAGTGATTGATTTATCTTCATCGGTATTTAATTCAATATTTTTTGCTACAGCATCTTTATACGCATGAGACCTATTCATTAAGCCTTTTGCGGTTACGCAATTTAAAATCCATTGCAACTCTGTAATTTCAGGCACATCAGACTGTCTATAAATTTTGGATTGATTTGGATCTAAACCGCATGCTAGCCATGCCAAAGCTACCGATTTAACAGAATCAACTATTTGTTGTGGATCTTGCTGTTTAATAATTGCATGATAATCAGCCAAGAAAAAGTATGTTTCACTCTTAGAGGATTGAAATTCGAGCGCAGGCTTTATGGCACCTAAAAAGTTACCCAAATGAGGGATGCCTGTTGTAGTAATACCTGTTAGAATGCGTTCATTCATTACCCTATAATTATAAAACCTCGCGGTCTATTTTTGTGGAAAGTTACAAGGAAATATTAAAATCAATCGAGCAGGCTGAATTGCACTTCGAGGAAGGCGCTATTCGTGAAGGCCAAAAATTAGTTAATCGTATCAGAGCTTCTTTCAATAATTTAGAAAACGTCCCTAATAAACTCAGACATAAATTCAACTTTATTCATGCGCAATCAAAGTATTTTGATGACATCTCATCTTATGCTGCAAATCCTAAGAGAGAAGAATTAATTGAAGAAGCCAAACAGCTCATAGCTAATAAAGAAAACCTAACTCCTAGAAAACAAGCAAATAAAATTCATGAACTTCAAGGTAAATGGCAACTGTTAGATCAATCATCTAAATCTGCAAGCAGAAGTCAATGGCAAGCTTTTAAAGAATTAGTAGACAGAGCTTGGGAACCATGTGCTGAGTTTTTTGATGAGCTAAATGAAGTTAAGAAAATTAATAAAGCTAAAAGACTAGACCTGATTGAAGAAATTAATAAATTCACAACAAAAGCCTCAAATAAAGATAGTATTCAATATCTATCTAAATTTCTTAAAAATTCATTTGATAAATGGCAAAGCTATGCCCCAGTAAGTGATAGTGACTTTAAAGATCTTAAACAGTCTTTTGGATCAGCAAGAAAGCCAATATTGGAGCTCATTAAGTCCATTGAAGATTCTAATAAAAAACAAAAAGAGCATTTAATTGAGCTAGTCAATGACTATGTTTCTTCTGAAAAAGATGCAGGAATAAATTTTTTTAAAGAATCAAAACAGAAGTTTAAATCAATTGGGCCAGCTGGTTTTAAGATCGAAAAGAAGCTTTGGGACGAATTTCATAAAGCTGGAGACAAATTTTTTGAAGAAGAAAAAGCTCTTCAAACCCAGCAAATCCAACTCTTATCTGAATCTCTTGCAGCATTAAATATTGAAGATCCTGATTCTATTGAGCATGCCTCTAAAATACTAAGCGACTCACCTAACTCAAGAAAGACCCATGAGTACTTAGAATTGAGAAAGGCAGTCGATATTATTAAACAGGAACAATTAAATAAGACTCTTACTGGCTCTATAGAAGCATTAAAAACTCTTCTTCCTTTTGATAAAAATACATCCCTAAAGAATTTAAAAATAGATAATAAAATTGTTGAGGCTTTAATTAGCACACAGTATCTAGGAAACTTAGAACATCTAAAAAAACTAGTAGTAGAAATTGAAATGCAAGCTGGAAAGCCACAAACTAAAACTGATGAAGTTTATAAACAGCAAATTATGCTTGAAAGATTACAATCAAAGTTTAAAACAGGTTTCTCTGAGAAAGAAAGACCTCGAGACATTGTGGTTGAATTTATCATGAATGCAGCTGAAAAGAAAAATTCAATTCAATCAAAACTTTGGGAAAGATGTTGTGATGCTTACTTAGTGTTGCTTAGTCAGTCTCGTTAAACTTATAAGCATCCAACCAGCGCATAGACCGATAAGCCCACAAAAATAGGCCTCCTTTAACAATATAATCCATTAATAAAGTTGCAAAAATATATTCAACTTTGGCATCAATGATATACAAGACTAAGGCGAGCAAAACTCTTATAAAAATGAGGCATGTGACAGTAATAACAAATGGTGTTCTAGTGTCGCCCGCGCCTCTTAAAGCTCCACCAATTGAAAATTCAATTGCCATCAATGGCTGCATTGAACCTAGAAGATAGATGAATAAAACAGTTAAACGAATAACTTCCTGATCGTCCACCATTAATGCAGAAAGTTCTTGGGCAAAAAATACAATTAGTAACCCAAATATTGTCATAGATCCCATAGAGAGTCTCATAGACCCCCAGCCAGATCTTACGGCTTGTTTTCTATCGTTTGCCCCTAAGTGTTGTCCTACCAGAGTGGATCCAGCTATTGAGAAGCCAAACCCAATTACAAATGAAAAAGATAGCAGTTGAACTCCGATACCGTAGGCAGCGTATGCCTTAGTCCCATATGTTGAAATTAAAATTAAAAAAGCAGTAATTCCAATCTGGAAGACTATTTGCTCAAGAGCAGAGGGATAACCCACATCAAGAATCTTAAAGACTTTTTCTTTATTGATAGAATTCAATTTAGAGGATTTAATTTTAAAAACATTCGAATACCAAAGACTAAACAAAACCAAAAAACCAAACAAAAAGGATAGACCGTTCCCAATTGCAGCCCCTAAAACACCGTAAGATGCAAACCCTAGATGACCATTCACCAAAACATACATCACAGAAACGGCTACTCCATTCATTACTATAGCTACTGCAAGAGGAGTTCTGACATCACCCACAGCTCTTAAAGCAGTAATTAATCCAATGCCTGCTCCAAAAAAAGGAAAAAACGGAGATAAATATTTTAAGTAAACTACAGATAATTTATGTGCATTTTCTTCTAAAAGAAAAATACTCACAACTTCATCGGTAAATACCCAAAGCAATAATCCAGATATAGATGAAACAACAATCACCAATTGCAATGTAGAGGTTAAATATTCTGCTGCATTATCATATTTCTTTGCGCCCCAATTTCTTGATATTAGTGCTGTAGTCCCAGCCAGTATTCCAGTTAGAATAGCTTGAAGAATAAAATTTACTCTTTGACCAGTAACTGTGGCTGCTATAGCATCTGGGCCTAAGTTCCCGACAATTTTGATTGCAAAAATAGAGGATGTTGCATATAGAAGATTGGTGACAATTGATGGCCAAGCTAAGTACCAAACCCCCAGTGACCCTTTTGGAATGCTGGACTCCGCTGGAATAACTTGCATTCAGTCTACTTTTCTAGGGATTTAATATAAAAAATGCCAAACAATAAAGTAAGGATGGAGCCTTTCATCAACCCATCCTTTGAAGCCTTAATGATTTTAGAAAAGTAGAAAATTTCTATAAGGTGAGCAACTAATAACACCCAAAAGATTGCTTGACCTACTAAACCAATCAAACCTGGAAGAGGCTCTACTATATTAAGAATTCCGAAAGCCCAAATAATTAAAGTTAGAATTTCTGATAGATACATACGCGCATTATAGAATCCCTAAGCTTAATTTCCTATCCTATTAAGTATCTCTTGATGTCTACGTTTGTCTATTGAATAGAAAGAGAAGATAAAGAATGGGATAACCAGCAAAATGCTAACAAAAGGACCCTGCAGAAGTGCTAAATTTGTAATAGCTTCATTGGATGGCGTTGCGCCCGTACCACGGGGAAAATTTATTATTTGCAAAGCCATGCCTGAAATAAAAATACCCAGACCAGTGTTGATTTTTCCTATTAACGAACTTGAAGCAAAGATCAAACCCCGTTGGTCTTTGCCAGTCTCTAAATGCACTTCATCGCTTACATCTCCCAACATAGACTCTCGAATAATTGCTGATGCGGCTAATGGTGCGTTAGCGAAAAATACAAATGGCGCTAAAGCCATAAATAAATCCCAAGTTCCAACGGGTGGTAACCATTGATTAAAAAAGAAGATTACAGGCAAAGCATGCACAAGACCTGCAAGGGCAATGGACCATAACAATAGGGTCTTCTTTTCGAAATATTGCCCAAGTATTGGAATGAAAATAAATGCCGTAAAGGTAGCTGCAAAGTATACAAATAAGAAACTCATAATCATATTCGATTGAAATTCCCAAACATAGGTATTCATATAAAGCTGCAAAGAACTGCCCATGCCCCATCCGCTAGCAATAAATAAATAGCCAAAGAAAAATAATTTAAATGATTTATTGCCTATAGCCTTTTTGGTTGAGTGCAACATTTCCTTCACAGAAAAACTTACGGCTTTAGAAACGGAAATATTTGAATATTTTAATGTACCAAAGAAAGAAATAAGAATAGTTGCTAACATCATAAAGGAACCAACTAAAGCAAGATCATCCCAAGGCTCAGGATTTCTAGTACCAGGAATGTAAGCTGGTGTATCCCTTAAAAAAAAACCATAAGCTAAGAGAGCATTCGTTAAACCCCCTATCCAAGTGAATTGTTCTCTAAATGCAAATATAGATGTCCTCTGGGTATATGAAGAAGAAATTTCGGCACCAAAAGCTCTATGAGGCACTTCAAACATGGTCATTCCAAGACGCGTTAGAATAGTAAATGTTAATATCCAAATAAATAATTCAGATTGGGTCCACCCACTTACGGTATTAATTGAAAAGAGTAAATAAAAAGACAAACTAACTGGCATCACAGCTAACAAAAAGAATGGATGTCTTTTGCCATACTTAGTTGAGGTTCTATCTGATATTAAACCCATCAAAGGATCGGTAAACGCATCCACCATAAGGGCAATTAAGATGGCAAGGCTAGCTAAGGCTGGAGCTAGACCAACTACGTTGGCATAGAAAAATAATAAAAAATAAGTAAATGCATCCGTTTTGACGCCGTTTGCAAAAGCCCCTATGCCATAAAATAGCTTTAATCTAAGGTTTACGTGCATGATCTATGATGCGCGAATGCGCTCCAAAACATTATTCTCTATTGCCTGCCAAAATAATGTAATGTCGAAAGAATGGAGGTCACCGTTTCGAGTGTATTTCACTAAATGATCAACTAATTCACCCCTCATTTCTAGTAAAGAAGTATCCGATACTCTTGCTGAATATATTTGAGATCTTGTATATCGAAGCCCTAACTTAGGGTAAGCATTTTTGGTTGCATAAAAATTGGTCAGGGTTGGAGAAGTAGAGGTTAATTGCACAGCATTATCTATGTCATTGATATGCCAATCTTTATCTAATCTCCAAGCTAATGGATTTGTACAGATTAGATCCTGTTCCATATCTTCTCTAATCCAACCTGTAGGCAACCAATACATATTATGTGCGCGCACTCTTCGAAATCCCTCAATTCCACTGCACCATGAAATTATTTCTTGTTGACCAGCAACTGAATTTGAGATTTTTAAGCCTGGAAACAATACCTCAAAGTGCTTGGTTGGAATAATGTATCCAATGAGGTAAGCAGCTATGAGCTTGGACTGAAGATTGTTTTTACAAACTTTATTATAAATTAGTCGTTGAGCATGCAACGAGCCCTGACTGTGAGAAGCTATAATAAATTTCTTACCTTGATTGTAATTCTCTAAATAATATTCAAAAGCTCTTTCTATATCAGAATAAGCTAGATCTTGGGCATGCTTAGGACTTTCAGAAAGATCAAAAAAAGAATAATAAGTCGCTTGTCTGTACTCTGGGGCATAAAAATGAGCATACTTAGAAAAAGCAGAACCCTGGGTTGCTAAATGCGTAGAAGATCTCTCAGCCCAAGCACTGTCTGGATCTAAATTAGCATTCCATTCTGTCCCGAAATAGCCAGTTGGGTGGATATAAAAAACATCTACATCGTATCTTGCTGAAGATTCGTAAGTGTAGGGGCTTAAATTATGAAATGAAGGTTTACTTGGTAGAGCCAACCAACTGTCTGATTTAGCATAGTTTGGACTTTGAGGTAGAAGCTCAGGATTGAATTCATTATTTGGTTTGATAGATTCAAGAAAAGTCTGAAAATCGTTGTTCATTTCCAGTGCGTGATTTTATTCACTGCTGTGGCAGTAGCAACAAGAAGATCTTCTTGATATAACTTGCTCTCAGTGTAGGCTATTGTATTGCCAAGTTGGGTAATAGAACCTCTGGCATAGAGTTTGCCAGGACGCCCTGGTCTTAGAAAATTTACACTTATATTAAGTGTTGCGCAATTCGCTTTACCTTCCATCTTATTGGCAACCGCATGGCCCATGGAGGTATCTAACATGGCCGTTATAAATCCCCCCTGAATTATGGTTCCACCAGTATGTGCAAAATCTTTAGAGACATCAAAATACATGACAACTGAATCAGTAGCGATGTCGTATTCAAAACCGTGACAACCCAAGAGCTTTAAAAAGACTGGTGGTTCATAAAACCAATTATCGTTTGCCATGTTCAGTTAACTATTTGAGAGTTTAGAAGTTTGCTGGCATCATTAATCCCGCCTGCGTTGATGAGATTAGTAAACCCTGCGTTAGAAAGTATTTTTCTTGCTTCCTCTGCTCTCCTTCCAGCCCCACAATATAAAAAAATCTCAGAATCTTTGTATTGAAGCAACGACTCTATTTGAGTGCTTATTTCGCCTAAGGGAATATGAATTGCAGATTCAAGATGTCCATTATCCCATTCTTGTTCCGTCCTTACATCGATGATCAACACGTTATCATTAGCAATACTTAATAAAGGCATAACTAATAGAAGAGTTAATTGAAATAAAGTTAAAGTAAGCCTCATATTAAGATCCTAGATAAATACAAAATTTGTTAATTAGTATACCTAATTTAATTAAAGAATTAGCAAGACACATTAAAGTGAATGAGAAAGTTTAGCTTTGATAAAGTGGCGGAGAGACAGGGATTTGAACCCTGGAAACCCGCGAAGGTTTGCTGGTTTTCAAGACCAGTGCATTCAACCGCTCTGCCATCTCTCCGTTTTAGTAAGTATGCTATTTTAGTGTAGTTTTAAACTTCGTCAAATGAGACATTTTTATTCTAACCTTATAAAATTAAAACATGGGACAAGGATTTACTATTTTATTGTTAGTAACTTTAGTCACATTATTTATAAATTTTAAAAGCAATAGATGCCCTAAATGTAAAAAATGGTATTTCAAGGGATTTTCCAGGGCTGATGAAGATATAGCAGAAGATTTAGTTAAAGTTTTTTGCCCAAAGTGCAATCATAAATGGTCAATTAAATACACTAAATCAGAATTTCAACCAAAAAATTAAACTATAAAGAAGGATTAATTAAGTACTTTCTACCTGTTTGAGTTTGAGCATAGACCATGATCTCTTCTAGGGATAGTGCTTGGGATAAAGAAATTTCTTTAGTATAAGTGCTGTTAAAGGTAGTCAAAATTTCATTAGCCACACGTTGCCTTAATGCTATATTTTTATCCATACCTGCATTAGCTAAAAACGGAGTTAGTAACCAGCCACCTATTCCCCAATACATTCCAAAAGAACGATTATTTGGAAAAGAAATACCGCTTTGATTAAGAGCGCCATAAATATAAACTTGCTTGTGCTTAGTGGAGCCATATGGACTAAAATCTGTCATATTTGCTCGAGCAGCTATTTCCATACAAGATAAAATTTTTCCGGACAAATCTCCTCCGCCTGTTGCATCAAAAGCTAATGTGGCATTAGTAGCTTTGATGGCCTCTACTAACGAATCTTTAAAATTTTCATCTGAAGAGTTACATATATATTTTGCGCCAAGCGATTTTAACAGTTCAACTTGTTCTGATTTTCGGACAATATTAATTAAATCTATTCCATCGGCTTTACAAATTTTTACAAGCATTTGCCCTAGATTAGATGCCGCTGCAGTGTGAATGAGCGCAGCGTGCCCCTCGCTTTTCATGGTTTCAACCATTCCAAGAGCTGTTAAAGGATTAACAAAACTAGATGCGCAATCTCTTGGAGTTATGCCCTCACCGAATTCAATACATAACATAGCAGGCAAGACTCTGTATTGAGCATACATACCTCCCCCTACTCCTGAAACAACCTTACCAATTAGATGTTTTACGTTATCTCCAGCATCAACAACAATTCCAGCTCCTTCATTTCCAACAGGCATGGGCTTATCTATTCTTGGTTTCATAGCCCACATGACTGATTGGGGGACATCCATTATTAATTTAGTGTTAACACCTTCACCTTCTACGCGAATAGTAGTTACATCTCCGGCACCAATAAGGGTTCCCAAATCAGAAGGGTTTATAGGAGTAGCTTGAACCTCAATAAGAACATCGTCTGGACCTGGAACTGGTTTTTCAACTTCTGAAAGTCCAATCTCTAGGGTTGCATTATCTTTAACAGTTGAAGTGAGTTGTAACATTTAATTTCCTTAATAATTTATTTAAATAATAGAGCGTTTGTCATAAGTGATAAAACCACAAACATAAAGATTATGACTAGTATGTAGGAATATTTCAGGATTAGTTTACTGATAGTCTTTTTCCTACTCACCTTATAATTTTATCGATATTTAAGTAATATAATAAGTTATTGTATGAAAATTAATAGTAGACTACATTTTCATACTAGTAACTAAAAACATACTATGAATGGCCTTAACCCTACCTCTCGACCTATTAAATTAATTGGAGGCAAGTGGAAAATTATAATCCTCCACAAGCTTCATGAGTGTCCCCTTAGATTCGGGGAACTAAAAAAAACCTTAAACCCAATCACTCAACAAATGTTAACAAAACAGCTCAGAGAATTGGAGCAGGATAAGTTAATTAAAAGAAAAGTATATGACGTTGTTCCGCCAAAAGTTGAATACTCTCTCACTAAATTTGGCTGGACATTTGAACCAGTATTGAAGGCGCTTTGTGAATGGGACAGTAAGAATAGACCTTAAAAATAACCTCTCCTAATCAGAGTTAGCTGGTATATTAATAATCCAAGAAAACCCACAAGCAATAATGCATAGCTTTGCAAAATTACTGGATCAGTTAATGAGTCTGCAATCGGATTACCCAATGGGAGCCTTCTTAACGAATCAGCGATCGCAGGAAATAAGTGAAACAAAAAAGTAGAGCTAAAATTTAACGTAAATAAATGCGCAGTATATTTCCCTGCTAGATCAAATGTCTCGGTCATCCAACCTACAAAAAGCGCAGCAAGAGCAAAGATTGCTAATATATGGGAAATACCAAATCCACCTTGGTTATAGATGTTAAGAGCTGTTATAGCTGTAAAGAAAGTGAGCCAAAAATAAAGCTGTGAGATCTTGCGAGTAACACTAAAGTATTTATTTTTAACAATATCATACATTCCAACCGAAATCGCAGAGATCCCAAGTATGGTGTGGACCCATCCTAGAAAAGTAATATCTGGCATCTTAAAAACTACCGCTCCATTTTAATTTATGTTTTGGGGTTCTTTCTTCTTTGTTTAAAATATCAATTCCATACTCACTTCGCAAGTCTAGTATGGTTCTATTTAGGTAATCTTCAGGATGATTAAAAGGCCATTTTTTTTTCATTTTACGTGTTCTGTTAAACACCATGATTTTGTTTTTAAATACAGATCTTAGCAATCTAAAAAAGCCCCCGATACCAAGTTCTTTGAAGAGATTTTTATTAAACTCTTTTAGCTCTGGAAGTTTTCGATATTGATTTAAGTAGCTAAATTTATACTTGGTCCCCCAAAGAACCCAAGAATCTAGCATTGATTCTTCTTCTAGAGTTGTATCAAGACCAAAAATTACATGGGAGGCATCATGATCTCTTATCAAGGTAGATCCAGGTTGATCTACTAAGATTTTCCTATTATTTTGCATGAGATAATATCGGTAAAACTCTATACCTTCCTGCAAGGTCATATTCAAGGACTTATCTTGAAAAGGAAGCACTAAATTAAAGCCAGCCCCATCATACCTAAAGAAGTTAAAGAGCCAACCCAGGATAAAGTTCTTAAAATATTTAAACTAGTCATATACATCACGAGATGAGCAACTCTGAATGCTATCCATAACTGCATTGCAAATTCTAGATCTGTATTGGTAACAACTCCTAAGATAGCTAGAGTTAAAAAGATTGGCAAAGTCTCCTGAAGATTTTTCCATGCTCTGACAGCTCTCTTATATGTTGCAGTAACAGCTGGGTCTGTATCACGGTTAGATGTCATCCACTTTACATTATTTAAATTAAATATTGCAGGAATAATCCAAAGCTGGATGACTGCAAGCAAACAAGCCAACACAATTAAATTAATCATAATTTTCTCCAAATCGATAAATACATAGTTACAAAAGATTATGAATATGGCAATAAAAAAGCCCCATAAATGGGGCTTTTCTTGATAAAAGAGAAAATAAATTATTCGTGGCTATCGCTAACAGCAGCTCCCCAAATAACTATTCCGAATAAGATTTTGTTTATAAAATCAGCAAGGTTGTAGATCAGGTTTAAGGTACCTTCGTTAGCTCCACCGCCTAAGTATCCAAAGAAGTAACCTAGAGGATACACTGCCCAACCAATAATGATGATCCACATCATTGTGTTATATGCTGACATTACAGCTGCATTACCAGAAGCATTCTTTGCAGAAGCACCTTCACCAGCCCATAGCTCATAAATCATATAAAACCATGCTAAACATCCAATAATGAATGCAGGTAAAGCAGACATTAGTCCTGATTCACCAAGGTAACCAAATACAAGCATTACTAAAGAACCCAGGAATAATTTCCAAAATAATGATGCAGCAACATTCGTAACTGCTCTTAGAATTAGATAAAACTCAACTATCAATAGAGGTACCGTTAGCAACCAGTCAATATATCTGAACACAGTTGGTGATGTACCTGTCTCAACCCAAACACCTCTCATATATAGATAGTGCCAAAGTGCGATACCAGTTACCAATCCTGATACAGTTAAGGATGTTTTCCATTTACCACTTACGTTACTCCTTTCAAGAAAAAAGAAAGCAGTGGCAGCCAATAAAGCTGCAGTAACAAGCCAGAAAGAAACCCCTACGTAATCGTTAGCATTAAGATCTCCCCCGGATGCGGCAAATGATGGAAGGGAAACAGCCCCAATCAAAAGCAACAATTTCTTCATAATTTTCTCCAATGTTTAAACTTATTAGAAATACAGATTGATAAGATCTCAAATATTTAAATAAAAAGCAAATTTTTTAGACATCCAATAACTTTAAAATTTGACATCACAAAATAATATCTTTACTAAATTTCTCTAACGCCTTTAACTTGTCTTTAAGTGGGGCATTATTATTGAGCCCATACATGAACCAGGGGTAAGTAGTAATAGTTGTGACACCAATATCAAACATCTCTAAAAACCCTTCTTTATGAAATGCATCCCAACAACTAAAAGCTATTATTTGGTAGGCTCTAGTATTTGCTATTTGGTTTTTAAAGCCCTCTAATTTGATAATAAGATCTTTTAGTTCTCTTAAGCTGTGCATATCAGAAATCCAACCATCATGTTTCGCGGCTCTTGTTAATGCTGCATCTGAATAGCCACCAACTAGAATTGGAACCGTATTCTTGTGAGGTGTAGGCAGAGATTGTAAGCTCTTAAAAGTATGAAATGTGCCTTCATGTTGGACAAAATCTCCCTTCCAAAGAGCTTGAAGAATTTCAAGCATCTCATCTGCTCTCTTACCTCGATTTTTAAAAGGCACTCCCCCCAATTCGAATTCTTCAGGAAGCCAACCCAGACCAATACCAAGAGAGAATCTACCCTTAGATAAGTTCGAAAGTGTAGCAATTTCTTTTGCTACACGAAGTATATTGCGAGCAGGCAGGATATAAATAGAGGTGTAAAAGTGTAAGTTTTTTGTGGCACCAGCAAGAAAAGATAATAAATTAATAGGATCTGGCCAATCTGTGCCCTCTTCCCATCGGACCCTTCCATCAGGGGTATATGGATAAGGCACTGAAAACTG
The DNA here is from genome assembly GCA_038108875.1 of Gammaproteobacteria bacterium. Classification (GTDB taxonomy): domain Bacteria; phylum Pseudomonadota; class Gammaproteobacteria; order Magnimaribacterales; family D2472; genus VMDH01. Next base: position 58,558 of record JAYNII010000004.1, on the reverse strand, counting down.
CTTTGGATGAAAAAGATGATCCGAAACGGCTATGGAATGGAACCCATTTATCTCAGCTGCGAGTGCCAACTCTTTTATTTCACCAACAGGTACCATCGCTGTTGGAATAGCAAATTTCATACTTGAAATTTAAACTAATTGTTTAGGAGCAGAAAAAATTTTATTAATTAGGGGCACAAATGAATCAAGCGTATCTACATCAAAGTTATCATCAAAAGCTGCTTGATCCCACTGGTCGGTAAATTCTTCTGCTTTTGCAAACCATGATTCATCTTTATATTGATTGCGCAAATCTCTCGGTTTACCCATGTAATGGTAATAATGCTCCCCTTGAAAGTCTTGGTGCGTTCTAATGATATGGTAGGCATCATCGCTGACATAAGGCTTAATTATCTCTGCACATATTTGCCCATGATTTGGAACATTAATTACCTTACCAACATCATGAATAAGAGAGATCACTATCATTTCATCATCTGCGCCTGCTCTTCTTGCCATGGTAGCTGTCTGTAAGGCATGATGAAGCTGATCTGTGTTAAAACCAAGCTTCACTCCCTCGAGTTGCTTTAACATTGAAACAATCCTATTGGGCATGTCAAGCACATGTGGCATATGCTCATTACGAATATGCTCCCAATCTTCTTGAGTACTTTGATCCATTCTTGTAAACATAGTATTTCCTCCCAATTATTAAATATTTTAGCAGATCAATCGATGGAATCATTCAATAACATTTTATTGAATTTTCTTAGATAAAGTTTCATACCTGTTTTAAATTCTAATAAGTTTGCATAGGATTCAGATGAATGATTGGCATACCCATCCCAGAGATTAATTTCTTTTTTCAAACAATTTATATGCAATGTCATGGGATCGTTGTTGGTACCCGAGGAATCATAAATTTCTAGAATAGATTTTTGCAGTTCAATTCGAACATTATGTTGTGCTATAGATAGTAATTGCATCCAAGGTATATCAGCAAGCTGATCAGATGGTGCCTCAATCCCATAAAGCGTAACCAAATAAATGTTTACTAATCTTTCATCGTTTAATATTCCTAAATTAATAAGGGCATCAAGACTTTCTATAGAAATTTGAAATTTTCTAGCTAATAATTTTTTTGGAATAAACAAAGTTAAAACTTCTTCTTTAAATCTGAGCAGTTACCCCTTGCTATAAATGAAATTTTTGGAGCCTTGATAGACTTAATATCTTTGCCACTCAGCCAAATATTTCCTTCTATGCGACCCATTCCAGTGAACCTATTGATGCTATTAATAATTTTGTAATAATCAATAATCATTTCATCAGAGGCAGGATGAGTTGAATCAGTTGGGACCATTTCTTCTAGAAGAATATTTTTACCGGAGTGACTTAGTATCTTTTGTGAATCGGGAATAATCCAAGTAATTGCAGGATCGACGTCATAACCGTTAAGAATCAATTCATCGTTCTTATCAATATTCCAATATTGAACTACATAAAATTCTTGTGCATTCCAATTATCGGATATGTTTTCCTTAGCCTTATCCACAAAAAAACCTGTGTATGGACCTGCAGTAAATGTTTTTAATGCATCTCCAAAATCTTTTAAATAATTTCTATTGGGAACACCATAGGTTGTTTCGTAAGTACCCTTCAATTCACACATTATTTCTCTTGCTGGCAACAAGAGAGAAAAAAATAAAATGTTTACTAAAATAATTATCTTCATGGGATTAGATTAAATCTCAATACTATATGTTTTTGAGCAGCCTGGTGTAAATCATCTTCAATAGGATGCTTATTTGCATCGAGCCTAACTTTAGCAAAAAAAGCATCAATTGGTTTTGAGATAATTAATTTTCGCATTTTTTCTTTAATATACTGAGTGTCTTCAATGACAATAGAGATAGCAGCATCTTGCGCTTTACCCTGTAAAGTAATTTGAACATGAGTTAGAGATACAAGATTTTTCCACCATAAGTTTTTTTTAAGAGTTAGTGCAATCAACTCACGACCTTCTTTGTGATAACTCACAGGAATATGATATTTTTTTTGAGTTTTTCTTCCCTTGAAACTAATGAATAACAAGTTTTTACTTGCTATGGAATGAAAGGGAGATCTTAAAATTAAGACAACAAAGGGATTTATTATTCTCCAAATGCTCATTTAACTAGAGATAAAGACTTTACAGCTGCTTCAATTATTTGATTATCTTTAGTGGTAACTCGATAGGCGTTTTTATTTTTTAAAAATCTAACTGCTCTATATAATTTATTATCTTTAAGATGTAATGCACAACCTCCCTCTATGCCGATTACGGCATTATTATTGTTTTTTTGTAAAAACTTTTTAGTAGCTGGTCGTCTTTCTGGTTCTTCATCATAATGGGGACAACAAATTCCATCTACAAAACCTAAACATGGCATGATTTTCAAGCTTGATTCCCAAGAATCTGTGATGCCATGCTCAAACCAACAGATTGCTCCAGCACTTACGCCTGACATGACAACACCTTTTTGATAAGCTTCAAACAGATATTTGTCTAATCCCCATTCTCGCCAAACTGCTAGCATGCTCTTTGTATTACCACCACCAACAAACACAACATCTTGTGCAGCTATTAACTTCTGCAAGTCAGGGGTTCGCTTAAAAAATGAGAGATGACTTGGATTGCAATGTAATTTAGAAAACACTTTATAGAAATTGACTATGTAAGAATCAAGTTCTCCGGTCGCAGTGGGTATAAATAAAATGTTTGGTTTTTTTGATTTTGCCTGATCCAAAATGTATTGTTCAATAAAGTTTTCTTGTGGATTTCTTCCAAAACCTCCACCTCCGATTGCTATAATTTGTTTCATAGGTGCATGATAACGGAATGAATTTTAACTTTAAATATATAATTATCGGTGCAGGAAGTGCTGGCTGTGTTTTGGCAAATCGATTAAGTGAAAATCCCAATAATTCGGTGTGTTTAATTGAGGCTGGACCAGATGACAACCGCCTACAGATTAAAATTCCCTTAGCAGCAAGCTCATTGTTTAAACATAATCAACTAAGTTGGTGTGATGAGACCATACCTCAAGAACATCTTTTCAATAGAACCATAAACTCTCCCAGAGGAAGAACTTTGGGTGGATCAAGCAGTATTAATGGAATGGTCTACATCCGAGGTCAAAAAGAAGATTACGACTCGTGGCTTGATCCCAGATTTGGATGGGATTTCAATTCTTTGTTGCCTTATTTTATATCTTTAGAAAATAATCAAGATTTACTTGACCAATACCACGGTAATTTTGGCCCTCTCTGGGTTGAAACCTTTAAAGGCTCCCTACCCGCATCCAATTTATTCATGCAAGCCTGCGCGAATTTTGGATTGCTTAGAAATCAAGATTTCAATGGTCCCTCCCAAGAAGGATTTGGTTACTACCAAACCAATATTAAAGATGGAAAAAGATTTAGTGCTGCAGATGCATTCTTAAAACCTATTTTGAACCGACCTAATTTAACCCTGATGAAGAATACTCATGTCGACAGAATCATCATTCATAAGCATAAAGCAGTAGGAGTTGAATTATCTGCTGGTAAGAATAAAACCTTAATTACTGCAAATAAGGAAATAGTATTAAGCGCTGGAGCTTTTAATTCACCTAAGATTCTTATGCTTTCTGGAATTGGTCATTTTGCAGAACTTGAGGAACATAATATTAATAAAATTAAAGATCTTCCTGGAGTCGGTAAAAACCTTAGAGATCATCTAACAGTTAACCTATCGGTCCTTTTAAAAGACCATCATGAAACTTTTAAGCAAAAGATGGGGTTTATTTCCACTATAAAAGAATTATCAAAATATTTCTTAAAAAAAGAGGGTTTATACACTTACCCTGCTGCAGACGTGGGTGTATTTTTTAAAACCTCTCCCGCAAAAAATCGAGCTGATGCACAAATTCATTTTGCTCCTGGGGCTGGAAAATACCATAAGAGTGGAAAAATGACGCCAGACTCAGGAATCACTGCATCGGTGACTATTTTGCGACCCAAGAGCTTTGGTAGCGTTAAAATTAAATCTTCAAATCCTCAAGACTCTTTATTAATTGATCCTGGGTATCTAAGCAATACAGATGATCTTACTGATTTAAGAAATGCAGTTAAAATTACTAGAAACATCTTACATTCCGCTCCTATTAAGGATGAAATGGTTCATGAAATCCTTCCAGGGAAAAAAATTCACACAGACTCTGAATTGGATGAATTTATTAAACAAACAGGTTTATCTGTATATCATCCTGTTGGAACTTGTAAGATGGGTTTTGACGAGCAATCCGTAGTTGATAACCATCTAAAAGTCTGGGGGATCAATAATCTTCGGGTGGCAGATCTTTCAATTACCCCTAACATCATATCTGGGAATACCAATGCACTAGGAAATGTCATCGGTGCAAAGTGTGCAGATATGATTCTTAAAATTAACTAAGGCGTTGCAGTAGGAGAAATGGTAATGTCGTTAATGGCGACAGCAGGATCTTGAGATAGAGCAAACATAATAGCATCAGCAACATATCCTGCATCACCAGCAATCTTTCCGATACCTCTTGCCATCAAAGCTTCGAGCATTGATTTATCTTTAATACTTCCTGCAAGTTCAGTCATAAATGCGCCTGGATAGATGCAAGAAACTTGTATTTTTCCGGCTGATTCCATTCTTACACCTTCAGAAATCGCATGCACAGCAAATTTTGTACCAGAATAGACAGCGCCTCCTGGCATAACTCTTTTTCCTGCTACAGATGAGATGTTAATAATCTTTCCCGAACCCCTTGTCATCATATGATCGTAAACTGCATGAATACCATACAAGACCCCTTTAATATTTATGTCTATCATGGCATCCCATTCATCTGTTCTACCAGCGCTTATTAACGATAAAGGCATTACTCCAGCATTATTTACCAATGCATCAATGCGGCCAAACTTTTTAATTCCAAGATTGGCAATATTTTTTACATCCTCTAACACCGACATATCGGTCTTGGCATAGACCACATTAGCTTCTCCTAACTCATTGGCTAATTCTTTCAATTTATCTTCTCTTCTGGCAGCTAAAACGACCTTACCTTCAAGCTCTACGATCTTTCTTGCAACTAATTCACCAAATCCTGAGCTAGCACCTGTTACAAGAACTACTTGATTTTTAATGTTTTTCATCATTGCTCCCTTCGATAATTAAAAAATTCTAAAAGTTTAGTCTTCCATATTTTCGTATAATGAGCAAACTCATCTCTTCTTATATGAAATTCTTTAAATAGCAGATCTCTATCTACCATTAAAATCACGATTTCTTCGATATTAGTATCAAACATCACATTATGGGCGTTCGCATAGGCCGCACCTTGCAGAAAGTAATTTTCTATCCAATCTTTACGTTTAAGTTTTTTTGCTGTTTTGAAATCAATGATGGCAGGCTTATCATTATAAATAGCTATACAATCAGCAGTTCCCGCGTACCAATCATCTAGTAATAAACCTGCTTCAAGTCCCCATATTTCATTAATCTTACTCAAACCTGTATCAATAAATCTCTCTGTGATACCTTTTGCAAGCAAACTATTATTATCTTCAGCAAATACATCCCAATTATTTCCTAAAAGATACTGTTCTATAGCTTCATGCACCATGGTGCCTATGTCGGTACTTTGTTGTTTAATTTCTTCAGCGGCTTTTTTTCCTACGCGATATTCCCATCTCTTTATAGCTGTTTTGTCGCTAACCACATCTAATACAGTTGTCACTGAAGGCACAGGATTCCCTTTAGAGTCTACATAAAACCGCATCCCGTTGTCTTCTATCCTGGTTAATTCAGGATAAGTAAATTTATAGTTGATGGTTGGATGCATTATTAATAGATAGAGGAACCACCATCTACAGAAATAATTTGTCCATTAATGTATGAAGATCTATCAGAAAGCAAAAAACTTGCTGCATTGCCAATTTCTATAGGCTCTCCTAATCTTTTCAGTAAAATAGTTTTTTCCAGTCTAAGTTTAGCGTCTGGATCTTTTTTAAAGTACGACTGGACTCCAGGAGTGTTTACGGTACCAGGTGAAATAACATTCACTCTTATTTTGTCTTTAGCAACTTCTTTAGCAACCGATTGAGATAAGTTATTTACGGCCGCTTTGGAAGCAGCGTAAATACTATTAAATGCATAACCGCGCAGAGCAGAATTTGAAGAGATATTGACGATACTTCCGCTAATTTGGTGAGTTCTAAAGTATTCAATTTCTTGTTTAAGACATGTCCAGACAATTTTAAAACTAAGCTTTATTGTTGCATCAAAATCTTCTTCAGAGAATTGTTCAAATGGACCAATCCCCTGTGAAGATGCAGCTGAATTACAGAAACCATTAAATACTGAAAATTTACTAATACCAATTTCCAATGCTTCTTTAAAGCTGCTATCACTTGTGAGTTCACATGCCTGAAATTCAATCTGATTAGCATATGAAGATTTTAATTCTTTAGCCGTTGCCTCAAGCAAGGAATCATTGATGTCTAAAAGATAGACATTCGCACCCTGATTAAGACAAGCTTCTGCTATGCCTTTGCCAATTCCCTGAGCAGCACCAGTGATTAAGATATTCTTATTCTTTAGTTCCATGATGTTTCATTATATAAGCGTAAATTCGATCGTAAACCAAAGAATTATTGAGTTCATTGAGTGTCTCATGTCGCATATTTTCAAATAACTCCAATTCAACATTTTTTTGGTATTTTTTTAAAAGTTTATTAATTTGAGTTGGACCTTTACCATTGTTTCCAACTGGATCTTGATATCCTGCCAAAAGCAGAATTGGTAGTTTTGGGTTTATAGATTTTAATGATTCAGATCTATAAATTTGATTAATCGCGTTAGCTAAGTCTATCCACAAAGCATTTGTAACCATGAATCCACACAATGGATCATTAAGGTAATCAGCAACGGATTCTTTGTTATGAGATAACCAGTCATGAGCAGTGGTAGCGTCCTTAATTTGCTTATTGAAGCCTCCAAATATTAGCTGGTCAATTTTCTGACTATATCCTTCCAACCCGTGTTTTTTAACCTCATTACTTAGGATTAACTTTTGCAACAATAGCAGGAATTTTGAAGGTTTCGAGGTTCCAGAAAGTATGCATGAATCATAGAAATTAAATTTCTCTATTACTGAAAAGGCAACAAATGATCCCATGCTATGACCAAAAAGAATTAAGGGGATGTGGGGGTACAAACTTTTAACAGTATTAGTAACAAGTACAGCATCGTTTATAACTTCATTCCAACCATCATTTTTAGCAAAGTAACCTAATAACTTTTGATCCACTACTCTATTACCGTGACCAAGATGATCATGTATAAATACACTAATCCCTTGTTCATTTAGGTACTCAATAAAATTGAGGTAACGGCGTTGATGTTCAGCCATCCCATGAAGAATTTGCATGACAGCAATTGGGTTAGATTGGGCCGGATAATGAGCTACATTAAATGTGTTTTTATTATTTGTAATTACTGATATCTGTTCCATAAATGCTTAGAATAACATGTTAATTTTCAGAGTATCTATTAATGAAAGACGTTTATATAAATGGAACAGGTATTTGGGTACCTCCCTATAAAGTTACTAACGATGAGCTGGTGGCTTCTTACAATAGTTACGTTGATAAATTTAACCAAGAGAATATTAATGCAATTAAAGCAGGAGAAATTCAACCACTAAGCCATTCATCAAGTGAATTTATCGAAGGCGCATCAGGCATACAAAGTAGATACGTAATTGAGAAAGATCATCTTTTAGATCCAAATTTTATGCATCCAGTTATTCCTCACAGAACAACTGAAGAACTATCTTTCACTGCTGAGGTTAGTGTGTTAGCAGCTCAAGATGCTTTAACAAATGCTGCAATTTCAGCTGACGAAGTTGATGCAGTAATTGTTTCCTGTGCAAACATTCAAAGAGCTTATCCTGCTATATCAATAGAGGTACAAAATGCATTAGGTATTGAGGGTTATGCCTACGATATGATGATGGCATGTTCATCGACAACCTTTGGTATATCTAATGCCTATGCAGATATTAATGCTGGAAAAGCTGAAACTATCTTGGTGATCAATCCTGAGATTACTACTGCTCACAACAATCATAAATCAAGAGAAACCCATTTTATCTTTGGGGATGTGTGTACAGCTGTTGTTGTGAGTTCTAAACCATCCAAAGATTCCTATAAAATCATAAGTAATAAGCTAATTACTAAATTTTCAAATAACTTAAGAAATGACTTTGGTTTTATAAATGCTATTGAAAATCATACTTACGAAGAAGCCGCATTAAGAGTGAATCAAAATGGTAGAAGGGTTTTTAAAGAGGTAAGCCCAATGGTTGCAGACATTATTCAAAATCATCTTTCTGAAAATAGTATGACTCCTCAAGATGTAAAGCAATTCTTCCTTCATCAAGCTAACATTAAAATGAACGAATTCATTATGTTGAAGCTTTTAGGTAAAGAAGCTGACGCAAAAAAAGCACCTAATGTTATTCAAGAATTTGCCAATACAGCCTCAGCTGGATCAATTATAAGTTTTCATTATCATCGCGACCTCCAACCCAATGACAAAGCATTAATTTGCTCTTTTGGAGGGGGATATTCTGTTGGATCAATTATTCTTGAGAAGTGCTAATAAATTTTTAAAATTGCTATAATAAAAAAATGTGGGAACATTACGACGCTTTCATAGTTTTTATCTTGGCTTTTGCATTTAGTGCTCTTTATATCTTTAGCGAAGCTAAACCCTCGGGTTCAAGCATCATTAAAAAAATTCTTGGTCCTTTTGCCCGCTACTTTTAATTGCAAAAGATAATACTTCCAATTTTAGTCATCATCACTTTTGTTGGAGCTTCCCTTTCAAGTGCGCAAATTGATAACTGGTATTTTTCCCTAAATAAAGCTCCTTTAAATCCGCCAGGATATGTGTTTGGAATTGTGTGGCCAATTTTGTATTTTTTAATGGCCATAGTGAGTTATAGAAATTACAAAATAATATCCATGCCTTTTATCATTCAGCTTTTTCTAAATGGAATCTGGTCATGGTTATTTTTTGCATGGCATCTTCCCGCAATTGCTCTTCTGGATATATTATTATTGATAGGAGTTAATATCTTTATCTTAAAAGAATTGAGGACGGGCGATAGGTTATTGTACCTACCTTATTTGCTATGGTTAGGTTTTGCAACCTATCTAAACGCAGGAATTGTGATTCTTAATTAGAATATTCCGATAACTAGGCCTGTCATACAAGAAGCCAGGGTTGCGCCAACTAAGGCTTTGATTGAAATATCAATTAGATCTTTTTTTCTTTCAGGTGACATTGCCCCAATTCCAGAAACAAGTATTCCTACGGAAGAAAAATTAGCAAATCCACATAATCCATAGAGAGTAATCAATTTTGTACGCTCAGATAATAGCCCATCTTCTATTACAGCTAACTGGGCATAAGCAACAAACTCATTCAGTGCAGTTTTTATTCCCAACAGTTTTCCTGCTTCAATGGATTCAGACCAAGGTACACCCATCAACCATACAATCGGTGCAAAGATCCAGCCTAAAATTCTTTGCAGCGAGAGGGGTGCATCCCCTACTGAGGGTAATAAGCCCAATATTGAATCTGCAAGTGAGACCAAGGCAATAAAAGCGATCAAAATGGCTCCTACGTTTAAGGCAATTTCTAGACCATCTCTTGTGCCTCTGGTAATCGCATCCATTGAACTTTCATAAATTTTAGGTACAGCGTCTGCATCAAATTCAGTAGCCTCGTTGGAGGGAATCATTATATTTGAATACATAATGGCAGCAGGTATAGATAAGATAGAAGCAGTAATGAGATGCTGTATTAGGTTAACATCTACAAACTGAGGTTGAAGCATCATTACCAAAGCAATCATGATTGAGCCTGAAACTGTCGACATTCCAGCTGTCATGAGGATAAGCAACTCTTTTTTAGTCATTTTGCTGAGATAGGGTCTGACCAGCAAAGGTGCTTCCACTTGCCCCATAATAATATTAGCAGTGGCGCCTAAGCCAATTGGACCACCAATATTGAATAATTTTTCAAAAACTTTTGAGAATCCTCTGATAACAAATGGGAGAACTTTCCAAAACCATAATAATGCTGTTATGCACGACATAACAACAATTAGAGGCAATATTCCAAAAGCAAAAATTAAAGAAGATCCGCTTCCTCCATCCATGAATGGAGCTGACCCTCCTCCTAAATAGCCAAATACAAATGTAGTGCCTTGAGTAGTAGCAGCTTGTAAAGCAATAACCCCTTCGGAAAGATAGGAAAATATTTTTATAATAAATGGTACTTTAATAAGAGCAAAAGCAAGGATGATTTGAAAAACTATAGCAATAAGTATGTGTCGATAATTGATAGCAGATTTTTTTGCAGATAATGGAACTGCTAATAAGGTTAAACCAATAAAGCCTAAGGTGATTTGAAGAATTAAAGTCGCGTTCATAATATTAGTAAAGTTTAATTTGTCTTATTCTCTCCTCAAGAAAATCATGAGCAGAGACGGTTTCATTAGAGTCGTCAACTATGGATCTTAAAATTACTTCTGGAGATGGATGAAGAAAAAAAGGAATTGAATATCTAGGTTTTGGGTCGCCAAGATTGTAATCAACCACCCTATGAATTGTGCTTTTTAATTGGCCACGTGTGACTAATTGCATCATATCACCAATATTACATACTATGCTTTTAGAGGCAGCTTCGATTGGAATCCAACTTCCATCTTTATGCTGAACTTCTAAGCCAGATTCCTCAGCCCCCACCAATAAGGTAATAAGATTAATATCAGCATGTGCTCTAGCTCTCAGTAAATTGGTTTTATCCTCAACTGGAGGATAGTGAATTAATCTTAAAACAGAATTTCCTTTTGCAACCCATGGATCAAAAAAACTTTCCTGTTTATTGAGTATTAGTGCAATAGATTGCAAAACTGACATGCCTAAGATATGCAATTCTTTAAACAATGCTGTACAAACCTGATTAAATTTCGTGAGCTCCTTAATAGGTAAATTCTCTCTAATACGAGGATCATATGACTCATCTATTTCAGGGCCGTGATGCCAAAATTCTTTTAAATCTGCTACTGATTCACCGACTGCAGTTTCTTTTCCAAACTGGGTATAGCCTCGAGCGCCACCAGTGTCAGGCCTCGAGTAGTTTTGTTTAATATCTTTTGGAAGAGAAAAAAATTCTTTACTGACAGAGTAAGCATCCTCCAAAAGAGAATCCTTTATACCATGATCGGTAAAAGTAACAAAGCCATGATTCTGCAAGGCATGAGTCAATTGTTCAATAGCAAAAAGATTTTTTTGTTTTATTAACTCAAAGGATATTTGAGGTATTTCATAACTATTCACCACACCTATTCTACAAAAAAAAGGGCGGAAAAACCCGCCCTTTTTGAAAGTTTAAATTAGCTTAGAATGAATACTTAAATCCAAGGTTCATCTGCCATACAGATTGACCATTGTAGTTAATAACATTCAAGCTATCATCAGGATCCACTCCAGCAATAAGGTATCTGCCTTCTGAGTCATATCCTCTAGATCCACCCAAAACAATTTGAGCAGAATTATTGAAGGAGTATTCACGAACAACTCCTTTATCGTTGTCTAATAGATTTAAAAGATTAAGCACATCTAGGTAAACGGTGAGCTTATGATCTCTCCATAGACCAAAATCTTGAGTAATTCTTAAATCTAATCTTCTGTAATCTGGTCCTTGGAAAGCATTTCTAGGTGCGTAGGTACCTTTGTAATTAGCTAACCCAGTTCTGTTGATGTGATCCATTACTGCTTGGGCTACAGCCGGTGAAGCAAAGACCACATTAGGATCAGACGCTCCAGTTGGAATGTAAGCAAGCGAGTAATCAGAATAGAATCTGTTACTTCCACCAACTGAGTTATAACCAACTTCGTCAAAAGTTACACTGTATCTTTCTCCAGATTTAGCAACATAGATCAATGAGAATCTAGTGTCGTTATTACCAAATATTTGTGTAGTGTAATCAAGAGCAAAGATAAACTTGTCGTCTATCATGTAATTAGATGGTCTATCTTTAAGATTTTCTCCATCCCATCTTTGGGTATAGCCGTAAGATGATTCTGCTTGTGCAGAAGTTAATGGGTAAACATCTGTAGCGTCAACAGTACTGTACGCAAACATAGCCTTGAGATCACCCCAAGATTTAGTTACAGAGTAAGTAAAAGCTTCTGCTCCACCAAGATCTGTGTTGGTTAACCAAAAATCACCTGGTGAGGAACCATAAACAGGTCTTCCGTCTGCTCGTGTAGTACCTGTAGGATTGAGACCAAGATCTTTGTAGAAAATTCCTTTCTCTACATCATCTTTGTTCCACTCAATAGTAATTTCATAGCCGTTTTCAGTGACATAGTCTAAAGCTAAGTTAGATCTCCAGGATGATGGACCCTCATAATTAGGATCGGTACCTTGAGCATCGCCAAAGTATGCTCCTCTTAGAACATAATTTGATGTTGGTCCAACCCACCAGAATCTAGGATCAGCAACAGATGCTGCAGGCATATTACCTACGGTACTGTTATAACTTGAATAAGTTCTATAATCGGTAGCGCCACCAGATCTAGAGTATTGGTTTCCAAACCAAACATTAGGGATTCTTCCAAGGAAGAGTCCATATCCACCTCTAAGGGTTGCATCAATAACGCCGACTCCAATATTGTCAAACAATCCAGCAACTCTATCGGTAACATTCATTGTGAATGAAGCCCTTGGTTGAACCTTGTCATAATCAAATTTAGCATTATTAGGAACACCGTTTCTAGCTAAGAAGTTAGGATTTAGTCTTGCTTCTGTAGGGGTAGATACGTGATCGTATCTAACTCCAAGGACTACGGTTAGGTCGTCGTTAACGTACCACTTGTCTTGGAGGAAGAAGGTTTCTTTTTCTACTTTGAAATCTGCAGCAGCAAGATCTACGTCTTCAACTCCAGTAATAGGAGTATTAAATCTTAAGTAACTCCATTTACCTGCGGCAAAGTCTGCAATTGAGTTGAAAGTTACTTCTCCATTGTAGCGAGCTATAAATAGGTTATAAATATCAGAATCTTCAGTTTCATAGCCGGCTGTTAAGAGATGTTCGCCTAAATCATAATCAGCTTTGAATGTCCAATATTCAGAGTTTGCTTCGATTCTGTTAGCACCGCGATATCTATCTCCACCAAGGAATACATCGTCTTCGCCGACTATGATTTTTGCCTCTGGGAAGAATGGATCACCAACTGAACGATCATCTTCAAACATATCGTAAGTTGTGTATTTAATTTTGGTTCTTAAACGGTCGTTCCAATCACTGTAGAGTGTAAAAGATTCTCTATCAATTTCTGGTGGTTTAATGTAGTAATTATTACTAAATACTGTTGAACCATAATTGTATTTTTGTGGTTGAACATCTTCAGAACGTGAGATATTAACTACCGCTCTATGATTATCGTTAATATACCAATCAATCCTTGCTGTGTACTGTTCTTGGGTTTCTGGGAAAGAAACACCATTGATTTGGCCTGGATCGTATCCGTAAACATTTTTAGCAATATTAGCAATTTCATTTGCAATAGCTGTCGTTACTGTATCAGCTGGGTTTGGCGCCCCGCTGTCTTTAGTACCGTATAAAACTGGAGAGGTGCCTGTAAATTCTTCGTACCCAAAGAATAGAAAGAGTTTGTCTTTAATAATTGGACCAGAAATTGTCCAGGAGGTAATCTCTTCGCTAAAAGTTGAAAATTTTTGATCATTAAATTTACCAAGATTGTCTTGGTCTCTTTTAGTTGTGTAATAAGAACCGTGAAAATCGTTCGATCCAGACTTGGTTACTGTTGCTATAGAACCTCCGGTTGTGTTACCTCTAGAAACATCAAAGGGTGTAACATCAATTGAAATTTGGTCAACAAAGTCCATAGAGATTGGGTTTCTCATAGTTCCAAAACCATTGTTATTTAAACCGAAAGGATCATTAAAGCTAATACCATCAATTGAAAAATCATTGAATCTTGAGTTAGCACCCATCACAGAAATTTCAGAGTCTCTAGCAGAGCCAGTATTGATGGAAACCCTAGGATCTAATTTTGCAAAATCTGCAACCGATCTGCTGATCGTTGGAACTCCATCCATAGCGTTGCGATCCAAAGTTGTACCAGTACCTATTCTAATGTTAGCTTCGCCTCTAGCTGCTGTAACAACAACTTCTTCAACTGAAGAAGAGGAAACCAGGTTAGCAGATACGTTTGTGGTTTCGTTTAGTACAAGGTAAACATTATCCACAGTTTCTGTCCCATAGCCTGGAGCACTAATCTTAACCGTGTAAGGTCCCCCTACTGGCAAGAAAGAAAGTGAAAAGTTACCGTTTGCACTGGCTGTAGCTGTCTTGGTTGTCCCAGTAGGTTCATAAGTAACCGTAACCTGAGCACCACCAACATTCACAGTACCTCTCATAGCAGAAGTAGTATCAACGTCAGCGAAAACAGGGAAAGTGACTAGAAGACAGGTAAATAAAAGTCTTTTTAATGAATACATAGAAAATCCCTCTAAGTTAATTTCTATTTAGATTCTATATGTTTTTGGTGGAACTTAAAAGTTACAATTCTGTGAATTATTTTAGGTTTCAACAAGCTACCAAATTAAATCCCTAAATCAGTAAGTTAGGTTTCAATAAAATCTCGTTTCATAAGGTCTCTAAGCGCCTCTGGGATATTGATTTTTCCACTTTGTTGAAAATTATTTTCAACAACTGCTATCAAAGCCCTACCGGCAGCTAATGCAGAGCCATTTAGAGTGTGTACAAAATTTATTTTTCCGTCTTGCTTATATCTTATTTTTGCCCTTCTTGCCTGAAAGTCTAGGCAATTTGAACACGAGGATATTTCTCTAAATTTTCCCTGGCTTGGTAACCAAACTTCTAAATCATATGTTTTTGCAGCTGAAAAACCCAAATCTCCAGAACATAATTCAATGATCTGATAAGGTAAATCCAAGATTTTTAATATGCTTTCAGCATGCGAAGTCATTTCCTCAAGTGCAGCAAAAGAATCAGCAGGATCTATTATTTGCACAATTTCAACTTTTTCAAATTGGTGTTGGCGAATTAATCCCCTAGTATCTTTACCATAACTTCCAGCCTCAGATCTAAAACAAGGAGTATGAGCGGTATATTTTAATGGACCCTTTGATAAATCAATAATCTCGTCTCTATGTAAATTAGTAAGAGGCACTTCTGCAGTGGGTATTAGGTAATAATCTTCTGATATTTTAAATAAATCCTCTTCAAATTTTGGTAACTGACCAGTTCCAAACAAAGAATCTCTATTTGCAATAAAGGGTACATACATTTCTTTATAGCCCTTCTTGGTAGCTTCAGTTAACATCAATTGAATTAAAGCTCTTTGCAAAGCAGCAAATTCATTTTCTAGAACAGCGAATCTTGATCCTGCAAGTTTAGCTGCTATATCGGTTGATATCTTAGATGTGATTTCTAAATGATCGGGAGAATGCTTAATTTTAGGCTCAGAGGATCTTCTTATTACAAGGTTAGCATTTGCATCTTTTCCAATTGGTGTAGTTTCAGCTACCAAATTTGGTATATCACTGAGAAATAAATTTAATTTAACTTCAGCATCTTTATATTTCAATTCTTTATCAATGATTGAAGTCTTAATCTGATTAATTTCGATATCTAATGCTTGTGTAGATTTACCAGTTTTCTTTAGTTCTCCATAATCTTTAGAGAGTTTATTTCTTTTAGCTTGCAAAACTTCTAAGGATTGTTGCAGGGATCTTTTATTTTCATCAAGAGCTAGAAACCCTTTGATATCTAATTTATAGCCTCTAGACTTAAGATTCTCGAGAACAAGATCAGAATTTTCCCTAATATAAGCAGAATCAATCATCAGAAAAGTTTTTTTATAAAGATGTAGCCAATTATATTGGCGATTAAACAAATTACTACCATTGTTATACCATAGGCTAAGGCATTCAGATATTTGCTTTGCAAAAGAAGCTCTAAAGTATTATTTGTAAAAGCTGACATAGTAGTAAAGGAACCAAGCACTCCGATACTAAAGAAAGTATACATTTGACCTTTATTGGAAAAGTAAGCAAATATCGCTCCCATTAACAGGCATCCAACAAAGTTTACAAGGTAAATGTTTGTATTTTGGCTAAAGGATATGCTGTTTATCAATGCATACCTTGCTAGCGCACCAACCCCTCCTCCAATAAAGATAAAGATTAAGTTCATTAGGCAGATGAAAAGTTAATGATGTGTGTAACGTTTAATTGATCAATATATTTAATCAGTTCAATTCTATTGTTTGTAAGGATTATTTCTAGAGGTTGAGGGAAGTCTCTATGACTTATTTTAAAAACATTTGCCGTTTGAGTAGTTATTGCTTCAAGTAAATTGGGCTCATCTAGCAATAGAAGCGCGATGAAAGGATTTTGAATTTCACTGATTGGTATAAACTCTGTTTGATCAAACTCATTGTCTATAACAGTCAAACCCGAGTCCTCTAAAATATATTCCTCAGCTAATGGCTCATGGATTATTATTTTATAAAGATCATCTTTGAAAAAGAATTCACCTTTTGAGTAAGAAACCCTTTCAGCAGTATCATCAAAGGCACCCTCTTCAAAAACATAAGCATGCTTAAAAGCAGTTCTAATTGTGTTGAGTAATTGGGTATCTGCTAAAGCAGAGTTGGTTAGAAGAATTAAACAAAGGTGGATACAAAGCTTGCTCATCGTTTAGGAACTAAAACTTCCCTAGAGCCATTAGTATTCATTTCAGATACGAGGCCCGCCTCTTCCATGGATTCAATTAATCTCGCTGCTCTATTGTAACCAATGCGTAATTTTCTTTGTACCGCTGAAATTGAAGCTCTTCTAGATTCAAGAACAAAATTTACAGCTTCGTCATAAAGTTCATCACTATCCTCAGAGCTAGAAGTATCCAATGATGACCAGCCAGGTATTGGTCCAGTTTCTTGAAGCTCTGATGTAATCTCATCAAGATAATCAGGTTCTGATCGATCTTTCCAATCATTAACTACGCGATGAACTTCATCGTCACCAACAAAAGCACCATGAACTCTAACTGGAATCCCTTGGCCTGCAGGTAAATAAAGCATATCTCCCGAACCCAGTAGTTGCTCTGCTCCGCCTTGATCTAAAATCGTTCTTGAATCAATTTTCGAAGAAACTTGAAAACCAATCCTGGTGGGAATATTAGCTTTAATCAATCCCGTAATTACATCAACCGATGGTCTTTGGGTAGCTAAAATAAGATGTATTCCAGCCGCCCTTGCCTTTTGCGCAATCCTCGCAATCAGGTGTTCAACTTTTTTTCCAACCAACATCATCATGTCAGCAAATTCATCAACTACCACAACTATTGAAGGAAGCGCCTCTAATTCTATTTCTTCATCATCCTCGACAAAGGGATCATAGAGAGGTTTACCGATAGCTTTGGCTTCTTTAATTTTTTTATTAAAGCCAGCCAGGTTCCTTACCCCCATTTCAGACATTAACTTATAACGCCTGTCCATTTCAGCAACACACCAACGCAAACCATTAGAAGCGTCGGTCATATCAGTGATAACTGGCGTCAATAGATGAGGAATACCATCGTACACAGAAAGTTCAAGCATTTTTGGATCTATTAAAATCATTCGAACATCTGTGGGATCAGACTTAAAGAGAAGACTCAAAAGCATGGCATTTATTCCAACGGATTTTCCAGATCCAGTAGTGCCTGCTACTAAAAGATGAGGCATTTTAGCTAAGTCAACAACTACTGGTTTCCCTGAAATATCATGGCCCAGCGCAAGAGATAAGGGAGATGCTGCATTAGTAAATTCACCAGAGGCTATAATTTCGGAAAGCCTAACCATCTTTCTATTAGTGTTTGGAATTTCAATCCCGATTACAGATTTACCCTCAATAACTTCTACAACTCTAACGCTGCTTACAGCAAGCGATCGAGCGATGTCCTGTGAAATATTGGTGACACGGCTTGCTTTAGTGCCGGGGGCTGGCTGAATCTCAAATCTAGTTATAACTGGTCCAGGTAGCACCGAAACAACCTTTGCTTCAACATTAAATTCCTGAAGCTTTTTTTCAAGCAGGTCTGCTATTTGATTTAATTCGTTTTGAGTTAAAGAGGATCCATCATCCAGCGCCCTATCTAGCAGCTCTGCTCCAGGTAAAGAGTTATCATTAGTTTCAGCTTTGTATACTGTGGAGCTGGCCTTTTTGAAATCCTTTGAATCTTTAGTTTCATCTTTTTCTATTTGAACTATTTCATTTTCTTCAGAAACAGTTTTACTAACAACTTTGGGTTCAGGTTTAGAATTAATTTCTTTCTTTACTACCAGCTCAATAACTCTCTTAGATTCATCTTCATGAACTTGTTCATTAGCATTGGGTAATCTTTTTGAAGGGAGTTCTATAGTACTTACAACCTTATAAATTAATTCAATTAAATGATTAAAAGACTTAAAAAGTAAAATAAAAGCTTCTCTGATGAATAGGAGAATTTTCAGAGTGATTTTTCCAGTTTCATCAGCAACGCGCATCCATGAAAAAGAAAAACTTAACGATAGGCAGCTAAGAAAAAAAATTATGATAAATATTAGGGTGCCAACTGTGCCAATGATAGAAGAAAGATATTTAAAACCCTGCTCACCGATTAATCCTCCTGGTGCAACACCATTTACTACATCAATGTTCATATAGATTTGTAAAAGCAGGCAAGAGCAAATAATCAAAATAAAATTAGAAGAGACTCTTATCCATAAATGCCGGTTGAAAGCTTTTTCAAAAAACAATGCTCTAATGGATTCAGTAGTAGCTAATAAAAGAAGAACATAAGAAGCTAATCCAAAGGCAGTTAACAAAATTATAGAGATAGTTGCTCCCAGAGGGCCCCCGAGATTTGAAGCAGAAGTAACAGATGAGGAAAAAGAAAGCAAACTAGGGTCTGCAGGATTAAAAGAAATTAAAGAAATAAAAAGATATAAGACAAGTGCTAACCCGATTATGGAAATAATATTTCTTACTAAGCTCTGCATGGATATTTTTATTTTAATTATATTAGCTTTCGTGCTGTTTTTCTTTAATACTGCTCTATAATTTCACAATGAGTGGCAATCACGCAAAACTAATTATTTTAGGATCTGGACCCGCAGGTTATGCTGCTTCTATCTATGCAGCCAGAGCAGGTTTAGACCCTTTGTTGATAACAGGTATAGAAGTTGGAGGTCAATTAACTACCACTACGGAAGTAGAAAATTGGCCTGGAGATTTTCATGACCTTCAAGGACCTGAGCTCATGGAGCGGATGAAGAAACATGCAGAAAAGTTTGGAGTCAATATTCAACACGATCACATTAAAGAAGCTGATCTATCTTCTCGACCATTTTCACTCAAAGGATCCAATCACTGGACATGCGATGCACTTATTATTGCAACAGGTGCAAGTGCGAAATATCTCGGAATAGAAAGCGAAAAAAAATTCCTTGGCAGAGGAGTCTCAGCATGTGCAACTTGTGATGGATTTTTTTATAGAGATCAAGAAGTTGTGGTTGTCGGTGGCGGCAACACAGCTGTGGAAGAAGCCCTTTATCTATCTAGAATTTGTTCCAAAGTTCATTTAGTTCACAGACGAGACAAGCTAAGAGCAGAAAAGATTCTTCAAAACAGAATATTTGAGCAAGAAAAAAATGGCAAGATAAGCATTTATTGGAATAGTGAATTAGAGGAAGTTCTTGGAGATTCGACCGGAGTGACTGGTGCAAGAATTTTAAATAATGGAAATCTGATTGATATACCTGTTCACGGTGTCTTTATTGCAATTGGTCATCAACCCAACACCAGCATCTTTAAGAAAGCATTAAAAATGGATAACGATTATATTGTTATTAACTCAGGTTTATCTGGGATGGCAACTGCAACAAGCATTGAAGGTGTGTTTGCTGCTGGTGATGTCTCAGATCAAGTGTATCGCCAAGCAATTACTTCAGCAGGTTTTGGATGCATGGCTGCCTTAGATGCAGAAAAATTTCTAAGCAAATAGAAGGTGCTATTGGGAAGCCACCCAAATTAATCCAGCTATCACTCCTGCTAGAATGATAATCAAGGCAACGTAAGCATCAGACTTACTATCCTGATTAGCTTCTTTGTTATCGTAATATTGATCAAATTTATCGCTCATTTTAATCTCCGTGCTTTAGAACCACTCTTCCCTCTTGAAGACCTTGATATATTTTATTGATTTCGCTATCCAATGCATCAAGGTTTATAACTTTTGTTTGCATCTTTAAATCAATTTTCCAATCTGTGGCTAAATAATCCCACAGTTCTTTCTTAAAGGAAATGGGACTTTCAGCTGAATCAATCCCGATTAACCTTACTCCTCTTAATATAAAGGGAAAGACGGTTGTTTGGATGCTTGGTCCGGAAACCATACCGCAAATTGTGATGATTCCTTTTCTATCAACTAAAGGAAAAATTTTATTTAAAATTTCACCACCAACGGTATCTATTGCTCCAGAAAATTTTGCTCCAGAGAGTGGCTTAACATCTAAAGCCTCAAATGCATGTCTTTCTATAACATTGTTTCTAGGTAAATCTTTAAATAAAATCGAGTCTGGCTTTCCTGTAACAACGCTTACTGTAAATTTAAGATGTTGCAATAACTTCAATGCAATTGATCCTACTCCACCAGAGGCTCCCGTAACCAAAATAGGCAAAGATCCAATTTTATCTTTTAATTCATAAACCGATGCCGCTGCTGTTAAACCAGCAGTCCCGAGACGCATAGACTCTTCTAAAGAAAGCTGTGATGGCAAGGGAACCACCCACTCATTGGGTACCTGAATGATTTCTCCAAAACCGCCAAAAGTATTCATACCCAAATCATAACCAGTAACAATGACCTGATCTCCATCTTTAAAAAAAGGACTATCTGAATTCAATACGTAGCCAGAAGCATCTATGCCTGGCACAAAGGGATAAGTTCTGGTTACTCCTTTATTTCCATTTGCGGATAGAGCATCTTTGAAGTTTAAAGATGAAAAAACAACTTTAATAGTCGTTTTACCTTCTTGAACAGGGGGAATGGGTAGCTCTTTTATTTGTCTAATAAAAGATCCTGTTGCATCTTCCGATACCAAGAAAGCCTTATATTCAGTCATTAGGGGTGCTATCTAGGGGACATCCTCATGCCTGAATCTAAACGAATAGTCTCACCATTAAGATAAGGGTTTTCAACTATGTGTTGGGCAAGCTTTCCATACTCTGCAGGATCACCGAACCTATGCGGAAATTGGGTAGATTCTAATAGCGGCTCTCTTACTTTATCGGATGCTAATTTCATCAAAGGCGTATCAAAAATACCGGGTGCAATAGTATTTACTCTTATACCATGTCGAGCAAGATCTCTTGCAGCAGTCAATGTTAAACCGATAACTCCAGCCTTAGATGCGCTATATGCTGATTGACCAATCTGACCTTCATAACCGGCTACTGATGCCGTATTGATAATTACTCCCTTTTCTCCGTTTTCATCACCTGAGTTTTTATCCATCAAAACTGCAGCCAATCTCATGACGTTAAATGTTCCAACTAAATTTAGATCAATAATAAATTTAAAGTGATCGAGAGGATGAGGACCATCTTTTCCTATTATGCGTGCACCGTAACCAGTACCTGCACAATTTACACACACATGCAACGCTCCATAAGTCTCTTCAATTTGATTAATAGCATTCACAACTGGTTGCTCTTCCATAATATTGGTATTAATAAATAACACATTCTCTGAACCTAATTCATTAACTAACTTATTGGCGTTTTCAGCATTGAGATCCAGTATTGCTACTTTGGCACCATTGGAAACAAAGTTTCTTAACGTAGCCTCTCCTAGACCTGAAGCACCACCAGTAATTGCAACTATTTTATTTTTTAAATCCATATATGCTCTCCTTCTTCTCGTGGCTGAAATTATAACGACTGCTCAAAACTAGTAAAGCTTGATCAGTTGGCACAGATATTGCTTATAAATAAATGGAGGATTCATTTATGAAACATATATTTTTAGGATTAATACTTTTCAGCACTAGCATTCAAGCTGGATTATCGGCAAATGTTAGTTTTGCTTCTGATTACATTTGGAGAGGGATGACTCAAACTGATGGCTCAGCTTTACAGGGGGGATTTGATTTTAAATCTGAGTCTGGGTTTTACCTTGGCATGTGGGGTTCAAATGTAAATTTTAATAATGGAAACGGTCAGGAGCTTGATCGCTATATGGGTTACTCCTTCACTCAAGGTCCAATTGGTGTTGATTTGGGATATATTATCTATGAATACCCAGATTCAAATCCCAATCTTGAGTTTGAAGAAACATATCTCGGCCTGAATATTTTAGAATTTGGAGTTACCTACGCTAAAGGAAAAGACTTTGCACCAAATTATGTAGAGTATTCTTATAACCGCGGTAACTTTAGAGTTGCTTATGGTAAATATGATAATTTTGGAAATAACTCTACTGCAAGTTATGACCTACTTTGCGGTTCATTTACATGCTCTATAGGGTTTTATAAATTTTCAGACAAAGAATATAACCAAGACGATGATGGTTTATTCTTAAGTATCAGCGCTACACTATAACAAGGACCACCTATGAAACTAATAACAGCGATTATTAAACCTTTTAAGTTACAAGAGGTAAAAGAAGCGATTTTAAACTTAGGAGTTAACGGATTAACAATTACTGAAATTAAAGGTTTTGGACGACAAAAAGGACACACAGAACTATATAGAGGCGCAGAATACACTATAGATACATTACCTAAAATAAAGTTAGAAATTCTAGTTACTTCTTCACAAATAAATCAAATAGTCCAAGCTATAACTGAGGCAGCTTTTACAGGTCAAATCGGAGATGGAAAAATATTTATATCTAATATTGAAGAAGTTATAAGAATAAGAACTGGTGAAACCGGTGAAGCAGCTATTTAAAGGAATATTATTATGAAAAAATTTAAATTACTTTTACCTCTCTTTTTTGTTCTTCCTGCTCAGTTATTTGCAAGTGAACTTAACGGCTCAGATACTGCCTGGATTTTGACATCATCGGCATTAGTTCTTTTTATGACCATTCCGGGTTTAGCGCTTTTTTATGGAGGATTGGTTAGGTCCCAAAATGTCTTATCCATCCTTATTCAATGCTTTGCTATCTGTTGTTTGGTTTCTCTTATTTGGATTCTTTATGGCTACAGTTTGGCTTTTTTTGGAGATGGATTATTTATTGGAAATTTTGAAGCAGCGTTTCTTAATAACCTAACTAGAGAGAGCTTGTCAGGAAGTATTCCAGAAAGTTTATGGATTATCTTTCAAATGACCTTTGCCATTATTACGCCAGCACTTATTGTTGGAGCATTCGCTGAAAGAATGAAATTTATCTCTATGATGCTATTTACACTCCTTTGGATTACGTTCGTTTACATACCAGCATGCCATATGGTTTGGGGAGGCGGTTATCTCAGTCAAATTGGAGTTATTGATTTTGCAGGAGGGCTAGTAGTTCACGCAACATGTGGAGTAGCGGCCCTTGTTGGAGCCTTGATGCTTGGTAAGAGAGCAGGTTTCCCTTCAGCATCATTAATGCCACACAATAGACCTATGGTAGTTATGGGCGCAGCCATGTTGTGGGTTGGATGGTTTGGCTTTAACGGAGGAAGTGCTCTTGCAGCCAATTCTGATGCAGCCATGGCAATACTCGTTACTCATATTTCTGCGGCTGTGGGAGCCTTAACCTGGATGGTTATTGAATGGATAAAATCAGGAAAACCAACAGTCATTGGAATTGCCACTGGGATGGTTGCAGGACTGGCAACGATAACACCCGCCTCTGGTACTGTTGGTCCACAAGGAGCACTCGTCATAGGATTATTTGCTGGAATTGTTTGCTTTTATGCAACCCAGTTCATCAAAGGTAGTCTTAGAATTGATGATTCTCTTGATGTCTTTCCTGTCCATGGAATTGGAGGAATTCTAGGGATCATTTTATTAGCTCCTCTGGGCGATCCTACTGGATTATTTGGAAATGGTGCAACTGGTTTTGATAATAGTTTATTCAACCAACTTAAAGCTCAATTGATCGGAGTCTTGGTAATTGTTTCATGGACTGCAGTTTTCACCTGGTTAGCATTAAAGATTACTGGCAAAGTTGTAGGACTTAGAGTAAGCCCTGAAGATGAATACAATGGGTTAGATCAAACAGAGCACAATGAGACACCTTATATTTCTAATTAATTAGAGATTGAACCTGCATGATTGGGTTGGCGTACTGAAGTAATAAATTGTTTTGAACTCTAGGCGCTAACCCTGCCATTCTTTTTTGAAAATATTCTCGAGACTTAGTTATTTGAGCAGCCTGAAAGCAATGCTCAGGTGTATCTTTATTTAATATCGAATAAGCTGCTATATTCGATGGTTGAATTTTGTAATTACTTACAATTGATGAAGTTATTTTTTCAGCGATCACTTTATGCTCTTCTCCTTCGTTGAAGATCATAGGTGCTTGAATAGAGATATGCACATCTCCTTTAGGTTGATTTATCCCCAGAACGATTGAATCTAAATCTTCGTTGGGATGCTTATCGTATCTTCCCTGTTCCTCCAATATAGCTAACTCTTTAGCTTTAAGAATATCATTTGGATCATATTCGTATGCTATTGAGACCGGGACAACCTTAAGCTTGTTAAAGTATGCAGCAGTACTGCTAGACTTCCGCCTTGCTAGCTGTATCATTTTTAAAATTGCAGGATCTGTGGTATCAATCCCATCTTTAGCTCTTCCTTGTCGTTGAGCGATCCAAACTGATTCATTATTTTCAAGACAGACATTGATAAATTCTGAAGCTAAATTAAGACCTTCATAAACATCTTTTTTAGAGGATCCATCTCTTTGAATAATAAAACTTTTGTTTAACCTCATTAAATTTGCAGCCCAAGCGTGCGACATCAAATTATTACCGACAGCTATATTTGATGTTTTATGGCCATGATTATTAATAACAAAATTTAATAAAGCTG
This sequence comes from Gammaproteobacteria bacterium, assembly GCA_038108875.1. Classification (GTDB taxonomy): domain Bacteria; phylum Pseudomonadota; class Gammaproteobacteria; order Magnimaribacterales; family D2472; genus VMDH01. The sequence continues at coordinate 33,336 of JAYNII010000004.1, read as the reverse complement.
GATCTAGCGTGATATCTCTATGATTAGAGATAAATAAATAATTACTGTTAGGATCTAGGTGCTCAAGGCCAGAATAACTAAATTGATTGATAGTATTATCGATAACTCCTTGAACTAGTTTTTTAAAATACTGTTGAAGGTCATCTACATTATTAATTGAATCTTTTAATTTTAAGATTTTTCTTTTTAACAAACTTTTCACAAATGGAAAATTTTGCAGGAATTCTAAATTTGAAGTTTTTATAAAAAGTTTAAAGATCGTCTCATTGTTACTGAGTGAGTCTAGAACTGCTTTGATCTCATGATCGCCAAAAGGCCTGATTGATTTAAATTTATCCATGAGTTACCCAAGCAACTTAATCATTACTCCAGCAGCAACAGCGGATCCAATTACCCCCGCTACATTCGGACCCATGGCATGCATTAAAAGATAATTCTGAGAGTTACTTTCTAGACCAATTTTATTTACAACTCTAGCTGCCATTGGAACTGCAGAGACGCCTGCAGCGCCGATAAGTGGATTGATATTATCTTTTGAGAAATAATTCATAAGCTTAGCCATTAAAACACCAGCTGCGGTTCCGATTCCAAAAGCAATTATTCCCAAAACAAGAATACCAATTGTTTCAAAGGTTAAAAACTTATCGGCAACCAATTTGGAACCAACAGAAAGCCCAAGAAAAATGGTCACAATATTAATGAGGGAATTTTGAGAAACATCGCTAAGTCGATCAACTACTTTAGATTCCCTTAATAAATTCCCAAAACAAAACATACCAATCAAGGGTGCAGCGCTGGGTAATAAAATACCTACACTTAATAACAAAACTATAGGAAAAATGATCTTTTCTCTCTGACTCACATTTCTAAGTTGAGACATGGGCAATGCTCGTTCAGCCTTAGTTGTCAAAGCCTTCATTATGGGTGGCTGTATCAAAGGCACTAAAGCCATATATGAATAGGCTGAAACAGCTATAGCACCTAGCAACTCTGGAGCAAGCATAGATGAAACATAAATAGCGGTTGGTCCATCTGCGCCACCTATAATTCCAACAGCTGCAGCTTGTTTCAAAGAAAAAGAAAAAATTTCAAACTGGTTCAGAAAAATGGCTCCAAGGACTGTAGCAAAGATTCCAAATTGCGCTGCCGCACCTAAAAGGAGAGTTTTGGGATTTGCCAGCAATGGACCAAAATCAGTCATTGCACCTACACCCATGAATATTAATAAGGGCGCAATGCCGCTGCCTATTGCAACAGAGTAAAATTTAAACAACATGCCTCCACTAAAATTGTAAGAAGAAGCAATGAGAGTAAGCTGCTCTAATTGGTTCGAAGTTAGATTTGCTTCTTTTATTGGGAGGGCAAGGTTATGACTAACAAGAAAAGCATCTAATGCCGGAAACGCATGAAATTTTGCTTCATTAAGTAATTGTTCTATGGGAGATAAAGCAAGACCAATTTCTGGTATGTTTGATAACACTGCCCCAAAACCAATAGGTAACAATAACAGGGGTTCAAATTTCTTTTTGATTGCTAGGTATAAAATTAGTAATCCAACTCCAATCATAATAATTTGATTGGTGTTTATGTAAAAAATTCCTAAGGATTGAATAAAATTACTTATGTCCATTATTGACCAATGGTGAACAACAATTGTCCAGGGGTAACCGAATCCCCCTCTTTAACATTTATAGATGCTAAAGTTCCCGAAAATGGTGATTTTACTTCTGTTTCCATTTTCATAGCCTCTAAAATTAAAACCGTTTGATCAATATGTATTGAATCGCCCGCTTTACATAAAACTGTGAAAATATTCCCTCCCAATTGAGCATTTACTGCTTGAACATTCTTTGATGATGTAGCTTGCGCATGTGCAGAGGGCTCAGATTTTGAAATAGCATCTGCAAATTCAATTTCTCCTAGAGAGTTGATTGAAATAGTGTATTCAACATCGTTTACCTTAACGGAATATCCATTATTTCCCTTTTCGTTGAACGTCAGTGGTTCCTCTTCGAAAAAATCTGGATTTTTAATATTTTTAAAGAATTGCAAGCCAATTTCTGGAAACATGGCATAGATTAAGATGTTATCTTCGGTAGGTTCAATATCTAAGGCATCTTGCTTAATCGCATTAATTAACTTATTTTTGATTTCGTTTAATTCATTTTGAATTAAATCAGCAGGTCTGCAATCTATAATCTTGGCTTCTGAGGATACTCTTTTTTGTAATTCATGATTTACAGGAATTGGAGTTCTACCATATTCTCCAAGCAATAATGATCTTGTTTCTTTTGTTATATTTTTGTAACGCTCGCCCGACAAAACGTTAATAACAGATTGAGTTCCAACAATTTGAGAGGTAGGAGTAACTAATGGGATAAATCCTAAATCTTCTCTTACTTTGGGTATTTCCAACAAAACTTCATCGAACCTATCTGAGGCATTTTGATCACGTAGTTGATTTTCTAAGTTCGTCAACATCCCTCCAGGTACTTGAGACACTAGAATCCTTGAATCAATTCCTCTTAAGGAACCTTCAAACTTTTTATATTTCTTTCTAATAAATTTGAAATGTTCAGCAATGGGCTCCAATTTATCCAGATTTAAATTAGTGGATCGGTTGGTGCCATCAAGAATCGCAACTATGGCTTCAGTTGGCGAATGACCATAAGTCATACTCATGCTTGATATAGATGTATCAATATTATCTAACCCTGCTTCAATAGCCTTAATGCCTGTTGCAGTGGACATGCCAGTTGTTGCATGGCATTGCATATGAATGGGTATTTCTAATACCTCTTTAAGTTTACTGACAAGCTCAAACGCTACATAGGGTTTTAATAGTCCTGCCATATCTTTAATGGCAAGAGAATCGGAGCCAAGATCTTGCAATTGAAGCGATAATTCAACCCATGTGTCGATAGTATGCACAGGACTGGTTGTATAAGATATCGTGCCTTGTGCATGCGCACCTAATTTTTTTACTGATCTAAGTGCTCGATCCATATTTCTTACATCATTAAGAGCATCAAATACTCTGAAGACATCGACACCATTTTTCACAGATCTTTCAACAAACAAGTCAACAACATCATCAGCATAGTGTTTATAACCAAGCAGATTTTGTCCTCGCAAAAGCATTTGTTGAGGTGTATTGGGCATCATAGATTTAATCTTCCTAATCCGCTCCCAAGGATCTTCCCCTAAATATCTAATGCAGGAATCAAAAATTGCGCCACCCCAAGACTCAACTGACCAATACCCTACTTCATCCATGGTCTTCAAAATAGCTTCCATGTCGTGGTACCTAAATCTTGTTGCTAACAATGATTGATGTCCATCGCGCAAAACGACTTCAGTAATACCAATAATCTTTTGGGTCATCTTATATACTCAAAAAGTTGCTTGATTATCTTCTTATGTGTTTGATTTAATTCATTCAAGCTAGATTCCGTCTTATCCTTAATTAAACTTTTGTTTTCTGAATCAGCAGCAAACTTGGTTATTATCATCATAAGCAGCACTAATAAGATTAAAAAAGTAAAAACTGTAGTCATGCCTATGAGCATTAAGTCAAAGCTTTGATTTAATAATTGCATTTGATTCATAAAATTCTATTTTACATTAAAGGCTTAAAGTAAAATAAGTATCAATGAAAAACTATCTAAATCAACCCGGTTGTTCAATTTTTGCTCATAGAGGAGGAAGCCTTGAATCATATGAAAATACTCTAGAGGCTTTTCAGTATGCTTTGGATCTTGGTTCTCATTATATTGAAACTGATGTCCAACTCTCTAAAGACGGTAAAGTCTATATTTTTCATGATGACAGTCTTAAAAGAGTTGCTGGAATTGATAAAAATTTTAGTGACCTTAATTCCCATGAAATTGAGAGTATAAAAATTTTTGGCAAGCAACCCATACCCTTACTTGAAGAAACATTAAAAACTTTTCCTAACACAAACTTTAATATCGATCTTAAGACCGATCTGGTAGCTGAGCCGGCGCTCGAGATTTTGAAGAAACATAATGCTCAAGATAGAGTATGCATAGCTAGTTTTTCAGATAACCGAATAAATCTTGCACGCGAATTTATACCAACAATATGTACCTCAATGGGTCCGAATCAAATATTAGAAATGCGCTTAGCAGCCTGGAAATTGATACGTCCAAAAATAGTTTCAGATTGTGTACAAATTCCTATTTATAAATACGGGATAAAACTAGCTACAAAAACTATGGTTGACTATTGTCATGCACACAATCTGAAAGTTCATGTATGGACCATCAACGATGCTGAGACGATGAAAAAATTGATTAATATCGGAGTGGATGGAATCATTACAGATAGACCAAAATTATTAAAGGATGTCCTTAACTCTGTAGATAATTCTTAAAAAGTTTTCTGGCTAATACGTACATAGGAACAATTATTGAGCTTGAAATTAATACTTCTGTGGGTAGTGAATAATCCAGTTGAGCACGAATTGCTCTTGCGATAAATAAAGAAATAATTCCTAAAATAGAATAAAAGAGTATGTATCTAGGCGTGAAAAATTTATTCATACTTTTTTTACTTTTAGCAGCAAAAATCCTCCTAATACAAAAAGCAACGCAATAGGTATTAATCCAACTCGCGGATCTGGATAAACTGTCACAGCTATAGCAACCATTGCGGGACCCATAAAAGCCCCAGCCCTACCAAACATATTAAAGAATCCAAAATACTCACCGCTTTTTTCGTGAGGGATAATTTTTGCAAAAAAGCTTCTTGAAATAGCTTGAATTCCTCCTTGCACAGAACCAACCAATGAGGCAAGAATATAAAATTCGATGGCATTTGATAGATTTACCGAATAGGCGATTATTAAAAGGTAGAGCACAATTGTTACCAACAGGATATTTCTATCTGAGAACTTATTTGCAAGCCATGCCCAAATTAAGGTAGATGGAAACGCAACAAATTGAACCAATATTAAACCAATAATTATGGAGCTGCTTGGGAGATTTAGATTTAAAGCAAAATCTGAGGCCATCGCCATAATGGTATGGACGCCGTCAATATATAAAAAGAAGGAAAACAAAAAAATAAAAATTTCTTTGTTGTGAGATATTTTTTTAATGGTATCGATTACTTGAGAAAATGATTGCTTAACGGTTGCAACGTGAAATCTATCAGCGTGTTTGTCAACAATTGACAATGAAATAGGTATTAGAAAAATAAACCACCAAACAGAAACACTTAAAAAAGACCATTGAACGGCTTGAGCGCTATTGTCCAATAAAAACCATGCAGGTTTTAGGGTCATGACTGCATTGATAAGAAATAAGATGCCTCCTCCTAAATAGCCAAAAGCAAATCCATAAGATGAGATTTTAGATAGATTGCTTGTATCGGAAACAAGAACAATCATTTTGTCATACAAAATGTTTCCTGCCGCAAAACAATAATTAGCGATGCCAAAAAAAATTAAAGCCATTAACCAAGATCCAGCAGGAACAAAAAATAACGTCGCAACAAAAACTATGGCTAGACATGTCAAGCCCATAAAAAATGTTTTCGTTGTCTTGGAAAGATCGGTAATTGCACCAATAAATGGCGCAGTGAACAATAATATAAGATTTGAAACAGTAAGCCCTATACCAAGATAAGATGTAGCTTCAAGGTCAGTTAAACCAGATGACCAATACTCTTTAAAAAAGATTGGGAAAAATGCAGCAAGGACAGTTGTAGCAAACGCAGAGTTTCCTCCATCATAAAAAATCCATGCTTTAGCTTGCTTAGATAATTTACTTAGCTGCATATTGATAGACACCATTAATCAACTCTTTAGAAATAACTCCTCTTTGTTCTAGGCAGTTTAAATGCGCCAATGATTCTCCTAAAGCCATTAAAAAATTGTTCTCATCTATTTCTCTGTTAAAAAGTATTGAAAATGTCTGGGTGGCATTTTTAGGCTCTTTAAGTAAATTATGGAGTGATGCTAAGTTTGCTTCATGAAGATTAATCAATGCGTCTAAGCGTTTATGAGCACCAAGAAAAGGCCTGCCATGAGCTGGTAAAACTAAAACATCTTCATTTACTAGAGATTTCAGCTTTTTACAGGAATTTATCCAATCCTCGAGAGGATTGGCCTCAGGTTCGGTTGGAAATACACCAACATGAGATGAGATAGTAGGAAGTATTTGATCCCCACTAATAAGATATTTTCCATCTAAGGAGTACAAGCATAAATGTTCCATGGTATGACCACTGCCCTCTAATACCCTCCATTCTCGAGATCCAAAATTTAAAATATCTCCATCTTTTATTCTATGGTAACTGCTGGGTAATGGATAAATGATGGAGCCGAAAAAACCAAACCTAGTAACATATCTTTCTAAAGCCGCTTCTTCCATACCGGCTCGTTTGTAGAATTCAATAGCTACCTGAGGAACATTTCCACTTTTATCAGCTGATAGCACTCTGCATTGGAGATAGTCAGTTCTGCTCATCATAAATTCACAATTGTGCTTATCAACAAACCATCCACCCATACCTACATGATCTGGATGCATATGCGTTATAAATACCCGCTTAATTGAATAATTTTCTTGGTTAATCAAAGCAGTCCATTTTTCTACTACTTCTGGTAGATGCATGCCAGTGTCTACTAGAGTTTGATCTTGGTTTTCTCCTAGAAGCCATAAATTGATATGGTTGAGAGACATGGGTAATGGCATTCTCACCCAAATTATCTCATCAGCAATTTGAAGAGAGGTTCCGTTTTGTGGTATATCTTCAATTGGAAAAATTAATCTTGTATCAACGCTCATACTTTGTTTAATATATTTGTTATGGATGATTCTAAAACAATTAAAAATCTTGCTTTATTTATTCTTGGTATTGGTGCCCTAGTTTTTCTATTGGGTATTTTAACCTCTTTTATCTAACTCTGATATCAGGAGGAACAGCACCCTCTCGCAGAATTTCAAGAAATTGCTCAATTGGAGCTGGATCTGCTACGTCATTATTTACGTTGTAATTGCTCTCCCAAAATCTCTTCCAACTAGGAAAAAGATCATGAAAGTGACCTTCATAAGGTTCTCTGTCAGGCCATCTCATTTTGTTATTTCCAAGCGGAGGTTTATTGAGATCAGTTGCATACCAATACATAGGTAATCTCTTTTTAAAAAACCAAGTGCCTTCGATTCTAGTGTAGGTATCCCAATATAGCATTTGCATTATTACCCATTCATGTTGAGTCTCGTGTTCATTCTTAGAATAAACAACGCCAACCGCATTATCTTTGTCATTAAATTCAATAATATGATTTCCGACATGATGCGAGGTACCTGAAAATTGATTTCTAAACGTATCGTTAGCCCAAACTTTAAGTGCTTTTCTTCCTGTTCCATGTGAACCAACACTTACATCAGGAACAAATAGATTTACATGCTGATCAAGATTACGCATGTCTAAAGTCAAGGCATATTTGCTAACTAACTGCCTGATCGCATCTATTGACTCTAGTCTATCAATCCTGTTTTCTATATCCATGATTATCCTGGCGGCCAGGTAAGAGGTCTTCCGCTCATAAGGTGTAAATGAAGGTGAAACACGCTTTGACCTGCTCCAGCGCCGTTATTGATGACTATTCTAAAAGTATTGTCCAAGTTTAACTTCTTAGCAATTTTACCCGCAACTAATAAGAGATGTCCCAGCAAAGTTCCATCTTCTGGTTCTGCATCGGATAATTTTTCAATAGGTTTTTTTGGAATTATTAAAATATGCGTTGGAGCTTGAGGATTAATATCCTTAAATGCAAGAGACATGGAGTCTTCGTAAACTATTTCAGCAGGTATTTCTCTAGCGATTATCTTTTCAAATAAGGTACTCATGCTCTACAAGACTTACATATGCCTTTAGCTTCTAAAATTTCCTGTTGAATAGAAAATTCAAAATTAGCTGCCTCCTCTTCTAAAAGCTTGCTTAATTTATGAGAATGAAATTCAGTTACTTGATTGCATGACTGACAGATAAAAAATTGAGCCATGTGTTTTTTTCCCTCTAGGTCACAAGCAATAAATGAGTTACTCGATTCAATACGATGGGTAAATCCATGCATACATAGAAAATCAAGCGCACGATAAACTGTGGGCGGCTTAGTACCAGGATCTGATTGTTGTAAGTGTTCTAAAATCTGATAAGCAGTTCTTGATTCAGATGCATCCAGTAAATAGGTAATCACTTTTTCTCTAGGCAAAGTTAAATTTAAATTGCGTTTTACGCAGTCTTCCTTAATCAAATGTAACGAGTTTTTACGAATCATAAAATAAACCTTAACAACCTAAAGCCAATAAAAATAATTGCAACAGTAATAGCTAAAGCAAGGGTGACCGTCAATAAATCTCTGAGAGCTCTTAATACATTATTGTTGGGATAAGATCGGATTAGTTGATGTAATAAAAATATAACAGCAACCACAGCAAGGAAAGCAATAATTATTGTAATCATTTGTTTGTTACCTTATTACTAATAAAGATAAAGGACAATACCCCAACTAAAGCAATTAGAATTGTATTTATAAAACCTAAAGATTGGACCCCAACCAACATCAAAGCTAAAGCTGTCCCCCAGGCGGAACATGCTAAGAGATCTGCGAAGTAAAATTTCCTAAATTCTAACCTAGTAAGCCCTAGAAAGAATGGCATGATAGGTCTGATTGCAGGCATAAATCTGCCGATAATAATGGCCAAAGGACCAAATCTATCAGCTGCAGAAGTTGCTCTTGTGATTAATGAGACTCGTTTACGAAAAAAGGGAATAGCTAAAACTTTGTTACCCGAAAATTTTCCAACTAAAAAACCCCCTATGTCTCCAAGGTGAGCTCCGCTCATCGCAATAGGTGCAATTGAAAAAAGGGTTAGTATTTGTTGATCGAACAAATACACGCAGATTGAAAATAAAACAATGCTGGGGACTATGCTGCCAGTGATAACCATAGATTCTAAAAATGCAAAAACAAAAACTGCAATCCAAGCATACTCTGGGTTATGAAGTAAAAAATCCTGTATTAATTCAGGATTAAACATGTTCTCAATAGGGTTCATAGTTATTTCTTAAAGCTTTTAGCAGCTTGGATATTATCTATCGAACCAAAGAGCTTTTTCATCCCTTCTGTCTCTAATTTTAAAGCATAAGAGATTTGATCTTTGGAGAGATTTTTAAGAATCGATTTAATTTCTTTAATTGCTGAAACAGACTGCTTTGAGAGATTTACAATAAATTCTTTATACTCTTGCAAAAATTGATTCCCTGCATAGTTAGCCAATCCTAATGAATAATATTCATCTGCACTTAACCAACTTGATCTTGCTAACAATTCAAAAGTCTTAAGATATCCTAAGGCATTAAGTAACAATGCAGAACTCCCCAACTCGGTTACCAGACCAAGTTCAGCAAAAGGATATTTAATTTTTGCATTTGAACTTAGAAAAACTGCATCACAATGAAGCAGAATCGTTGCGCCACCTCCTACCGCTGTTCCTTCAACTATTGCTATAAGAGGTTTAGAAAAGCTCCTTAAAGCGTTAATACATTTATTAAAAGGTTTTTCGTATTCAAGAGCATTAGCAGAGAGCATGCTGGAAATATCAACTCCAGAGCAAAAAGAAACATCATTACCTTGAAGAGTTACTGTCAAAATAGCATCATTAGATTCTGCAGCAATAAGAGTATTTGCTAACAGGTCCCATGATTCTGCATCTAAGGCGTTTCTCTTTTCTGGTCTGTTAAAAGAAATGATTAAATTAAAATCTTCTTGTTTAGTAATAATTTTTTGCAAATTATTTACCCTTGAATAATGGCTTCCTCTTTTCAGCGAAAGCAGTCAATCCTTCCATCATGTCTTCAGAACCAAAAATTGGTTGACCTATCTCCAATTCTTTTTCAAGAGCATCCTTTTCTGGGATGCTTTCATCAAATTCTCTTAAGGATTTAGTAATTGCTTGAATGGATAATGGAGCATTTTCAGAAACTATCTGTGCTAGCTCCATGGCCTTATTTAAAGCTTGTCCATCAGGTACTACGTGACCAATCAAACCATATCTAAGTGCTTCATTTGCTGATATTTTTCTTCCTGTTAGTAGCATTTCTGCTGCCAAGGTGTATGGTATTTGTCTTCGTAAACGTATCGTAGATCCACCCAAAGGAAAAAGTCCTCGCAAAGGCTCCGTCAATCCAAAAGTACTACTTTCTCCTGCTATTCTAATATCAGTTCCTTGAAGTATTTCAGTACCTCCAGCTAACGCAAAACCCTCAACAGCTGCAATGATGGGTTTATAAGGCCTGTTATGCCTTAAAAGCGCCTGCCAGTGAAGATCAGGAACGCTTTTAAGTTTTTCCATCATCTGAGCATCTTCGTTTCCATCTTTCATGGCTGACAAATCAGCCCCAGAACAAAAAGTTCCCCCATTACCAGTTAACACTGCACACCGAAGCTCACTATTAGATCTCAGTTCTTGCCAAGCTTCGTAAACAGTCACCAACATTCCAGGACTTAATGCGTTTCTTTTTTCTGGTCTGTTTAGAGTAACAATAAGTATGCTGCCTTCTTGTTTAACAATTGCATGATTGGTATCCATAATTTCTCCTATATCTCTTGTGCCACTATCCACATGGCAAAAAATTGTGCCGCTCCGCCATAAGCATGACCCATTGCTATTTTTGCTCCATCTACTTGATGATTGCCTGCTTCACCCATTACCTGTAATGCAGCCTCTCCAAATCTAATCATTCCAGAGGCACCGATGGGATTTGAGGAAAGCACTCCTCCAGACATATTCACTGGAATATCTCCAGAAATTTCTGTTCTACCTTGATCCGTAAACATCCAACCTTTATTTTTTTCAGCAAAACCGAGGTTTTCTAACCACATTGGTTCGTACCAAGAGAAAGGTACATAAATTTCAGCGCAATCAATTTCTTTTAGGGGATCGCAAATGCCTGCTTGATTATAGATGTCTTTAGCACACAATTGACCCGCTAATGGATTTACCTCATCTCGCCCAGCAGAGAGCGTTCCTTCAGAGCGTACTGACATTCCTTTAATCCATGCTGCATTTTTGCCTTTAGCAATATCACTTGAAGCAATAATCAATGCACAAGCACCATCAGAGGAAGGACAGCTTTCTAAATATCTGAGGGGCTCCCATAACATGGGAGTACTTTTAACCATCTCTAAATCAATGTTTGGAATTTGCAAATGAGCAAGTGGATTTAAATTTGCATTTAATCGATCCTTCACGGCAACTTTCCAACCAATATGCTCAGGAGCAGCAGACCTTCTTATATACTCTCGCATGTAAGGTGCAAAATATCCTCCGGCCCCAGCATTGATATGAGGCGTGTAAGGATACTTAGGTGAAAGAGCCCATGTCGCGTTAGACTCTGATTGCTTTTCAAATGACACTGTCAAAACACATTTATATTGACCAGAAGTTATATGTGTTGCAGCCATAATAGCCGTACTGCCTCCTACGCTGCCTGCTGTGTGCACTCTCAACAAGGGTTTATTGTAAGCACCTATGGAATCAGCTAAGAAAAGCTCTGGCATCATCACACCCTCAAACATATCTGGAGCTTTACCCAAGATGACTGCATCAACGTCCTCCCAATCAACACCAGATTGAATAAGAGCTTTATCAATAGCCTCACGAATAAGTCCCGGCATTGAGACGTCTCTTCTCTTGGAGTCATATTTGGTCTGTCCAACTCCAATAACTGCAGCTGGGTTCATCTATGACTCCTCAAGCATGCTAGCAAGTTATGTTGCAGACATGGGCCAGATGACGCATGCGCTAATGCAGACACAGAGTTCTTATCTCTAAGAATCTTATAGGCATGTCCTATCGCATCCAATCCTGCTGCCATCATGACATTTCCTGCTAGCGGTCCGCCTGATAAGTTAATCTGAGGGATTGGCCTGTTTAAGATTTTAGCCATAAGAACGACTTCATGAGAAAACTGTGTATGAGTTTCTATAAAATCTATCTTTTGAATATCCAGACTTAATTTTTTGATAAGTTCGGATACGGGTTTTACTAGAGTTAAATCTCTAAAGCCAAAGTTTCCTGAATCGACCTGATGCCCAATTTTTTCTATCCATACGGGTTCGAGATCAAATTTTTTACAAGCAGCCTCTGAAGCTATGATGATAGCTGAAGCTCCATCAGATATTGGCGCACAATCAAATTTAGTTAACGGCGAAGAAATCATCTCGCTTGCAAGATATTCTTCTAAAGTAGGAACAATCATGTTGAGAGTATTAGGATTGGTTTTAGCATTTTGCGCAGCTGCACAAACTGCTTCAAACATTTCTTCTCTTAAGAGCTTACCAGCTTGTAGCATACTGTTTGCTTGGAGAGCAGCAAGATTGACCCTATCAGGCCAGAGAGGTGCAACATAATAAGGATCAAGTTGCAATGTCATAATTTGATCAAGATTACCAGGAGAAGATTTTCCAAAACCATAAATAAGAGCAATTTCGGCCTCTCCACTGAGAATTCTTAGATAAGATTCGTATAAGGCCCAAGCAGCATCCATTTCGACATGAGACTCTTTGATGGGGGGATAGGTTTGGATAGCATTTAAACCTTCAACAAATGCAAAAGCTGCGCCTTGCAGATAATCACAACTTCCTGAACAAGTAAAATCAATATCCTCTTGTTTTAGATTAGTGTCACTCAAAACTTGATGAACAACGGGCATAATTAACTCAACTTCATTAGCTGAACCTGCATCACTTTTTATTCTATTTTGAGCATACCCAACTAGACCGATTCTTTTCATTTAGGATTAAACCTCAATGATTCTGGGTTTACATCTGGCTCCCCAGAAGGTTTAAACCATTTAATATTTTCTAGCGATGTAGTCCACTCATCTTCGGGTTTCCATACTGCTTGCACTCGCATTCCGATTCTTATGTTTTCGAGAGGCACTTCTTGAATGAGATGGAGAAACGAAATGTGTGAGCCATCCAGTCTAATCATCGCAGATACAAATGGGGGTTCAATAGGATTACCTGGAATTGGGATGTGCACCACAGTAAAGGATTCAATACAACCTTTATCTCTTAACAACACTTCTTCAGATGTAGGGACACCATCTCTAGGACAACTGCCTCTTGGAGGAACGTAAACTGCACCGCATTTAGGGCATTGTTGACCTATGAGCTTACCTTCAGCAATTGCTTCTAAAAACCTTGATGTAGCAGCGCCAGCAGTATAGGTGTAGTCGAGACTAATGAGCGATTCAAAATAATCTTTTTCTTTAAAACTATCCATTGATAATAAAATAGGATAAAGAACGAATTCCTTCTTTTACAGTTGAATCCCAGCATGGTTTTAATTGAATGCCTTTAACTAATGATGCTTCATTACAATCTGATATTAAATGCAGCATGGTGCTTCTTGAATCACCCACCCTAATAAGAGCAAACGCAAAAGGTTTCTGGAGAGGATGGTAATGCTTAGGAGTACTAACCCAGGTCCAACTTTCTAGAATAATTTTGCCATTAAGATCAACAACCTCTCTAGCAGCTTGCTTCGTTTCAGGATGAAATTCTATTGCTGGAACAAAAATATCTCCGTTATTAAAAACAGATCCGGCAATCTTTTTTTCAGTCAATGACAAAAAAAACTTTTGAATGATCTTTCCGGGAGACCTTTTGTAAGCATACTGCAATTTGAAAGGAGCTCTTAACATCTTAACTTTCTTCAACCATAGTTAATTTAGTGTGGTCTAAGATAACATGCTTCATCAATTTTCCTGATGCATTTCTTGGGAATGGCTCATTTCTTATTTCCCATAATGAAGGGACTTTAAATTCGGCTAAACGTGAGCGAACATAATTTTCCAGTTCCTCTAGCAAGATATCATTCTTTAACACTACAATTGCTTTCACTTCTTGACCTAAGTCATCATGAGGAATGCCTACTACAGCCGATTCAACAACCATTGGATGTGAATCCAAAATAATTTCTATTTCTTGAGGATAGACATTTTCAGCACCTCTTAGAATTAAATCTGTCCTTCTGGATACTATGTAATAAAGCCCGTTGGATCTATAGGCAAAATCACCTGTTTTTAACCATCTGCCTTTATGAAGAGTTGCAGAAGTAGCTTCAGGATTATTATAGTAACCAAGCATAACTGAAGGACTTTTAACATAAATCTCGCCCTCTTCATTATCTTTAGTGACCAGTATTCCTTTATCGTCTCTTAACTCTAAATTTATAGTTGGCATCGTTTGGCCTGGCGAATCAGGATGAGCATCCAAATTATCTCCCCAATTGATAATGGTAATTGCACCAGATTCGGTTAACCCATAACCATAACCAAAGTTGTGTTTTGAATTCGGAAAGATATTTTTGGTTCGCTCTATGTGTTTTGGTGGCATAGGAGCGCCTCCACCACCAATAACCAAGACGCTCTCATATTTTTTATTGATTAGCTCAGCTTGATCCAATACTCTCTTCAAAGCCGTAGGCACAGCTCCACCCCATGACGTAACCTTAAAATCTTCAATTAGGTTAAGAATTCTCTGAGCATCAAACTTACCGTCATAGATTAGCGTAGTTGTGCCTGCAAACAATGCAGTCACAGCTCCAGCAGATAGCCCTGAAACATGGAACAATGGCGATGTTAATAAGCTGGTTGGTCTGTAACGAGTCCAATTAGCGCCAAGCTTAGTGCTTCTTGCTGCAACTGCAGCTCCTTGGAGTAATTGCAACATGGTGTTGGAAATCATTGAGCGATGTGAAGTCATGACTCCCTTAGGAGAACCAGTGGTTCCACTGGTGTACAACAAACAAGCACAATCATCCTCGTCTACTTTAATAAAATCTGAATTGCTTTTAGAAGAAATCTCATAAATATTTAAATCATCAAAATTTATAATGTTCTTAGGAATATTTTCTAAACGTTGTAGTCTTTTAGAATCTGCAAGAACCAATTTTGGTTGCGCATCCTGAATCGCAGCTTCAGCTTCTCTACCGTTCCACCATCCATTTAATGCGCAGGTAACTGCACCTAATGAGACAATTGACCAAAAGGCTATGATCCACTCTATTGAGTTGGCAGCATAAATTGCCACCCTATCACCAGGAGCAATACCGAAAGTAACTTTTAAATATTTAGCAAACTTTTTTACCAACTCTAAATGTTCAGCAAAAGTAATGGTTTGATCTTTGAAGATTAAATAGGGTTTTGAACCAAAATTACGCGAATTATCTAGAAATTCGACTAAGGATTTAGGCCTGTACTTAAAGACATCTAGTTCTTCACCTAAAACTTTTTCTTTATGAATGCTAAAAAAATCTGATTGGATTAATTGCTGAATTTCTAAGTCAGAGTGCATAATAAATCATTATAACTAAGGTAATTCAGCATGGATAAGAAAACGGCAATAATAACTGGGGGTGGATCTGGCATTGGTTTCGCTTGTTTGGAGAAATTTTATTCTCATGATTATCGAATAGTCGTAATTGATTACCATACAGAGGCTCTCGGCGCAAAATTAGAAAAAGCTAAAATTTCTGCTGGGGATATCCACATTCACCAAGCTAACGTTGCTGACTTTAATGAACTAGCAGAAGTCTTTAACGTTATAAGTGATTTGAAAGCTTCTGTCCTAATAAATTGTGCCGGCATTAGTCCTGCAACAAAACCATTGCATGATTACGATGTAGCGGAATGGAAAAGATGTGTAGATATCAATCTCAACGGAAGCTTTTATGCTTCAAAACTCTTTGCTCAACAATTTCTAGCTCATAAATTATCCTCTGCATCCGTCATTAATATCTCATCAATTATGGGTAAACGAAGCTCTCCTGGGCATGCTGTATATGCTGCAACTAAACATGCAGTTATTGGATTAACTAAATCTATGGCTCAAGATTATGCTACTTTCAATTTGAGAGTGAATGCTATTGGACCAGGTGTTATTGAAACCCCCATGACTAGCGATTGGATGCAAGATGATGGTTTTAAAAATTATTTCCTTTCGAAAATTCCAATGCAGCGAGCAGGCAAGGCTAAAGAAATTGCAAATACTGCATTTTTCTTATGCTCAGATGAAGCATCTTACCTTACAGGAGCTTATATTCCTGTAGACGGAGGTTTTTTAGCAGTTTGATTTCAAAAGATTAAACATTTGTCTATAATTTAGGCATGTACGAAAATGCTAAACAAGCCAGAAGCATCAAACGCATAGATGCATTACTAACAACCGCTAATCAACTTCTATTAGAAGGAGCTGAGGTTTCAGATATAACTATAGCCTTATTGTCTCAAGAGGCAGGTCTGAAAAGAACTTCAACTTATAAATTTTTTCAAACTCCTGAGGAGATAAAATCTGCTTTGGCAAGCAAATACTTTGCAGAATTGACTCGTCACATTAAAGAAAGTCCATTTAGCTTAGAACAAAATACATTGAACGAATTATGCAAAACATTAGTTAATGAATGTTTTAATTTCTTTCAACTTAATCTTGGAGCTACCAAATTGCTCTTAGGTAACAGCTTTCTTTATGCTGTTGATAAAGAAGTATTTAAAGAATTTGCTAATACGAATTTAAATAAATTTGAGAGTAAAACCACCCTCCCGAACATGTTTGACAAACAAGGTGTTTTTCTTGTCACCAGTCAATTATTGCTTGCGGTAATGTCTTTAAATTATCGCCAGAATAATCTTTTAAATGAGATCGGAAAAAAAGAAGCGCTGAGAGCAGCATACGCTTACTTGTTAAGCTGCACTACTAAATAGATGTTAGCCAACTAATAGAACTCTTAAAATTTCTTTAGATATATCAAACTGTATTTGAGATGAAGGTCTAAAAACAGTCTTAGATATTTTCCATTGATCATCTATTTTTTTATATTCATCTTCATAGATTCCCTGCAAAACAGTATGAGTTTTGTCTTGAGTGTTAATAAGGTTATAAGTTAAACCCCAAGAACCTTTTGCAAATTGATCATCAATAACTTCAATTATAGGATTGTGAGCATGATGAGATTCCTTCATATAATCGTGACAGCCGATCGATCGAAAAACTTCAGCCAAGTCGTTGGGATTATGAAAGCTCCCTACTGGTCCATAATCTATCATGCATGGATTAGTGAAAACACTTTTCATTGTTTCAGGATCTTTTTGGTCGCATGCATTGAGATATATATGCTTTACCTGTGTAATTAAATGGATATCAAATAGTTGTTGAATTTTTAAATCTGTATCAGACATAACAAAAAATCATTAAAATAAGTGACCACTTTAGCATTAAAATTAATTAGCACTAGCACAACGCATGATTACTCAATTCAACCTTGGTGAATATACAGCTCTTGATACAAACACTTACTCTATAGAAAAGCGTAGGCTACAAATTGAAATGTTAAAATTTCAAGAAGATGTCATCAAGAATAAAAGAAAAGTATGCATCGTTTTTGAGGGTCGTGATACTGCTGGCAAAAGCTCAACGATAAAGTTCTTCTCAGAACATCTAAGACCAGACCGATTTAAATATGTATCCTTAGGCATCCCGACAAAATGGGAATCCTCCCATTGGTTTCAGCGCTGGACAAAACCTTTGCCTAAAAGTGGAGAAATTTGTTTCTTTGATAGATCCTGGTACACGAGAGCTTTAACTGAACCAGTTATGGGTTATTGTTCGAAGAATCAATATCTATCCTTTATGGAAAGAGTTGTTCCTTGGGAATTAAATTTAAAAAATCAAGGATATGAAATCATTAAATTTTATTTTTCGCTTAGTCAAGAACAACAAAAGAAACGTATGCAAGCCCGTAAATCTTCAGAGCTTAAATATTGGAAACTTTCAGAAAACGATGAACGTATTGTCGATAAATGGGATGCCTTTACCCTTTTCAAAATACAAATGTTTGAAAAGACTTCTGTGGAGCAATCGCCATGGGTAGTTATAAATTCTAACAATAAAATGATTGCAAGAATCACAGCCTTAAGATATTTCATTTCCAATCAAAATTATGAGAATAAGAAACTCCACAAACCTCTAGCTTGGTCAAGAAAATTATCCCATTATAACGTTACGGTTGATGGAGTTAACTTTGACAATTTAAACTATGAGCAATTTAAAATTCTTTCTAAATATTCTGATGACACCTAAAGCATGAGAATTGCGTCAATAGATATTGGAACTAATGCCGTTAAAGCTAAAATCTTTGATACCTCAGCTACTCTGATTAAATTTGTTAAATCCTTAAGATCTCCAATAAGACTTGGCCATGAAGTGTTCATAGAGGGAAAAATTCCTGATAAAAAACTTAATCAATTGTTATCAATTCTAGACGAGTATCTGCAAATTTTTGAAAAAGAAAACGTTATGGAATATGAAATAATTGCAACCTGTGCATTCAGAGATACATCAAATGCCGAGGAAGCAAGAAGGTTTATTGAACATTCCATTGAACATCCAATAAGAATAATCTCGGGATTGGAAGAAGCAAAGTTAATGAGATTTCATCCAAAATCAGAAAAAAATTCTTCTAACTTGTTCGTAGATTTGGGCGGCGGAAGTACAGAGTTATTTATGAAGAACAATGGTAAAGTTCTAATATCTTCATTCAATTTAGGGGCTGTAAGAAATATGCTTAATGCAGACAATAAAAACGAATGGAATCGGTTAAAGAAGTTTATAAAAAAATTACCCACTCCGAAAAAGATAATTGGGATCGGAGGAAATATAAGATCCTTCATTGATGCCCATAAGGTTCAAGTCATGAGTGCAAAACAATTTAATTTAGCCGTTTCAGAGTTAGAAAAGTTAGATTTTAATCAGAAAATTGCTTTATACGGTTTTTCTAACGATAGAGCAGATGTCATTGATCATGCTATGCAAATATTTAAATTTATCTTGACTCAGAGCGAATGCAAGAAAATTCAAGCTACAAAGTGGGGAGTTTCAGACTCTATAGCTGTGAAAATGTTTCATGAGATGTATTCTAAAAAAATTAAAATTATAAGCTGAGTTAATCTTTTTTCTTGGGAAGAGTAAACCAAAACGTAGAACCTTTATCTTTATTTTGCATAACTCCAACTTCCCCATGAAGTTGATTTACCAAGTGTTTTGTAATTGCAAGCCCCAACCCGCTGCCGTTCTTGCTAGTAGCCCTTGCCTTGGCTGTTCGATAAAATCTACTAAATACTAACTTTTGATCTGCTGGGGAGATTCCAGAGCCTTCGTCAGATAAACTGATTTTTATTTGTTTCTTAAGTTCACTGCCCACAATTGTAATATTAGAGTTTTTTGGGCTGTATTTAATTGCATTATCAAGAAGATTATTCAATATCCTTTCTAATGCACTTTTATCAGCATAGGCATTTAAATCAGTGTCGCATTCAAGGCTCACATGCATACCTCTTTTGCTTAAAACTGGCTTAAATCTTTCAAGAAGAATGTTAATTTCTTTATGGATATTTAGATTTTCATAGTGAAACTTGAGTTCACCATATTCAATCCTTGATAAATCAATTAATCCATTCACCATTTCAGCCAACCTATCAGCATTGTGAAGAATAGCTGAGCTAAAAGTTTTTATATCCTTCTTGGAATCGACACCCAACAATAAAGTTTCTGAATTTGCCTTGATCACACTAACTGGCGTCCGAAGCTCATGAGAAAGGTTTGAGATAAAATCTCTCCTCATAGAATCTAAATGTCTTAATTGGGTTGAGTCATGCAGAATAAGGATATTTTCTCCACTCAGTTTTGATCTGTTCATTTGTGCCAATATCCATTTCGTATCATTGCCTGATTCAATTTCAAACTCCATGGCATATTTACCCTTTTTATTTGACTGATCAAACAACAACTGAATCGGTTTACTATCTATGTTATTTATACGCATGCCAATTAAATTATCAATTTTTAGAATATTATGAGATTCATCATTGGCATAAGAAACACGACCTTTTGAATTAAAGACGATAACTCCTTGGCCAATATCATCGAGCAAATTACCGAATTGATCTCTTTGCCGAGCAATAAGAGATATTTGTTTTTTTAAGCTGGTTGAAATAGTTGAGACCGTTCTGGCCATAGAACCAATTTCATCTTTTCTGCTAATGGGAAGCTTGTTGATATCTTTTTTCCCATAATTCCTTTTGGTAAATGATTTAATGATCCTATGTAGCTCTTCTAAGCTTTCTCTAGTGTAATTTCCTGCCAAAATACTTGCCAAGATAGCAACAATTAGTGATACCACAACAACTAAAATGATTGAGTTATTTAGAGCATCGTAGTAAGTGTCAAAATAGTTTAAAGGCACTGACATTCTGATAACAAAACCGTCTTGGAGATTGTCCTGTTGTGGTTTAATTGCAAGATATATCATTTGCTGTTTTAAAGTTGAGCTATATCTTTTGCTCCAACCTAATCCTGAATTCAGAGCTGCAAGGATTTCAGGTCTATCCTTGTGATTATCCAGTGATATCAAGTCTTGATTAGCTACTTCTGAATCTGCAATTACTAAACCATTTACATCCACAAAGGTAATTCGAGATTTAGTTGCACTTGCAAAAGCATCAACCTTTTCTTTTAGCAGAGAGGAGCTTTGATTTATAGATTCTGAATTTAACTCTACAAGTATTAGCCTACCTTGTTTTTCTAGCTCATTGAGTATTTGGGTTTCAATTTCTTCACTCAAATCTCGCTCAGCAACAATAAAGGAGAAAATCAGACCCACTGTTAGTGCTGAAAGAACAATTAAGAATATTCTTGTTCTTATTTTCATCTTAGGTCCTATGAACTGGAATTAAATTTATATCCAACCCCTCGTATTGTTTGAATATAATCTCCAGCCTTTCCAAGCTTCTCTCTTAACCTTTTAATGTGGGTATCGACTGTTCTTGTGGTTATTTCTGAGGAGTATCCCCATACATCCTGAAGTAATTTATCCCTTGATTGGACACGACCTTTCGTCTCCACAAATTGCTTGAGCAATCTAAATTCTAGTGCAGTTAAATTAATCTCTATGTTTTCAACATGGACAATGTGGGCATCAAAATCAACTTTTAAATCGCCTGCAAAAAATTTGCTCAATTTTTCATCTATTTCTTTTGGTGCTCTTTTAAGAATAGCTTTTACTCTCAATAATAATTCCCTAATGCTAAACGGTTTTGTTACATAATCATCTGCCCCCAATTCAAAACCAACAATCCTATCTACTTCCTCATTTTTGGCAGTAAGAATAACAATAGGTATCTTTGCAAATTCTTGATTTGATTTTATTGTTCTGCAAAAATCTAGTCCAGAGCCGTCCGGCAGCATTAAATCTAATATGATTAGATCAATAGATCCTTTTAGTAAAATTTTACTTCCGTTCTCAAGAGATCCTGCTGCAGAAACCTTAAAACCCTCTTTATGGAAGTTATATTCAATAGTTTTTCTGATATCTGGTTCGTCTTCGATTATTAAAATATGCATAAATTAGGAGATTTTAGTGAGAATTCTAATTCAACATAAGACATTTAAGTTTGTTGTTTCAAAATTGTTGCAAATTTGTTTCTTAAAAAGGGTTTATCAAATTTACCTGAAGCAACTTTAGGCAAGGGTTCACTTTGCATCATTATATGGAGTGGTATTTTGAATGCTGCTAACTTAGCTTCTAAAAAAACTTTTAATTCATCAACTAAAAGTGAGTTATTGGTTTTCAAAGAAACGGCTGCACATAAAACTTCTCCCAGTCTATCATCAGGAATTCCAAAAACTGCGACTTCAAAAACAGCCGGATGCTCTGAAATTACAGATTCAACTTCAATACAAGAGATATTTTCGCCCCCTCGAATTACTAAATCTTTGACCCGATCAATGATAAAAAGAAACCCATCCTCTATATAACCCAAGTCACCAGTTCTAAACCATCCATCCTTCATAACTTCTGCGGTAGCTTCAGGTTTATTCCAATAACCCACCATGTTAGCTGGAGATTTAATTACTATTTCTCCTATTTGACCCTCCGTATTTAAAAATTTCCATTTCTGATCAATGATTGCTAACTGTGTCACTGGAGGCACAACCCTGCCACAACTCGCAGGTCTTGTGAGGTAGTCATCGCCACCATTAAGTGTTCCAATTGCGTTTGTTTCCGTTAATCCATAACCGATAGAAGGTTTAGCATTATTAAATTCTTCTGCAAGTTTTTTAACATGCTCGGGTGGTCGATGAGCCCCTCCTCCTCCAAGATCTTGTAAAGAACTTAAATCAAATTCTTTTCTTGCTGGATGAGTTAATATTTCCCAAGTCATAGTAGGCACGCCAGTAATATTAGTTACCTTTTCATCTTGTATAAGTCGCATTGCCTCAAGAGTATCCCATTTTGAAACCATTACCATTTTTCTGCCCGACATTACTGACATTAAAAAACCAGCATGACTGCCGGTAACATGAAACAGGGGAACACAATGTAAAATGGATGGCTTTACTCCCTCCCGAGCTTCGGTTAAACCATCTCCATAAACTGCATTTCGAAGGGTTGAATAGAGCGCCCAACTAAAAAGACCGGAAAGAATATTTTTATGCGATGACAGGACTCCCTTTGGAAAACCTGTTGACCCAGAAGTATAAAAAATTGTGGTGTAATCATCTTTATAAATTGGAGTTTCAGGCATATTAATAAGTTTGGTTTGCAACCATTCTTCATAGGCATGAGTTCCTGTAGTTTTGCCCCTTACTGAAATTTTTAATACATCAAACGACTCAATGCTTTTTAAACGTTTAGAATCTCCAAAAATTATTTTTGCACCACAATCCTTTAAGGCATATTCAATTTCAGATCCAACCCACCAAGAATTTAAAGGGACACAAACAGCGCCAATAGAAGTGATCGCTATAAAGAGAATAATATATTCTGGGTTATTGGGCATACATATAGCAACTCTGTCGCCTTTATTAATGCCGTCGGCAAGCAATTGATTTGCAACTCGTGCTGCGTAAAGATATATTTCTTTATAGGTATATCTTTCTTTCTCAAATATCAACCAATCTATTTCAGGATGCAATAGACCAATTTCGAAATATTCTTTCATGGTATTGGGAATATTTGTAAATTCTTGATAAATTTCACCTTTCTCTAAATTAGGCTCTCTGAATGCAAAAATCTGATCCGAAGCGGTCAGAGCATTAAAGGTTTCTATATATTTTTGATTCATTTTAAGTAAACTAGAGTTTAATTTTTTCTCACGTAATTTATTAAGAACATGACTACAAAGTATACACAACTCTTGCTGATAATCCTTTTTTTAACATCATGCGCCGGTGGTGGTGGGTCAAGCCAAGCTATTACTCCTTCTCCTTCTCCTTCCCCTACTCCTGATCCAGGACCAACTTATGATCAATTAAAAGCTCAATACGAAAGTAATTACGAATATCAACAACAATGGGGGCTTGCTTTAGCAAAAGCTTCTTCTGCTTATGCTAGAGGATCAACAGGAAAAAATATAACTATTGGGATTACAGACTCAGGGTTGGATGTTGATCATGCAGAAATTGATAAAAATAGGATTCTTCCTGGAAGTTATCTTTCATACAGCAATTACACTCCTAATACTAGACAAAAAAGGCATGGGACTATGGTTGCTTCTGTGGCTGCGGGTTCGCTCTCTAAAAACAATCAAACTCCCATGCATGGTGTCGCATTCGATGCTGACATTTTTTTTGTAGCAATTCAGCTAGCAGAGCCGGATGATACCTATGATCCGATAGACATAGGTGATGGAAGTGGCGGAGATAACCAACCAGATTTTTCAGGAGTTGATAATTTCTTCGAAAACCTTTTCAAGGTTTTCACTTCTCGAAAAATAGATATTGTAAATAACAGTTACGGTTACTCTGGAAACATTATTGATTACACGGAAACAGCTGTAAGAAATGCTTTTCCAAAAACAATCCAAGCCATAGCACAAACCTCAACGCATTCAGCAGATAAAACGATTTTTGTATGGGCAGCAGGAAATGCAGGCGGATATGCTGATCAAGGCGTTGATTATTCAAGCCCAGAAATTTTTCCTGGTATGACTCATTTCATAGAGGAAATTCAAGGCCACTCAATTGCTGTTGTATCAGTTGATGAAGATGGAGAAATAAGTGATTTTTCTAGCAGATGCGGTGTAGCGGCTGATTTTTGTATAGCAGCTCCTGGGGGGAGAGTTATTGGAGCTTATCCTACTTCTTTAAATGATACAGGCATTTACGATGCTGATGCTGAATGCGTTTCTGATAATAGTTGCTATGCTTTAATAAGCGGAACATCATTTGCTGCTCCATTTGTTTCAGGAGCTCTTGCAGTATTATTTGAACATTTTGAAGGTCAGCTCGGAAGCACTGAAATTGTTAGTCGCTTATTTAAAACTGCTAACGATACTGGTATCTACTCTGATTCTTCAATATATGGGCATGGACTCATTGATTTAAATGCAGCCACAAATCCTGTTGGTTCATTATCAGTTAGCACCTCTAATACTATCTTTGGTCAGATGGCGCCGTTGTTTACTTCTGGATTAAATGCTTCAAATACTATGATTGGCGCTTCAATTGCTAATGGTCTGAAAAATAAATCCCTGATAGCTTTTGACGAACTCGGTTCTCCCTTCAGGATTGCTTTAGGCAGTTTGATAGCAACCTCTAGCTCCAACTATAATAAACTTAACCCATCGGGAGCTTTTAGTAATCCTAAAAGAACCACCTATTCTGAAAATAAATTAACTTACGAATACATCCATAGATATCCTCTTAATGATATTTTTAATGTTGACGAAAATTATTTTTCAAATTTCTCAGAACTAAGTAAGTCCATTAATATTTTAGATTTTCAATCAACTTCTTTCTATTCGATAGGTCAAAATGATAATGAATTTTATAGCACTGAGGCATACAATACTGGAGGGCACTTATTTGAAAATCCCTATCTAGATTTCACTAAACATGGGCTACTCGTAAGCAAATCTATGTCTCTAAAAACCTTTGACCTAACTTGGGTAGCTAGCATTGGTCAACCTAAAATTAGCATAGAGGAAGTATTTCATGACAGAAGTATAAATAGTCAATTATCAATAATTCTATCAAACTCCTTCCTGCCAGAAATTCAACTTGGATGGTTAAATGAAAAAGATAGTGTTATGAGTTTAGGTTCTTCAGGGGCATTCGATTTTTCTAAAAATACAGACTCCTTCTATGCCGGAATTCATAAAACATTCCAACTCTCTAAGAGTTTTATTACTTTTACAGGTTACAAGAGTTATGCCACAGACAATAAATTTAATAACAGTTTGATCAAGAGTGCGCGCAATGTTGAGACTTCTTTTTATAAAGCAGAATTAATTTTTCCTAATATCTTTAATAATATAAATTTAGAGTTTGGGTTCACAAAACCCCTATTCGTTTCTAAAGGAGAATTGGACTTGGCTTTGCCTGTCTACAGAGATAGATACTTAAATTTATATGTGGAGGATTTATCCCTACCTTTGAGCTCACAACAAGAAGAAACCATAACAAGTATTAGTATTAAGCAATTTAAAGAACACGGCTCAGTGACTGCTCGTTTGGAAAGTGTTGAAAACCCAAATCATGGAAATATTTATAAAGACTATTTAAACTTTTCTATAGGATACAGTTATTTATTCTAGAAATATTCCATCAGAAATGGAGGGTGACTAGTGAATTGGTTTAAAAATAAAGTTATTTACATCACGGGGGGGTCTGCTGGAATTGGTAAAGCTATTGCTAAAAGATGTCTTATAGAAGGCGCATCTGTAATTATCACTGGAAGGACTTACAAGAATCTTGAAATAGCTAGAAAAGAGCTTAGCGCAATTTCACCCAATTTATTAGCGCATGAAGCAGATGTCTCTAATATTGAACAAGTGAGCAATTCTGTCGAAGATGCTCTCAAGGTCTATGGTAAGATTGATGGATTAGTAAATAATGCGCCTTCCATCCATACAGGTCTTTTATCTGATCTTTCTTATGATGCATGGAGAACAAACTTTAAAGCCAATTTGGATGGAGTATTTTTACTTTGCCAAAAAATTATTCCTCACATGCGTGCAAATTCTCATGGATCAATAGTAAATATCTCCTCTGTAGTTGGACTCAAGGGAACCCGGTACATGGGTGCCTATGGCGCAGCAAAGGCTGGTCTTATAAACTTGACACAAACCATGGCAATAGAAAATGCTCCTAACATTAGAGTGAATTGTGTTGTGCCAGGTGCTGTCATGACACCTGCTACTTCGAGAGCCATCCCCAATGAAGATATGCTTAAACATACCGCTCAAAGCATTCCTCTAAAAAGAATTGCTGATCCTGATGAGATAGCAATACCTGTTATGTTTCTTCTCTCTGATCAGGCATCATTTATTACTGGTCAAACTCTAGTCGTTGATGGAGGTAAAACTGCTGATTTAAATGCTGGAAACTGAATTAAATCCAAAATCTGATAAATGGTTCTCCAATGTTGAAGAGCCTAAAATAGTTAGCGATGCCAGTCTCATAGCTTGGGATGATGAGGCGGACTTAGTTATCGTTGGTCTTGGTGGCGCAGGAATTGCGACTGCCCTTGAATCCCTGGAGCAAGGTCTTAGCGTGATAGGATTGGATAAAACCTCAGGAGGTGGGGCTACAGCTAGAAGCGGAGGAGTATTCTATGCTGGAGGCGGAACCAGTATTCAAAAAGAAGCCGGAATAGAGGACTCTATAGACAATATGTATAACTACCTTCAACAAGAAGTTGGAGATGTGGTTTCAGAAGCAACCTTAAGAAAATTTTGCGAAGATTCGCCTAAAAATACCCAATGGCTTATTGATAACGGTGTTAAATTTAACTCAACTTACTTTCCTAAAAAAACATCTTATCCAGATGCTGGGCATTTTCTTTATCATTCAGATAATTCTTTAGTTCCAAGTTATATGGAAAAAGCATTACCCGCACCTCGAGGTCACAGGGGTTATGAAGAAGGTCCATTTAAACCAATCGGTGTTGGTGGCACAATATTTTATCCATTAAAGAAAGCAGCACAGTTAAAGGGGTTAAAAACATACCAACAAACAGAAGTAAAAGCACTTGTAATAGACACCAATAATGCTGTCCTGGGAGTTAAATGCACAATGCTCCCAAGCGGACCTATTAGGGAAAAGTATAAAAAATTGATTTCTCGTGGTGAAGTATTGCAAATGATCCTGCCACCAACCTACCCAGGTGCGAGCCTCTTAAGAGCTTGCGGCTCCTTTTATATAAACAAAGCAAATAAAATTTCAAAAAAACATCAGGATATCAAATTTTTACGAGCTAAAAGAGGTGTATGCATCTCAGCCGGTGGATTTGTATTTAATAGAGCTATGATAGATTTTTATGCTCCAAAATATAGCAAAGGAATGCCTTTAGGAACTTCATGCGATGATGGCTCAGGTATTAGATTGGGGCAATCAGTGGGTGCTAAAACTGCATTAATGAACAGAGTGACTGCATGGAGATTTTTAAATCCCCCTCATTCATTTGCTAAAGGTATAGTAGTTAATGCTCAAGGCAAAAGATTTACCAATGAAATGGTTTATGGAGCAACTCTAGGAGATGCAATGTGCGAAAACCACGGTGGTAAAGCATATCTAATATTAAGTGAAGAGCTTTTTAGAAGTGCAAAAAAAGAAGCCAGTACTGCCCTTCCCTTTCAAAGAGATGCTGCGCGTATGATGTTGTATTTTGGTTCTAAAAAATCTAAGGATCTAAAAGCAATAAGCGCTAAATACAACATAAATGAAGAAGGGCTTGCAAGTTCTATCCAGAAGTACAATGAATGTTTCAAGACTAAACGTCCATGCGAATTTGGAAAAGCTTATCAGGATATGGCTCTCCTTGAAGGTTCCTTAATTGCAATAGATATTTCCATTGATGCAAAAATTGCCCCACTTCCTACTTTAACTTTGGGAGGCTTAGTGGTAGATGAAAATACAGGTGCAGTGTTAGGTACAAATAATAAATCTATAAAAGGTTTATATGCTGCAGGAAGATCTGCTGTTGGGATTTGTTCTAACATATACGTATCCGGTCTTTCCGTCGCAGATTGCATTTTCTCAGGCAGAAGAATTGGCTATGAGTTAGGAAAACACAATGAATAATTTTTCTACTCTTTGGGAAGAAATCAGCGATATTGTTCCAGAAAACACTGCTTTAATTAATGGCACTGATCGTCTTAGCTGGAGAGAGTACGAAGAGCAGGCAGCCAAAATTGCCAATGCATTGGATAAATTTGGCCTTAAAAACCACTCTAAGGCTGGTTTGTACCTTAACAACTCCAATGAATATCTTGTGGCTCAATTTGCAATTTTTAAAGTTGGCGGAGTCAGCATCAATGTAAATTATCGCTACCAAGCTGAAGAACTAATTTATCTTCTAGAAAATTCAGATTGTGAAGCTGTCTTCTATAATGCAATTTATTCTGATCAAGTTAAAACCATCTCTGCAAGGCTTCCTAAGGTTAAAGCTTGGATCTGTGTAACAGATGGATCCTTAAACACTTTTGAAAAGGGTTATCTTTATTCTCAATTATTAGAAAACCAACCCCTTCAAAGAACTAGAAAATCAGATGATATTCTTTATATGCTCTATACAGGTGGAACTACAGGAATGCCTAAAGGCGTAATGTACAACCAAAGTGAGTTCATAATGGCTATGTTTAAAACCCTAAAAGGGTTAGGATTCGAAGTCCCTCAAACTTCACAAGAACTTAAAGATTGCATTCAAAAGCATAAGAAAAACAAATCTGCACCCACGAGTTATGTAGCTTGTCCCCTGATGCACGGAACTGGAATGTGGTTAGGAAGCTTTTTACCCCTAAACCTAGGAGGATCAGTAGTAACTACCTCGTCACTTGGTTTTGATCCACACCATTTATGGGCTGAGGTCGAAAGAACCAAAGCAACCAGCATAACTATAGTTGGCGATGCCTTTGCTAAACCAATGTTAGATGCTTTAATCGTAGCAAAGAACTCAGGCAATCCTTACGATATATCCTCCGTAAATACTATTATTTCCAGCGGAGTCATGTGGAGCCAGCAAGTCAAAGATGGTTTACTTGAATTTAACGACATGAAGCTGATGGATACAATGGGTTCTACGGAGGGCGGCATGGGCTCTTCAATCTCTACCAGAGATCAGAAAGCCAATACTGCGAAATTTAGATTAAACCCTGGCACAATTGTTGTAGATGAAAACGATAAACCCGTTCAACCTGGTTCAGGCAAGGCTGGAATGATTGGAACCTCTGGATTAGTTCCGCTGGGTTACTATAAAGATGAAGAAAAATCAAAAGCAACTTTTAGAGAAATAGCTGGAACTAGATACAGTTTTCCTGGTGACTATGCCCTAGTAGAATTCGATGGCACTATTACCCTCCTTGGGAGAGGCAGTAACTGTATAAATACAGCTGGCGAAAAAGTTTATCCTGAAGAAATTGAAGAACTAGTTAAACAACATCCTAAGATATTTGACTGTCTAGTGGTCGGGCTTCCTGATAATCGTTTTGGACAAAAAATAGTTGCCCTAGTATCTACATCCAGTCAACTGGATATAAATGATTTAGATGAATTCTTAAGATCTAAGATTGCTGGGTACAAGGTCCCCAAACATATTCTTTTTGTTCCAAAAGTTGAAAGAGCTCCAAATGGTAAAGCAAATTATAAATGGGCCAAAGAATATGCAGAAAAAAGCCTTAACTGATTTAAATTTAACCGACTGTTTTCTTTATTTTTCAGATAAAAACCAAGCCGATTTTTTTTACGATTCACTTATTTATATCTGTGAACATGATAATAAAGGGGCTTTTGGATTAATTGTTAACCAACCCCTAAAGCTCACAACTCATAAATTATTTAAATCTCTCCAATTAAACTCAAATAATTTGAAACATGACCTTGATAGAGTAATGCAGGGAGGCCCGGTTGATGGAGACAAAGTATTTGTATTGCACTCCAAGGATTCTGGTACTGATTTTTCATCCAAACTTAGTAATAATCTCTACCTTTCTACCGATGCTGAAATTTTGAAAAGAATTGCTGAACAAAGGAATTTAGATTTTAAAGTCTTTTTAGGTTATTGCGGCTGGGGCGCTCAACAGCTAGAACAAGAGCTCAATGAAGGGGTTTGGGAGGTCGTTAATACTTCAAGAGAAAAAATTTTTGATACCAAACCAACTCAGCTTGTAGATAGAATTTCCAACGAACTTGGCTATAATCTTAGAGACATTTCAAAAGGCAGTAAACAGACTCACTAGACATGCAAAGATTTAGAGAAAAAACAGTTTTAGTAACTGGAGCAGCTTCTGGTATAGGAAAAGCAAGTGTAATAAGGTTGCTAACTGAAGGTGCTAAAGTAATTGCAACTGATATTAATAGCCCTTTACTGTCAAACCTCAAGAATGAACTTAGTAATGACAATCTTTACCTACAAACTTTAGATATCGCAAATGTTAAGGACATTGCAGCCTTTTTCTTAAATTATAAAAATACTTTCGATCGACTTGATGCCCTGATAAATGTTGCTGGCATTTTAAGAATGGAAAATTCCCATGATGAAAATCTTGAAGACTGGAATAGGATTATAAATATTAATCTAACCGGAACATTTTTCATGTGCAGATATGCTCTTCCCTTATTACTCGAGTCTAAGGGAAACATTGTTAATGTATCTTCAACAGCAGCACTAGGAGCCCATGCCTGGACGGCAGCCTACAGTGCTTCCAAAGGTGGAATTAGTGCATTTTCTAAAAATCTTGCAATTGAATATGGAATGCAAGGTCTAAATGTAAACTGCGTCTGTCCTGCTTCAATTGAAACCCCAATGACTGAGAACAATAGGTTACCAGACAATTTTGATAAAAGATTATTGAAGAAAATAATGCCTCTTGATGGAGTAAATAGAACTCCAAATGAGGTTGCAAGCGCTATAGCATTTTTAGCATCCGAGGATGCTATTCATATTAATGGCGTTGATCTAAGAGTTGATGGAGGTTTGCTTACTTGAAACGATTCCTTATCGCATGCTTAATTCTAAATCTACAAGCAGATATTTTAAATTCCGACTCAATCATTCATCCTGCGGTAAGCACTTCAGGTATGGTTGTATCTCAACATTATCTTGCAACTGAAGTTGGAAAATCGATCCTGGATCAAGGAGGGAATGCTGTTGATGCGGCAGTGGCAGTTGCTTTTAGTTTAGCAGTTGTCTTACCCAGAGCAGGAAATATTGGAGGTGGAGGATTTCTTCTCTTTCATAGCGCTGATGAGAAAAAAAACTATGCGCTTGATTATCGAGAAATGGCACCTGCACTAGCTCATCGTGATATGTATCTTAATGAAGATGGGACTGTAAATTACTATACCTCAAGACTTGGTTATTTATCAGGAGGTGTTCCAGGTACCGTTGCAGGAATGTGGGAAGCGCATCAGAAATTTGGGTCGCTACCCTGGAAAGACCTAATTGAACCAGCAATTAAGCTTGCTAAGGAAGGCTTTGAAGTCAGTGTGTTTATGGCTGATAGTATTAACGATGCATACGACTCAATGAAAGAGTTCCCCTCCTCGGTAGCAATCTTTTTTCCAGAATATCCTTTGAAACCACATCACAAATTAATTCAAAAAGATTTGGCAGCTACCCTTCAACGAATAGCTCGATTTGGAAGAGATGGGTTTTACCAGGGAAAGACCGCAAAGATTTTTGCTGAATCAATGAAAAAAAATAACGGTTTAATTACAGAAGAGGATTTAAAGAACTATAAAGCAGTCTGGCGTGAGCCAATAGTTGGGAACTACAAAGATTTTCAAATTGTAACTATGCCGCCGCCCTCTTCTGGTGGAGTTCACTTAATTCAAATGCTTAATATCTTAAGTAATTTCGAATTAGAGAAACTAGGACATAATTCCAAAGACTACATACTCTTGCTTGCCGAAACAATGAAATATGCTTACGCAGATCGTTCAAAATATCTTGGTGACCCAGATTTTTACAATGTGCCTGTTGAGGATCTAATTCATAATATTTATGCTACTACCCTAGCAAACAATATTAAAATTGGCGAAACAACCCCATCGGATAAAATTTTTCCTGGAGAATTACTTCCCACAGAAGGCATGGAAACGACGCATTTCTCTATCTCAGATAAATATGGAAATACTGTATCTAACACTTACACAATTAATTCAAGCTACGGAGCTAAAGTTGTAGTCGATGGTCTGGGCTTTCTACTTAATAATGAGATGGATGACTTTGCTGCAGCACCTGGAATACCTAATCAGTTTGGATTATTGGGTGGGGAAGCTAATAAAATTGAGCCTTATAAGCGACCGCTAAGTTCAATGACCCCTACCATCGTTTTTAAAGAAGACAAACCTTACTTGATCACAGGATCGCCTGGAGGTTCTAGAATAATCTCCACTGTATTGCAAATGGTTCTGAATGTTATTGAATTTAATATGGAAGTATCAGATGCAACTATCCAACCAAGAATTCACCATCAATGGAAACCAGATATTTTAGGTATTGAAAAGGGCTTAAATCCGAGCGTAATCAAACTCCTTAACTTATCTGATCAAAAAATTTATCTCCATGCTCCTGGAACTTCATTAGAAAGCATCGTCATAAAAAACAATTTTCACTATGGTTTTGGCGATAGCAGAAGACCAGACTCTTTGGCTAAGGGAAGTAATGCTCAATAAGTTTTTTATGATTGCA
Source organism: Gammaproteobacteria bacterium (assembly GCA_038108875.1). Lineage (GTDB taxonomy): Bacteria > Pseudomonadota > Gammaproteobacteria > Magnimaribacterales > D2472 > VMDH01. The sequence continues at coordinate 544 of JAYNII010000004.1, read as the reverse complement.
ATTTATGCAGTTCCAACAGTTTTCTTTCTAATTGGTGCATATCTTTTTACAAAAAAAAGATAATTATTTGAACTTTTTGAAATTTGTTTGGTCAAATAAATACTGACCTTCGATTCTCCTTCATGTTAATTTCCCCAGGTCAGACAATGTGAAGCGGGCTTAGGCCCGCTTTTTTATTGTGAATAATGTAAAAGGGAGAATATGGAGCGGGTGACGGGATTCGAACCCGTACCAATAGCTTGGAAGGCTATTGTGCTAGCCGTTAACACCACACCCGCAATGATAAATCTGTTTGGCTTTAGCGATGTGAAATTCTATCACCTTATAAAACAGCCTTCTACAAGAAAAAATGCTAAAATTTATTTAGAATAAAAAAATATGAATTTATTAAATAATCCTGAAATTCGTTGGAAAAATTACAATGAAGGCGATAAGTTTGGCTACCCTATCAATTACTCTGATTCTATTTTGTCGGCTAGCGAGGATGGGAGGCTTGAAATACTTGTGAAGTGGGAGCCAAATTGCTTTTGCCACTTTCATAAAC
>JAYNII010000003.1:100983-123105 GCA_038108875.1 Gammaproteobacteria bacterium | reverse complement strand
AACCCTTAAGTGTCTATGAATTCAATAAAATCAAGGGTTTACTGGTGGGTCTGGGTGAATTCGAATCACCGACCTCACCCTTATCAGGGGTGCGCTCTAACCAACTGAGCTACAGACCCAAAAATTTGGAAGGTGCATTCTACCTTTCTAAGAGATAACTGACAATAAGCTGGTATTAACCAGATTAGGAGTTAAGTGATCTGTACAAAGAATAAAAAAGGTAAGTCAGAGGTATGGTTGTTAAATACTTAACAAGAGCGGTTAATACAATAAAAAACGGGTTTTCTTCTTGAATAATCAAGCCCCCAATTAAACCAAACATTAGCTGAGTTCCTAGAAAGAATAAACATAAGAGAAATAATCGTGGGCCATGGACATCAGAGCTTTCCCATGCATTCCCCAGTGCCTCGAAAGTCTTTTGACCTCGAAGCATTACATATGAAGTTGACATCCCAAGCCTGCCTAAAAAATAGAAACCTGGTAACACTAACAGCAACAAACCAAATCCAAAAATAAAACTCTGTATTAAGGCAACGCCAAGTAAGGAAATAAATCTTCTAAATGCAATTAGATATAGGGATAACACATTAATTGTATTTCCTTTATCAACAGCCTGAAAAGCTAAAATAATAGCGCCACTAAATGTGGTGCTAACAATGACAGTTATTAGTAAAACAATCGCTGCAGGAATAGCAACTTCTTGCAAACGCTCAGTAAAGATTGATTCAGACGAATTGCCGTCTAAACCTAAATTGATAAAATAAAAAGAGGTTAGAAGATCGATCGCTATGGCTGGCAGAGCAATCCCTAAAAATAACAAATAAAAATGTTTTCTGCAGTAGTTAATTGCTAAAATTAGTTGATTCATAGTTTTATTATAGTTTAAGGACTCCTTTTATGATAACAAGAGCATCAGTTGTTACTATTCTTTTTATTTTTATCTCATGTGCTCAGAATACAAACTTGCCTTCAAGCAGGACAGTGCAGCAGGTTGACGATTATCATGGAGTTCTGGTTGCAGACCCCTATCGCTGGCTTGAAGACTTCAATTCTGAGGAAGTGAAGGATTGGGTGAATGCACAAAATACATTTACTGAGCGTTTCTTAGAAAACCCTTATAGAAAGGCTATCAAGGAAAACTTAGAAAAAATTTGGGTTAGTGAATCTATAAGCACTCCATATAAAGTAAGCGATAAGACTTTTTATTACTTCAACTCAGGTGACTGGCAGCAAAGTAAATTCATGATCAAAGATTGTGATAATTGTGAAGCAAGAGTGTTGCTTGATCCAAATACTTTTTCTGAGGATGGCACGATAGCACTTTCATCAGTCAATGTAAGCCCTAATGCGGAGCTCTTAGCATTCGCAATATCTGACGGAGGCTCAGATTGGAGAACATGGAAAGTGCTAAATATTAAAACTGGAGAGGAACTAACCGATATCCTGGAATGGTCTAAATTTTCTGGAGCAGAATGGGCTCCTGATAGTTCGGGTTTCTTCTACAACAAATATCCTGTTCCAGCCAATGAAGCATTAGCTGACCTCAACAGCAGCCCAACCTTGATGTTTCATGTTATTGGCAATGATCAAACCTTAGATAAAGTTATAAAGCAAGACTTAAGTAATCCAAATCTCTCATGGTCTGTTCAAGTTTCTGATGATGGTCTCTACAAGATTTTATACACCAGCAAGGGCACTGATGAAAGGAATCTTATTGCAATTGCAGAATATGAAAGTGATGAATTTACACCCATAGTAACGGAGTTTATTGCTAATTATTCTTTTATCGACTCGTATCAGAAAACACTATGGTTTTATACAGACCATGATGCCCCAAATGGCAAAGTGGTAAAATTAGACTTTGATAATTTAGCAAACGGTTTTCAAAACGTGATTCCTGAATCCAGCATGGCCATAGAGGAAGTTGATATCATTGCAGGACATTTCGTGGTGAATTATCTAAAAGATACTTTTTCTGAGGTTCAATACTTTGATAAGGAAGGGAGTTATCATGCATCGCTTGCTACAGTTTCACAAGGAACAATTGCGGGACCAAGTGGAAAACTTAATGACTCCTCTGCATATTTCAGCTTTACGAACCTTGTTCAACCAACCCAAATATTTGAAATAAATTTTGTAACCGGAGAACAAACTTTATTCTGGGAAGAAAAACTACCTGGATTCAATTCAGAGGACTATGTATCAAGGATGGTTTTTTATACCTCTAAAGATGGAACAAGTATTCCGCTTCACATTGGCTATAAAAGAGATCTTGTCATAACAGGAGAAACTCCTATTTTGCTATACGGGTATGGCGGCTTTGATATTTCACAACTTCCTAAGTTTTCAAAACGATTCTTGGCTTGGATGAACCAAAATGGAGTATTTGCGCTTGCTAACTTAAGAGGCGGATCGGAATATGGAGAAAATTGGCACCAAGACGGTATGCTTCTCAATAAACAAAATGTGTTTGATGATTTCGCCTTCGCAGCGAAATACCTTCACTCTCAAAACATTGGCTCACCTGCCACTACAGCAATCCAAGGTAGATCTAACGGAGGATTATTAGTTGGTGCGACCATGTTGCAATATCCAGATACTTTTGGATTTGCTATCCCTCAGGTAGGAGTCATGGATATGCTGAGGTTCAATAAATTTACAATTGGCTGGGCTTGGGAATCAGACTATGGCTCTCCTCAAGACCCAGTACATTTTAAAAACCTCTTATCTTATTCACCTTACCATAATATCAAACATGACATTTGCTACCCTCCTACACTAATTACGACCTCAGAAAGAGATGACAGGGTTGTCCCCTCTCATTCATATAAATTTGCTGCAAGACTGCAAAACCTTCAATCTTGCTCTAATCCCATCCTGCTGAGAGTAGAGACTAGAGCTGGACATGGCGCGGGAACCCCAAGGAGCAAGCAAATAGAAGAGATAGCGGATATCTATGGTTTAGCTCTTGAAAGCATGATTCGATAGATTAGCTTGAAATCAAGAAATAAAAACTTTCTTGATTTTTCGCTTTCCTACCTGAAAAATTGCATCGCTATTTATGGGTATCATAGTTCTAGGATCGCCAATCTTTTCATCATTAATTCTTACTGCCCCTTGCTTGATCATTCTCAAAGCCTCTGAAGTACTGCTAACTAAATTCACATCTTTTAGCAGATTAGGCAAAGGTATTTCTTGGTCATTTATTGAAATCCTTACTTCCTCAATGTCTTGAGGAACCATGCCTTTTTGAAATCTATTGATAAATGCTTGCTCTGCAGTTTGAGCGGCTTTTGCTGAATGAAAACGTTCGATAAGCTCTTTGGCAAGAAGTATTTTTATATCCCTAGGGTTTCTTCCTAGTTTTTGTTGCTTCTTCAATTCACCAATTTCCTGTGTTGACCTAAAGCTTAAGAGGTCAAACCAACGCCACATGAGGTCATCAGAAATAGACATAATCTTGCCAAACATTTCTTCTGGTGGCTCATCAATGCCAACGTAATTACCTAATGACTTTGACATCTTCTTAACTCCATCAAGCCCCTCAAGCAGAGGAACGGTTATAACCGCTTGAGGTTCTTGATCAAAAGCTCTTTGCATTTCGCGACCTACAAGCAAATTAAATTTTTGATCAGTTCCACCAAGCTCTACATCTGCTTCCAGCGCTATGGAATCATATGCCTGGATTAAGGGATATAAAAATTCATGAATGGCGATGCTTTGGTTGTTTTTATAGCGAGTATTGAAGTCCTCTCTTTCTAGCATCCTTGCTAGATTATAATTTGCAGCTAACTTTATGATCCCTTCAGCACCAAGCTTAGCACACCAACTTGAATTAAATAGAACCTCTGTCTTTTTAGGATCTAGTATTTTAAAAATCTGTTTTTTATAGGTCCTAGCATTTTCTTTAATGTCCTCTTTGTTTAATGTGGGTCTGGTTTTATTTTTTCCTGATGGATCTCCTATCATCCCGGTAAAATCTCCAATTAAAAAAATGACTCTGTGCCCTAGATCTTGGAAATGCTTTAGCTTATTGATTAAGACTGTATGGCCGAGATGCAAATCGGGGGCTGTTGGATCAAAGCCTGCTTTAACAATGAGATTTTTCTTCTTCGAGAGTTTTTTGACTAATTCCTTTTCACCAATAAACTCATCAACTCCTCTTTTGATAAGCTTTAGAGCATCTTTTGACATAGTGATTTATTATAGTATGAATCTGGAGATATTTAGATGACAGAAAGTTCTCATATGGAATTCATTTTCCCTCCCACTATTAGAGGGATGAAAATTAAAGACGAAACAGCATTGTTTCCGGTTGGAAAGATTTATTGTGTTGGAAAAAATTATGCCGCCCATGCTAAAGAAATGGGATCAGAGGTTGATAAAAAGGAACCATTCTTCTTTTCTAAACCACCGCAAGCATTAACTCAAATAAAAGAAATACCTTACCCGTCTAAAACAAACAATCTCCATCATGAAGTTGAGCTAGTGGTCTTCCTGCAAAAGGGTGGTGCCAATATTAAGATAAAAGATGTACCAGCTTTAATTTTTGGATATGCAGTTGGAGTAGATTTAACTAAGAGAGATTTACAAAATACTTTTAAAGAGGCGGGAAAACCATGGGATCTTTCAAAAGGATTTGATTACTCTGGACCAATCTCTGAGATTATTAGAAAAACAGATATATTAAGCGATGCTGCTATTACGCTTGCTGTTAATCATGAGATTAAACAATCTAGTAATATTTCATTAATGGAGTGGGATATTGCCAGCCTTATCTCTATTCTTTCTGAACAGGTAACTTTAAAGCCTGGAGATGTAATATTTACTGGAACTCCCGAAGGTGTTGGGCAGCTCAATAAAGGTGATTCTGTGAGAGCTGAAATACAGGGAATTGGTAACCTAGAATTTAGTATTGTCTGAAAACCCAAGTGATAGCTGAGAATAACCTAAGCATTAATAAGTTTTCAAATGAAGCCGTGCTCGTGGAAAAACTGGTCGCTGAAGCTGAATTTCTAAAAAACCCTTCAATCGATCAGATTGCAGAAAAAATAGTTAGAGCATGCAGAACTCAAAAATCCGCTCAAACAAAGCTGGATGCTTTTTTAGCAGAATACGGCTTATCCAATAAGGAAGGAGTTGCTTTGATGTGTTTGGCAGAGTCATTGCTGAGGATTCCAGACAACAAAACCAGAGATGAACTCATCAAAGAAAAACTTTCCCACTCTAAATGGAAAGAGCATCTCAACAAATCAGACAGCCTACTGGTTAATGCAGCAACTTGGGGTCTTCTTATCGCGGGCAAAATCGTCAAACCAAAATTAAATAATGACTGGTTAGATAAACTGGTTTCAAAATCAGGCGAGGTTCCCATAAGAGAGGCGGTGCTAATGGCCATGCAAATTCTGAGCAAAGAATTTGTATGCGCATCCGACATAAACGAGATCAAAAAACTTAACTTAATTAATGAATCCCCATGCTCCTTTGATATGTTGGGTGAAGCTGCAAGGAACAGTTCACAGGCTAAGAATTATTACCTTGCTTATGAAGATGCAGTGGTTGCTATAGGTAATTTAAATAAACAAAGTGCATGCAAGCATGGGATTTCTATCAAGCTATCTGCGTTGGAACCTAATTACTATACCCATAAACAATCTGTGGCATTAGAAAGGTTAGTTCCAAAAATCTTACAATTGTGCAAACTTGCTGCATCATTAAATGTGGAAATTACTATCGATGCTGAAGAGCAAGACAGGTTATCTCTAAGTTTGCTGGTATTTCAAGCTATCCTTGCCGATACTGACTTACAAGAATGGAAAGATTTCGGTATAGCGATCCAAGCTTATGGAAGACGAGCTCTGGACGTGATCGAATTCATTGAAAAAAAAGCTCTGGAAAGACCTGGTCTTCATGTAAGGCTTGTAAAAGGTGCTTACTGGGATTATGAGATAAAACAGTCTCAAATCAAAGGTTATGAGAGTTACCCTGTGTTCACTTCAAAAGCCCATACAGACCTAAACTATTTAGTGTGCGCAAAAAAACTTATTCTCAATAAAAATCTGAAGTGTAAATTTGCAACCCATAATGCCCACACCATAGCAGCAGTCCATAGCCTAGCAAGTGAATTCAACAAAACGGTTGAATTTCAAAGATTATTTGGCATGGGAGAGCTGATATACAAGAATGCTGCTTCAATTTTAGACCCGTTCCCAAAAGTATCAATCTATGCACCGGTGGGAGCATATAAAGACTTATTACCTTATCTAGTTAGGAGATTGCTAGAAAATGGAGCCAATAGCTCATTTGTTAATCGTCTATTTGACAAGTCTTTAAAGACAGAGCTACTAACACAATCTCCTCTTAAGAAAATTCTTGGTAAGAAGGGCATTACAAGCCCACTAGCAGACCCAAAACAGCTTTTTAAAAATAGATTAAACTCACAGGGATTTGATATGAGTGAAGCAAGCAATTTAGTGGAATTACAGAAAGCCCTTAAAACTTGGGACAAAAATGTTTTTAAAGCACAATGTTTTTCTGAGTTTAAAGTTATTCAATCTAAACCTCAGGATAGATTTGTTATTGGAACATCAAAAAAATTAGGAACGATTGAAGAATTCTGCCTTGAAAAAGAGCAAAACCTTACAGCGCTAAGACCTTCATCAATTTGGCAAACTTTAAGTGTTCATAAAAGAGCAGAGGTTCTTTGTAATGTAGCTACTATGCTTGAGCAGCAAAAAGCTAGATTTATATTCCTGCTTGTCAACGAGGCAGGCAAAACCCTAAGAGATGCAGTAGATGAGGTAAGAGAAGCAATTGATTTCTTAAGGTACTACGCAGAACAAGCAAAAGTAGTCCTTGCTACTAAAAAATATCTAGAGGGGCCTACCGGGGAAACAAATGTCTTGAGCTTTATTCCCAAAGGTATCTTTGTTTGTATTAGTCCTTGGAATTTTCCTCTAGCGATAACTTGCGGTCAGATTGCTGGAGCCTTGGTGTGCGGAAATACCGTGATTGCTAAACCCTCAGAACATACTCCCCTTATTGCTAACGAATTGATTAAAATCTTTATTGAAGCTGGATTGCCTAAAGATGCAATACACCTATTTCTGGGAGAAGGCGAACTAGGCAATCACCTGACGACACTTCCTAATATTGATGGAGTTGCCTTTACTGGCTCTCTGGCCACCGCTAAAAAGATCCATCAAAATATCTCAGCCAGAGATGGAGCAATCATACCCTTAATAGCTGAAACTGGTGGATTGAATGCCATGATTATTGATTCAAGCGCTCTCCTTGAACAAAGCTGTGATGATGTTATTCGCTCAGCTTTTGGAAGCGCTGGACAGCGATGCTCTGCTTTAAGAATAATTTTAATAGATGAATCAGTTTTTAAAGATTTTTGGAATTTATTAACTGGCGCCATGAGCGAACTTATTATTGGAGCCAGTCAAGATTTTGCTACAGATATTGGGCCCATTATTACCAAAAACATGGCAAAAGCTTTGGTCGAATACATTAAGCATGCCAAATCAAAAGGTAATGAAGTATTTTCTATAGATGTTCCACAGGAATTAGCCCATCAATGGGTTGGCCCCACAATAATTAGAATAAATTCTCTAGACGAAATTAATGAAGAAAAATTTGGACCTATATTACATATTCTTCCCTATAAAACAGCTCAGTTAAAAGAACATTTAGAGGCAATACAAGCCAAAGGATTTGGTCTAACCCTAGGTATTCAATCAAGGATAGAAAGTAAAGAACAATTCATTACTCAAATTATTAAGGCAGGTAATACCTACATTAACAGAGACACAATTGGAGCAGTAGTTGGCTCGCAACCATTTGGAGGTATTGGTAAATCTGGGACCGGCTTTAAAGCTGGGGGACCGCATTATTTACCTCAATTTATGGATGAGATAGTTATTACCACCAATACTGTTGCGTTCGGTGGCAATGCAGACTTACTAAACCTCGAAGAAGAGCATTAATTATGAGTAATTTGATGAGGGTCTTGGGGGGGCTGTTAGTTGCTATCTTAGTAATCCTTGGAGTACTCCAACTTGCTGAAGATCAAAACAACAAAGAACTCAGCGTTGCAGTAGAGGGAAGCATTAACCCAATAGTTTCACTTGAGAAAAATACCTATAAGGAAGTGTATGCTGTCCAGAATGGAGACAGTCTTACAGTTATTTTCGAGAAATATGGCGTTCCTTTAAATACAACCTATTCACTGCTTAAAAACGATAAGAAAAAAATCCTTACCAAAATCAAGCCTGGAGATAAGTTCACCTTTGAGGTCGAGGAAGACGAAATCACAAAGATAATTCTCCAAAAAGAAAACTTCGAATCTTATGAAATAGATCTTGATCAAACCAATAAACAAATCATTAAGCTACCTAAGCAAAGAGAGTTTGTGTTGAGCTATCACTCAGGGATTATCAAAGACTCTTTTTATATGGGTGGGGTAGATGCAGGCATGCCAGAAAGCATTATTATGGATTTTGCCTATTTATTTGGATGGGATATAGATTTTGTTTTTGATGTCAGAGAGGGTGATACTTTTTTTGTTTTATACGAAACTCCTTTTATAAACGGAACTCAGTCAGCAAACGGCAGCATTCTTTATGCAGAATTTAAAAATCAAAATCAAACATATCATGCGCTCAGATTCGGAGATTTTGAGAATTATGCATATTTTGATAGACAAGGTAAAAGTCTAAAAAAAGCATTTCTAAGAGCCCCTCTAGATTTTGCCTATATAAGTTCGCACTTTAATCCCAAGAGAAAACACCCTGTACTTAATAGAATCAAAGCCCACAATGGGGTAGATTATGCAGCGAATCGTGGAACACCCATCAGGTCTACAGGAGAAGGAGTGATCATTCAAAGAGGCACTCGTGGTGGCTATGGGAATGCAATCGAAATTAGACACGGAGGAGAAATTACCACGCTCTATGCTCACATGGATAGATTTCATCCAGATACAAAGCTTGGCTCAAAAGTTAAACAAGGTCAAACAATTGGTTACGTTGGATCTTCAGGTCTTGCAACAGGACCCCATCTCCATTATGAATTTAAGGTAAACAACAAACCAGCTGATCCAGTCAAGGTTGAATTACCCTCTGCCGAACCTATTAGTAAAAAAGATAAAGAGGTATTTACACAAACTTTAGAAAATTACGAAGACTTGCTTAATAGATTTATACTGAAAGAAGAAAATGAATAAGATCGCCTCTGATATTTTTATAGGTACCATGAGTGGCACCAGTATGAATGGAATAGACGTATGCGCTATCGTTATTAAAGATAATAAGCCAAAACTTATAGCTTTTGATTCATACGCATATCCAAAAAAGATCTCTAATGAATTGTTTGAAATAATCAAAACTCCTGCAATACATCTTGATAACTTTGGAAGATTAGATGCGCAAATCGGTCTAGTATTTGCCCAAGCGGTGCAAAGGTTTGTGAATAGGCTCAGAATCAGAAGCAATCAAGTAAAAGGCATAGCATTATCAGGTCAAACTGTTTGGCATGCTCCCAAAAGCCCTGCTCCATTTTCCTTACAACTTGGAAGCCCTCATCCAATGGCTAAAATATTTAAGGTGCCTGTGATATTTGATTTTAGGAACAGTCATATTGCTGCAGGCGGGGAAGGCGCCCCACTAGTACCCCCTTTTCATGCCAAGATGCATGCATTCAAAAAACCAAGCATGGTAATTAATATTGGCGGGATATCCAATTACACAGTGGTAAAGAGCGCATCATTTTTTGGATCTGATATTGGTCCCGGCAATGCTCTTATAGATACCTATTGTCGTGAGCGTTTAAACAAACCCTATGACCTTAATGGTGCATTAGCCAGCAAAGGCAGTATTAAGATTGAGCTAGTGCAAGCAATGCTTATGCATAAAGAATTTAAGCACAAACATCCATTCTCGACTGGCAAGGAAGTTTTCAATTTTAAATTTATTCCCCATCAGATCTTGCGTTTACGTCCTGAGGATGCGCTCGCTACATTAACCGAAGTCACTGCGCAGAGTATTGCTAAAACTGTCCATATTCACAAGGATTGCAAAAATATTTACGTATGCGGTGGAGGTGCTAAGAACAAATATTTATTGAGCCGCTTAATTGAACTCTGCCAAAAAAATATCTCCACGACTGAGGAAATTGGAATTCATCCTCAAGCTATTGAGTCGATGGCATTTGCCTGGATGGCATATATGAGAATTACCAATCAAAAAATACCAGTTGCCCAAACTGGAGTTAAATCTTTGCTAGGATCAATCCTGCAATTTAAATAGCAAAAGATTCGCCGCACCCACAAGTGGTTTTTGCATTGGGGTTATGAATAACAAATCTTGAGCCGCCCAAATCCTCTACAAAATCTAGCTTCGATCCAAACAGATAGGGATAAGAGAGAGCATCAACTAATATAGCAACCTTATCAAAATGTTGAACATCATCATCAAAGGCAATGTCAGGATCAAACTTAAAACCGTATTGAAATCCAGAGCAACCTCCGCCAGTGACGTATACCCTAAATTGATTAGACGCCTGTTGGGTGGAAAGAACAGAAATACGCTCTAATGCTTTAGCAGTAGGTTCGATAGAATGGAAGTTGTCTATACTCACACCATAATTATAAGTCTGAATTATTGATTCTCAATATTCCTTGTTATCTTTCTTGGAAGTCTTGAAGGCACTACAATGTAGAGATGTATTTGTGGTTCAAAATATTTCATATATTTTTTATGTTTGCTTGGTTTGCAGGTATCTTTTATTTACCCCGTTTATTTGTCTATTTTATTGAGTCTAATAATCAAGCAACCAAAGACACTCTTACGCTCATGCAGAGAAAACTATTCCGATTTACCTTTCCTATGGGTTTGTTAGCAGCGGGCATGGGGCTTTATCTAGTTAGTAGTTTGGGCGGATTGGATTACTTATTAACCCAACGATGGATCATGTTAAAACTCAGTTTAACCTTATCGTTGTTAATCTATCATCTTTACTGCTGGAAATTGATCACAGATCTTGAATCTAATAAGTCCACATGGACAAGTAAACAAATGAGAATTTTTAACGAATTGCCTGTAATTCTGCTATTGATGATTCTTATCAGTGCTGTCTTAAAATTTTGAATAAACTCAAATCCCAACTTCAAGGTATTCACCTAATTGTTAATGAACACAATTGGAGCAAAAAAATTCATTGCGATATCAAAAACTGTATAGAGTTGGGCGTAAAAGTATTTCAATTTCGATTTTCCAAGTCCTTCCTATTGAAGGTTGATAAGACTAAATTGCAAGACTCTTTAATTCTCATTAGGAACGTCGACGGCATTTCTTTGGTAAATAATCATTGGGAGCTTGTAAATAGGTTTGGCTTTGATGGAACACATATAGGTCAAAGTGATGGTGACCCATACCTGATAAAATCTATCCTAAAAGACAAGATTGTCGGAGTGAGCTGCTACGGTTATCTTGGGCTTGCTCTGCGAGCAAAAGATGCTTACTGTGATTACGTCTCCTTTGGGGCTTTTGCGAAATCACAAACTAAAAGTAATGCAAGCATTCTTAGCTCGGAGCAATTTCAAAAAATAACAAGTTTCAGGGAGCTGCCTACTGCTCTTGTGGGCGGAATAAATTCAAACAATTTAACCACTAAAATAGCATCTAATTTTGATATGATTGCTATCTCAGATGGAATACTAGGTGCTCAAGATGTGGGTAAAGCCGTTCAAGATATTCATAGAATAATCAACCGATGAAGCTTAATAAATCAAAAGAACTCTTCTTAGAAGCTCGAAAACATATTCCGGGTGGCGTCAATTCTCCTGTGCGTGCTTTCAAAAATATTGACGGTAATCCTATCTTTTTCCAATCTGCCAAAGGTCCGTATTTGATAGATGCAGATGGCAATCAATTTATAGACTATATTGGGTCTTGGGGACCAATGATCTTAGGCCACTCGAACCCAATCATAATTAATGCCATCAAAGCACAACTTGAACTAGGAACCAGTTATGGCGCTCCCACTGCTATTGAAACAAGTCTTGCAACACTTATTAAAAGCCAGTACGACATTGATAAACTAAGAATGGTTAACTCCGGAACTGAGGCAACCATGAGTTGTATTCGATTAGCCAGAGGAGCATCTCGAAGAGATAAAATTGTTAAATTTACCGGTTGTTATCACGGTCATGTTGACTCGTTATTAGTAAAAGCTGGTTCGGGAGTATCAACCTTTGGATTGCCTGATTCTCCTGGAATTCCTAAATCCCTAGCTGAGCATACTGCATCATTGCAATATAACAATGTTTCAGAAATAGAAAATTTTATGCATTCGTTCGGAGAAAGTGTTGCTGCAATAATAGTGGAACCTATAGCAGGAAATATGGGCTATATTCCTGGACACACTGATTTCTTATTATCCCTAAGAAAATTATGCGACAAGTACGGATCAATCTTAATCTTTGATGAGGTGATGTCAGGTTTTAGGGTAGCCTTAGGAGGAGCTCAAGAATTGTATCGAATCATTCCAGATTTAACTGCTTTTGGAAAAGTTATAGGTGGAGGATTACCGGTGGGTGCGTTTGGCGGGAAAGCAGAATTAATGGATATGCTAGCGCCCGAAGGTCCTATTTATCAGGCAGGAACGCTTTCAGGAAATCCCCTAGCGATGGCTGCAGGGACTGCGCTTTTACAGGAACTCATTGCAACTAACCCTTATGAAATTCTGCAAGCAAGAGCAAATCAATTACTTGCTGGTATGGCAGAAATTTTTCACTCAAGGAACATTCCATTTGTATATGGAGCAATGGGAGGAATGTTTGGATTCTTTGTATCGGAAACTTTGCCAAATAACTTTGAGGATGTTTTGCAAACTGATTCTGAATTATTTAAGCGCATCTATCTCGCATGTTTAGAGGAAGGGATATATTTTGCACCATCAAAATTTGAAGCTGGTTTTATTTCAACCATGCATCTAAATAACGTAATTGAAAAAACGCTGGAAAAAATTTCAAAAGGGTTGAAGAAAATATGATTAAGTACGATATCGTAGGCATTGGAAATGCATTGGTCGATACCCAATTTAAGGTAACGCTAAGGCTGATTGATGATCTTGGGCTAAAAATCGATCAGATGACCTTGAGCAGCTCTGAAGAGCACGCACCCATCATAACGAAACTTCTTGAAGAAAAAGCTGAATCTGTCTCAGATTGTGGAGGTTCTGCCACGAATTCTTTGGTAGCTGCATCAATGTTTGGAGCAACCTGCTTTCATAATTGCAAGATTGCTGATGATGACGATGGTCATCGATACTTAAAGAGTCTCAATGATACTGGAGTACATCATTCTGGCAAAATGAGCGACCCAACAGTTTTACCCACAGGAAAATGTCTTATTTTGGTCACTCCAGACGCTAAAAGAACCATGCTTACTGCCTTAAATGTAAGCGCTGCTATGAACAAACATGATATTGTAAAAGAGTCTATTACAGCCGCAAAAATATTTTATATGGAAGGATATATGGTGTCCTCAAATGAAAACTACGATGCGTTGAATGCTGCAATTGAGGCCTCTAAATCCAATCCTAACCTTCTGAAAGTGTTTTCTTTATCAGATCCAGGAATTGTTAATATATTTAGGGAAAGATTCAAAGAAGTAGAAAATCATGGATTAGATTTAATTCTTTGTAATGCAGAAGAAGCGATTGCTTTTACTGAAACATCTTCCTTAGAAGATGCGATTTCTATTCTGAAAGCTAAACCCTATAAGAGCGCGATTACCACTGGTGCAGGAGGTTGCTGGATTGTTGACGGTTTACAAGTCACTCAGGTGCCTGGTGTAAAAATTAATCCAGTAGATACTAATGGCGCAGGAGACATGTTTGCTGGCTGCTTTATGTATGCTTTGTTAAACAATTGTTCTCTAGAGGAGTGTGGAAAATTTGCTAATTATGGCGCATCCAAGGTTGTAGAAACATTTGGACCTAGACTGGATGCTGCTGGCTATGCGGAAGTAAGAAAAAATTTTAAAAAAAACTAGCTTAGATATGGATATTCTGATATTTTGTTGCGCCTCAGTTGGAAATAAAAATTTAAATTAATGCCTAAAATAATCAAGAAGACTCCCTCAACTAAACCCACTAGCAAAAAAGCTACAACCAAAAAAGTAGTCAAAAAACCGGTTGCTAAAAAAGGACCTTTAAAAACCTTGGCTCCTAAAAAAGCCACGATAAAAAAAGCTGTCAAAACCACCCCAGTAAAAAAAGCTGTCAAAAAAACTCCAGTAAATAAGGATGTCAAAAAAACTGTAGTAAAAAAACTGTCCTCTAATAAAACAAGGACAAAAAAGATTGCTAAAACTGTTGAAGTGTCTGCCTACAAAGCAAAAAAAAATGAAAAATACATGAGCGCAGCGATGAAAAAACATTTTATGCAAGTCTTAATAGAATGGCGTGAGCATTTAAAAGACGAGATGCAAAAAACTTTTGATCATCTTAAAAACAAGGGGGAAACATTTGCAGATCCAATAGATCGAGCCTCCCAAGAAGAAGAATTTGCCTTTGAACTACGAACACGAGACAGAGAAAGAAAGCTTATCAACAAAATAGCAATTTCTCTTGAGCAAATCAAACAAGACGATTACGGTTATTGTCATGCCTGTGGAATTGAGATTGGTGTTCAACGATTAGAAGCAAGGCCTACTGCAACCCATTGCATAGATTGCAAAACTCTAGATGAAATCAAAGAAAAGCAATTTGGATGGTAATTACACTCAATTGCTCTGAGGCAAGAAACACCGCTTGTTAAAATCCCATTTCACAATCAACACCCCTAGTTCTCTTAGGAACATAAAAACCGATACGCTCGCTCTTGAAATACTTCAGATACTTGAAAAACACAATTTTCAAGCCTTCTTAGTCGGAGGCTGTGTTAGAGATGCTTTGGTTAACTTAACCCCGAAAGATTTTGATATAGCAACAAATGCGACTCCCGAGCAAATCCGGAAGATCTTCAAAGCCTCAAGAATTATTGGAAAACGATTTAAGTTGGTACATGTCTTTCAAAAACAAAAAATTATTGAGGTCTCTACTTTTAGATCCTCTAAAGTAAACCTAGATGATGATGATCAAGAGATTTTAAAAGACCAGCAAGGCAAGATAGTCAGAGACAATTCTTGGGGGACTATTGAGGAGGACTGTGAGAGAAGAGACTTCACAGTTAATGCTCTCTATTATAACCCTGTAAGTAATTTGCTTTTTGATCCTCACGATGGAGTTGCTCACTCAAAGCAAAAGATTCTAGTTTCTATTGGGAATCCTCTTAGAAGATTTGAAGAAGACCCTGTGAGAAGTCTAAGAGCTATAAGATTTGCAACCAAACTTGGATTCAAAATTCATAACGATGTAAAAGAGGCTATCTACCAAAAAGGTCATCTGCTAAATTCTGTATCAACCGCAAGAATGTTTGATGAATTTAATAAACTCTTTCTTCAAGGCAGAGCTAAAGATAATTACCTAAAACTAGATGAGTTTGGATTAAGTAAATATTTATTTTCATCGAAAACTGGTGAACAAAATTCCTTCCAAAGAGAGATGATTATGCGTTCTTTAGAAAATACAGATGACCGGGTAAATAACAATCAATCCGTCACCGCTGGGTTTTTGCTGGCAGCGATACTGTGGCCTAAGCTCGCAAAACTATCGAGCGATGATGAAGAAATAAATTTAAATAAATTTTATAGAAATATGGATTTTTGTATTGGCCATCAAATGTCTCTAACTTCTGTGCCAAAGAGATTTTATGCTTATATCAAAGATATTTGGACTCTACAGATAAAACTTCAAAGCAGGCTTGGTAAGCAACCAATGAAATTGGTAGCCCATCCAAGATTTAGAGCTGCCTTTGATTTATTAGTTCTCAGAGAACAATGCTTATCTGAAAATGTTGGTTTAACAGACTGGTGGCTAAGATTCCAAAATGGGTCAAGGGCACAAAAAGCTCATATGCTAGATACGCTCTATGAAAGCAGAAAAGAAACCAATTATAAAAAGTTTGGATTCTCTGAAGAGATACGCTAATCTTTCTTAATATAAAATGAAGTTAGCTATCAAGGAAGCGCCACTTCCTAAATATATTGCTGTAGAGGGTCCTATTGGGGTTGGAAAAACTACGCTTGCTAATAAACTGGCTGAAACCTTTAACTACGATGTTTTATTGGAAAAGCCTTCAGAAAACCCTTTCTTGGAAAGCTTTTATAAAAATCCACGGCAATCTGCTTTAGCTACTCAGTTGTTCTTCTTATTTCAGAGGATGCAGCAAATCCAAGATTTAAAACAACGCAGCTTATTTGAACCTGTCCGTGTTTCAGATTTTGTTATTGAAAAAGATCGCTTGTTTGCTGAGGTCAATTTAACAAAAGAAGAAATGCAGCTTTATGACAAGGTTTATGAACATCTCACAATTGATGCGCCAACTCCAGATTTGGTAATTTACTTGCAAGCACCTGTTGATGTATTGCTTGATCGAATTAATAGACGTGGCAGTCCAAATGAAAAATATCTGACTGCAGAATATTTAGAAAAGCTAAATGAAGCCTACTCAAAGTTTTTTCTATACTACGAGAACGCTCCTTTGCTAATTGTGAATGCTGCTGGTATCAATCTCCATGAGAGCGAAAGGGATTATGAAATGCTCGTAGACAACATTATGTCCAATCCTAAAGGTAAAAATTTCTTAAATCCTCAACCGAGCATGCTCTAATATGGCTGAAAAGACTTATCAGCCTCCCCAAAAAAATAGTAACCCTTATTTTAAAGATTGGGATGATTATGTCCAAAAATATCAAGCATCTATTAATGATCCTCTAAGTTTTTTTGCAAACGAAGCTTTGAACTTGGAATGGTTTAAACCATTTTCTACAGTTCACAACAATAACTTTTCAGAGGCGAGATGGTTTGAAGATGGTCAGCTAAATGTTTGCCATAATTGCGTTGATCGACATCTAGCAACTAAAGCAGAGCAAGTTGCGATTATTTGGGAAAGCGACGATGGCAGTGAAAGTAAATCCTATACTTTTATTAAATTGCATGAAGAAGTTTGTTTATTTGCTAATGCATTAAAAGCTCTAAATGTAAAAAAAGGCTCTAGAGTATGCATATATATGCCTATGATCCCAGAGGCAGCTTTTGCTATGCTCGCATGTGCACGCATAGGAGCCATCCATTCTGTAGTCTTTGGAGGATTCTCAGCAGAATCTCTTAAAGACAGAATATTAGATGCGGAATGCGAGGTCGTTATAACCGCAGATGAAGCTGTGCGAGGAGGTAAAAAAATTCCTCTTAAAAAGAGCGTAGATGAAGCTCTAATCCAGTGTCCTACCGTTAAACATTGTTTGGTTGTAACCAATACCGGAAATAAGATTGATTGGAATCCAGAATTGGATAAAAGCTATACAGAAATGAAAATAGGATTAGAAAAAGAATGTCCATGCGAACCCATGGCTGCTGAGGATCCGTTATTTATTCTTTATACATCTGGTTCAACTGGAAAACCCAAAGGAGTCCTTCACACTTCAGGCGGCTATTTGCTTGGTGCACACATGAGCTTTAAATATATATTTGGCTATAAGGAAGATGACATTTACTGGTGCACTGCAGATGTCGGATGGATCACAGGTCATACTTATATTATTTATGGACCTCTTTCAAACGGCGCAACTACCATTATGTTTGAGGGAATCCCAACTTATCCGAGCGCTTCTCGCTGCTGGGAGATTTGCGATAAATATCAGGTTAGTATCTTTTATACAGCGCCAACAGCCATTAGATCATTAATGTCTATGGGCGATGCATATGTTAACAATACCAATAGATCCTCTTTGCGATTATTAGGTACCGTAGGCGAACCCATTAATCCTGAAGCATGGGAATGGTATTACCGAGTAGTTGGCAAAGAGCGTTGTCATATTGTAGACACTTGGTGGCAGACAGAAACTGGTTCAGTATTGATATCTCCCATCGGCGGAATCACTCCAACAAAACCCGGTTCAGCAACCCTTCCTTTTTTTGGAATAAAGCCTGCTATCCTTGATGAAGGGGGAAAATTACTGGAGGGTCCAGCATCCGGAAATCTAGTTATTACAACCTCCTGGCCAAGCCAGATTAGAACGGTTTATGGCAATCACCAGCGTATGTTGGATACTTACTTTTCACAATACAAAAAGTGTTATTTTACTGGTGATGGAGCACGTAGGGATGAAGACGGCTACTATTGGATAACTGGAAGAGTTGATGATGTGCTCAATGTTTCTGGCCACCGATTAGGCACTGCTGAAATTGAGAGCGCTTTAGTACTCCATCAAAGAGTTGCTGAAGCAGCCGTAGTTGGTATACATCATCCAATTAAAGGGCAAGGAATATATGCATTTGTTACATTAATGGTAGGCACTATCGGTGACGACATTTTGATAAATGAATTAAAAACATTGGTTGCTAAAGAGATAAGCCCTATTGCCAAACCCGATCTTATTCAATGGGCGCCTGGTCTCCCCAAAACTAGATCTGGAAAAATTATGCGTAGAATCCTTCGCAAAATCGCAGAAGGTGACTTTTCAAACCTCGGTGATGTTACAACCCTTGCAGATCCAGGAGTAGTGAATGATTTAACTGCTAACGCTAAAACTCTCGTATTAAGAAAATAGTGCTGATAAAGTAAGTATTCCTAAAAATAAATAAAAAAAACTCATCATAGGTGCAAATTGTTCCTCGGAAACATCTGCCATCTGCCTAAACATGGCGGCAGTCATACCACTTGCAGCAAGCATAAATATTACACTTGCAAAATGATAGAGAAAGATTAAAAAAATAATTGTCTTGAGGTGTGCAAAATATGTTAGACCAGACAAAACTGAGAAATACATTTCGATACCTAGAAAGACTCTGAAGGGATAATCCCCTCTTAACCAACTAACAAAGCTGATTCTCCTTTGGATGCTATAAAAAAATCCCATCGCCATTAAAAGGTAATGAGTGCTTAAAAGACTTATTAACATGACTAGATTATTTGCCAGAGATTATTGATCTTTTTTGTTTTGTGATCTTTTACAAGTTTTAGTAAATGTGCTTCAAGGCTTCTAACTGCTAGAGGAAATAATCTAGGATCAACATCATCATATACTAAAGGCAGGAGGCTCTCTATCTTGCAAGGACCCTGAAGTTTTATTTTAGCAATAACTTTTTCCTCTCTGGCTCTTCTGTGGCTCACAATCCAATCAATTGCTTGTAAAGGATGGTCCATAAAATCACCATGTCCTGGGCCAATAGTTTCAAATTCATATTCCTTTAATAGCTCAAGCGAGTCTAGATAATCAGACATATCTCCATCCGGAGGCGCAATCACAACAGTTGAGCCATTCATAATGTGATCCCCAGTAAGAATGCATCTCTCATTTTTGATCAAAAAACAGAGATGATTAGATGCATGACCTGGTGTATGTATAGTTTCTATTACGTATTCATTGGTTTCAATAACCTCTCCATGGTGAAGTTCTGCAGTTGGATTGAAGGTCCTATCCTGAAGACCGTCATCTTGCTTAACCCTCAGACCAAATACTGGGAGAGAATATTTTTTTTGAAGGTAAGCAGCACCGGGAGAATGATCTTTATGGGTGTGGGTAACTAAAATTCTTTTTAACTTGCCTTGGCATTGCTCAACGACCTGATCCAAACGATTTTCTTGAAGCGGTCCTGGGTCTACAAGAGTTATATCTTCTTTGCCGATTAAGTAGGTATTTGTTCCGGGTCCTGTAAACAGGCTTGCGTTATTAGCACATATTCTCTGAATTAACTTAGAGTTCATCGTAGCCATAATCTCCCGGTAATAGCCCATGCCATTGCCCATTTTCTTTATAGAATTTAGGCAAAATAGTCTCGACGACTCCAATTGGTAACTGATTAAAGTGATTAATAACTTCTAAACTTGATGAGAACGAACTCAATACTTGTAAATTTTTAATTGTTGGCATTATTAAATTGAAGTTACCAGCCTGGTGTTCCATTAGTGCCTCAGAAGGAGTTATCCAAAGACTGTCCGTAAGTTCAGCTCCGTCGTGCCAGCCCTCAATATCGCTTGGGGCAAGAGCAACAAAGAATCTCGTAGTAAATCTTTTTGGTTCTATTGTAGGGGTTATCCAATGAGCACAGTAGGCAATATTTTTAACTGAGATATTTACATCATATTTTTCTAGAAGCTGAGCAAAACTGATAGTTCCTTCATTCAAGAGCACCCTGTCTTCCTTTAGTCTTCCCTTAGAAAAATTTCCAGTCCCTATTATAATTCCCACCTCTTCAAAGCACTCTCTTGCAACTGCAACCCAATAGGCAAGACCATCTCTTGCAATTCCAAGGACTTTAGATGCCTGCAAATCTGTAAGGCCATGACATCTAGCATACAACGTAGGATCTTGGTCTTCAGTATCAAGTTTACCTCCAGGGAAGACAAAAAGATTTCCAAAACTGCCGTAGGTATTTCTTTTTACCATTAATACTTCTAGCTGCTGGTTTTGATCTCTGACAAGCATCACAGTTGCTGCTGGATTTATTGGCTTAGATTCCATGGTCAAGCTATTATCCTTTAGAATAATACGGAATGGAAATTACCAACGATCTCAATCAAGACCTTTTTGGTGCACCAGAATGGTTCTTACAAGCTATTACTCAAGACTTTCATAGAAAAGAAACTTCCTTAAATAACAAGAAATTGGTTTACCAAACGCTCGGTGATTCAAAGCAAGATGTAGTTATAGTTCTTATTCATGGCACTGGAGCTCACAAACACTGGTGGAGCCCTCTAGGACCTCTCATCAAAGGCAATCATTATTTAATAGTCCCTGATTTGCCTGGCATGGGAGAATCAGATTTTCATGATGTATACAGCTTCATGCTCTTTAAAAATGCTATTGAACATATTCTGGAGAATGAATCCTGTTCTCATAAAACGATAATCCTTATAGGTCACTCCCTTGGGGGACACATAGCTGGATATATAGTGAGCGAGAGGAAAGATTGCTATGCTGG
The DNA here is from genome assembly GCA_038108875.1 of Gammaproteobacteria bacterium. Lineage (GTDB taxonomy): Bacteria > Pseudomonadota > Gammaproteobacteria > Magnimaribacterales > D2472 > VMDH01. The sequence goes on along the minus strand of JAYNII010000003.1, from coordinate 102,012 downwards.
CATGATCATGATAGACACACCAATCAGACCACCTACGTATGATTATTCAAATCACAAGGCAAGCATTCCTATTCGAAAGATAAAATATTATGAAGATAAACTCACTATTCTAAATAGATTTAGACTCATGCCCCCACAAGATTGTAAAAACTCTTGGTACGTAAGATACATAGCCGAATATTCCGTTAAGAACACTCAAGAGGGGTGGCGCTGGAGATTTGATGACACTATTTTCCACTCTCTTAATAGACTGCATGGATACGAATTTAAATTCCAATGTCCTTCTTTATTTATTGCAGGAGGGAAAAGCGCATTGTTGGATTCTAGGATCATGGAGTATATGCAAAAAGCATTCAAAACCAGCATGGATTTTGAGGTTATTTCTAATGCAGCCCATCACGTCTTGTTAGATGAGCCGTTGTTACTAATAGATGCAATTAACGATAAACTTAGACAATGGAAAGTCCACAATATTACCTAGCGCTATCAATGATTGCAGTTGGAGCTTCGGTTTTCTTACTTCGGCGATTGGTATATTTAGCAAAGTCATTTATTAGCTCTCCGAATACTATCAGAGTCACTGGATACATAAGACTCATTTTGGGTGCTTCAGTTTTGTGGTATGTGTTCTCACTTGAGCATATAGAAACTTGGTCTATTCTAGTATTAGTAATTGGATGCCTGCTGCTCTTTTCAGGATTAATAATGGCTTTTTTTGTTTTATTTTCTCAAAAACTCATCGAAAATCATCTAGAAAAGATTGTCCCTGTGGTTTCATTAACAATATGTTTAATTGGGGTATTGCTGCTATGAAAAGATATTTTTTAACCACAGCTTTGTTTTTGGTTTTTGGATGTGCTCACGAAACTATTCCTCCTTTGAGGGGGTGTGAATCTAATGCTGAACTAACTGTTTACTGCGGATTTAGCAATCCAGAGGATCTTGTGCTTACCCCAGATAATAAATTCTTAATCGTTGCAGAGTTTGGGGGAATGGCTCCTTTGGTTAAAATGACATCTGGCCAGTTAA
>JAYNII010000003.1:32088-100883 GCA_038108875.1 Gammaproteobacteria bacterium | reverse complement strand
GTTGCAGAGTTTGGGGGAATGGCTCCTTTGGTTAAAATGACATCTGGCCAGTTAAGTTTTTTTGATATTGCCACAAAAGAAAAGTATCCAGCCATGATCGCTTTTGGTTCAAATGAATGGGGCGATCCTTCGTGCACAAGAGATCCTCTCGAACCATTCGGTCCTCATGGAATAGATTTAACAGAGCGAGAAGATGGTAAATTCCAATTAGCTGTTGTTAGTCACTTTCCAACAGAAAGCATAGAGATGTTTGAACTAAAACAAAATGATTCATGGATTTTAGAGTGGAAAGGTTGCATAAACGTAGAGAGAGAATACTACTTCAACGATGTCAGTTTGGATAAAGCAGGGAATTTTTATGCAACCCATATGTTTGATGCTAATTATTCAATGGCAAGATTGGTGTGGAATGTGTTTATAAAATCAGACACCGGGTTTGTTGTTTTTTGGGATGCTCAAAACGGCTTTAAAGAACTATCTTACACAGCTGGATCTTTTCCCAATGGTATTGCTTTGGACCAAGAGAATAATAACCTATTGGTTAATTACAATCTGGGTGACAAGACAATTCTCTTTAATCTAGATCTTAAGGAAATTATGGGTGAGTATAAACATAACTCCCCTGACAATGTAGTTATTAAAGAAGGGTATGCATGGGTAACGAATCATGATCATGGAGCAATGGATACTTTTAAATGCGGAGACAATCCAAATTGTCCTCTACCCTTTTCAGTAAATCAATTATCCTTAGAAAATCTTGCCCTTATTAAATCCTATAAATTTCAAAATAAAAATATGGGAGTAGGAACTGTTGGATTGCCCTATCAGGGATCTCTATGGATCGGATCATACCATTCAGACAGGCTTGCCGAAGCTGCATTGTCTATAAGTGATTAAGCTTTTTAAAGTTCAGCAAATCTTTTCTGCTGAAAAAGCTTTTTTTGCAAGAGGAACTGAGCCAATTGATCTAATGTTATTAGCAGCCAAATCATCTGCAGAATGGTTATATAAAAAATTTCCTGAAAAAAGATTTGTTTTCCTTATTGGTCCTGGAAACAATGGAGCGGATGGCTTGCATACAGCAAATTTTTTGCTTGCAAGAGGTTCTAGTGTAAGCGTATTTGAGGTATTTCCAAGAAAATCCAAATCTGTTCTAAATAAAGATGCCTGGAAATTACTCTCGTTAAAAAAATTAAGTTCGCTCCATGCAATATCTAAGAATACTGTAGTAGTTGATGCGATTTTTGGCATTGGTGGTAATAATAAAAAATCCAAACACTTAGACAATATTCTTGAAACTGCTAACTCCTTCAAACATAGAATTGCTATTGATGTTCCATCTGGAATAAATTTGAATAATCATGAAAATTCAGCAGCAGTTGTTTTTAAGGCAGATGAAACATTAACATTTCTTGGACTCAAGCAAGGCTTTTATACTTGTGCTCATAACTCCATAAATACAGGTAAAATTACACTACTTGAATTAAACAGGAGTGTTTTAAAGAACTCTAAAACTGAAGTCATGTTATTCAACTATAGCGATGTAAGAAAGAAACTGCCAGAGAGAAGAAGAGATTCCCATAAAGGAAATCATGGCAAAATTATGGTACTCGCTGGAGACGAAGGAATGGGAGGCGCTGGAATATTAACTGCAATGAGTGCACTTCATTCTGGCGCCGGGCTCATTAAACTCTTAACCCGCAAGATAAATGTTGCTCCTGCGCTTTCTTTGATTCCTGAAGTAATGGTCACAGGGGGAGATACGGCACAGGATCTTGAAATGCAATTTGGTTGGGAAGACGTTTTAGTGGTGGGCCCTGGGTTTTTTCAGAACTTTTGGTCTGAACAAAATCTATACAAAGTCTTATCCTATGGCAAGAAAGCCAATACTAAATTAGTGATCGATGGAGGTGGCCTAGGGTTGTTACCCCAAAAACCGTTTAAAGATTTCAAACTAAAAAGTAATACTGTATTAACTCCTCATCCAGGCGAAGCGGCGAAATTACTTAATACTTCAATAGATAAAATTCAAAGAAATAGGGTAGCGGCAGCTAAAAAGCTTCAAAAAAAATATGGCTGCATAATTGTCTTAAAAGGTATGCAAACTATCGTTGCAGAAAAAAACAAAATTTTTATCTGCGAAAATGGTTCACCCTCTCTCGCTACCCCTGGATCAGGAGATGTGCTAGCAGGCATAATTGGCTCACTTATTGCTCAAGGTTTAACCGCTACAACTGCATCAAAGTGTGCAGTGGCTCTTCATGGTATGGCTGGAGAAATCCTTGAAGAAGAAATGGGTACAATTGGCGTCACTGCCCAAGATATTATTGAAACAGTTAGAAATTTGATTAATTAAATTGAGTATTTATTTAAATGACGAAAACGCAACCCTCGAAGCGGGAAGTAAACTTGCCAACTGGCTTCAGTCACACAAATTAAACACTGAAATACATTTGATTGGAGATTTAGGCGCTGGAAAGACCACTCTTGCAAGAGGTTTTCTAGAAAGATTGGGTTGGGATGGTGCGGTAAAAAGTCCTACCTACACTTTATGTGAAGAATATTTGCTCAGAGGTTTTTTTGTCATACACTGCGATTTGTACCGACTTAATACTTTTGAAGACTTCGAACTCTTGAACTTAGATAGAAATAGCCCTCTCACCAAAGTCTTGCTGATTGAGTGGCCAGATAAGTTAGCCTTAAAGAGAAAACCGGATATCGAAATTCATTTATTACATAAAGATAAAGGAAGAGAACTCAAACTAATGGTGGCAGATGGGAGCCTTAAGATACCAAGAGAGCTGTTATGAAAATAATCTTTAAAATCCCCCTTTTAATGTTTTTTGTTTCATTACTAGAGGTAAACGCTAGCGTTAATTTAAAGGAATCTAACTTTACACCAGAAGGAGATATCAGATTAGTTTTTTCATTAGAGAAAGTTGCGCTAGTAAACTCTTATGCATTAGATGATCCTTCAAGATTAGTGATAGATATAAAGAATGTTTCGATGGGAGATATTCAAACCATAAAAATTGGTCCAATCCAATCTATCAGAGGTATTCAAGAATCAAACTTAACAAGAATAGTGGTTGACCTAAATGGTTCGGTATTTTGGAAAAAACCCTGGCAAATAAAAAAGACAGATGAGGTGCTCTTAATACTAGAGATGAAAAATAATCAGGCAACCTCTCGAAATATAAGAGATATCTTGGTAGCAATTGATGCAGGTCATGGAGGCAAAGATCCTGGTGCTGTTGGTAAAAATATTCTTGAAAAAGATATTACTCGAATGATAGCAAAAGAACTAGAACGTACGCTTAAGGATACTAAGGGCTACCAACCTATCATGATTAGAAATGATGATACTTTTGTGAACTTAGACGATCGATATCAAATTGCACGTGAAAAAGGTGCTGATATATTTGTTTCTATTCATGCAGATGGTTTTAAATTGAACTCCGTTAAAGGAGCTTCTGTGTTTGTTTGGTCAGAAGAAGCATCATCAATCACTGCTGATAATCTCTCTAAAAAAGTATTAACTACTGATCCAGCAGTAAAATCAAAAATTGGAAAATTGGATATTAGAGATTTTGATGAGGATGCTGCCAGAGCATTGTATGAAATTGCTTATGAAGCCAAAATTGAAAATAGCACACTCCTGGCAAAGCATATACTTAAATACCTTAAGGATGATCCTTTTACCCATATGCATAAAAACGAGGTGGAGTATGCAGATTTTAGAGTCCTAAAATCAGTAGACATTCCATCTGTTCTCGTAGAATCAGGTTTTATCTCCAATCCAGACGATGCAAAGAGGTTAGCCGGCAAACCTGGGAGACGAATGATTGCTAGAGGAATATTTTTGGGATTACATGACTACTTTAAAGATAAACCTAAACCGAACACTATCATGGATAACTATCCTGGTTTTGTAATCTATCAAGTGCAGACCGGAGATGTGCTATCTGAGCTAGCCATAAGGTTTGGAGTAACTGTATCGGATATTATTGCTTGGAATAATTTAGGAAGTAATCCAATTTTTCCAGGGCAAGAAATTACTTTAAGGATTTAAGATGAGTAAAGTGATAGTTATAAGCGGCGCAACAAATGGAATAGGAAAAGCTGCGATCCAAGATCTCTCCCAAGATCATACTCATATCATTTTTACCTATAGAAATGAGACACTAAAAAAAATTCTCTGCTCAGAAATTAAAACCTTGAATCCAAGTATTAGACTGGAAGCAATTTTTTGTGATTTTTCAGAACTGGGTTCTATTAGAACTGCCTGCGACACTATTAAAACATTAACCAATAAAATAGATATTCTCATTAATAATGCCGGGGTAGTTAACACTTCATATCATGAAACTAATCAAGGAATCGAGAATACTTTTGCAGTAAATCATTTGGGTTACTTCTTATTTACTAATTTACTGCTTGATCTTATTCCTAGCCATTCCGGAAAAATTATCAACGTAGCATCAGCTGCACACTCATTTGTTAAAGATATGCAATGGAATGATCTTAACTATAAGCAAGAATTCAAGATGGGAGTAAAAGCCTATGCACAATCAAAGTTAGCCAATATTCTTTTTACCAAATATTTAAGCAGAAAACTCCTTACGAAAGGCATTGCGGTCAATTGTGTGCATCCTGGGGGTGTGAATACTTCGTTAGGAGATCAAAATAAATCATTGATTGGAAAAGTATTAAAGATGATGTTAAAACCTTTCTTTAGATCCCCTCTCAAAGGAGCAGAAAGCATTCTTTTCTTAGCCAGATTGCAAGATAACTCAATTAGCGGAGAATATTTCTTTGACAGCAAGGTTAAAAAAACCTCTGACGCCTCTCGTAATGAATCCTCTCAAGAAAGATTATGGCTATTATCCGAAGATATGGTTGGGCAAACTTTTAATATCTAATATTCAACTGGGTCGATATCTAATATCCACTTTACAGAGCGCTTTGAGGTTGAAATCTCTTCAAGAACTAAATTAAGGCTTTGACTTAACTTGGTTCTTGAAGAGGCCTGAAAAATAATTTGATGGAAATAATCTCCGCCCTTTTTAGCGACATTGGCTGGAATTGGTCCTATACAATCAATCCCATTAAGACTTAAGCTGGCTAATTTATTAAGAGCATCAATATTTCTTTTGATGCTTGTAGATGAACATCTAAGAATTGCTTGATAAGAAAAGGGGGGCATTTTATTCTGCGCTCTATCTTTTAATGCTGTGTTAGCAAATTCTTCATAATTACCACTCTTCAAAACTCTTAGAAGCGGATGGTCTGGAAAAGCGCTTTGCAGCAAAACCTTTGCTGAAGTCTTTTCCCTTCCAGCTCTTCCTGCCACTTGAATAATTTGCTGACCTAAATCCTCCAAAGCAAAAGGATCTAAACTGATTAAACTCTGATCTAAGTTAACAATAATTACCAAAGCCAAATTTGGAAAATGATGGCCCTTGGTAAGCATTCTGGTACCTATCAAAATTGAAGATGGATGATCGTTTATTTCAGTAATGAGGTTTTCTAATGCGCCAACTTTACGAGTTGTATCACGATCAACTCTAATAATTTTAGAATGCAAAAATCTTGATTTGAGAGCATATTCGATCTTTTCAGTTCCCTCTCCGCTCATTATTAGCGAAGTTTGATTGCAAGATGGACATTTCTTAGGTACTGAAAATTTTGCATTACATCTATGGCAAACCATCCGATTTTCTAAGTTATGAAAAACAAGATTGGATTCACATCTCTCACAATGAGCTATCCAGCCACAACTAGAACACAAAAATTTTGGGGCATAACCTCTTCTGTTTAAAAATATCAGTACTTGTTGTTTTTGCTCAAGAACCTTTTCTACCTCTTTTATAACTTGGCTACTGAGCCCAGCTTCTAATCTCTCAGAATTGGTATCTATAATAATAAATTCTGGAATGCTGGATGCCGCCACCCTATCTCTTAAGTAACTTACTCCGAAGCGTTTCTCTCTGACTGAACGCAGCGTTTGGAAAGATGGTGTTGCACTTCCCAGCACTATGGGAATATTAATCAACTGAGCTCTCTTGATTAATAAATCTCTTGCTGAGAATCTAAATCCCTCATGCTGTTTGTAAGATTTATCGTGTTCCTCATCTACAATGAATAGCCCCGGATTTTGAAGTGGTAAGAGTATTGAAGACCTAGTGCCGACCACAATTTTAGCCTCTCCCGTGTAGGCTTCCTCCCATACCCTAATCCTAGCCTTGGAAGTCATCCCAGAATGATAAGCACGACAAACGCTTGCAAATCTATTTTTAAACCTTGCTAGCGTCTGTGGCACTAATGAAATCTCAGGGACAAGCACTAAAACTGATTTCTTTTGCTTAACAATCGCCTCAGTTACTTTCAAATAGACTTCTGTCTTGCCTGAACCCGTTACTCCCTGGAGTACATGAGCAAAAAACCCAACTTTCTCCTGAATATTTGCTACAGCTCTTTTTTGTTCTCTGGTGAGAGCTAGAGAAGAAGAGGGTTCAGATAAATCAATGTAATCGAAGTCTTTTTTTGAAAGTTTTTTGGAAATTGTTTTCAAGTAAGGAGGCACAAAGTTATGAACGACCTCGCCTAAGGGGTGTTTATAGTATTCTGCTGCCCACTCCATGAGTTCAAGTTGGTGTCTTGAAAAAAGTGGTTGATCATCTATAACATCTAGAACTTTGCTAGTTCTAAAATTTGGCTGAGTTGTTTTTCTAAAGACTATACCCATCAACTCTTTCTTGCCAAATAATATCCTGATGCGTGAACCAATTTTGATGGCTTCTGATGCTTCATAAGTAAAAAGCCTAGCTAAAGGGCGATTGATTGCCACGTCATAAAAAAATTTTTTCACAGGTATTTGTAAAAAGCAGTTACTTTGGTATAGTGCTCCTCCTTAAAACTAATTTTATTATGAAAACTGGTGTACATCCGAACTATCAAGAAATTAAAGCTACTTGTAGCTGCGGAAATTCATTCTCAGTAATGACCACTCTTAAACAAAATCTTGCTTTAGATGTATGTTCAAAATGTCATCCTTTCTATACAGGTAAGCAAAAAATCTTAGACACTGGTGGAAGAGTTCAAAGATTCAAAGATAGATTTGAGAAAAAATAATTTATTTTTTAAGTTTTCTTAAAAAAGTAGCTTAAAGCTAATTTTTTTTGCCTTTATCCTTCAGTTGCGTTATAACTATTCTTTCAGCAAGGATTAATTATGGCTAAGTCTTTAAAGCTTCTTTCCCTACCCGTTCTTATAACGTTTTTTTTAGTTAGTTGTTCCTCAGAATATAGCTCTGATAGCAGACCAGACTTCTCTAATAGAACTTTTTATAACGAGTTTATGGCATGTACAGCAGGGCCAGACTATTCAACAGCTTCAATGACCGAAATGATTGGTGACTGGCACAAGCTGATCTCAACAGAAGATCTAATGGGAGCTTGGGGATATGCTCCAACTTCAGAAGACATGGGTAACGGTTGGTGGGAGCTTCAATGGACTTCTAAAGAAGCAGCAGATATGGCTTGGGCAGCATGGTTAGAAAATGAAGCTGCAGCTGAATGGACACAAAAATATTCATCTGTTTTGCAATGTAATAATGAGGGAAGAGGAAAATTCACTGGAGTATTTCCAATTGAAGCTGAAGAATTTGGTCCATTGCCTAGCTCAGGTTATTTCTTGGCTGCTGCTTGGTTGTGCAAGTTTAATGAAGGATCTGGATACACTGATGTTATAGCATTTTTACCTGGCTTTACTTCTGCTGTTAGAGCTAGCGAAGGCTATGCTGGTACCTCATATCATTTTGGAAATTATTTTTCTGTGAATAATCCTGATGCTGATTTCCTTTGGGTGGATTTTGCTAATTCAAGAGAATCTATGGACCAAGCTGTTGAGGCTTTTATGGCAGATGTTGAACCAACTCAATTTCCAGTTTTCAGTGAATTTGCTTCTTGCGGAGATACCCCAGATATCTACGATGGCTGGACTCTTTACGATAGTGAAAATAAGGCATACATGCCTTCATTTGAATAGTATTTAATCTAATAATACATAGATCTTTTCATATTACAGTTTTATGACTGTCATATATTTGCCCTAGGAATGTTTAAAATTTTAGGTATTTTTAAAATAAATTATTCTTTTCCTGAGCTCCCAAAGCCACCCTCTCCTCTTGCTGTCTCTTCAAAAGATTCAACTTTTTTAAAGTTAACCTGCTCAACTGGAACAAAAATCATCTGAGCTATTCTATCTCCAGGCTGAATTTCAAATGGCTCTGCAGATCTATTCCATAATGGAACCTTTAACTCTCCTTGATAATCTGAATCAATAAGACCCACTAGGTTTCCAAGGACAATGCCGTGCTTAAATCCTAATCCAGATCTGGGGAGTACAAGAGCAGCAAGCGATGGATCTTTTATATGGATAGCTATCCCCAAGGGCATCAAAAAATTCTGATTAGGTTCTAAAATTAGAGCCTCATCCATGCAAGCTCTTAAATCTAAACCTGCTGAACCTGGAGTGCTATAGGTGGGTAAATCGATCAGGTCTTCAATGATGGGATTGAGGATTTTAAGTTCTACTTCTCGCATAATCTTTTGGGGTGTAAAAGTTTACTAGTGTATGCGAAGCATTTCTGATATCAACCCATGAAGTAGTAAGTTCTATTTCGGCTAACGCACATGTAGGAAATTTATCAATGTGGCTTCTTGTAAGAACTTCGGTTAAGCAATGCATCGCAGGATTATGTCCAACCAATAAAAGAGTTCCCTGATTCTCTTCATTTGCTAATAAACCCAATAATGTTTCAACCGAAGCATGATAAATGGCATCTTTGATGTTGATGATTTCATCAGAAATATGCTTACCAGCTAGCTCAAGTGTCTCAAGAGTCCTATAACTAGAGCTAACCAATACACAATGTGGATTAATATTCTTTTTAATTAAGAATTCTGAAAGGTCGCTAGCATTCTGAATACCGCGATTACTGAGAGGTCTTTGAAAATCTGAAAGATGGGAATTGGCCCAAGATGATTTTGCATGCCTTAATAAAAATAACTTATCCACATTAAAATCCTGCTTGCCTTGCGTGTTTCGTTACTTTAAAATCGTCACCCTATGAGTAAAGTATGCCAAGTTACAGGGAAAATGCCACAAACTGGTAATCATGTTTCCCATGCAAAAAACAGAACAAAACGAAGATTTTTACCCAATCTTCATACCCATAAATTTTGGGTGGAGTCTGAAAATCGTTTCGTGACTTTAAAAGTTTCAGCTAACGGTATGCGCATCATAGATAAAAAAGGCATCTCTGCGGTTCTGGATGAAATCAGAGCCAGAGGCGAAAAAATCTAACCCTAATAGACAACTGCTTCTTCAAATCTTACTGGTCCACCCAGTATCTCTCTGTCACTCCTGACCTCTGAGCCGTCTTCGTTGGTAATACCATATTTCTTCCCAAGCTCTGCCATAATTAATGTTTCACCAGTGGATGCATGCCTAGTTTTATCCTCATAAAAAGCATTGATAACCTTACCGGCAAAACTCTGACTTGCAGCTCCCTCTAGGAATTGTGCATATTGTTCGCCATGCATCTCGCTAACTTTTTGTGTCTTCTCGTCTTTAACAATGCCTGACCAGATAGAAACAGTTGTTACTCCATGATCTTTTAAGTCATAGGCCATATCAAATGCCATCTTATCTAGACCAGCTTTTTGAGCGCCATAAACAGCACCATGCATATAACACCTCGCACCATGCGAAGAAATATGCACTATCAAGCCAGAAGCTTGTTTTACCATGAGTGGTGCTAAAGCATGAGAAAGCAAATAGTTTGAACGCATACCTACATCAATCAATGACCATAGATTAGTAGATTTTTCCCAAAAAGGTTTTGGTTCCACCAAATCGTCATGAATCTGACAAGCTGCATGAACCATAATATCTAGTTTACCAAATTGAGTTTCTATATAAGTAGCGAGCTTCTTGATTTCAGTGTGAGAATTTAAATCTATTGCATAAGGAATGGGAACCACATTCGTGGCTTTTAGTTCGCTGCAGGTTTGTTCAATACTGCTAGATATTTCGAACCCAAACTGTTTAACTTTGGTATCTTTGGCAATACTCCTAGCAGCACAGATTACAGTATCCCCCTCTCTTCCAATACCTTGAGCAATGCCTTTTCCTACTCCGCGACTTGCTCCGGTTACTAAAATTATTCTTCCGCTACTCTTTGACACTTTTCTCTCCTGTAAAATTACATTTTATGATATATCTAGCATCAAAATCTCCAAGAAGATCTCAACTACTTCAGGAGGCAGGTGTATCTTTTAAAATTCTAGAACCTAGTTTTGATGAGATCTTCGATTCTAATGAATCTGTTCACAACAATGCTAAAAGACTTTCACTCCTTAAAGCTCAAGCTGCACTTAAGATAATTCTAGAAACAAACATAGAAATAATGCCCATACTTTGCGCCGATACTATAGTTACAATTAATGGTGAAATGCTTGGCAAGCCAGCAGATAAAAAAGAAGCCAAAAGAATGTTGAAGCTGCTATCAAATAAAATGCATTCTGTAGTCACTGGCGTTACCGTAGTTGATCTTCATGGATGCTTTCATTCAATCTCAGTTGAGACCAATCTATACTTCAAGGATCTCTCAGACAAAGAAATTGAGGGTTATATTGATACGGATGAACCTTATGACAAGGCTGGTGGCATTTCTAGTCAAGGCGGAGCTAAAAAATTTATTACTAAAATTGATGGAAGTTATAGTAATGTGCTTGGTTTACCGATAGAAGAATCCTTGGATCTACTAAAAAAAATCAAAGCCATCTAATTAATCGTAGTCAGCTTCTCTGGCTAGTAATACTGCATCCTGTTGAAGCTCTCCAAGTATTCTTGCATTGAGATTGTCTTCTTTAAATTCTCCCCACGACTTAAGAATTGGGTGCACTTCGATTCCCTCAACGACAGGATATTCAAGGTTTAGATTTGCATACTTTTCTTGGGGCCATTTTGAAGTTAACCATTCTAGGAGCTTAATAGCTTGCTCAGGTCGTTCACTGTATTTAACAACCCCTCCACCAGAAATATTAACATGCACACCCGTTGAGTCTTGGTTAGCCCATATGAGATTTAAATTTCCACCTTCATCGTTAGCTAAGAGTCTGCCAAAATAATAAGTGTTTACTATAGTAGCGTCGCACTGCCCAGCTTGAACAGCTTTTAAAGCAAGGGTATCACTTGAAAATACTTTAGTTGAAAGGTTATTCACCCATCCCTTAACTACTTGGAAGGCTTCAGCCTCGCCTAAATTAAGGATTAAACTTGCTATGAGTGACTGGTTGTAAACCTTCTCTGATGTTCTCAAACAGAGTCTATTGCTCCACTCATCAGATGCTAAATCTGAATAGCTTTCTGGAGGTTTTTGCAAAGCATTGTTGCTTACCACAATTGTTCTTAATCGTTTTGACAGACCAAACCACTGATTCTCTGGATCTCTTAAATATGCAGGAATGTTTGTTTGTAAAACTTCAGAAGAAACTTTTGCAAGTATCCCCCTGTGAGCAGCTTGCCATAAGACACCAGCATCTACAGTAATAAAAAGATCAGCTGACGTTGTTTCTCCTTCAGTGTATATCCGTTCTAAAAGTTGCTGAGCATCTCCTGAAAGATGAATAATTTGGATACCAGTCTCTTTTGTAAATTGTTCGAAAAGTGGCTCAATAAACTGGGGTTGCCTTGAAGTATATACGACTAACTTGTCACCAGTTGAATTGGAACCACAACTAGAATTAATAATTAAAGCTATAATCAGAAATAGTCTTTTCATGGCAATGAATTCTACTCTAAATTCCAAAAATTCCTTCAGCGTTTTTTATAAAAAACTTCTTAAGGGGATCAACGTTATTAATTAAATTCAGCCCATTATTCCTGAGCATGCGTAAATAGATATTATCGCTTTGAAACAGAGCATGAATTCTATCAACACCGTTTACCATTGAATCATTGAATATCTTTCTTTTGATCTCATATCTTTTTAAGACCCTAGTAGATCCAATATCTATTCCCTCTTCTCTAGCCTTGGCAATTTCTGAATGAAGTGTATTGCAATCTGCTAATCCAAGATTAAGTCCTTGTCCAGCCATAGGATGAATAATATGTGCAGCATCACCAATTAAGCATGCTCTATCTACAAAATATTTTTCTGCAATAAAATTTCTAAGCGGAAATGATTCTATATTTGAATTTATAGATAACTTGGTGCCCAAAATATTTTCAATTTTGGGTAAATGTTCTTGAGCATAGTCCTTTAAGTTAGATTCGCTAGCATCAAGAGACCAAACAGTTGAAAAATTATTATCTTGCGTATTAGCTCGGTCATGAATTGGCATCAAAGCAAAGATATCTTTGTGATAAAACAACTGGATTGCAGTTGAGAAATCTAGATTATCAGCATTAGCTATAAAGGTTGCTGCCTGTTGAAGATAGTTTTTAGGAATTGATAAGTCAAATAATTGCTGGAAAGGTTTTAGTTTCGTATCGCTTGCAATTAAGAGGCTAGCATCAATGCAAGTTCCATCATTTAACTCCAAGGAAATACATTCGGGGTTAGTCTGAGCTCTAACACTAACAGAATTCGATAGAAATGTTTTAGTTTTCTCTTCGAGGGATTCTAAGAGATCAGAAAAGTAAACAGTCCGTGCTAACTCACTCTCACCGATGGTTGCTGCATCAAAAGTAATTTTCCCAGATCCCACAGCATCACATACCTTTATCTGAAAGATCGGAGTCGAGGGTATCTTGATGCCTATCTTTTCAAGAAGCTTTAAAGAGTGGAGATTCAGAGTGATGGTTCTAGGAGAATCGTTTAACTGGATTGGTTGATGATCAACTATCCTTACCCTGAAGCCGGATTGATCAAGCAACAATGCTAATACCGCACCATTGACCCCGCTTCCGGAAATCAATGCATCAAACATTATTAACGAGCCATGACTGCTTCAATTTCCAGAGGATCAACTGGAGCGCTTGCAGTAAGATTCTCATTTCCATGAGCGGTAACAAGAATATTGTCTTCGATCCTTACTCCAATCCCTTTCCATTTATCATCTACGTCGCTTTTCTTTGAAATATAAATACCTGGTTCTATAGTTTGCACCATACCTGGCTCATATTTAGTAAAATTTATTCCATTAGAGTAGGCTCCAACATCATGAGTATCTAGACCAATCCAATGGCCAATCTTATGCATATAGAAGCTTTTGTGAGCCCCTTGCTCAATCAGGTCATCTGCATTACCTGATAGCAGCCCTAGGTCAATCAATCCCTCTGTAATTACTTTTTCTGAAATTTCTTGAGGTTGCATTATATGATTACCGACTTTTACCGCAGCAATAGAATCTTTTTGTGCTTGTAAGACGATATTATAAATAGCAAGCTGCTCTGAGCTAAATTTTCCATTCACTGGATAGGTTCTTGTGATATCGGATGCGTAATATTGATATTCACCTCCAGCATCAACTAAAACAAGATCTCCATCTTTTAAAATCTGATTGTTTTCAACATAGTGCAATATACATGCATGCTCTCCCCCTGCAACTATGGGTGTATAGGCTGGAAAACGAGAACCTTGCTCTGCAAACTTAAATAAGTAATAAGCCTCTAAACTTTGCTCATTCATCCCCGGAGTAACAAATTGCATAGCTGATTTATGGGCTTGAGCCGATATTTCACAACCCTTTCTCATTAACTCTATCTCAGTACTTGATTTAATCCTTCGCAAGGAAGACAGCAAGGGTCCTGCATCGAGATGCTCTATAGCAGCAGTGTGACGATCTTTTAATCTAGCTTGTTTGACCCAGCCTGAAACCCTGTGGGAGAAATCCTCCTTGTAACCAATTAAGGAAAAAACCTTATTTGCCCCAGCTAGTAGATTTGGGATGGTTTTATCAGCTTCAAAGTTATTAAATCCCTGATCAAAACTGTAATCTGTCTCAGCGCCCTTGGGCCCTGCTCTGTATCCGTCCCAGAGCTCTGAATGTTCATCTTTGGGTGGAACAAACATATAGGAACTTAACTTTCCTGTATTGTCTGTTTTAATCAAAATTATTGAATCAGACTCATTGAATCCTGAAAGATACCAAAAATAACTGTCTTGTCTGAATGAGTAAGTGTGGTGAATATTTCTAGACACATGATTATTGCTAGCAACCAACAAACACGCATTTGGGCCAAGCAAAGCTCCCAAGGCTTCTCTTCTCTTAGTAAACATAGTGCTCATGAGGGCATTTTACTCCTAAATAGCAAACTTCCATAAATTCAATATAAGAATTAAACTAAGTTATGCCTGCGCCAGATGTAATCGAGCTCTTATCCCAACAACTAAACAAACTTATTGCTAGGTTTGAAGAGCAACAAGGTATTATCAACGCATATGTTGCTAGGGAAAGAGAGTGGAAAGCATTTAAGATAGAACAACATAATAAAATCGAAACTCTCAACCAGGAAATCAAAAAACTAAGTGATGCTTTGAAAGATGAGTAATAAAGAAATATTGTCTTTAAGAATTAATGGTAAAGATATTTCTATTGCTTGTCCTCCTGAGGAAAGGGGTGCACTTGAAAACGCTGCAAATTATCTAAATGAAAAAATTGATAGTATCCCCAATAAACAAAACAATTTGATACTAGCTTCTCTAGCATTAGCGCACGAATGTCTTGATGGGGGCAATAAGAAGGAACTGTCTGAAGAAATGCTAGCCAAGATAGAAAGCCTGACTGATCGCCTCAAAAAAACATTAGGCTAATTTTCTTTTTATCATATAATGAAGCTATCTGGTTCATTTGCAGATGCAAGATACATCTTTGAACCTATAACTAAATAAACGGCGATGGTCCACTTTCATTGGTGTGCAATACCGCAAGGGAAGCCTGAAATGATAAGACCGATGCCACCTGGACATAGGGTTCAGGAAAATTGCATTTGCGGTGAATCGGAGTGTTGGCCTCCGCAGCATGATTAAATCTTCTATCAGAAAATCAATCCTAAAGCGGAGGCTTGCTTTATCTAACGCGTCAATAGAAAACCTCAGCGCAACAATTCAGTTCCATCTGTTAGAGTCTGAGTACTTCTTGAAAGCAAATTCAATTGGACTCTACTTCCCTGTTAATAATGAGGTAAAAACTGAAAAAATTATTGCTGCCTGTTTTGGATCAAACAAGAAAATCTTTATGCCAAAGATATATGGAACGAATCTTCATTTTATATCTCTTAAACCAGATTCTTCATTTGTGGAGAATAAATTTGGTATTCCAGAAATTAATGTCAAAGACGAAGATATTGCCAAACATATAGATTTAATTATTTGCCCTGGCGTGTCCTTTGATGAGTCTAAACATAGAATTGGTTACGGAGGCAGCTTTTATGATCGTTATCTTTCAAAAGCTTCTTTCAAATATGTGGGGATGTTGGCATTTAGCATGCAATTTACCCAAAGTATTGATGCCGAAGAACACGACATTGCTATGAACTTTGTCGTTACTGAAAATGGGCTTTTAGATTAGCTTTGAAAAGCTTGCGATGTCTTTGGCAAGGATTTCAGGATTTTCAAGAGCAGCAAAGTGACCGCCCGCTGCTCGAGTCCATTGAACAATATTGTAAATAGGCTCTGCCCATGCTCTGGGTGGTCTCGCGATCTCATTATCAAACAAAATACACCCGGTGGGCTGGCTTATAGGATTGAGCGAAAATCCAATGAGACCATTTTCATGGTATAGCCTTATGGATGAAGTTATTGATTCTGTAAACCAATATAAAGAGATTATATCTAGAACCTCCTCTTGAGATATGACAAGTCTATTTATACTGTCATTAGTCCATGCTTGAAATTTTTCGCTGATCCAACCTGCAAGACCTACAGGAGAGTCATGCAATCCGTACCCCAATGATTGGGGTTTTGTATTTTGAATAAGATAGTACCCATAACCTTTTTCTTGATACTTCTTGAAGTTTTCTAAACCTTCTAATTCATCTGGCGATAGTCCTTCTATTGAATCTGGGTTCACAGGAGGAAAAGCAAGCACTAAATTTAAGTGAAGCCCTATACAATGTTCTGGAAACAACTCTGCGATCCATTTGCTAACAGTCGCCCCCCAATCACCCCCCTGAGCAATATATTTGTCGTAACCCAGAGCAAGCATTAACTCATGATTTATTTTCGCTATAGCTTCAGAATTAATTCCAGGCTGAGTAGGTTTATCTGAAAAACCATAGCCTGGCATTGAAGGACAGACTACATGAAATGCTTGGCCATCAATACCCTGATTGAGTAAAGGTATAATCTTTAAGAACTCTTGAACGCTTCCGGGCCAGCCATGAGCCATCATCAATGGGATTGCATTTGGATTATTGGATTTACTGTGCAAGAAATGTAAGTTTAAGCCTGAAGAAGATTTAAATTTATAACTACCAACATAGTTCAGCGCTTGCTCTGCTCTTCTCCAATCATATTCGTTGGCCCAATAGTTAACCAAGCCCTGGAGAAATTTAAGGCCTGTACCTAGGGACCATCTGTCGTCATTAATTTCATCTGGCCACCTAGTTAAGGCAATCTTTTGTCTTAAAAAATCAATTTCTTTTTGAGGTATTTGGATTTCAAATTTTTGGATACTACTCATAACAAGAAAGTTTTATAGGCTGGATTGGAAGTCTCCTCAAAGAAATCGTAATCAAGATTCTTGAGATGTATGTCAAGAGACTTTCTTGAAGACCTCTTATCTTGTATCCCTATCAAAACATTGGCAAAGGCTGCTCCTAGATTTCTATAATGAAATAAGGAAATATTCCAATCTTTACCAAAAGCTCTTAAAAAGTTCAGCAATGCTTCTGGTCTAACAGGAAACTCACATCTGAATATTCTTTCTGACAAGTCAGAATCTCCCTTGGAAGATCTGCCGCCAACCATATGTCTTAAATGATCTCTAGAAATTTTATTCTTAGTTAAATCTTGGAAGTTATATTTTTTTTCTTTTAACTTTGTGCAAATTTCTTTAAATCTTTCTTCGCTTTCTATTCGAATTCCAACTAGAACATAGGCATCATCTGAATCAGAAATTCTATAATTAAATTCCGTAATTAGAGACTTCCCAAACATACTACAGAGCCTCTTGAAGCTTCCTGGTCTTTCAGGAATCTTGATACTCAGAAGTTTTTCTCTATTCTCTCCAACTTCAGAGCGTTCCACAATGTAACTTAGCCTGTCAAAATTTACATTAGCTCCACTGGATATAGCTAATAATTTTTTTCCTTGAACTTTTGCTGCATATTGTTTCAATCCTGCTAGAGCTAAAGCGCCCGCTGGCTCTGAGATTACCCTTGTATCTTCAAAAATATCTTTTACAGCTGCACAAAGCTCATCATTAGTAACGGTGATAACCCCATCAACAGTTTCTTTAATAATTTCAAAGGTATTTTTACCTACTTGTTCTACTGCTACACCATCAGCAAATGAACCTACTTGCCTTAATCGTACTCTTTTTCCAAATTTGATTGCCTCAGTTAAACAAGCGCTATCGTCAACCTCTACTCCATAAATTTTGGTCATTGGAGAGAATGCTGATACATAAGCAGCAATACCAGCTAGCACTCCTCCGCCTCCTACAGGAACAAAGATAGCATCGTAACTTTGTTTGTCTTCTAGAATCTCCTTACCAATGGTGCCTTGCCCGGCGATAGTGTAGGGATCATCAAAAGCATCTATCAATTCTTTATTTTTTATTCTTGAAATTGATTTAGCTTTTTTTAATGCTTCATTAAAAGTATTCCCGTGAAGAATTACTTTGGCACCAAATTTCTTAACTGCTTTGATTTTTAATTCTGGAGCTGTAGCCGGCATAACAATCTCGCATGGAATTCTTAAGCGTTTAGCTGCATTAGCAACTCCCTGGGCATGATTTCCAGCAGATGCAGCAATAACACCTTTTTTCTTCTGTGCTGGGGTAAGATTAGAAATCTTGTTATAGGCTCCTCTGTTTTTAAAGGAAAAAATGGGTTGAAGGTCCTCTCTTTTAAGGAAAATATCATTCTCAAGCTTGGAAGACAAATTGTTAGCAAATGTAGTTGGTGTTTTTATTGCTACATCATAGACATTTGCACTATCAATAAGCTGTATGCACTTGTCTGCATGAACTCGACTTTGTGTTTTTTTAATCTTAAGTCGCATAAACCCTCTTTATAACATTATAAGTTATTAATAGAATAGAACTATGTCTTCAGCAAAAGAAGTGGCAGCAAAAAATGCACTGGATTATATCTTACCAAAGTTAGAATTTGAGACGGTCGTTGGTATTGGCACGGGCTCTACCTCTGAATTCTTCATAGACGCACTGTCTTCATACAAACACTTGTTTAAAGGAGCTGTTTCGAGTTCTGAGAGATCAACTAAACGGTTAAAGCGTCATGGAATTAGTGTCTTTGATGTAAATTTAGTTAATGAAGTTTCTTTTTATGTTGATGGAGCAGATGAATGCGACCCCTTACTCAACTTAATAAAGGGAGGAGGAGGGGCTCACACAAAGGAGAAGATTATCGCAACAATTGCAAAAGAATTTCTCTGTATTATTGATGAAAGCAAATTGGTTGAAAAACTAGGAGCTTTTGGGGTGCCTGTTGAGGTTTTGAATGAAGCGAGAAGTTTTGCAGCAAGGGAGATCATAAAATTAGGAGGAACACCATTATTGCGCACTGGTATTTTGACAGAGAGTAGTAACCCTATTATAGATATAAGAAATTTAGATTTAAGCAATCCTCAATCTATGGAAATTGCCCTTAATAAAATACCAGGAATAATTGAAAATGGTATTTTTGCTATTAGAAAGCCAGATCAGATATTTGTTGGTAAATAAGTATTTTTATAAAAAAATTATAAGTTCTTGCTTTCTAGAGAAGTGCTTCTATTGCTTCAACTAATTGGTTAGATTCTGGCTCAACTTTGTGATGGAACCAAGAAACTTCTCCGTCTTTAGTAATTAAATATTTATTAAAATTCCACTTAGGCTCCTCACCAGTTACTCTTGAAAGAAACTTAAATAAATCAATAGCATTACTTCCCTTAACCTTTGAGGTAGCAAACATAGGAAAAGTTACACCAAATTCAGTGCTACAAAATTCAGCTACTTCTGATTCATCAGAGAATTCTTGGAAAAGAAAGTCTCTTGAGGGAATGCCGATGACTGTAAATCCTTGGTCTTTATACTTTGAGTATATTTTCTGTAGTCCTTCATATTGCGGAGTGTAACCACACTTGCTCGCTACATTTACTATAAGTACTGTTTTGTTAGAAAATTCACATAGGGACTGTGTATCATCTGAATCTAATTTTCTTAGATTAAAATTAAGAGCATCTGGACATGCAAATGAATTAAGGCTAAAAATAAATATACTTATTAGTAGTGACAGTCTCACAATAAATGAATTCTAAACTGCGGGGGCAACGGCGTAAACAGTTGAAATAAATATAGAAACCAATACTAATAGCTCGAAATTTTCTTGTAACTTGTTTAAATTCATAATTCTTAAATATAGGAGAGCCTATAAGGCTCTCCTAATTGTTTCCAGATAGATGAGCAATATTCAGGGGGAGAGGACTGCTCAACTAATAAATATTATCTATATTTATACTTATATATCAATATATTTTATATATTTATTTTAATTATTTTATATATTTATATATTAAATTTTATGCCCACTCTTGCTTACAAAATTACAAAAAAGGAGTCTAGAATGTATAATTTATTTGCAGATTATATAAAGGGATAAAAATGAAAGGACAAGTTAATTACAAGGTAATAAATAATATAGCGATCCTAGAAGTAGATAATCCACCTGTAAACCCATTAAGTAGTGGAGTTAGGGTTGGTCTTGTTGAAAATATAAAGAAGGCAAATGAAGATTCCGATGTAAAGGGCTTGATTCTAAAAGGAGCTGGAAATGCATTTATAGCAGGTGCAGATATATCAGAATTTGGCCAAAAGATGGAGGGTCCAGACCTCCATTCTGCTTTAAGAGACTTAGAATTTAGTGAAAAACCTGTTCTCGCTGCTATTAATGGTCCAGCACTTGGTGGTGGTTTAGAAACAGCATTATGTTGTAATTATAGAATATCAACAAATGTTTCTATATTAGGCCTTCCTGAGGTAAATCTAGGTCTTTTACCAGGAGCGGGTGGAACACAAAGGCTACCCAGAGTTATTGGTCCAGCTCAAGCTCTTAAAATGATGATTACAGGGTCACCAATTAATGCAAAAAGAGCTTTAGAACTGGGTGTCATAGATGAAATATCTGAAAACGATCTCATAGAAGATGCTATTGCTTTTTTAAGCAGAAAAATATCTCAAACAACATCACATCCTAAGGTTAGGGACTTAAATGAAAAAATTATTGAAGCAAGAGGTAGTGACCACATTCTGATAGAAGCAAAAGCATTGGCTTCCAAAGCACGAAAGGGGCAATTTGCTCCAGGAAAAATAATTGCTTGCGTAGAGTCAGCAATTAGTGAAGATAATTTTGATGCTGGACTTAAAAAAGAAAGTGAATATTTCTTAGAATGTCTTCTAAATCCTCAAAGAGAAGCAATGATAAATATATTCTTTGGAGAGAGAGCGGCTTCAAAAATAGATGATGTTCCGAAAGATACACCAACCTACCAAATTAAAAAAGCTGGAATCGTTGGTTCTGGGACAATGGGTGGTGGAATCGCTATGAATTTTGCGAATGCTGGTATCCCCGTTTGGGTTTTAGATCAAGATAAGGAAAATCTTGATAAGGGAATTGGAGTTATAAGAAAGAATTACCAAATGATGGCTGCTAAAGGAAGAATGTCTGAAGAAGATGTTGATAAAGTAATGTCGCTTATTAAGCCAACACTTTCCTATGATGATCTAAAAGACACAGATATTGTTATTGAAGCGGTATATGAAAATCTAGAGTTAAAAAAGGAAATTTTTAGTAAATTAAGTGATATTGTTGGAGATACTACTATACTCGCATCTAATACTTCTGGTTTAGACATAGATGCGCTATCATCAGTTGTAAAATGTCCTAGAATGGTAGTAGGTACTCACTTTTTTAGTCCTGCCAATGTAATGAGATTATTAGAAGTAGTTAGAGGGACTCACACTTCTCATGAGGTTTTAGCCACAATTATGAAGCTTGCTAAAGTACTTAAAAAGGTGCCAGTTTTATCTCTCAATGCTCCAGGATTTATTGGTAACCGAATGCTTTACGGATATACCAAACAAGCTAATCTTTTATTGCTTGAGGGCGCTCTTCCACACCAAATTGATAACGCTTTAGAATCATTTGGAATGAGCATGGGACCCTTTAGGATGATGGACCTAGTAGGACTTGATTTAGGTTGGAGGGCAAGAAAACTTGCTAATCTAGATACCCCTTTAGTAAATAAAATTTCATATGAGTTATGTGAACAAGGCAGATTTGGTCAAAAAAACGGTAAAGGTTTTTATAATTACAATGAAGGTTCGAGAGCTCCTATACCTGCTCCAGAAAATGAGGCGATATATTCTAAGGTGTCTCAAGATAATAATATAAGCAGAAGAGATATATCCGATACTGAAATAGTTGAGAGATGTATTTATGCTTTAGTTAACGAGGGAGCAGTTATTCTGCATGAAGGGGTTTCTCAAAGAGCAACTGATATGGATATAGCCTATATAAATGGCTATGGATTTCCAATTTGGCGAGGCGGACCCATGCACTTTGCAAATCAAACGGGATTAGAAAATATAGTTAATAAAATTAAAGAGTTTTCTGTAAAAGATCCTGGTTCTTGGAAACTCAGCCCTTTTCTGGCTGATTTAGCTAGCTCTGGTAACAAATTAGGAGATGCGCCATCCTTTGAAAATAGGAAAGAAGTCCTAAGTTTTAAGCAAGAAATTGATATTTAAAGCCTGATATTAACTTTTGTCCCTTTATTAACGAGTTGAAAAAGCTCAACTACATCATGGTTAAGCATTCTTATGCAACCATGAGATGCTTTCTTACCAATTAAGCCCTCTTCGTGGGTTCCATGAATATATATAAAACGATTAAAAGAATCTCTATTGCCTCCCTGATTGTAACCAGGCTGAAGTCCGGTTAACCACATTACCCTAGAAGTAATGAAATCATCAGAATTATCAATTGCCTCTTCAACAATACTTGCAATCTGTGAATAAGATACTCTATTAATGAAAATTGAGTTTTTAGGGCTATTTTCTCCTATCATTTCTTCGATAGCATGCTTGCCTAAAGGGGTTTTATAAGAATTCTCTTTTTCACCCTCTCCATAATATGAAGATGAAATTGGATAACTTTTTAGTAATTTAGAATCTTCAAACAAGTATAGCCTTTGTTCAGAAATATCTATTTCTATAGCTAACTCCTGACAGCTTAGACTTATAGCCATCAAAATACTTAGAGCGAAAAAACTAAATGTCAATTTTATTTCTCTTAAAAATAGTTAAAAACATAATAAAACAAGGAATTAGAAGTGACAACCACCAACCAATTCTTGAATAAAAGCTCTTATCGGGACTTGTGTAAATAGACCCAATGAGGTTTCCAGCCAGTCCTTTCTCTATTTTATCAACAACAGTCCCATTATTATCAATTATGGCACTTATTCCATCATTTGTTGCTCTTAAAATAAACTTATCTAATTCAATTGCCCTTGCTCTAGTAATCTGAAAGTGTTGGCTGGGTCCATAAGATCCTCCAAACCATGTATCATTACTAATATTTACAATAAATTCATAACTATTATCTAAATTTATATATGAAAATGGGTAAGCAATGTCAAAACATATTGCTGAAATAAACTTATGTCCATTTATTTCTAATTCTTTTAAATCAGTGCCTTTTGATATATAAGACATTGGAAGACCTAAAATATCAAACAATCCCTTAAATAAACTTGATAAGGGGATAAATTCGCCAAAAGGAACGAGATGTCTTTTTTTATAATGCTCTCCATTGTTATAGATCTCTAAGGTATTGTAGAGCTTCCCCTCTTCAAATCTCCAAGATCCCCCAATAACAGAAATATCATTTTCAATAAGATACTCTCTTACCTTATCCATAGCTGGATGACTTGAATCAAATGGAAAAGGAGTTTCAGGCCAGATATTAAGTATTTTAGGCTGATGAACTGAATACCTAAATAAAATTGCAAGAATATCTTCAGAGGATTGGAGTGAATACTTAGTATTAAGATCAATTGCTGGTTGAACTAAATTTACATCTATCTTATTTTCTAAATTTTTCTTGGTTGGAGTATCTACATAACTTAGAGAAAAAAGGATGATAAAAATAATAATCTTTATGCCGCTCCCACGAACCAAATTGTTTACAAAGAAAAATGTAACGTAATAAATAAAGAATGACATTCCAATTATTCCAATAAATGGGATACCGCCCTGATAAAAAGTATCTATAGTTATTAGTCCTGGAAACAACCATGGAAATCCTCCAAAAAGAAAGTGACGCAATAAATCAAGAGTCAATAAACAACTAGCAAATACCAACCCCCTCATCCTAGTGTGGGAATTTGATATGAAGTTTTTAAAGAATACTAATGGGCATATAAATACAACTGCAAGAAAGGAACTCAATAATATAATCGAAATTAGAGATAATATAATTGTTAAGTTTCCATAATAGTAAATACTTACTATTAGCCATCCAGTACCGAATATCCAAAAAGCAAAACCCCACATAAATAATCTAATAAATAAGGTGCTGTAAGATAGATAGTTATTAAACAGAAATGCAATGTAGCCATAAGATACAATGATTAAAAACTTAAGATCAAATGGTGCAAAAGACAAAAAATTGATCGCCCCAAATATAAACGGAGCTAGATAATTGGTTACAAGATTCTGATTATTTATCTTTGATAGTAATGCCAATTTTTTTAACTTTTCTCTTGTCTGCGGAAGTAACAGCGAGTATTAAATTATTAAACTCTATTCTATCTCCAACCTTGGGAAGTAAACCCAGCTTCTGAATAAATAATCCGCCTAAAGTCTCAGCATCTATGTTGCTCACATCCACCTTGAAAGTTTCAGCAAAGATTGGTAACTCAAGCATTGCATCTGCTATAAATTCTTTCTCTGCTACTTGAATTAATTCATCTGTTTCTTCAACATCATGTTCGTCTTCAATTTCTCCAACAAGCTCTTCTAATACATCCTCAATTGTTACTAGACCAGATACAACTCCATATTCATCAACAACTACTGCTAAATGAGATTTATCTCTTTTGAAGTCTTCTAATAGAGTATCTAGTTTCTTAGTCTCTGGAATAACTTTTATTTCTCTTAGCATCTTCTTTATATTTAGCATTGAGCCATTTACTAGCTCAGGGATAATGTCTTTAGCGAGCATAAGTCCCAATACCTCATTAGGAGTTTCTCCAAGTACAGGATATCTTGAATGCCCTGATGTAATTACTTTCTCAATAATGCTATTGTGTGATTCTCCCACTGAAATTGTTACCATTTCGATTTTGGGGACCATTATTTCTTTGGTCTTTCGCTCACCAAGCTTTAAGGCTCGATCGGCAATGAAATATGCTTCCTTATCAATTAAATCAGTTAAATGGGCTTGCTCAAGTTGACTGCTAACCTCGTTTAGCGAGGATGCTCTAAATATCTTCGAAGCAATTCGTTTTCTTAGATTTTGAATAAATGAGGGTTTCGACGGAGGTTTTTCGTTTTCAATCATATGAGATTATAAGGATTTGGGATATTGTGTTGTGTAAGGATTTCAATTTCAAGTTCCTCCATTTTAACAGCTTCATCTTTTGTTTGGTGGTCGTAACCCATTAAGTGAAGGAGGGCATGTACTAGCATATGTGTTATGTGGTCTTGAATGGATTTTTTTTGTTCAAGAGCTTCTCTGTTACAGTAATCAAAGCAGATTGCAATATCGCCTAAAAATTTATCCTCATTAAAAGTATCATTTGGAAAAGCTAACACATTGGTGCATGCATTCTTGCCCCTAAATTCTTGGTTTAAGTCTTGCATCTCTTTCTCAGAAATAAATTTAAGATTTGCATGACAATTACCTATTTCCTTAGAAACTTGTGTAAACATCTTTTGAAGATTGTCTTGCATTGAAGCCAAATCCGCTTGCTTAATTGCAGCATTAATAATTTTGAGCCCCATTATTTGTTATCTTGCTCAACAGAGTTGTAAGCATCAACTATCTTTCTGACCAAGGGATGTCTAACCACATCCTTTGAAGTTAAGTAAGTAAAACCAATCCCCTCAACGCCTTTTAATACTTCTTGCGCATGATTTAACCCAGAGCGGACATGCTTAGGAAGATCTATTTGAGTGGTATCTCCATTAATTATTGCATAAGAACCAAATCCCATTCTGGTTAAAAACATTTTCATTTGGTCAGTAGTTGTATTTTGGCTTTCGTCCATAATGATAAAAGCATTATTAAGTGTTCTTCCTCTAAGGTAAGCTAAAGGCGCAACTTCTAGGATATCTCTCTCAATCATTCTTACTACCTTTTCATAACCTATCATTTCATATAAAGCATCGTAGAGAGGACGCAAATATGGATCTACTTTTTGCGATAAATCTCCAGGCAGAAATCCAAGCTTTTCACCAGCCTCAACTGCGGGTCTAATTAAAATGATCTTCTGAACCCTATCTGCAAGCAGGTATTCAACCGCTTTGGCAACAGCTAAATACGTCTTTCCAGTGCCTGCCGGACCGATGCCAAAATTTATTTCATATCTGTCTATTGCATTAAGATATTCTTGCTGCCTTGGAGATCTTGGTTTGATAGTCTTCTTGGGTGTTTTGATTATGTTATCTCTAAAAACTGTTTCTAGTTCCTCATCATTAACAGCAGCATTGCTTACCACATTTGTAAGGAATTCTTTTGAGATCAGTTCTCCAGAATGAGTTGCTGCATATAATTGGCTCATTACTTTGCTGGCTTTGGATATTTGAATCGCATCTCCCTCGATCTTGATGATGTTGCCGCTTTGAAAGATCTTGACCTGGAGCTGTTTTTCGATGATTTTTAAATTCCCATTAAGCTCACCAACAAAATTTGCAAGCGCTATGTTGTCTTCTGGTTCTAAAATAAGTTGTTGAGAAATGCTGTTTGAAGCTTGCATCAAGTTGGGGTTGGGTGCTCCTGAGAAAAAATGTGACCTTGAAGTGAATGTGCCAAAGCGGTATCAATCTTTATATCTATTAATGTACCTAGAATTTCTATATTTTGGAAGTCAAAATTTACAACTCTATTACACTCTGTTCTTCCTTGCATCTGTGTAGCATCCTTTTTAGAAAGTCCTGTTACAAGGCATCTTTGAATGGTTCCCTCAAGTTTCTTAGAATAGTCTTTTTGATATGAATCAAGAATTGCTTGCAGTTCATACAGCCTTTCTTTTTTTTCTTCAAGTGATATGTAATCCTGAATTTTGGCCGCGGGAGTTCCTGGTCTTGCTGAATAAATAAAACTAAAAGAGGCATCAAATTTAACTGTGTTTACCAAATCTATGGTTTCCATGAATTGAGCTTGTGTCTCTTGAGGAAATCCAACAATAAAATCAGAAGATATTTGGATACCTGGTCTTGCATCATTGAGTTTCGCAACAATCTCAAGATAAGTTTCTCTAGAATAATTTCTTTTCATTTTGGTTAATATTTCGTTTGAGCCTGATTGAACAGGTAAGTGAAGATGGCTGACCAACTCGGGGACATATTTATATGCCTCAATTAAATCATCGGTCATATCGAGGGGATGAGAAGTGGTATAACGAATCCTTTCGATTCCATCTATGGATCCAGTGACTTCTATGAGATCGCTTAACCTAAGAAGTCTGCCGTTCATAGGATGCTCATAAGCATTAACATTTTGTCCAACGAATGTAATTTCTGAGACTCCCTGTTCAGCAAGCCTAGCTACCTCATCAAATATCTGTTGTGGATTTCTACTAACTTCATCTCCTCTTGTATATGGAACAACACAAAAAGAGCAATATTTTGAACAACCTTCCATAATTGAAACAAAGGCGGCAGGGCCCTCAGCGGTTGGCAGGGGAAGCAAGTCAAATTTTTCTTCAATTGGAAAAGATACATCTACCGCTTTGATTTTATTGTCCTCTTTAAGAAGCTGAGGAACTCTCTGCAAAGTTTGTGGCCCATAAATAAGATCAACAAATGGCGCTCTTTTGTAAATGTTGTCTCCCTCTTGAGTGGCGACACAGCCGCCAACTCCTATCTTAAGATCTGGTTTTTGTAATTTTAATTTTTGCAGTCTTCCCAATTCAGAATAAACTTTTTCTTCTGCTTTTTCTCTTATTGAACAGGTGTTTAATAAAATAATATCGGCTTCCTCTGGAGAATGTACTTCCTGAATATCCTCCTTAGAACGCATGACTTCTAATGTCATTTGAGAATCGTATTCATTCATTTGACATCCGTAAGTTTTAATATAAAGTTTCTTTCCCATACGTTAGAAATGAATACAACGAAGACTATCTATAAAATTATTTTTATGCAACTCGGTGAAATATACGAGATATTTGCTAAGCAAATTTATCAAAGCGATATGTACGGTTTCATTGAGGTGGAAGAGTATATATTTAATAAATCAAAACAGCTAGTGGTGGATCCATCTACCGAAAAATTAAAGAATGAGTTTAAAGGCGTTGAAAGATCATACATTCCAATTAATCAAATCATACGCATTGATGAGGTTGTTGAAACTGGTGAAGCAAAAATTAAACAAAGCAAAAATCAGGTTACCCCTCTTCCAATAAACATTCAGCCCGCAAACTCTAAAGACTAATTTTTTAGAAAATTGCTATCAAGCAAGCCTTGCTTGTTTAAATTATAATTTGTTAATGAAAAGAAGGGAGCTCCTAAAATTGTCTGTATTGACTGCAGGATTGGGAGTTATTTCTAGCAAGGCCAAATCTCAACAGAGCAATAACTCTTTTAATCACGGGGTTGCAAGTGGAGACCCCACTGAAGAGAAAGTAATCTTATGGACAAGAGTCACCACAAGTTGCTCAACCCGCATAATAGTTATATTAGAGGTTTCTAACTCATTAGAGTTTCAGAATGTGGTTTTCAGAAAAGAACTTTTTTCTGATCCAACAAAAGACTATACAGTCAAATACGATTTCAATGCTGGCGATTACTTTGGACAAGGCGAAACCTTTTATTTTAGGTTTCATTCCCAAGGTATTTATTCCGAGATTGGCAAATCACAAACCTTTCCTATAGGTGACACGAGTTTTGCCTGCCTCAGCTGTTCAAATTATCCAACGGGGTTTTTTAATGCCTATAAAGCTTGTGCGGATGAAAGAATTGATTTTTGGTTGCATCTTGGTGACTACATTTACGAATACAGCGATACAGGCTATGGGACAGAAGATGCTAGGGCGCTTGATAGAGTTCCTAAGCCCTCTCATGAAATTATTACATTAGCGGATTACAGAATGAGGCACGCTCAATATAAATCTGATGAGGGGTCTAAAAAACTTCATAGTGCCGCACCATTAATTGCAGTATGGGATGATCATGAGTTTGCAAATGACACATGGATGCGAGGAGCTGAAAATCATGCTTTTGATGGGAGCGAAGGTTCTTTTATCAAAAGAAGGGCGGCTGCAATCAGAGCTTATTTGGAATGGATGCCCATTCGAGAACAACCAGTAAAAAGAAGGATTTATAGACAATTTAAAAACAAAGTAATTAATCTGCTAATGTTGGATACACGACAATTTGGTAGAGATAAACAAATCCAACCTTTAAATTATTTAGATACAGGTGTGTTTGATAAAAAGAATTTCTTCAATTCCTTAAATGCCAAAGATAGAGAGTTGCTTGGTAAGCCACAGCTTAATTGGATTAAAAAAAACTTGTATCAGAACAATTCAACCTGGGTCGTTGCAGGTCAACAAATCCTAATGGCAAGGGTTAAATTCCCAAAAATTATTGACTTGTTAGATGGAAAAGCTCCTCCAAAATGGCTATCAAAATTTCTACCTCTTCAAGAAGAAGATATTCCCTCTAATTTAGATGCTTGGGATGGTTATCCTCATGCCAGAGCTGAACTCTATAAACTTTTTAAAGATAACAAAACTCCCATTATCTCGTTGGCAGGTGATACGCATAATAGTTGGGTTTCAAACCTCTTGGATGATATGGGTAACTCTGTGGGTTTTGAATTAGGAACTCCTTCTGTAACTTCTCCTGGGGTGGCAGATTCTCTTAAGATTGATGCGATGAAAATGGCCCAAGGAATAAAAGAACACTCTCCAGAACTTGAATGGATAGATGCGAAGTATCGAGGTTACCTAATTTGCAGAGCTAATAATCAGAGCTTCACAGCTCAATTTAAATTCATAGACAATATCAAAAATAGAGATTTTAAATTAATCAATGGTCCTATATTCAGGGCTTCAAAGGGAAGTACAAAAATTTTTAAACTCTAAAAACCTTATCTTTGTAAAACTTTAGCTCGTTAATAGACTCTCTAATGTCATCCTTGGCTCGATGAGTCGAAGATTTCTTATACAAAAGATCGCTCTTAAGCCATCTTGCTATTAATTCCTTAATGGTTGATACGTCTATATGCCGATAGTGAAAATAAGCTTCTAAACGTGGCATGTATTTTGCTAAAAACCTTCTATCGTGCGAAACAGTATTTCCACACATGGGAGATTTACCCTCTCCAACAAATTTTGAAACAAAATCTAAGGTTTCAATTTCTGCCATCTGTTCCGTAATTGAACTGCTTTTTACCTTTGCAACTAGACCGCTTTGTTTGTGTTGATTTTTATTCCAATCGTCCATCGCATTAAGCAAATCTTTGGTTTGATGAATGACTAAGCTTGGACCTTCCTCTAAAATGTTTAATCCCTTATCGGTAATTATGGTTGCAATTTCAATAATACGTTCTTTATCTGGATCTAGACCTGTCATTTCAAGGTCAAGCCAAATTAAGTTCTTATTAGATCGTTTTAAAGCCATAATTCATTAAATTTATGGGGTATTGTGGTACTTGAATGGAAAAAGTTCAAATTGGAAGAATAATAGAAATTTATAAAGACTCTTTGCTCCTTGCTTCTGAAGTTGCAATAACAAGGGTTAGACTTCCGAGAGGTTTAGAAATCGCAGTAGGTGATTGGCTAGAATTTTCTCGATCTTCACATGAAACTAGTATTATAAGAATCCAAGACAGGAAAAGCTCCTTAGAAAAGTTAGTTAACAAAAAAAAGAAGATTGTGGTTAGTAATATCGATGCTATTGCAATTATGGCCTCATCCAAACCAAAACTATCTAGATTTCTGGTCGATAAATGGTTGGCCTTATCTCATATCAACAACTTAGATTGCATAATGATATTCAACAAATCCGACCGACAAGATTTTAAAGAAGTAGAGGATGACATTTCGTTGTATGAAAATTTAGGAATAAAGTGTTTTAGGGTATCGGCAAAACATAATCAGGGAATAGAAAAATTAAAACATGCAATATTGCGTAAATCGATTGCTTTGGTAGGCCTTTCCGGAGTCGGAAAATCAAGTCTTATAAAAATTCTCACTGGTGATGATATTAAAACCCAAGCTCTTTCAAGAAATACTGGAAAGCACACCACCACAACCACAAGAATCTATACCGGAGAAAATTTTGAACTTGTAGATACGCCTGGTGCAGGAGATATCAACTTAGAGTGCTTCGATAAATCTCAAATAATTTCAGGCTTTGCAGAGATTCATGCTAGTTCTTTATTATGCAAATTTAGCAATTGCAATCATGCTCCAAACGATAAAGGATGCAATGTCATAAAATCATTAAATGAGGGTATGATCAAAATATCTCGTTATGAAAACTTAATGCAACAAATTAATGAAAAAAAATAAAACAACTCATTTTGGTTTTGAAAAAGTAAGTTCTGCTGATAAAGGGGATCTGGTTAAGGGAGTTTTTGATTCGGTTGCAGAAAGCTATGATTTAATGAATGACCTTATGTCTCTTGGTCTGCACAGGTTATGGAAAAAAGCATTACTTGAACTTGCAGAACTTCCTTCAAACCCCATGATATTGGACATTGCATCAGGAACTGCAGATATTCCAAAACTGCTTATCCAAACTCACAGGAACGCCTCTGTGCAAGTTACAGATATTAATAGTTCTATGCTAAAACTAGGAAGAAATCGTGCCATTGATGAAAACTTTATCTCTAACTGTTTTTTCTTGACCGCATCTGGTGAGGAGCTGCCATATAAAAATGAAACCTTTGATCTTATAACTATAGGATTTGGGCTAAGAAATTTCACTGATAAGAAGAAAGGGCTCCAAGAAATGTACAGATGCTTAAAGCCAACCGGTTCTTTATTAGTTCTAGAATTTTCTAAACCAAAAAATGCAATGCTTGAAAAAATATATGATTGGTATTCATTTAAGGTCCTCCCAAAAATGGGTAAGTTTTTTGCTGACGATGAAAAGAGCTATCAATATTTAGCTGAATCAATAAGAATGCATCCCGATCAAGAGAAATTGAAAAATATTATTCTTGACCAAGGTTTTTCTAAATGCAGCTTTTATAATTTTCAAAATGGCATAGTGTCTATACATAAAGCTATAAAATGAACCTGAATCTTTCTCCAATAATCCAATCAATAATTGAAAGCGATATAGGTCTACGGAAAAGTTTAGAATCTCTAGGAACAACCAAATTTAATATTCATGCCTCATTTCTGAAATTGGGTTTAAGAATATCTGCTGCTGAAAGTTCTATCTTAAAACCCCATAAAAATCCCGACTTTACTCTAAACATTAGCAGAAGAGCTCTCAAGCTAATCACTGATCAGAAGAAATTCGATTCAAGCATGGTAACAGGGGATATTGAAATGTTTGCAGCTCTAATGAACATCCTGGCTAAGACGAAAGCAGATTTTACAGTTGTGGTTTATGATATTTTTGGGAGAGAGGCTGGTTATGTTTTTGAATCCTTTGTCGCGGCATTTTCACGAATCAAAGAAAGAAAACTTTCTAATAAAAATATTGTGGTATACAAAAAAAGACTTAGGCTTTTGCAACTAAAAATTGACAGAGTTGAGAAACTTATAATCCAAAGAACTCATGCAGTTAATTAGTTTGGTTAAAGCAATTTTTTTATTATTCAGATTTGGCCTCATTAACGAGATTACAAACAAACATGCTCTATTAAGATGGCTTGGCTATCTTAATATTTTCTATTATCTAAACTTAGACAGAGGTTTAGGGAACAAACTAACAAACTATCTTGAGAGTATGGGTCCGTTATTCATAAAACTTGGACAATTATTATCCACTCGAACAGACCTATTGGACAAATCTGTAATCAATGAATTGAAGAGACTTACTGATTCTTGCCCGCCATTTGAGGCTTCCTTAGCTATCTCGGCTATTGAAGAATCCATGGCTGCATCTATTGATGAAATATTTCAAAAATTTAATCCTATTCCAATAGCAGCTGCATCCCTCGCACAAGTTCACGAGGCAGAGCTAGTTGATGGAACAAAGATTGCAATAAAAGTGCTAAGACCAAATATTCATAAATCTGTTCGAAGCAATATAAAGTTAATGAAGTTTATTGGTGCTATGGCAAGTCTCATAATCAAAGACAGTCAAAGACTTAGAATCAGACAAGTTCTCAATGACTACGAAGACACGGTTATGAATGAACTTGACCTGAAAATTGAAGCATCTAATGCAATTAGAACTAAAAAATTTTTTGAAAACGAAAGTTTGCTCAAAGTTCCAACCATCTTTAAGCAACTTTCTTCAAGGAATATTTTAGTAATGGAAAAAGTCGAAGGAATTCCTTGCACTGATCTAAAAGAAATTCAGGCTACAGGTATTGATTTAAAGAGACTTGCAGAAAATGGAGTAAAAATTTTCCTAGACCAAGTTTTTAGAGATAACTTTTTTCATGCAGATATGCACCCAGGCAATATTTTTGTAAATAGGGATAGTAAAGTTAATGGATACGTAGCTGTTGATTACGCTATTTGCGGAAGCCTAAACGATCAAGACAGATACTTTCTTGCGAGGATGCTTGTTGCATTAATTGAGAAGAATTTCAAAAACTTGGCCAAGCTTTTTGTTCAAGCTAATTGGGTTAGGGCAGACACAGACATCTTTCAGCTAGAGCTTACGCTTACTAGCGCATGTTCAGATATTATTGATAAGCCGCTTTCTAAAATAGAATTTGGAAAGCTTCTAGTAGAATTATTTGATGCAACAAGGAAGTTTGACCTAACTATTCAGCCTTCGTTAGTATTATTGCAAAAGACCCTGATTCACATTGAGGGTATGGGGCGACAGATTTATCCTGAACTTGATTTTTGGGGAATTGCAAAACCTTACCTAGACTTATGGTTGCTTGATCAATACAACCCGGTCTCACTTTTAAAACAAATTGCTAATAACCGCCTCGAGATCCTTGAACATTCAAAGAATTTGCCTGCAAATATTCTTAATTTGATTGAAAACTTTGATATTAATCTTCAAACTAAGAAAGCCTTAGAAAAGGAACTTCTTAAAACCAACCTCAAGCTTGAGAGGCTTGAACGCATTGGGAAACTCATCGCCGTTATATCACTGACTCTTGCTTTAGCAATAACCTTTGTCTAGTAATACCTTTTTGCTTTAATATAGGCCTATGTTAAGCGGAATTAGTATTTGGCAACTCTTAATCATACTTTTGATTGTACTCGTATTG
Source organism: Gammaproteobacteria bacterium (assembly GCA_038108875.1). Taxonomy (GTDB): domain Bacteria; phylum Pseudomonadota; class Gammaproteobacteria; order Magnimaribacterales; family D2472; genus VMDH01. The sequence continues at coordinate 67,052 of JAYNII010000003.1, read as the reverse complement.
TTTGGTGGAAAAAAACTTAGGAACATTGGTTCCGATCTAGGTCATGGGCTTAAAGACTTCAAAAAAGCCATCAAAGATGATGACAAGCCTAAAAAAGAATCTGAGTAATTAAGTTGTTTCAAGTTGGATTTCTAGAAATTCTGCTAATTCTTGTTCTATCGCTATTCATTTTTGGACCTCAAAAATTACCCAGCGCAATAAAATCATTCACGAGATTTTGGTATTTAACAAAATCTAAAATCGAATCTGCAAGATCTGAATTTGAAAGAAATATTGGCGCAGAGGAAATTGAGCAAGATGTGTTTAATGAACTCAAATTAAAAGAGTTTGATAAGAATGAGCACTGATTTTGACATGCCGCTTACTGGCCATCTGCTAGAATTAAGAAAAAGACTTATAAGGTTCGTTGTCATTCTTGGCATAGTCTTTGCTGCAGGGATACCATTTAATGAATATATTTATGCATATCTAAGCAGCCCTTTATTTTCATCTTTGCCTACAGAAGGAAAATTAATTGCAACCCAAGTAACCAGCCCTGTACTGGTTCCAATTAAGACTACTTTCTATGTCGCTCTTTTAATCTGCATGCCTGTTTTTTTTATAGAAATATGGGGATTTTTAAAACCTGGTCTTTATTCTCATGAAAAAAAATTAGCCTTCCCCCTCATAGTCACCTCAACTATATTATTTTTTGCAGGTGTTGGTTTTGGTTTTTACCTAGCAACGCCTCTAATTTTTAATTTTATTCATACCTTTAGCCCAGATAATATTTTTATCATGACAGATATTGGAAACTATCTTTCTTTTATGTTGAAACTTCTGTTTGCCTTTGGCATTGCGTTTGAGGTGCCTGTAATTGTAAATCTCCTCATCAAAACAGGATCAATGAGCAAGACTAGGCTTAGGGAACTAAGACCTTATTTGGTAGTTTTATTTTTTGTAATTGGTATGTTGTTAACACCGCCAGATATTTTTTCTCAACTCTTCTTAGCTATACCGATGTGGTTGCTTTTTGAGTTAGGTTTGTTAATGAGTAAAGAAAAAACTAAATCTTAAGCCTGCTCATCCATTCCTCTTTTGAGGGAGCATTTACATTTAGCGCCTTGTCCACTGCATCTTCAGGTGAAGAAGTAATTATTATTTGCTTGCTATTTTCATCTGAAAGGAATCTATATTTAACTGCATTCTTCATCCATGCAATGAAATGATCATAATAGTTAAGCGTGTTTAAAATAACGATCGGTTTTGCAATCATTCCGACTTGATTGTTTACCTGAACATCTAATAATTCATCTAATGAGCCCATCCCTCCTGGTAACACAATGAAAGCATCGCTGATTTCCAAAAACTTTTCTTTTCGCTCAAAAAAAGTTTTGGTGACAATTTCTGTAGCAACCCTTGGGTTAGTTTTTTCGAATGCATCCAGGGCTTCCAATGCAATCCCTATAACTTTGCCTCCGTGGTCTATTGCTGCATCTGAAACCGTTCCCATTAATCCGCGGTTTCCCCCGCCAAATACAAGCTCTGCCTGAGCTTGAGCCAATAGCTTTCCTACTTGATAGGCATGCTCAGAAAAAATCTTTTCTGATCCTGGGTGTGCTCCACAAAATACAGCAACTTTTCTATGCATTTGGCAATCCTAATATGTTCTTAGAAATAATGTTAAGTTGGATTTCTGAGCTTCCCCCCGCGATAGTATAAGCTTTGGAATAGAAAAATGATTTAATTATGTCGTATTCATTTCCCTGGGCTTCTGTTAAATCTTTAATACCTGTACTCCCCAAAGCAAATAAGTTAAGTTCCCATCTTCGCTGAACCTCCTCTGTAGAAAGGTACTTTAGTACCATAGAAGAGTTAAATGATCCTAATCTTGACTCCTGATTTGCTCTTAACATAGTTAGCTCAATAGCATTCTGTCGCATGCTATGTCTAAGGGTTTTAAAGTAAAAAGAGGATTCCTTATTTAAATCAGAATTTTTGAAGAGTGTTCTTGGATCTATGTCCACAGCTCCCTCTGCTCCTAAATCTGACATCATCATACGCTCCAATCCAAGTAATTTTTTCGCAATTTCCCAACCCCGGTTTTCTGCACCAATTAGATTAGCTCTGGGCACTCTTACGTCTGTAAAAAACACCTGACAAAATGGTGATTGACCACTGATGAGCTTGATAGGTTTTACTTCAATTCCGTCAGACTTCATATCGATTAACACAAAAGATATGCCTCCCTGTTTTGAATCTTTTGAAGTTCTCACCAGACAATACATGAAGTCTGCTTTATTTGCCTCGGATGTCCATATTTTGGAACCATTAATGATGTATTTATCATCATCAATTATCGCACTTGATGAAATACTTGCCAGATCTGATCCTGACCCTGGCTCAGAAAAGCCTTGACACCACCAAATCTCTCCTCGAGAAATTTTTGGCAAAAAAAACTCTTTTTGCTCTTGGCTTGCGTACTCCAAAATAACTGGGCCAAGCATAGTGATCCCAAAATTAATTTGAGGAGGTCGAGCATTTATTCTTAAGAGTTCTTCTTTTAGGATTTTCGCCTCTTCACAGTTTAACCCTGCTCCACCAAATTCCTTGGGCCATTCTGGGGTACAGTATCCCATATCAGTCATGGCACGAAACCATTTTTCTGCGTCTCTGTTAGGAAATGAAATATTAGAAGATGCCCAAACCTGCTCTGAGTTTGGCATTGGGGTTCTCATTGAAAGGGGACAATGCTGTTCAAGCCAATTTTGAATATATTCTCTGAAATCCACTTTAAAAATTAAAATTTAATGTATAAGGGCCTTCATTGACCGATGATACTTGCATCATGGCACCAAAAGACCCAAAAAAAACATTAAGCCCTACTGTAGACGATATCTTAATCATATGCTCATAGAGTTTCTCTGCCTTGCTTGGTTCTAATGCAAGATGGTAGCTTGCTTTCAGACCTTTCTTGGTTACAGCATTAAGAGTAAATTGACTAATAATCAGAATTTCTCCACCTAATTGCTTTAAATTAGTATCTAAAATGCCGCTATCTCCTTCAAAAATCTTATATTTTGTAATCTTTTCAAAAAATTTATTTATTGACTCCTCATTATCCCCTTCTTCAAAGCATACATATGCGAGAATTCCTCGTTTTATGGAAGACTGAACTTTACTATTGATAGCTACTGAAGCCTGAGAGACTCTCTGAATTATTACTTTCAAGCTAAGTTTAATTTACAGTAGGATCTAGGCTGCCGCTTAAGTATCTCAAATGCATTTCCTCAAGTGATAGTACTGAGATTTTATCTGCCTGCCCCGAGGTTCCAAAAGCTTCGTAACGATCGATACAGATATCTCGCATTGCGTCTATCGTTTTGCTTAAATATTTCCTTGGATCAAATTCAGCTGGATTAAGATGCATAAATCTTCTGATGGCTCCAGTAGAAGCCAATCTTAGATCAGTATCAATGTTAACTTTCCTGACTCCATGTTTTATTCCTTCTTGTACTTCTTCAACTGGAACCCCATACGTTTCTGGGATATCCCCACCAAATTCATTAATTATATCAAGCCAATCTTGAGGAACAGCTGAGGAACCATGCATTACCAAATGAGTATCAGGAATTCTCGCATGAATTTCTTTCACCCGTTCTATTGCCAAAATATCTCCTGTTGGAGGTCTGGTAAATTTGTAAGCCCCATGACTTGTTCCAATGGCTATTGCTAGAGCATCTACATGAGTATCTTTAACAAATTTTGCTGCTTCTTCTGGATCCGTCAATAATTGATCATGAGATAATTTGCCTTCAGCACCTGATCCATCTTCATCTCCTGCTTCTCCGGTTTCTAGCGATCCAAGACATCCAAGCTCTCCTTCTACAGAGACTCCGCAGGCATGAGCCATATCTACAACACTTTTTGTGACTTTTGTATTATATGCATAATCAGCTGGTGTCTTCATATCTTCCATTAATGACCCATCCATCATCACTGAGGAAAAACCAAGTTGAATTGAGCGCTGACAAACACTTGGTGAAGCTCCATGATCTTGGTGCATTACTACTGGGATATGAGGAAACTCTTCTAATGCAGCTAAAATAAGGTGTCTTAAGAAAGTAGGCCCAGCATACTTTCTTGCTCCGGCAGAGGCTTGCACTATTACAGGACTGTTGGTTTTATTGGCAGCCTCCATTATTGCGCGCATCTGCTCAAGATTGTTTACATTAAAAGCCGGAACACCATAATTGTATTCAGCGGCGTGATCTAACAATTGTCTTAAACTTATTAAGGCCATCTTAATTCTCCATTCATTTAAAAATCATATCCTAAAGCTTCCAAAGCTGGCAGTTTTTTGCCTTCCAAAAATTCTAAAAATGCTCCCCCTGCTGTAGAAATATACCCTATATCATTGGGATTGATAAATTCGTTGATAGCGGCAATAGTTTCACCGCCTCCTGCCACCGAAAAGGCTTTTGAGGAAGCAATTAGCTTGGCCAAGTCTTTTGTCCCGCTTTTGAAATTCTCATTCTCAAATACACCAGCAGGCCCATTCCATATAATAGTTTTAGCAGAAAATATTATTTCTTTATAACTGTCATCAATTGAAATATCTAATATCATGTCATCGTCTTCTAGCTTGTAAACTGACTTTTTACAAATGTTTGTGTCATTGAAATTTTTTGCAGTGATTACTTCCTTTGGCAAAATACAGTTTCCATTGGATAAGATTTTTGTTGCCATTTCCAACATATCTAGTTCCACTAAAGATGTTCCAATATTTTGCCCACTGGCTTGTAAAAATGTATTTGCTATACCTCCTCCAACAATGATGTAATCCGAGAGCTCAGATAGTTTTTGCAAGACTGAAAGCTTGGAAGATACTTTTGAGCCACCAACGATTGAAATCAGTGGTTTTTGGAATGATTTGAATGCTCTTGAAAGTGAATCGACTTCCTTTTCAACCAATAAACCGGCGCAAGACTCTTTCGATTCTATAATGGCGCCGTAAGTGGAAGATTGTGCTCTATGAGATGTTCCAAATGCATCAAAAACATAGATATCGCAGAGTTTAGCAATTTGACTGGAAAGTGTTCTGTCATTATCTTTCTCTCCAGCAAAACATCTTATGTTTTCTAATATGGTAATTGGAGAGTTTTCGTTTTCAAAACATGCTGCATAATCAAGCTCTTTTACCAAAGGTAAATTAACTCTAAGCAATTTTGAAAGATAAGAAGCAACGGGTTTTAAAGAGTTTTCTTCATCAAAGATTCCTTCTGTTGGTCTTCCGAGGTGGGAAATTATCAAAACTCTGCAATTTGCAGAAAGAAGAAGTTGGATAGTTGGAATAGAGGCAAGTATTCTTGTGTCGTCTAAAATTACCCCATCTTTTATTGGAACATTAAGATCAAGCCTAAGGGCAACATCCTTATCGTGAAAATCAAAATCTTTAAGCAACCTCATCTAACTAATTTTTTTGCTTCTTCAGCTATGCTCTGAGCATCAAATCCAAATTCTTTAATCAATATATTGCCTGGCGCGCTTTCTCCGAAAGTGCTAATTCCCAATATCTTATCTCCTGCAGCGGCAAGCAAACCCCAACTATTGGGATGTGACATTTCTACAAATAACTTTGGAACTTTTGAGAGTATGACTTTGTCTCTGTAAGCCTTCTCTTGCTCGATAAACAAATCAAGACAGGGCATAGAAACAATATTTATTTTCTTAGAATGCACTAAGTTTTTAACTTTAAGGACTTCTCCAACTTCACTCCCTGAAGCAATTATTTGTAAATCAGGATCATCATATTCCTCTAGTAAATAACCTCCTCTTGCTACATCTGTAAGTTGATTTCTGTTAAGAGGAAGTTTTGGCAATCCCTGTCTTGATAAGATTAGAGTATGGGGATTTTTGGTAGAGCAGACTGCAGCTTTCCAAGCTATAGCTGTTTCAACTAAATCGGCAGGACGCCAGTTATAAAGATTGGGGGTATTTCTTAAAGTGGCTAAATGTTCGATTGGCTGATGAGTGGGCCCATCTTCTCCTAACCCTATTGAGTCGTGAGTAAAGACATAAGTAACTGGGATATTCATAAGAGCTGATAAGCGAACAGCATTCCTTGCATAATCCATGAAGACCAAGAAAGTTCCTCCATAAGGTTTTAGGCCGCCATGTAAAGCTATTCCATTCATCATGGCTGCCATACCAAATTCTCTTACACCATAAAAAATGTGGTTCCCTTGAGGAAAGTGGTTAGTTAAAGCAGAGCTTGCTGAAGACAAAGTGTTATTTGAGCCTGTTAAATCAGCAGATCCCCCAAGCAATTCTGGTAATTGTGCGCAAAGATAATTCAGACATTGCTCAGAAGCTTTCCTAGTTGCAATAGAATCCTTGCTATTTAGACAATCCTCAATAAATTTATCCATATTGCTGGCAAAATCAATTGGCAATTCCCCCTGCATCAATCTTCTAAGCAGTTTGTAATCCTCTGGATGACTCGTTTTATATTTCGCTAACACGCCTTCCCATTCTGCTAGCATCTCTTTGCCAGCTTCAATCGCATTCCACTTAGAATAAATTTCTTCGGGAATAACGAATGGTGGGTGATTCCAATTTAAGTTAGCTCTAGTGGCTGCAATTTCTTCTGTTCCTAGGGGAGCGCCATGAGATTTTTCAGATCCCTCTTTTGTAGGAGAGCCAAAACCAATTTTGGTTCTACAACATATCATGGAGGGCTTCTGAAGCTGACTTTTAGATAGAACTATAGCTTTGTTTATTGCATCAACATCATGTCCATCAACCTCAATTACTTGCCATCCATAGGATTCAAAACGCCTTACAGTATCATCTGTAAACCACCCTTCCACCTTACCATCAATTGAAATGCCATTTTGATCGTAAAAACAAATAAGTTTTCCAAGTTTATGAGTGCCTGCAAAAGAACATGCTTCATGAGAAATCCCTTCCATCAGACAACCATCTCCTAAAAATACATAAGTAAAATGATCTATGACATTAAGGTTATCTCTGTTAAATCGTGAGGATAAATTCTTTTCTGCCAAAGCCATCCCAACAGCGTTGGCTAAGCCCTGACCCAATGGTCCTGTGGTAGTTTCAATGCCCAAGTTGATATTGTATTCAGGATGACCGGGGGTTTTTGATCCCAATTGTCTAAAATTTTTAATATCTTCTATTGTTAAGGGATATCCAGTTAGATGTAACAAACTATACAAGAGCATAGATCCATGACCGTTTGAAAGAACAAATCTATCTCTATTAAACCAAGTCGGATCATTAGGGTAATGTCTTAAGTGATTTTTCCAAAGAGAAACTGCAATATCAGCCATACCCATGGGCATACCAGGATGGCCCGAGTTGGCCTTTTCAACTGCATCTATTGAAAGAAAACGAATTGCATTAGCAAGATCTAAATTAGAAGGGGAGCTCATGTAATGAAATCTTAATATGAAAGATTTTTTAAATAAACCAAATAATTGAGTAAAGAATAAAAAAGGTCTAAAATCTGCACCTTACAGCGATTTGTTCCTGCTTGCATGCTAAAACTGCTAAATGGGACGCCTCTAACAAAGGTGAATGTATGAATTTATCATTTGAATTTTTTCCGCCCAAAGATTTAGATTTTCTGAAAGTGGCGGCATGCGTCAATGATTTAAAGATTTTAGATCCGAGATTTATTTCAATAACCTATGGTGCTTTAGGAAATTCGCAAGAAAAATCTATTGGTCTAATAAATGCAATCAAATCTTTTTCAGATATAGAAATTGCATCACATCTGACATTAGTTAATAAATCAATAGACCAAATCAACATGATTGCCAATCAATTAAAATCTTTGGGTATCAAAAAAATCGTTGCTATTAGGGGTGATAGTCCAGAAGGAAAGTTTTGTCAGCATCCAGAGGGTTTTCATGCAACAAGTGATTTTGTGGCTTTTTTGAAAGATAGTGGTTTTGAAATATTCGTATCAGCTTATCCTGAGCCTCATCCAGAGTCCGAAGGTTTTGAATTTGATCTAGCCCTTCTTGAAAAGAAGGTAGCTGCTGGGGCAACTAAAGCTATTACACAATTTAGTTTTGTTGATAGTCAATTTGAAATCCTTAAGAATGAAGTTTCTCGACGAAATATTAACGTGGAATTGATCGCTGGAATTATGCCAATCTACAACATAGAAAGCCTTTGCAATATGGCTGCGAGATGTGGTGCGAGAATCCCTGAAACAATTATAAAAAAGTTTACAGGAACTCCTAATGATGAGGAAATAGCTATCGAGGTTATTTCTAACCAGATTTCAAAATTATGTGATATGGGTTATGAATCTTTTCATGTGTATACGCTAAATAGATCAGAGTTGATCAAAAGAATCATGGAAAGGATTTCATAAATATATAAACAAATTAAAACTTGGGAGAAATTATGAGTTATATTTTTACATCAGAATCAGTATCAGAGGGTCATCCAGATAAAGTCTGTGATCAGATCTCTGATGCTATATTAGACGCTTACCTAAAAGAGGATCCTCACAGCAGAGTTGCATGTGAAACTCTTATAAAAAATAACATAGTTATAGTTGCAGGAGAGATAACTTCTGCCGGCTCTCCTATTCTTGATCCAATTATAAGAAAAGTAATAAATGAAATTGGATATAACAATGATGAGTTGGGTTTTAATGGAGATAACTGTCAAATCCATAATTACATCTTTCAACAATCACCAGATATAGCTCAAGGAGTCAATGAAGGTGAGGGTGAAAATTTGGAGCAAGGCGCAGGTGATCAAGGATTAATGTTTGGTTATGCATGCAATGAAACCGCAACACTTATGCCTGCTCCAATTGATCTAAGTCACAAACTAGTAAAAAAACAATCTGAAGTTAGAAAGAGCGGTACGGTACCTTGGTTAAGACCTGATGCAAAGAGCCAAGTAAGCGTGATTTATGATAAGAGCGGAAAAACAATTAACGGTATTTCTGCTGTTGTTCTATCTACTCAGCACGAAGAGGGTATTTCACAAGCAAAGTTAAAAGAGGCTGTGATGGAGGAAATCATAAAACCAATTATTCCTGCTGAATGGATGCTTAATACTACTAAAGTCTTTATCAATCCAACTGGAAAGTTTGTTATCGGAGGTCCTGTAGGAGACTGCGGATTAACCGGCAGAAAGATTATTGTTGATACCTATGGAGGAATGGCGCGTCATGGTGGCGGTGCATTTTCAGGCAAAGATCCATCAAAGGTCGACAGATCTGCGGCTTATGCTGCCAGATATGTTGCAAAAAACATTGTTAATGCGGGTTACGCTGACTATTGTGAAATTCAAGTATCTTATGCAATTGGAGTAGCCGAACCTACCTCCATTAACATTAATACTTTTGGAACAGAAAAGACTGATCTTGTTGAATTGGAATCATTAGTTAGAGAAAAATTTGATCTGAGGCCTAAAGGCATTATAAGCATGCTTGATTTAAAGAGACCGATATATCAAGATACCGCGGCTTACGGTCATTTTGGTAGATCGGATGTTAAATTTTCATGGGAACAAACAGACGTTAGTTTATAAAAAGGATTAGAAATATGAATAACGATTTCAAAGTAGCAGATATAGGGTTAGCAGATTTTGGTCGAAGAGAGATCTCGTTAGCAGAAAATGAAATGCCGGCTCTAATGACATTAAGAGAAAAATATAAAGGTGAACAACCCTTAAAGGGAGCAAAAATTATGGGTTGTATACATATGACGGTCCAAACTGCTGTGCTAATGGAAACATTGGCGGATTTAGGTGCCGAACTCCGCTGGTCATCTTGTAATATATTTTCTACCCAAGACCATGCAGCTGCTGCAATGGCAGCAAGGGGAATACCAACTTTTGCCTGGAAAGGGGAAACTGAGGAAGAGTTTGATTGGTGCATAGAACAAACCATCTTAAAAAATGGTAAGCCATGGGATGCAAATATGATTCTAGATGATGGTGGTGATTTAACGGCGATGGTTCATAAAAAATATCCAGAAATGCTTGATACTATTCATGGGATTTCAGAAGAAACCACAACCGGCGTCCATCGGCTCAAAGACATGCTCAAAAAAGGAGAGCTAAAAGTCCCAGCTATCAATGTTAATGATTCTGTCACTAAATCTAAAAATGATAATAAATATGGCTGCAGACATAGCCTTAATGATGCTATCAAAAGAGGAACAGATATGCTTCTTTCTGGTAAAAAAGCTTTGGTTGTAGGCTATGGTGATGTGGGTAAAGGCTCTGCCCAAAGTCTATCTCAAGAAGGTATGATTGTTAGGGTTGTAGAATCTGATCCTATATGCGCTATGCAGGCTTGCATGGATGGTTATGAAGTTGTTTCAGCATACAAAAATGGTTTAGTAACTAGAAATGTAGCAGACATTAATACTGTACTTCTAAAAGATACAGACTTGCTGGTCACAACCACTGGAAACATAAATGTCTGTGATGCACCCATGCTTAATAGCCTCAAAAACGGGAGCGTGGTATGCAATATTGGACACTTTGATAATGAGATCGACACCAAATACATGAGAAAAGCTTGGTATTGGGAAGAAATAAAGCCGCAAGTGCATAGAATTTTTAGAGATTCAACACCTGACAGTACCCCAAATTTCTCTTCAAAGAATTTTATCATTCTGTTAGCAGAGGGAAGATTAGTAAATCTTGGTAATGCAACTGGCCACCCAAGCAGAATAATGGATGGTTCATTTGCCAATCAGGTGCTAGCTCAGATATATCTTTATCAACAAGCTTTTGCAAATATCAATGATGAAGATAAAAAACAACAGTTGCTTAAAGTTAAGGTTCTCCCAAAAAAACTTGATGAAGAGGTTGCACAATTAATGGTTGAAGGTTTTGGCGGAATAGTTACTAAACTAACCGAAGAGCAAGCAAGCTATATCGGAGTAAATGTTCAGGGTCCATTTAAAGACGAAGAGTATAAATATTAATAATTGGTGAGCCTCGATATAAAGGATTTATAATTGACTTATGTCAAAGAGGCTTTTTTTAATAGTTATAGCTCTACTTATTGCAACTTCATGCGGATATAAAGGACCTATAAAGCCAAATACTTACTTAGCAAAGGTTGAATTTGGACGGGTTTAGATACGAGGGTAATGCTCTCTATTGTGAAAATGTGCCAATTTCTGAAATTATTGAAAAGTTTGGCACTCCAATCTACGTCTACTCTGAAAATCATATACGCAATAAGTCCCGCGAGTATGTAAAAAGTCTTTCGAAACCAGGAATGATTTGCTTTTCAGTAAAAGCATTATCAAATATTCATGTTTTAAAAATCTTAGCCGAAGAAGGCTGTTGTTTTGATGTCGTATCAGGCGGTGAAATTCAAAGATGTATAGAAGCGGGAATAGATACACATAAATTAATTTTCTCTGGTGTTGGTAAAACTGAGCAGGAAATTAGATATGCAATTAAATCTGGGATATTTTCAATCAATGCAGAATCTTTTTCTGAGATAGATAGGATTGCAAAAATTGCTGCAGAGCTTGAAACAAGAGCGCCAATTGGCATTCGAATAAATCCAAATATCTCAATTACAAGTCATGAATATATCCAAACCGGTAAGAAAGAAGATAAGTTTGGTATTAATATTGAAGAAGTTTTTTCTAAACTGGAACTTATTGCAAAAACTCCCTTTTTGGAGTTAAAGGGGATTGCTTGTCATATAGGTTCACAAATTTCAGATCTTGCGTATTTCAGAGAAGCTGCTCAAAGCATGCTCAAAGTTATCTCTAAGATTGATAAGCTTAATTTAACACTTTCTTTTATCGATATGGGGGGAGGAAGCGCCATTAACTATATTAAGGAAAAAGAGTTATCACCAAGGGAGGTAATCGATGTTATTGAAAAAGTGCTGGACGGTAGAAATGAGTTGCTTGTCTTAGAGCCAGGTAGATCTATAGTTGGTAATGCTGGAGCGCTCATCACAAGGGTTGAATATCTTAAATCAAAATTTGCGATTGTTGATGCTGGCATGAATGATCTGATACGACCTGCATTATATAAAGCGGAGCACAAAGTGATTGATGTCAGTTTATCCTTTGAAACAAAAAAACCATTAAAAGTAGTTGGACCTATATGTGAATCCGGTGACTACTTGTCCCAGGAAGCCAATCTTCAAGCTAAAGAAGGAGACTTAATTGCCGTTCTGGGTGCTGGAGCATATGGATTCGTAATGTCCTCAAACTACAATAGCAGAACTAGGGCACCAGAAATTTTGGTAAATAGAGATAATTTTAGACTTATAAGAAGACGCGAGTCTGTAGCAGATCTAATACGTCTTGAAACTGAATTATGAGCATATGTTTTAGCAAGTGGCATGCTAATGGAAATGATTTTCTAATTACTGAATGCTTAAGCCAAAATTTTTCTCTTAACAAAAAGCATATTTCTCAAATAGCGAACAGAAACAAGGGTATTGGTTTTGATCAACTTATTCTAGTTTGTGCTCCTGCAAAATCGAAAAGCGATTTTAGTTTTAGGTTCTTTAATGCCGATGGAAGTGAAGCTGCTAACTGTTTAAATGGTTCTAGATGTGCCGTTGCATTTATCAAAAAAGTTGGTCTTTCAAAAAAAGACAGGCTGATTGTTGATATAAAAAATAGGTCTACTACTTTTTCAGTTTCAAGGAATCAGGTAGCAACGGAGTCATCGTTACCAATTTTATTACCCACTCCTAAAACTTTAGATAGAGCTTTGTCGCCATTTAAGCTTGGCAAGCTCGGATTTGTAGAAATTGGAAATAAGCATTTGATACTTTCAACTAGAGCAAAGCTAGATTCTGTAGATTTGCCAAAGTTAGATCATAAAATAAGGTCTTTAAAAAAATTTTCTGATGCCAATATTTCACTTATCCACAAAAATAAAAACATTGTATTTATAAGAACTTCAGAAAACGGCGTAGGAGAAACTCTTTCCTGCGGCTCAGCAGCTGCTTCTGTTGCCGCTATATTTAGTGATAAAAAATTGGTTATTGCCTCGCCCGGAGGAAAACTCAGAACTACAAGAACAAATAAAGATACAATTATTTTGAAGGGTCCAACTGAACATATAATGGAATGTATATGGGAAATAAAAGAGAAATAACTGATGCTGATGTAGAGCTTTACTTGCTTGATAACTTAGATTTTTTTAAATCTAGAGAATCGCTGGTTGCAGAACTTGAGTTTAAGGATCCTATTTCTGGAGCATCATCATTACTAGAAAAACAGGTAAAAAAGCTTCGTGCCGAACAAAATACACTTGCTGAGTTGTTAAACAAATTCTTAATAAATGCCTTTGAGAATGAAATGCTCTTTAACAATACTAGAGCTTTGCTACTAAAGGCGCTGGATTGCAAAAAAACTAAAGACCTGTTTCAAACTGCTGAAAATTACTTCTCACAGATTGAGGGAATTGATTTTTGTGGATGCGGATTTTTTGATAAAAAGGAACAAGAAATAATAGAAGAAGCTCTTGGCAAGGTTCTCGAGAGCAAGAATGTATTTATTGGTAGCTTTTCTTTTGAAAAAGCTCAAATGATTTTTGGAGATAAAGATTTACGATCTGGGGTTATTGCTGTTTCGAGATGCTCCAAAAAAAGCATTCTTATCAAACTAGGATCAAAAGATGGCTCCCGATATATTGGCGACGAAGGCACTACTTTTATTGATTACGTGCTTGAAGTACTTGGAGCTATTGCAAGCAAAATAGACGGATAGAGGATTGTTAACAAAAGAGATTGAAGATTTTTATGAGTATGTTCATCTCATTCGCGGTCAATCTCTCAATACAGCAAAGTCTTACCGAAGAGATCTTTTAAAACTCAAGAATTTTTTAGCTTTTCGACATATTCCTTCTGTAACAGAAATTCAAAAAGGAGATATATCTGAATGGGTTGGTGTTCTGTTCGATTCTGGTTTGAGTACAAAAAGTATTCAACGACATATCTCCTCAGCAAAATCTTTTTTTCAATTTCTAAAAAAGAGAGAGACTATAAAATCATCTCCGCTTGATTCCATTCAACTCCCAAAAGCTAGCAATTACTTGCCTAATACTTTGTCGCCGGAAGATGTGATGAAACTATTAGCCTTTAAACCAAAAAATTTAAGTGAAATCAGAGACATCTGTATTATTGAACTTATGTATGCGTGTGGATTAAGAGTTTCTGAAACTGCAAATATAAATATCAAAGATTTTGAAGAAGATTTCCAATTTTTAAGAGTATTGGGCAAAGGGTCTAAAGTCAGGCTGTTGCCTGTTGGATCTTATGCAATTAGAGCTATTCGTGAATGGCTGATAAAAAGAGACCAAATTGAAACCAAGGAAAATGCTCTTTTTATAAATTTAAGAGGAAAACGTATTTCTTCAAGATCAATCCAGAACTCTATAAAAAAGATTTCTATAATCCAAGGACTTCCGCCAGTTCACCCTCATATGCTAAGACATAGTTTTGCAACCCACTTATTAGAATCAAGTGGTGATCTGAGAAGCATCCAAGAGCTCTTAGGGCATGCTTCTCTTTCAACCACACAAATATACACTAAATTAGATTACCAACATTTAATGAGTGTTTATGAAAAATCACATCCAAGAGCTCTAAAGAAGTGAGTAATATTAAGCTTATTACCTTTGATTTAGACGATACTTTTTGGGACATAGGGCCTGTTATCATAAAGGCGGAAATAAAAACTAGAGAATTTATTGATAAAAACCTAGGTAAAAAAATTGTTTGGGGCAATATGGAAGAATATCTTGCAGTTAGAGAAGGTTTGATTTCTAACAATCCTGCAATGGAATATGATCTGACCTTACTAAGAAAAGGGATGATGAATTATTATTTGGATCCTTACTTTAGTAACCCTAGCCAAAAAGAAGAGTTAGTTGATGCAGCTTTTGAATTTTTTCTTGAAGAACGCCATAAAATTTCTTTCTATGATGGGGTTATTGAATCCCTTGATGAGCTCTCTAAGGATTTTTCTTTAGGGATTCTTACAAATGGAAATGCGGATATGGTAAAACTTGGCATCGATGGCTACTTTGACTTTTCAATATCATCGGAAGATGTACAAAGCGCTAAACCCAACGAAGGTCATTTTAAAAAAGCAATTGAGGTTTCATCATTGAATCCGGAAAATATTTTGCATATAGGCGATCATCAACTATGTGATATGGTTGGGGGAATGAATGCAGGATTTAATGTTCTTTGGTTTAATAAAAAGGAGGATCCTTGGAAACATGCCAGACCAGAGCCTGAAAAGTTCTCTTCCTGGAAAGAGGGAGCAAGACTCATCAATAACTTTATAAAAAAACTGAACTAAATGACTGGGCCCTTCACTTCTATTTTAGATTCTCTAAAGGATGAATCAAAAAAAATCGCAAGCAGCCTCCCAACTGAGGAAGATCTAATTATTCTGTTTGAGCTCCTGCAAGAAAAACTAAGAGACCAAACTGATGCTTTTCTGGCTTCTAAGGGCTATGTAGCTGAAAAAGAAATAAAAAAGCTAGAAAAAATTATTGAAAGACTTGAAAAAAGATTAGCTGAACTAGAGTCTAAATTATGATGACTCCAACATATATCTTACTGCCCCTTCAATCTCTTCCATGGTGCAATCAGCACATAAACCCTTGGCTGGCATACCACCAATTCCCTTCCAAGCATTACTAATAAGAGTTTCAATCCCTTTGGCTTTTCTTGGTTCCCACTGAGCTGTATTTCCCTTCATTGGAGCTCCAGCAACACCTGAATCATGACAAGCAGCACATCCAACAACATACACTCCCTCGCCTGACCTTGCTTGAGTAGATCCTCCTGCTGCCGTTACCATGGAGGCAACTCCACAGGGTTGCCCCTCTAGACACACTGCCACAGTTGTTGACAATCTTTCAGAAACGGCTTCTTCATACTTTTTACCATTGAATAAAAATACCGTAGCGAGCCCAACAATTACTAAAGCAACTCTATTTTTCATAACTCATGATTCCTCTTTTTGAAGATTTACCAAATAATCGACAATCTCAAGCATGTAGTCGTTTGACTTTTGTGCTTCAATTCTGTATTTACCATCTACGAACATCATTGGAACTCCAGTAACTTTTAGTTGTCTGGTTAGTTCGATAGCTCGTTTGGTTTTTTGGCGCACAAAAAAAGAATTCATTTGGCGAACTATGTCCTCATTTGAGGCGCCTAGTTTTTCTAAGAAAGCAATGATGGTGGCATCACTCCCTAGATTGTTTCCTTCTTTATGAATAGCAGTAAAAACTGCTCTATGGCCTGCCTCTCCGAGGCCGAGGGCTTCGATAGTATAAAAAAGCTTGGCATGGGTTTGGTGAAATGGTCCCCAAGTCACGGGCAGCTTTGAAAAAACTACCTCATCACTCTGGTTAGAGCTCCATTTTTCAATTATTGGCTCAAAAGCATAACAATGACCACAGCCATACCAAAATGCCTCAACAACTTCTACTTTGCCATCTTGTTTTACAGGGATTGGATTATCAATCAACCCAAAGTCTTTGCCTATTGTTGGGGCAGCCGCAAGAGCTAAAGATGAAATTGAGATAATGAATAATGAGCAAAAAATATTTCTTATCATTGTAAGTAAAGTCCGTGCATGTAGTTAGCAAGAGCTTCTATATCAGCATCGGTTAAGTTGACAGCAACTGCTTGCATTACAGAAGCATAATCGCCTGCTGCTCTGGTGTTTGACCTGTATGCCTTCAGAGTGTCCTGCAAATAATTAACCTGTTGTCCAGATATGGCTGGAAAGCCAGCTTGATTAAGCCCTTTCCCAGCCAATCCGTGGCATGCAGTACAAGCTGGTATGCTTTTATCTAAATCACCTGCTCGATAGAGCCACTCACCTCTGTCTAATAATGTTTGATCATTTTTAGCTTGTCCTAAAGATAATGGCAACGAGCTGTAATAAGCAGCAATATCTAGAAGTTGATCGTCGCTAAGTGTCTTTAGATAGGGCACGACTGCCATCATGAGAGGGTTTTGCCTTTCAGTTGTTTGAAAATATTTTAGTTGAGAAAATAAATACTTTTCACCCTGCCCTGCTAAGTTTGGCCAATCGCTGTTTGAGCTTGCTCCAGATGCACCATGGCATGCAGCACACTGACTTACTAAGGCCTTGCCAGAGACAGCATCGCCTACTGGTAAGATACCAGGAACTCCAAGCTCTTTGGCATTAAGAGAAATGCTTAATAAAGTTATAATGAATAGAGTGTTAAAAAATTTCATCTTGGGCATGTAGAGAGTGGATATTATAAGCATTCAAGAATGAATTTAAAATGAAAAATATCTTTAGAGAAACAAAATTTATCAAAGGAGTTACCTCCTATAAATCTCTCCCAACAGACGAGGGGGTTGAAATTATTTTGGCAGGGAGATCAAATGCAGGGAAATCAAGCGCCCTTAATGCCTTGTGTGAAAATCCGAAGCTTGCTCGAATAAGCAAAACACCAGGAAGAACAACTGAGGCGAATTTTTTTATAGTTGGAAATGGTCTTAAATTAATAGATTTGCCTGGATATGGATATGCAAAATCAACTAAGAAAAAAATTGATAAATGGGCGCCTTTTTTAGATGAGTATTTTATTAAAAGAAGCTCTCTTAAGGCAGCAGTTCTTTTTATGGATATTAGGCATCCTTTAAAAGAGTCTGACAAAAATTTTAGTAATTATTGTAAAAGCCTGTCTCCCAATATAGAAATTATATTTGTATTAACGAAAGCAGATAAGGTTTCAAATAATGAGCAGAACAAAGCAGTCTATTTTCTCAAAA
Source organism: Gammaproteobacteria bacterium (assembly GCA_038108875.1). Classification (GTDB taxonomy): domain Bacteria; phylum Pseudomonadota; class Gammaproteobacteria; order Magnimaribacterales; family D2472; genus VMDH01. Next base: position 49,246 of record JAYNII010000003.1, on the reverse strand, counting down.
ACGAAACCTGCTCTCAAAATATAATCCCAATATCCTCTTTAAAAAATACCGGGCTTGATAGACTAAGAAATATATTTTTGTCGTTCTGCCAATAGGTCAGTGTGCCTCGTTCCAGTTTTTACCAAAACCGATTTCTGCTTCAAGTGGAACTGAAAGCTTAAAAGCTGCCTCCATTAAGTTTTTAATCTTCCCTGAGTATTCTGCTAATTTAGCTTCTTTGATTTCAAATACTAACTCATCATGAACCTGCATGATCATTTTGATATCGTCTAGGTTTTGGCACCAGTTGTGAATATCAATCATAGCTTTTTTAATGATTTCTGCAGCTGATCCCTGAAGGGGGGCATTAATTGCTGCTCGTTCAGCAGCTTGTCGCCTCAGTCCATTAGATGAATTGATTTCTGGCATATAAAGCCTTCGACCTAGAATTGTCTCAACATAACCTTTGTCTTTAGCATCGCTTCTAATGTTTTCCATGTATTCTTTAACTCCAGAATATCTTTTGAAATAGTTGTCGAGATATTGTTGAGAATCAACGCGTGTAATGTTTAATTGCCTGCTCAAACCAAAAGCCGACATACCGTAAATCAAACCAAAATTAATAGCTTTTGCATTCCGTCGCATCTCAGAAGTTATATCTCTTATGGGCACGCCAAAAATCTCTGAGGCGGTTGCTGCATGAACATCCATTCCACGACCAAACGCATCATTTAGTGATTTATCTCTGGATAGATGAGCCATAATTCTTAATTCAATCTGTGAATAGTCGGCTGCAACTATTACAAAACCTTTTTCAGGAATAAAAGCTTCTCTAATTTTTCTACCTTCTTCAGTTTTAATAGGGATGTTTTGTAAATTCGGTTCCGCGGATGATAGCCTTCCAGTCGATGTAATCGTTTGATGATAAGAGGTATGCACTCTTTTTGTTTTTTTATTGATTAGTGCAACTAAAGACTCAGTATACGTAGATCTTAGTTTTGCTAAGCCTCGATATTCTATTAAATATTTGGGCAATTCATATTCTTCAGCCAATCTCTGTAGAGTGCTTTCGTTGGTTGAAGGTTGCCCTTTGGGGGTTTTTTGTAAAACGGGTAGTTGTAATTTGTTATATAAAATTTCTCCTAACTGTTTTGGAGACTCTAGATTAAATTCCTCCCCAGACAGAGAATATATTTTTAAGGAAAGACTGCCTAAAGAATTCTTAAGTTCTTCTGCATAATCTAATAAAAAACCATCGTCTATCTTTACTCCGTTTCTTTCAACCGCAATAAGAACTTTAAGCAATTGGTTTTCTACAGATGAGAGAATTGTTTGCTGAGAGGGGTTTTTTTCAAAATACTCGGAAAAGAATTTATATAGTTGAAGTGTTATGTCAGCGTCTTCGGCAGCATATTCTGTGGCATCCTTTATTAGAACCTCAGAAAAATTGACAGCATTTTTACCTTTGCCAACTATCTCTTCGTAAGAAATAGTTTGCAGTCCAAGTTTTTGTTCTGCTAGGAAATCAAGACCGTGACGAGATGACGCTGAGTCAGAAATATAAGACATTAACATGGTGTCCGCTAAAAAACTTTCCAGTTTTAATCCATGATTTGCCAAAATGGGTAAATCAAATTTAAGGTTGTGGCCTACTATTTTAAAAGAGTTGTTTTTCAAAATTGGCCAAAGAAAATCTCTAATTTGCTGCATAGAGATTTGCGGGTCTGATGTTTTGTGATTTATTGGAACATAATAACCTTCGCCAACCTCAAAAGAAAAAGATATACCAACTAATTCAGCAGATATTGTATCTAACGAGTTTGTTTCTGTATCCAAAGCAAAAACTTTCGATGAAGAGATTAGATCTAATAAGTTATCTAGGCTTTCTTTGGTATTTATGGTTTGATAATTGGTATTTCTTTGCCGAGAAACCTCAGAGTCTTTATTTGGGATCCAAGCATTGAACTCTAGTTCTTGAAATTTGTTATTAAGTTTATCCTCGTCTTTTGCAGTCTCTAAAAGATGTTGCAGATCGGGCTGTAATTCAATATCTGCTCTTAATTTTACTAGCTCGATATTCATTGGAAGCAAATCATGGGAATTTCTTAAATTCTCTCCAACCACTCCCAAAATACTATCTGCATTTTCTATTAGTTTTTTTATTGTGCCGTACTCATTCAACCATTTGGAAGCTGTTTTAGGTCCAACCTTCGGGACCCCAGGAATATTGTCTGAACTATCTCCTACCAATGCTAGGTATTCAATAATTTGAGATGCCGATACTCCGAATTTCTTTTTAACCGCTGCCTCATCAAATATTTCGTTGGTCATGGTGTTCATCACCTTAATGTCGGGGTCTCTCACTAACTGCATGAGGTCTTTGTCTAACGAGGAAATAATAACGGTGGAGCAATGCTTGGCAGCTTGGAGGGTAAGTGTGGCAATCAAATCATCTGCCTCAAAACCATCCATTTCAATTGTTGGCATTCCCATTAAATTACAAATTTCTTTAAGGGGCTCTAGTTGAGGCCTTAATTCATCTGGCATCGGTGGTCTGTTTGCTTTGTAAGAAGTTAATAACTCATGTCTAAAATTTTTTCCTTTTGTGTCAAAAACTACAATGGTTTTTGAATTAGGATGCTCTTTCTCTATATTCCTCAACATACTTGTCACTCCCTTAATTGCACCAGTTGGCAAGCCGGTTTTTGTGGAGAGGGGTGGCATGGCATGAAATGCTCTATAAAGATAAGAAGAGCCATCAATAAGGATTATTTCTTTAAATTTTTTCACCGATAACAATTATCGCATTAGGAGCTTATAATCTCCATTTGGTTTTATGAGTCTGTTATGCAGCAAATATTAAATTTTTGTCTAGCTAAATCCAATCACTGTATTGCTACTATCTCTTTTGGATTAGTTTTTGTGGCTTACTTGTTTGAAATAATTGGGGGTTATGAACCATGCCCGCTCTGTCTTTTCCAAAGATGGTGTTTTATGGGTATGGGTTTTATGGCCTTGCTAAGGATTATTATTGGCGAGAAACAAATCGGAGTTTTCCCCGTGGTTGGGATATGGGTATTTGGATTGGGCGGTTTTGCAATTGCTGCTAGGCAGATATATTTACAGCACCTTCCCAAAGAACTCGTGCCAAGTTGCGCTCCCCCAATGGATTTTTTAATGGATGCGCTTCCTTTCACCGAAGTTCTTTCAACGATACTGCTGGCGGATGGAAATTGTGCAGAAGAGGATTGGCGATTTATCTTTAATTTTGCTGAATGGGCAGCATTAGGTTTTCTGTGTTTAACTTTTTTTAGTATAGCTTCATACTTTATTAGAAAAGGATCATTAGAAAGTAGGTTATAATTAGCTTGGAATGGTGAAAAACGATAACCTGACTCAAATTTTTGAGTTAACAGCAGATCAGCTTATTGAAAAGTCTCTTAACAATGGAGAAGGAATCCTTGCTGCCAATGGAGCTCTTGCCGTTGAAACTGGAGAGAGAACAGGAAGAAGCCCCAACGATAGGTTTATTGTAAAAGAGGCAAGCACGCAGGATCTGATCGATTGGGGCAATGTAAATAGACCCTTTGATCCAGATAAATTCGATGCTCTGTGGGACAAGGTTGATTCTTACTTGGTTGAAAGAGACCGTTACCTGTCGCATGTTCATGTGGGCGCCCATGATGAACATTATTTACCAATTGAAGTAACTACCGAAACTGCATGGCACAGTCTCTTTTCACAACTAATATTTATTAAACCCCAAGAATACAATCCCTTAAATAAGCAACAATGGCGAATCTTAAGCGCTAGCAATTTTAAATGTTCTCCAGAGGTAGATGGCACTAATTCTGAGGCTTGCGTAATCATTAATTTTGCATCAAGAAAAGTCCTAATAGCTGGAATGCGTTATGCCGGCGAAATGAAAAAATCTATGTTTTCAGTGCAAAATTTTCTAATGCCTGAGAAGGATGTCTTGCCAATGCATTGCTCAGCAAACATTAACAAAAAGGGTGATGTTGCTCTATTTTTTGGGCTGTCTGGTACTGGAAAAACAACCTTATCTGCCGATCCCTCTTGCTCGCTAATTGGAGATGATGAACATGGCTGGGCTGAGGGTTCAGTTTTTAATTTTGAAGGAGGTTGTTATGCAAAGTGCATAGATCTCTCAGAAAAAAATGAACCAGTGATATGGAAGGCAATTAAAAGAGGCAGCATTATAGAAAATGTCATACTTAATGATGCTGGGATTCCCGATTACTCTGACGTAACTCTCACTCAAAATTCCAGGTGTTGCTATCCTAGAAGCCATGTAGAGGATGCCGTGGAATCTAATAATGGCATTGAACCCAAAGCTGTAATCTTTCTAACTTGCGATCTAACGGGCGTCCTACCTCCGGTTGCAATACTTTCTGAAGAAGCCGCTGCTTACCATTTTTTAAGCGGATATACTGCTAAAGTTGGTTCTACTGAAATTGGATCAACCAAATCGATTGACTCAACCTTCTCAACCTGCTTTGGCGCACCGTTCTTTCCAAGACCTGCTGGTGTTTATGCAGATCTGCTGATTAAGAGAATTCAAGCCTTCAATTCTAAAGTGTTCTTAGTTAACACTGGTTGGACTGGTGGTCCTCATGGAGTTGGAAAGAGATTTGCTATTCCAACCACCAGAAGAATTGTAAATGCGATTCAAAACGGTGAGCTAGACAACGTTGAAACAGATTTTCTTCCAGGGCTTAACCTTTATATTCCAAAGTTTATTGACGGAGTGGATTCTAATTTGCTGAATCCAAAGCTAACTTGGTCTGATCCCAATGACTATGACCGCTCAGCAAAAACATTGATTGAAAAATTTGTAAAGAATTTTTCAAAATTTGATGTCAGAGACTCTATCGTCCAAGCTGGTCCTCAGTTATAAATTAAATTATGGCCATTAGCCATCTCAAAGAGAATCTTGAGCGGATCGGGTCCGAGGGTTTTTTTGATGATCTAAAAATTTCCAGAGGCATTGAAAGAGAAAGCCTTAGAATTGGAACGGATAAAAAAATTTCTAATAAAAGCCACCCCGCCTCACTTGGATCTTCGCTTTGCTCAGACGAAATAACTACTGATTTTGCTGAAGCGCTCTTAGAGCTTGTAACGCCTACTTTTGATTCAAGAAATGAGTTGTATAAATATCTTTATGATTTACATCATTTTGTAAATACTAAGATTGGGGATGAGGTGCTTTGGAATTTCTCAATGCCGTGTGCTTTTGCTAGCGCTAATGAAATAAGACTTGCAGAATATGGAACAAGCAATCAGGGTAAAATCAAAAATATTTATAGAAGAGGCCTAAAAGAAAGGTATGGCTCAATCATGCAATGCGTTTCTGGCATTCATTATAACTTCTCGCTTTCACAACTCTCTCTGGAAAGACTTTTAACTGCATTACCCTCTAAGCAAGACAAAAACGAATTATATCTAGGGGCCATTAGAAATATAAAACGGATGGCGCCATTTTTGTTGGCCTTCTTTGGAGCGTCTCCTGTTTGTCATAATTCATATTTGTTTGGAAGAAGTCACAATCTCATGCCTAAAGGAGACGACTTGTATCTACCAAATGCAACCTCCCTAAGAATGAGTAAGATAGGCTACCAAAGCCCGGTTCAAGAGGAGTTACACATTTCATACAATGATCTAAATTCATTTATAGATGCTCTGGTGTATGGCATCACTACACCCCATCCTTTATTTACTAAAATAGGCTTGCTTGATAAAGATGGTTATCCCCAACAAATATCAGATGGAATTTTGCAGATAGAAAATGAACTGTACGATATTGTTCGACCAAAGAGAAAAGGAAATAAGCTTGATAGACCGGTTGAGCTTCTAAAAAATAAAGGAATTAGTTATTTAGAAATAAGAGGGATAGATATCAATCCTTTTGATCCTGCTGGTATTTCTGAGTCACAAATAGCGCTGTTAGATGCTTTTTTGTTGTTATGTTTAATTAAAGAAAGTGAAAAAACCTCTAATAAAGAGTTACAAGAAAATATTCATAATCAAGAGCTCGTAGTTGGGTTCGGCAGAGATCCTAATCTAAAAATATCTTCTAGGGGTCAGTCTGTTTTATTAAAAGATCAATTTGCCATGCTAAAAGATGAGCTTTTAATGGTTTCAGATTATGTCAAAGATAATGACCTTGCAAACGCAGTCCAAAATCATTTTGAGAATCCATTTATTTCTGAAAGAGTGTTAGAAATTGCAACAAACAGAGAGTTTACAGATGTTGCATATGAACATAGTATTAAAATTAAGGATTCCTTTCAGAAAGATTACGAAGATAAAAATGGGTTTGAGAAAAGAGCCGCAAAATCGATTGATATTTTTAAGGTCTTAGGAGCTGGGGATGAGACTGATATTAAAGAATTTGTTAATCTTTACAACGATAAGATTAAGGAAATGAGATGAAAGCACTTAGATGTAACGAATTGGGAGGTCCTGATAGACTATCTGTTGAAAATATTCCTACTCCCGAAATAAAATCAAATGAAGTATTGGTAGCCATTAGATCTGCCAGTGTGAACTTCCCCGATGTTCTTATGATACAAGGACTATATCAATATCAACCCCCATTACCATTTACACCTGGAGCCGAAGCAGCCGGGACAATAGAAGCAATCGGTTTAGATGTAAAAAATTTTAAAATCGGAGATAGGGTTTTTATAATGGCAGGCGCAGGATGCTTTGCAGAGAAAATAGCAGTTGAGGAAACCAGAATTCAACCGATACCTGATGGAATGGATTTTGATGTTGCGGCTGCGCTTGCTATGACCTATGGAACATCCATTTATGCCCTTAAACAAAGGGCTAATATCCAAGCAGGTGAAACTTTATTGGTTATGGGGGCCTCTGGAGGAGTTGGATTATCTGCGGTAGAACTTGGTAAAGCTTTTGGAGCAAAAGTCATTGCTGCGGTTTCTTCTGAAGAAAAGGCTTCAGTCTGCAAGGAACACGGGGCTGATGAAACTATTATTTATCCAGCAAATGGGTTAGATAGAGATCAACAAAAAGAATTTTCAAATAGTATTAAGAATTTAACCAACGGTCTTGGAGCCAATGTTGTATATGATCCCGTTGGTGGGAGTTATGCAGAGCCCGCCATTCGGGCAACCGCTTGGGATGGAAGATATTTGGTAATTGGTTTTGCTGCTGGGGAAATACCTAAGCCGCCACTAAATCTTGCTTTACTCAAAAACTGTCAAATTGTAGGAGTGTTCTGGGGAGCCTGGACGACAATGTTCCCTAGTGAGAATCTTGTAAACTTTAATGAGCTTTTTTCCTTATATAAAGAAAAGAAAATAAATCCTCGAATTACAGATAGATTTAACTTAGATAATGCTGCAGATGCTATTGCGCACCTTGGAAACAGAAAAGCGGTTGGAAAAGTTTTGGTTGATGTCTAAGTTAATTATACCTGCCCTGATAATTTTGCTTGGCTGCTCAGGAGAGAATCAAGAAATGATGATTATCCACTCAGAAAATCCCTCTTTTCAAACCGAGGAAAATAGAAAAATCCTGTTTGAGGGAACTCATAACACGAGAGAACTTGGTGGTTATAAAACCACTGATGGAAAAAGTGTAAAGTGGGGGAAACTCTTTAGGTCCGATAAGTTAGAGAATTTGTCGGCAGGCGATCTAGATTATTTTAACGCTTTAAATATTAGAGAGGTTATTGATTTCAGATCTGATCTAGAAGTGAGTGAAGAGCCAGATAAGATTCCTAATAATGTAATTTACAGACGCATCCCAATTGCTGCTGATGCAGCGATGAGACCCTATGTAGAATCGGTGCTTAGAAATGAGGCTGACATTGATCTTGGTACTTTGCTAGTTCAGGCTAATGAAAATTTTGTTCTTAAATATCAAGAAGAGTATCGCAATTTTTTGATTGCTTTGGCTGAAAATGATCAGCCAAAACTCTTTCATTGCACTGCGGGCAAAGATAGAGCAGGATTTGCTGCTGCACTGATCCTCTTAACTCTGGGAGTTCCCAAAGAAACTGTTCTAGAGGATTACATGAAAACTAATGCAGCAAATTCTGATTACGTAAACTCTTACCTTGGAAAAGTAAAAGCAATGAGCCTGTTTCAGGCAGATGTGGAAAAATTAAGACCTGTGATGGGTGTTCAGGAGCGCTACATCTTAAAAGCGTTTGAGACTATTGAAGAAAATTATGGCTCAGTTGAAGTCTATCTTAATGAGGGTCTTAATATTTCTTCTGAAACAATTGGTAAATTAAAAGAAATTTATCTCGATTCCTGACTGGTTAGAGATTGATATACGATAGACATCTGTTCGGGTTCGAAAGGGGGTCTAAAAAAACCAACATATTTTCCCTCGGGATTAATAAGAATGAGATTATTCATGTGATTCTCTAGATGAGCATCTTTGTGATGACCTTGATGATCTGATTTTGGTTCAGTTACCATAACATCTAGCTGAGATGCCAAACTTAACAATGCGGGTCTGGTTGGGTGGGCGCCATAAAAATTAGCATCAAAAGCTTGAGCATACTTGTTCACGGAATCTGGAGTATCTCTTTCTGGATCAATAGTTACTAATAACAATTGGTGGTTAGTAAGATCGTATCCTCTGTTTCTTAGAAGGGCAAAGAGCTGTCTTGACGCAGAGAGCGTTACGGGACATTCCGCAGGGCATTGAGTATATCCAAAATATATTAAGGTCCATTTATTGAGAAGAGCATTCCTGTCTATGACCTTTTCATTTGATGAAACCATAGAGAATTCAGAGAACTGTTTTGGGGCATTTAAAGTGTAAAATCCATTCATTAATAGCTCTGTGACAGAGAGCGCTCTAGGGGTTGTAATTTTGTTAACGAACAACAAAAGAACCGTAACTATAAATAATAGTATTAGTGAAACGCTTATAGTTATTTTGCTCACTTAAATATACAAATACTTGTCTGCTAACAAGCCAAGAAAGATTATAAAAATATAGTATATGGAATAACTAAAAATAGGCATAGCTAACACTTCATTGTGAGACAAATAAAACCTCAGGCTCATGCCTACAAAAACCAAGCCAGCAGTTGAAGCAACGAGCAAATAAATCAAGCCTGACAACATTACTACATAAGGCAAAATACTGATAATTAAAAGCAAAATAGAATATAAAAAAATTTGAAGCTTAGTGAATTTAATCCCATGCGTAACCGGCAACATAGGAATCGCCTCTCTGGCATAATCTTCTTTTCGATGGATTGCCAGCGCCCAAAAATGAGGGGGAGTCCACACAAAAACAATTAACACTAGAAGCAAGGGAAAGGCATCTATTGAATTCGAAACTGCTGTCCAGCCTAATAATGGGGGAGCCGCTCCTGCAAGTCCACCAATTACAATATTTTGGGGAGTAGCTCTTTTTAAAAATACAGTGTAGATGAAAGCATATCCAATCAGAGATGCAAAGGTTAAGTATGCTGTGAGAGGATTTACAAAGGCATACAAGACAACAAAGCCGGACGCGCCAAGAACGCTAGCAAATATTACTGCTTCAGTGTTAGAAACTGTTTGGGTTGGAAGGGGTCTATTTAAGGTTCTCTGCATTTTGGCATCCGTTTTTTGATCAATAATTTGATTAATTGCTGCAGCAGAGGCAGCACAGAGACCGATTCCCAATAAAGATACTAGAATCAACCCATATACGGAAATAGAATCTGCTGCCAATAAAGATCCTACCAACGCAGTTATTAACATCGTATAAACCACATTTGGTTTGCAAAGTTGGTAGTAGGCTTTTAACTTGGCAGCCAATTAGATTTCCTTGTGACAAAGTATACGCTGAGGGTAGTTAATAAGAGCATGGCTGCAACTAAATTGTGAGCAATAGCAATATATAAGGGCAATACAAATACCACATTCATTATCCCTAGTGAGATTTGAGTTATGAGAACAATGCCTAGTGCTGTAGAAAGTTGGCCTGCGCCAAATTTAAATAGCTTATAAATTAGCAAAACGTAGACCAGCGCTACAAGGAGTGCATTAATTCTGTGCATATAATGGATAGCTGTTCTTGCATCATTTTCAAGCTGACCATAAAGGTAGTTAGGGCCCACTTCATGCAAAAGATTAAAACCCTCTTTAAAATCCATATTTGGCCAATAACTTCCATGACAGGTAGGAAAGTCTGCGCAGGCCAGAGATGCATAATTTGTGCTTGTCCAGGCGCCAAGAAAAATTTGGATACTTAATAAAACTAGGGCTAAGAGCGCAAGCCCCTTAAGCTGAGGTATATATATCTTAGAGAGAATGCTGGAAGAAAGTAAAAAAACATAAAAGAATAAGGATAATGTGATAAATCCACCAAAAAGATGCCCGGTTACAATTATGGGCAGCAACTTAAGACTAACAGTTAGGTAACCAAAAAGACCTTGGATACATATGAAAAAAAATAAAAAAATCGTGAGGCCTTTAATAGGTTTAACTGGATTAGATCGATAGGCGATAACTACTAATGCTACTGCTATCAAACCCAGAGTTGCAGCAAAATATCTATGCACTACCTCTGGAATTGCTTTGTCAATTTCGTAGGGAAACATTGGGAATCTGGATTCTGCAATCGCAATTTCTTCTCCAGAAGTAGGAAAGAATACAAATCCGTAACAGCCCGGCCAATCAGGACAGCCTAGACCAGCATCAACCAGTCTTGTCCAAGCGCCTAAAGCGATAACTACAAATGCAAAAAATATAGCAAAGAAGGACAAATTCTTTATGTTCATCATATTAGCACCTTGAGATCTTTTAATAATTTCTTGGGGTCTATGCTTTTGAGGTCATAGTACATAACTGCTCGCCCGTAAGGATCCACCAAAAAAATCTTGTCTGTCTCAAAAAAACTATCTTTGGAAAATGTTTCCAGATCGATTCTTAAGCTTGAGTCAATTTCTTGCTGCAGAATAACTCGAGGAAATTGATCTTGTACAAAGTTAAATTCAGAAAAGCTATTAAAGAATATATATCTATCAAGCTTATAAATATCTCTATTAAGAGCAATATTTACTTGCTTCATAACATACATTGCCTGTTCTAAATCTTTAAAACCATCACCGTAAATTCCCAAAATCCAAGTTCTCCCATTGAAGTTGGATTTGGGATTGTCCTCTAAATTTTCTAAAGAATGGACAGGAAAGCTTTTTTCAAAGAAAGTTCCATAATTCTTAGTTGCGACTGGTCCATAACCAAATGTAAATGCCAAAGAAGAGAGGCCTATTACTATGACTGGTGAAATAAGAAGAATTAATAAAATGGTTTTATTTTTCATGATCTTTATTATTAATAAATCTGATAAATACAAATGCTAGCACAACAGCCATTAACAACCATTGGAAAGCATAACCAAAGTGTTTATCAGAAGAAATTTTGCTTGGGACAAGAGACACATATGTTAGGGTATTTGGGTTAGCAGGATCAAGTTTGATTAAATAGCTCTCCAACTTATCTTCATAGACTGATTCTAAAAACAAGATATCTTTTTGTTGAACAATCCTTGGCCAATCTATGCTTGCAAGTTCATCGCCAACTACAAAATTTCTTTCTGGAACGAAGAGAATCCCTTTAATAACTTCGATATTACTATTGGATTCGTTTGATGGTTTGTAAGGATTCTCAGTCCAGCCTCTATCTACCAAAAAAGTTGAGAAATCTTTTAGTTGAGGAATAAAAGGGGTTAGGACAGTATAACCTTTTTTGCCAGAAAGGATTTTATTATCTATTAATATCTCTTTGTTAAAATCAAAGCTTCCCTCAAGGCTAACCAAATCCCACTGTTTAGATGCGTGGGTAAGTTTTTTTGGTTCAAGCTTAAGCGACTGTATAAATTCATTTTCAAGGTTTTGTTTTTCAAAACCCTTAGACGCCTGCCAATAGGACAAGATTAAAAAGATAATAAAAAAACATCCACTAAATAAACTTAGCTTTGGGTTTTTATTAATGTTGCTGATTAGCGTATACATTCTTTAATGGTGATAAAATAAAGCAATGCTTCTAAAGACAGCAATATTTGCGTGCATCGCCATCATTTTACTAAGCTTAACTAGTGGCTTGTTCTTTTTATTTAAAGATAAAGGCAAAACAAAATTCACTGTGTATAGCCTAGGTGTTAGAGTCAGCGCTGCTATTGTCCTTCTGATTCTAGTGGCATATGGTCTATATACGGGACAACTTGGTAACCAAGTACCTTGGTCAAGTTAGAGTATATAAACAAATAGAAATAGCATTACCCACACAACATCCACAAAGTGCCAGTACCAGGAAGCTGCTTCAAAACCAAAATGGTCCTCCGGCTCAAAGTGGTTGTAGAAAATTGATCGGATAAGCATAACCGACAGCATAAAACCGCCAAGCATTACATGAAAACCATGGAAGCCTGTGAGCATAAAAAATGTTGATCCATATATACCAGAGTTTAAAGTTAGCCCATAGTGAGTATAAGCTTCATAGTATTCAAGACCCTGAAGAGCAACAAAAGATACCGCTAGTAACACGGTTACAGCCAACCAAATATTAAACTTATTCTTATTTCCCGCCTTAAGAGCTAGATGGCCAAAATGTACGGTTACGCTTGAACTAAGCAATACAACAGTATTCCATAATGGTAGCCATGTAAGCAGATTGCCAAAGCCTGGAAAGCTCATGTTTTTTTCAGGCAATGAATATGCAGAGCCTTCATCTGGTGTGCTCATTAACGGCCAACTAGATTCAAATCCTTCCCAAAGTATGTTAGCAAGGCCTTTCTCGCCCTCGCCGCCTAACCACGGAACAGCAAAATTTCTGACGTAAAAAAGGGCTCCAAAAAATGCACCAAAAAACATGACTTCTGAAAAAATAAACCAAGCCATTCCAAAAACAAATGATTTTTTAAGTTGGGCACTATCTAAACCAGCAAGGTGTTCTTGAATCACTTTCTTAAACCAAAAGAAAAGTGTTGCTGACATAGCAGCAAAGCCAGACCATAAGATGTACTTACCTAAATTGCTATCTGTTCCCAGTGAATTTATGGTTGAGGCTGCGCCCATAACCAATAAGAACATGGATGAGGCCGCAAAGATTGGGAACTTGCTTTGCTCTGGGACATAATATTTTTGATATTCCATTTAATGATTCTCCTCTGGATGTGTATGCATAGAATCGTGATCCATTTGCATGGCTAGTTCTTGCTTTTCGTAATCTGTAATATCAAAAATTGTGTATGACATTGCAACACTTTTGATATTCTCTGGTAACTCAGTATCTATTAAAAACCTAACCGGCAATTGTGCCTCTTCACCAGGCAATAGAGTTTGTTGGTTAAAACAAAAACACTCTAGTTTCTTTAAGTGGGCAGCCGCATTGGAGGGTGCAACACTAGGAATAGCTTGAGCAGTCATCTCTTGATTGGTTATATTCTTAACATAAAAGGTTGTTGTGTAATATTTTCCAGTCTTTACGCTGAGGACCTCCTCTGATGGTTTAAATATCCAAGGCATCTCTTCATTGTTATGAGAGATAAATTGTACTTTTACATCTCTGCCTGACTCAACTTCTTGGATATTGCTGCTTTCCAGGGCAATTTTTCCATTAAGGCCAGTAACTTCACAAAAAACATCATAAAGAGGCACCAGCGCAAATGAGAAAAAAAACATTCCAAACACAGCAAAACCAAGAGCTTTTAGAGTTTTCTTAGCAGAGTTGTTCATAAATGGCAGCCTAGCTTACTTTCGGAGGCGTTGTAAAAGTATGATAGGCTGGCGGTGAGTCTAAAGTCCATTCTAAACCCTCTGCGCCTTCCCATACCTGTGATGTTGCTTTTTTACCACCTCTTACAGTTTTTAAAACTATAAAGAGAAATAGAATTTGAGATAAACCAAACAAGAAAGCCCCAGCAGTTGAAACCATATTCCAGTCAGCAAATTGAAGAGCGTAATCAGGATATCTCCTTGGCATTCCTGCTAAACCAATCCAATGTTGTGGGAAAAAAGTTACATTCACAGAAATAAATGATAACCAAAAGTGTAGCCTACCCAATCTCTCGTCATACATGTTTCCAGTCCATTTCGGAATCCAGTAATAAACAGCAGCCATAATGGAGAAAATGGCTCCAGGAACAAGAACGTAATGGAAGTGCGCTACTACAAAATAAGTATCATGATATTGAAAGTCTGCTGGAGTAATAGCAAGCATCAAACCCGAAAATCCACCAATCGTGAATAATACTACAAAGGCAATTGCAAAAAGCATTGGGGTTTCATAGGTAATAGATCCTTTGAACATAGTTGCAACCCAATTAAATACCTTTACTCCTGTTGGAACGGCTATCAACATGGTAGCCCACATAAAGAAAAGCTCCGCTGCTAGAGGCATTCCAACGGTAAACATATGATGTGCCCAAACTACAAAAGAAAGGATAGCAATGGATGCTAAAGCCCAAACCATTGACGAATAGCCAAACAGAGGTTTTCTTGAAAAGGTTGAAATAATATGGGAAGTGATGCCAAAAGCAGGCAAAATCATGATGTAAACTTCAGGATGCCCAAAAAACCAAAAGACATGCTGGAATAATACGGGATCACCGCCTCCTGCAGCATTAAAGAAACTGGTTCCAAAATGGATATCCATAAGCATCATGGTTACTGCGCCTGCAAGTACTGGCATAACAGCAATAAGCAAATAAGCTGTAATTAACCAGGACCAAACAAACAGTGGCATTTTCATTAAAGTCATGCCAGGGGCCCTCATGTTCATAATTGTTACAATGACATTAATCGCTCCCATGATTGATGAAGCACCCATAATATGAACTGAAAAAATAAAAAAAGTAACGCTTGGAGGAGCGTAAGTTGTAGAAAGAGGGGCATAGAAGGTCCATCCAAAATTAGGAGCTCCGCCCTCCATAAACAATGAGGATAAAAGGACAAAGAAAGCAAAAGGAAGAATCCAAAAACTTAGGTTGTTCATCCTGGGCAGGGCCATATCTGGTGCCCCCACCATCATAGGCACGAGCCAGTTAGCAAGGCCAACAAAGGCTGGCATGACGGCTCCAAAGATCATAATCAGGCCATGCAGAGTGAGCATTTGATTATAAAACTCTGGCTGAACAATTTGCATCCCTGGCTGAAATAACTCGGCTCTTATAATCATGGCCATTGCGCCACCAATTAAAAACATTGTGAAACTAAACCACAGATAAAGGGTTCCTATATCTTTGTGGTTAGTAGTGAATATCCATCTAGTTAGACCCTTTGCAGGGCCATGATGGTGATCATGTTCATGTGATTCTATTACTGCGCTCATGAATGCTCCTTAAGACCTTTTGTTATTGTTTTTATATTCGAGAATTTCTTTAGGAATAACAATTTCTTTATCCCCTTTTTCACCATTACCCCATGCTTTGCGGGTATACGTTATAACAGAAGCAATATCAACCTCTGAAAGTTGATTAGCAAAAGACTGCATAGCTGCACCCTGAACTCCTTCCATTAATATTTCTATGTTCCTTGGCTTATTATTAAGAACAATTTCACTCCCAGCTAAAGCTGGGAAGATTCCAGGGATCCCTTGCCCTGAGACTTGATGGCACGCTGCACAATTCTTAAGAAAAACAGTCTCACCATTAGATACAAGTTCTTCGACAGACCAATCCTTTTCTGTTAGTTGTGCAAGTTCGAAGGCAGCTTGTTTTTTTTCTGCTACCCAGTTATCGAAGTCGTTCTGTTCAACAGCCCTAACAACAATGGGCATAAATCCGTGATTTTTGCCGCATAGCTCAGTACAATTACCTCTATATAAACCAGGCTCTTCCACTATAGTCCAGGCTGTATTAATAAAACCAGGAATTGCATCTTGTTTAATTGCAAAATCTGGCACCCACCATGAATGGATTACATCGTTTGCAGTTATTAAAAATCTAACCTTTTTCCCAACAGGAATAACAACCGGTTGATCCACTTCAAGAAGGTAATGTTCCCCTTTAGGAATTTTGTTATAGATTTCATCTTGATCGGTTGATAGGTTTGAGAAAAAATTGATCCCATCTTCTAGGTACTTATATTGCCATTTCCATTGGTAGCCAACCACCTGAATATTTACATCGCCTTCTTCATCGTTATAAATTTCTTTGAGAACATTTGTTGCGGGTATTGCCATAACCACAAGTATGATAAAAGGGATAACTGTCCAAAGAATTTCTAATTTAGTGCTTTCATGAAAAGATGAGGGATTTGGATTCTTCTTTTTGGTAAAGGCATACATGGAGTAAAACATCACTCCAAAAACAACAATGCCTATCACAACACAAATCCAAAAAATAAGCATGTGCAAATCAAAGACTTTCTTGCTTACTTCAGTTGCGCCCTCGGTCATGTTAAGCGCATTCCAGTCAGCATAACCAAGGACTGGAAGAGCATATAGCCCAACAAAAACTAATAATTTAATAAGGTAGGTTAATTTCATGGTAATGGTTTAATAATGAATAGTTATATTTAATTATAATTTATTTTTATAATGCTGTCTTTTAAATTGTAACTTGGATCGCGCTATTTTAATGCTTTGCTTTATCTTTTTCTAGGTTTTTAGAGTTTGATTTTTCTGGTGTTTTTACCTCAGCAAAATCGCAATTTGTGCAATAGATTTTCTGATCATCTGGGGTAAGAGCCACTCTATCAATTGAACCACATGATGGACATATGGCGCCAGCAATAAACCTAGTTTTTTTCATTTAGGACATAGGAAATAGCAGCTAAAGGATCTACCTCTACTCCAAACCAAATTTTAAAAGAGAGGGCTGCTTGATGAGCTAGCATACCCATTCCATCAAGGGTTAAAGCAAAATGCTTAGAAATTTCTTGATCATAAGCTATTGAATTAATATAGCTAAGGTCTACAAAAATTGCTTCATGATTAAGTAAAATCTCTTTAGATATAATTTTTGCTTGAATAAAGTTAGCCGCAGATGAAGGGATGCAGCTTACTAGCAGATCAATTTTTTCTTTTTGATAAACAAGATTTTCTAAACCGCTGGGAAGTGTTTTTAGCTTATTTTGATCTCTATTAATAAAGAATATATTGCCTCCCCTTCTTAAAAGAGAAACCCCAACCGATCTTGCTGAACCACCAGCACCAATAATAAGAATGTTCTTATGTTT
>JAYNII010000003.1:0-31988 GCA_038108875.1 Gammaproteobacteria bacterium | reverse complement strand
CCCCAACCGATCTTGCTGAACCACCAGCACCAATAATAAGAATGTTCTTATGTTTAATGTCTAGAAATTTTTCAATTGATCTTAGAAAACCTTCCCCATCTGTTGAATATGCTTCGAGAGTCTTGCCATTTTTATAAAGAGTGTTGCAAGAATTAGATTTTTCAGCTTGTATATCTTTTGTTAAAGATATCTTTAAGGCATCTTCCTTAAAAGGTATAGTCACATTTAGACCTACAGCGTTTGTGTCTTGAAAAAATTTAATTACTTCAATTTCAAAACTCTCCGGCTCACAATCAATTACTTGGTAATTGATTTCTATTTGAGACTGTCTTGCAAAAAATTCGTGAATTTTAGGAGAAAGAGTGTATTTAATTTGGTTGCCAATAATACCTATTTTATTCAAGTTACTTAATGCTCCAGCTATGGTTAATGTGTCTAAGTAATTTTCTTTCCATCGAGAGTAAGTATTTATCTTTAATTGGTGGCCACAAAACTATTGGTGGTAAAGAAGCAAGGATAGAATCAGCCCTTCCTCCAGATTCAATGCCAAATTTAGTGCCTCTATCGTGCAGTAGGTTAAATTCTACATATCTTGAGCGCCTGTATTCTTGAAAAAGCCTCTCTTCTTTCGAATAAGGAAGGTTTATTCGCCTATGGCAAATTTTTTTGTATGAAGATATATAGCTTTCTACTATTGAGGTAAGCAATTCAAGACATTTGTCTATATTTTTTAATCTTATTGAGTCAAAAAATATTCCTCCTATGCCCCTCTTTTCATTTCTGTGCGGTAAAAAGAAGTAATCGTCACAATTCTTGGAAAACTTGGTATAAAAATCCTTATTAAATTTATCCAAGCAAAGTTTTGCATTTTTGTGCCATAAGTTAGAGTCGCCCCTGAACGGTATGTAAGGAGTTAAATCATACCCACCCCCACACCAAAAATCCTTTAATTGACCCCTCTTATCAAAAGTTTTAAATATTCTTATATTGAGGTGGCTTGTTGGGACCTTTGGATTAACAGGATGAGAAATAACTGATAATCCTGTTGCGTGAAATCTTTCAATTCCTCTTTTGGTAATTTTTGTGGCAAGCGATGATGTTGGCAATTTACTACCATTAATAGAAGAAAAATTACAAGCAGCTTTTTCTATGTGTTTATTAGCAATGGTTATGCTTTTACCCCCTCCGCCTTCTGGTCGATTCCAATTAACTTCATCTGTAAAATTTTTACTAGAAAGATCAAGGAAAAAGCTAGAAACCTTAAACTGCAATTCAGAAATAATGTTTTCTGATCTGATTACTTCTTTTGGTTTATTCACGAATTACTTCTTTAGATAAAAAGTCAATTATTCTAGATGGCTTATTTTGGTTACCAAGTGGTTTTTCATACTGAGCAACATCGGTATAGTTAAATAGTTTTTTAATTGAATGTATATCAATATTTGGTTGCTTGCCAGAAATATTTGCTGATGTTGATAGAATTGGTTTTTGTATGATGTCAAGTAAATCAAGAATTGGTTTGTGAGCGCTTACTCTCATAGCAACTCTATTGATTGATGATACAAGGTGTCCTGGGCACTCTTTAGATGGTTCAAATAAAAAAGTGGTGTGCCCTGGCCAATATTGTTTAAATTCTTCTAAATTAGAAGGTTTTATATTTTTGCCTAGCTTCTCAACCCATGCTAAGTTCGGCATTAAAAGGATGTAGTTTTTTGAATCAGATCGAAGTTTAATTTCTGTAATTCTGTCTGCTGCAATTTTAGAATCAAATAAACATCCAAGCCCCCAAACTCCCTCAGTTGGATGAAGTAAAATTTTTCCAGAGAGCACCCATTGAGCTGCATCCTGTGGGTTGATGAATGATTGCAAAATTCTTTATTTAGAGTTATTAATCTCAATAATATCGTTTGTCATTTTCTTTCTGTACTCATCAAACCTCTTGGCCAGCTCTTTGTCTGATGATGAAAGAATTTGTATGGCAAAAATAGCAGCATTAATTGCTCCTGCTTTGCCAATTGCAAAGGTCGCAACTGGAACTCCTTTTGGCATTTGAACTGTCGATAATAAAGAATCAATCCCCCCCATTGTTCCCCCGTCTAAAGGGATGCCCAAAACAGGCTTGTGTGTGTGAGCGGCTATTACTCCTGAAAGATGGGCTGCCATACCTGCTGCACCAATAAACACCTCTACTCCCTTACCCTCTAGCTCAGTTATTTTATTGATAACTTGAGATGGAGTTCTATGTGCAGATAATATGTTGTATTCGTAATCAACACCAAACTCTTCCAAAACATTAAGAGCCGAAGAAACAATTTCTAGATCAGATTTTGAGCCCATAAATATGCCAACTTTCATATAATTCCTCTAAACTATCTGATTATAAATAAAAGAAATATAATATCAAAATGAAGAAGCTGCTTGATATACTTACATATCCAGACCCAAGACTAAGAACGGTCGCAAAAAAAGTGACCAAATTCGACAAAAGTCTAAAAAACCTATCTGATAATATGCTTCATACAATGTATCAGGCTGATGGAATAGGCCTAGCTGCATCTCAAGTTAATGAACATATTAGATTAATTGTTATGGATATCTCTGAAAGCAGGAATGAGCCAAGGGTGTTTGTTAATCCTGAGGTTGAAATATTAGAAGACAAAAGTTATCTTTCTTTTAAAGAGGGTTGTCTATCTGTTCCTGGTTTTTATGAGGAAATTAGCAGGCCAGACAAAATTAAGCTTACATGGCAAGATATTGAAGGAAAGAGCCACACAACCTTTCCAGAGGGGCTTTTGACAGTTTGTATACAGCATGAAATGGATCATTTAGAAGGAAAGTTAATGGTTGACTATGTTTCAAGATTAAAAAGAGAAAGATTGAAGAAGAAGGGTGCAAAATAAAAGAATTTAAAAGAAAATAAGAGATATTAATGAAATTATTCTTTGCTGGATCTCCCTTTTCTTCTGCTGTTGTGCTCAAGTCTCTTGTTGCTCAGGGATTAACTCCCGAATTAGTTATCACTCAACCAGATAGGCCATATGGCAGAAAGCAACTTGTAACTCCATCTGAAGTTTCAACGCAGGCCTCCTTAATAGGCTTGAAGACTTTAAAGCCTGAGACTCTAGATCATGATTTTGTCAAATCACTCCTAAAGTTCGATAGACCGGATTTTTTAGTGGTTTCAGCATATGGAAAAATTTTGCCTACTAGAATTCTTGATTTACCTTTGGTTGCACCAATTAATATACACTTCTCAATCCTTCCTAAGTACAGGGGAGCATCTCCTATACAGGAATCTTTAATTAATTCTGATTATGAGTTTGGGTACAGCATCATGAAGATGGATGCCGGTCTAGATACGGGCCCTGTATATTTTTCAAAAAAAATATTTTGCGATGATTTTGCAACAAAGATTGATATTGAGAAAAAGATAGCAGATGATGCTGCGCTTGAACTACCAAATATTTTAAGAAGAATTTCAGCTGGAGATTTGTTGCCTATTAACCAAGATGATTCAAAAACTTCTATCTGCAGAAAAATTCAAAAATCATCTGGATTGCTTTCAAATAAACTTTCCTCTAATAAAATTCAAAATATGTTCAGAGCCTACTTTGGCTGGCCAGGAATTTATTTATATTTCCGTAATATGAATATAAAAATTCACGGGATAAAGATGGTTGACCCCGATAAAATTCCTAACTTCACGAAGGAGATGGTGGGCTTCTATAATAAAGAGTTATTCTATAAAACAAGTGATGGATCAATAGTGATTACTCACTTACAAATCCCGGGAAAGAAAATTATCTCCTCGAAAGATCTTTGGAATTCTAATCAAAAAATATTTGAAGAACTTTAATTCTTAAATAAAGAGAGTAACCTATTCACTATGGACATTGTTATTTTGGGCGCAGGTAAGATTGGTTCAGGTATAGCAAAAAATCTTGTTAATCAAAACTACAATATTACTGTTGTAGATGTTGATGCTGAAAAATTGCACTCTTTGCAATCTGACTTTGATTTAGCAACAGTAATTGGAAGCGCCTCTTCTCCTGAAACGCTCTCTAAAGCCGGAGTCACAAAAAACACCGTTGTACTTGCTGTTACTCATTTAGATGAAATTAATTTGATTGCTTGTCAACTTTCTAAAAATCTCTTCTCGGCAAAAAGGACAATCTGCAGAATTTCTAACAAAGCTTATTTAGGCTGTATGGATGTTTTGGGTGGCTATGTTGACATTCCTATAAGTCCAGTTTCTGAAATTACAACACATCTTTTAGAGCTCATTGAACACCCGGGTACAGAACAAATAGAGTCTTTTGTTGGAGGAGAGGTAAAACTGGTTTCTGTTAAAGCCAAAAAGGATGGGATGCTAGTAAATAGAGCTCTTAAAAACATAAAAAACGACCTTCCAAATGTTAAAGCCTCTGTAACTGCTATATATAGAAAAAGTAAACCAATAATTCCTGACGAAGATACTGTTATTAAGGAGGGTGACGAAGTGTATTTTCTCGCTAAAAGGGATGATGTTGATGCTGTTATATCTGAAATAAGGAATCAAGGCGAGAAACATAAAAGGGTGATGATCGTAGGGGGTGGAAAAATAGGGTTCGAGCTTGCAAGAAATATTGAGGATAAATTAAGACTTAAACTAATTGAACCAGATAAAGATAGATGCGAATTTCTGTCAACCGAATTAAAGAAGACAATTGTATTAAGGGGAAATGGTTCTGATGAGGATTTGTTAAAAACTGAAAATATTGAAAAAATTGACCTTTTTTGTGCTGTTACAAACGATGATGAGGCCAATATCATGTCAGCATTTTTGGCCAAAAAACTTGGGGTAAAAAAAACAATAATTATCCTAAACAATTATTCATATATTAATAGCTTGCCAAAGGGGTTTGTAGATGTCGCATTGTCACCTCAAAGACTGACGGTATCTATGGTTTTGCAGCACCTTTATACAAGCGACGTTACTCAAGAAGTCATCTTAAAAATGGCGTCCGGCGTTGAAGCAATTGCAGGCGTGGTTCACAAGAATTCCCATACTGAAAGTTATATTGGCAAGCCAATACGCAGCCTACCCCTTCCATCCGGTTCGTCAGTTGGCGCAATTTATAGAAACAATGATCTCTTAACTCCAGCGACAACTAACGAGTTGGTCTTGCAAGAACTGGATAGACTAATCATCTTTATTTCCTCCAAAACAAATAAAGAAGAAATTACTAAACTCTTCTTAAATTAATGAATTTAATATCTCCTATTTATAACCTGGTGGGATTGCTGTTGATGTTTTTTAGCTTAGTATTTTTACCATCAGTTGCTGTGGCAATAATATTTAATGAAAATACGGCTGGTGATTTCCTAAGCTTTTTTTTACTAACAGCATCCATAGGTATGATGCTTTATTTTTCTTCGAAAAAAGATATTAACTCTTTAACAATCCACGATGGATTTTTGGTAACAGTTACCTTCTGGGTGGTATTAGGTTTATTTGGATCGTTGCCGTTTTTGGCCCTTGCCGGCCTAAGTCCAATAGATGGCTTTTTCGAATCATTTTCAGGAATTACCACCACGGGCGCCACCGTTCTATCAAACATTGAGGGATATGATAGATCAGTGCTTTTGTTTAGACAGCTGTTGCAATGGGTTGGCGGCATGGGCTTGATTATTTTAGCCGTTGCCATTCTCCCCTCATTAGGAATTGGTGGGGGCCAGTTATTTAAAATGGAAACACCTGGCTCAGAAAGCACTCAAAAAATTACTCCTAGAATTAGAGAAACCGCCCAAGCTTTGTGGAGAATTTATTTAACTCTCTCTATTTTATGTTTTTTGACTTATCTGATGGCTGGGATGGGAGTATTTGATGCGTTGGCTCATGCTCTTTCTACTGTTTCAATTGGTGGATTTTCAACATATGATCGAAGCATAGGGCAATTTAACAGCCTTTCTATAGAAATTGTGTGTATTTTTTTTATGTTATGCTCAGCGGTATCATTTGTGCTTCATTATTCAGCTATATCAACAAAATCTATTAGCAAGTATTTCAAAAATCCTGAGTTAGGATTCTTTTTTACCCTTATGTTTTTAATCTTTGCTACAGGGGTTTTTTATTTGTTATTAAGTGAATCTGATGGTGGGCTTAATCTTAGGTCGTTAGTTTTTCAAACAGTTTCAATTTTGACAACATCTGGTTTTCATACGAGCGGATTTAATGGAATGCCGTTGTTTATTTCTTTTCTTCTTTTAATTGGGGCTTTTGTGGGTGCTTGCTCTGGCTCGGTTGGGGGCGGGATAAAAGCTTGGCGAGTATTGATAATGATTAATCAGGCAAGAAAAGAAATATTCAAAATAATACACCCCGATGCTGTTGTTATTTCTAAAATTGGAAATAAAGTTATTCATGCCACTATTGCAGAAAAAGTGTGGGGGTTTTTTTCTGTGTATGTAATAACTTTCATGCTTCTTTTTTTGGGAATGCTGGCTAGCGGAGCTAATTTTGAAACAGCATTTTCGACTGTTGGCGCCTGCTTAAATAACCTCGGTCCTGCTCTAGGTGATGCTGTTAATAATTATCAAAACATCTCTGGTTTCGGGAAAATAATTCTAATATTTGCTATGGTTCTTGGCAGATTAGAAATATTTACGTTCCTCGTAGTGATGGCGCCCTCTTTTTGGAGAAGATAGTCAAAATTTATATAGTTCCTTATTTTCAGAAACTTTTCTAAACTTTTTGTACTCCCAAGAATATTCTTCTGGTTTTTTACAAATTGAGCGTTCAAAAAGTTGATTCATTTTATCTGTCCCCACAAATGAACTAGATAAATGATCAAAAGCAACGACGTATCCAAAATCATTTTTTGTTAAATAAACAAAGCAGGTGCCCGTTCCCTCTCTTTTTGAGATTGCTTCTACAAGGTTGCTGGAATAACAAACAGATTTAAAAAAATAGCTATTAACTCCGAGACCATCTGCTGGAACTTGATCAGCACCAAAGCAAACATTAATACCAGAATTTAATGATTTTAGAGCCGCTCTAACACCACCTATCGAAGCGGTTGCAACTGAGCTGTTATTTTTTGATCTCTGTTCTATCACATATTTGTTAAGTCGTTGATTCTTAATAGTTTTGTATAGAGTAGTAACTTGATTTTCTAACATTAAAAAACTTAATAACATATCAATGCTTCTGTTATGCATTGCGTAAAGAAGTTTAGGATATTTGGCTTTTAACATAAATCTATTTTCTTGTTTAAATATTAGAGAAGATATCTTTGATTCATTTCGTGACCATGAATATATTGTTTCGTAAACAGAAAATATCGATTCTACCAAGCTCTGATATGCAAGATTTTTGTTATGTTGATTTTTGTTATTCTTAAAACATTTGGATATGTTTATAGCTGTAATTTTGAAATAGCTTGATCGTTCAAGCAAAAATCTTGCTGGCAAAGAATTAAAACTTGTCTTAATTAGTTTCTCTGCAGCTCTTAAGCCAAGAGGAGAAAGCAAAATAAAAAGAAGCCTCATTTATTAATAAGCAAATTAATGAATTACAATGTCACAAGTATATATCAACGGGGGTTAATTAATGCCAGCCAAATCAATGGATGAATTAGTTTCTCTTTGTAAGAGAAGAGGTTTTATATTTCAATCTTCTGAAATTTATGGTGGTCTTCAGGGCCTCTATGATTTTGGCCCTCTTGGTGTTGAATTAAAAAATAATCTAAAACAAGCATGGTGGTCAGCCATGGTATACGAAAGAGATGATGTAGAGGGTATTGATGCAGCAATACTTACCCATCCAAGCGTCCTAAGGCATTCTGGCCACGAGAGTACCTTTACTGACCCATTGGTAGACTGCAAGAATTGCAAAAACAGACATCGAGCAGATCATATTAAAGAAAAATGCCCTCATTGTGGCTCTTCTGATTTGACGGAGCCGAGACCATTTAACTTAATGTTCAAGACTTCTATTGGACCGATAAAAGATGAGGATAATTTTGGATATCTGAGACCAGAAACTGCTCAACACATATTTATAAATTTTAAGAACGTTGTTGATTCATCGGCTAGAAATCTTCCCTTTGGTATAGCTCAATCAGGAAAAGCATTTAGAAACGAAATAACTCCAAGAAATTTTATTTTTCGAGTTAGAGAGTTTGAGCAAATGGAATTAGAGTATTTTGTTGAGCCTGGGAGTGATTTGAAATGGCATGAGTATTGGTTGAACGAAAGGTTGAATTGGTGGTTAAAACAGGGTATTAAAAGAGAAAATATTGAAATCTATAACGTGCCAGAATCAGAACTTGCTCACTATTCAAAGGGAACTTATGACTTAATGTATAAATTCCCTCACGGGCTAGAAGAGTTAGAAGGTATAGCAAATAGAACTGATTTTGATTTGGGCTCGCATACTAAAAACCAAAATGAATTA
Organism: Gammaproteobacteria bacterium; assembly: GCA_038108875.1. Lineage (GTDB taxonomy): Bacteria > Pseudomonadota > Gammaproteobacteria > Magnimaribacterales > D2472 > VMDH01. The sequence continues at coordinate 23,551 of JAYNII010000003.1, read as the reverse complement.
AATATAAACGCGGTCATTAGCCAGAATAATGATTCAAATGCAAAACTTGCTGTCAATAAAATTGAATCTAATAAATGGGTGGTTCCCTATGTTATAGAACCCTCAGCAGGGGTAGAAAGAGGGTTTTTAGCGGTTTTAAATGATGCCTATGAAATTGAAAAGTTAGAAGATGGAAAGGAAAGAGTAGTTCTTAAGTTAAAGCCTCACCTAGCACCTATTAAGGTTGCTGTTATACCTCTAAAGAAAAATGAGCCAAAATTAGTAGATCTAGCCACAAAAATTAAAAACGAGCTTCAAGAAGCTTTAAAAAAGAAGATTGTTCTTGAAAATACTGGAAATATAGGAAAAAGTTATAGAAAGCATGACGAAGTCGGAACTCCTCATTGTATAACTGTTGACTATGATTCTTTGGATAAGAAAACAGTTACTTTAAGGGATAGGGATTCAATGGAGCAAAAAACAATAAAAATTGAAGAAATAATTAAACATTTGTCTATATAATTAGACTTTTGTTTATATATCTAGATTGGCTACGTTTAATGCATTAGATTCGATAAACTCTCTCCTCGGCTCGACTTGATCGCCCATTAGGACCTCGAAAGCATCATCCGCATCTTTCGCATCTTTAATTTTAACCTGAAGCATTCTTCTGTTCTCAGGATCCATTGTGGTTGTCCATAATTGACCAGGATTCATTTCCCCAAGGCCTTTATATCTTTGAACATCGATACCCTTTGAACCAGTTTTTGAAAGATCTTTAATTGCTTTTTCTTTCTCTAACTCATTTGATGCGTAAATTTCTGATTTTCCCTTAGTAATCTTATAGAGAGGCGGTAAGGCAATATAAATATGACCATTTTCAACAATATCGAACATTTGCCTATAAAAGAATGTTAGCAAAAGGGTGCGAATATGAGAGCCGTCAACATCAGCATCTGTCATGATGATAATCCTATGATATCGGAGTCTTCCTAAATCAAAATCATCTTTGCCTATTCCGCAGCCAAGCGCTGTTACTAATGTTGCTATCTCTTGTGAAGACAAGACCTTGTCAATTCTAGCTTTCTCAACATTAAGTATTTTTCCCTTTAACGGCAGAATTGCTTGGTTTTTTCTGTTTCTTCCTTGCTTGGCAGAGCCGCCCGCAGAATCCCCCTCAACCAAATAAAGCTCAGATAATGATGGGTCTTTTTCTTGGCAATCAGCCAATTTTCCAGGAAGGCCTGCTACCTCTAGAACGCCTTTTCTTCTGGTCATTTCTCTCGCTTTTCTTGCAGCCTCTCTAGCTAAAGCAGCCTCAGATACTTTGGATAAAATAGACACGGCATCTTTTGGGTTTTCTAATAAAAAATCGTTTAGATTTTTGTTAAGCACATTGCTTACAATTCCTTCAACCTCTGATGAGACTAATTTTTCTTTTGTTTGAGAAGAAAATTTTGGATCTGGTACTTTAACAGAAATAATAGCAACCAATCCCTCTCTAACATCTTCGCCTAGCAATTCAATTGGGGCTTTTTTATTCAATTCCTCTTTTTTGATAAAGGTTTTCAATACTCTAGTAAGGCTCGCCCTAAAGCCAGAAAGATGGGTTCCTCCGTCTTTTTGTGGAATGTTGTTTGTATAACATAGAACGTTTTCACTATATGAGTCATTCCACTGCAGGGATATTTCTACACCAATATTGTTGCTGTTATCTTCACAATGAAAGATTGTAGAAATGGGTTGCTTTCTTCCTCTTAGGAAATCAACGTAACTGGAGACTCCGCCCGTGTTTCTAAATTTTTTATTTTTTCCTGTTCTTTGGTCTTTTACTTCAATAGAAACGCCGCTATTTAAGAAAGAAAGCTCCTGTATTCTTTTATTGATCTTTTCAATGTCAAAGGTTATTGAGGAGAAGACTTCTTTTGATGGAAGAAATGTAATCTCTGTTCCTGTTTCATTAGAATTTTTCTTTTTGGTTAGTTTGGTTTTAGGTTTTCCGTTAGAATATTTTTGTTCATACATCCCCCCATCCCTACAAATAACCAAATTTAGTTCTTCAGATAAGGCATTAACAACAGAGACTCCGACCCCATGAAGACCGCCAGAGACTTTATAAGAATTATCATCAAACTTGCCTCCGGAATGAAGCGTAGTCATTATAAGTTCAGCAGCAGGAATTCCCTCTTTCTTGTGAGTGTCTACGGGGATACCCCTTCCATTATCTTTAACCGTTATTGATCCATCTTTGTTAACTTGAACTGTTATTTCAGAACAATAACCCGCCATTGCTTCATCTATACAGTTGTCAACAACTTCAAATATCATGTGGTGAAGGCCCGAGCCATCATCGGTGTCACCAATATACATTCCTGGTCTTTTTCTAACCGCCTCCAATCCTTTTAATACTTGAATGTTTGAGGAATCGTATGTGTTTGGGTTTTTTTTGTTAGGCATCTAGGTGTAATTGTTCCACGTGGAACATTTTAAAATTGTTAAATGGAGTTTCTATTTTACTATCAAAGAGGCTATTAATGTTTGAAAATATTAATTGATTTTCAAAATTATTAAACAAAGGATACAAAAATTCTAAATGGTGGCTATCAACTTCTGAACCAAGATCATCGAGAGATATTATGGGCTTTGCTGTTGTTAGCTGGGTAATGCTTTGGGCGTAACTAAGACTCCACAAAATAGAAATAATTTTTTGTTCTCCCCTAGAAAAGGAATTTTTTAGGTGCATTCCATTAAAAAGAAATCTAATATCAGCTCTATGTGGGCCGGCTGTTGTAATTTTTTTAAACAAGTCTTCAGAAAGATTTTTATCAAGAACTTCTGCGTAACTCAGGTTCTTGTATCCTGAATCAAAAAAAATTTCTATTTCTTTGTATAAGGTTGCTTTTGGGTGTGATGAACGTGCAAGAGTGTTTAGGAAGTTTTCTTTGCTTTGATCAAAAAATTCCTTTCTTTGAATGGTAAGCCTCTCACCCAGATCGCCCAAAGATACATTCCAGGCCTGCGTTTCTTTGGGGGATGATTTTTTTAGAGCAAGGTTTCTGGCTCTGAGCACAAAATAAAATTTTAATAAGTCTTCTGAGTATTCATTAAATACGGAAAAAAGGGCTCTGTCTAAGTGTTTTCTTCTATTATCGGGGCTTGAATCATTATAAAAATAAGTGTTGTGATCAATTGAAAGCAAAGAGTTTGTTTTAAGAAGATCTAAGGAGCTGGTTTTCTTATCATTGATTTTTATAGAAATGGGTTTGTTTTTTTGCTTTGTAATTTCTATTTTTTTTGAATTGTCGGTTATTCCCTTTAGAGAAAAAAAATCTTTGTTTCTTTGAATTGATGAATCTAGGATATTGGTTCTAAATGATTTTGCGGTATTAAGGATATATATAGCTTCTATAATAGAGGATTTTCCGGAGCCATTATTGCCCCAGAAAAGACAGGCACCTGGGGTTAGATCTATCTCAAGGCTGTTAAAACACCTAAAGTTTAAGAGAGATAGTTTTTTAATCGCCACCTAAATCAATAAGGGCATAACAACATATAAGGATGCATCATTGTCTTTTGACTGGATAATACAACTTTTGTCTTCACCGAAAAATCTAAAAACAACATCGTCAGTATTTAAGTGATTAAGAATCTCTTGAATATATCCAACATTAAAAGCTATTTGAAGCGATCCTTTGGCATTAACTTTAATAACTTCTTCAGCGTCTTCTTGGTCAGGATTATTCGCGGTTATTGTAAGATTTGAATTATCTAGTAAAAATCTTACTCCTTTATATTTGTCGCTTGTTAGAATAGATGACCTCGCCAAAGCATCTGCTAATTCTTTTTTATTACAGTGCATATCTATAGATTCGCCTGATGGAATTACTTGGTTATAGTCAGGAAATTTCCCTTCAATCAGTTTACTTTTAAAAATAAGCCCTGGTTTAGAGAGGCAACAAAAACTTTCAGAAATTTTAAGTACACATTCCCCCTCCTCATCCAAAAATTTAAATATTTCATTTACGGCTTTTCTCGGTATTATTCCAGAAATGGTTTTTGAGTTGTTTGTTGTCTTAGAGTTTGAAACAGCGAGCCTATGTGCATCGGTAGCTACAGCTGTAAAAAGACCCTCTTCGCAAGTGACATAAAGGCCATTTAAATAATGCCTCCAATCTTGGTTTCCCATGGCAAAAGATGATGAAGAAATTGTTTTTTTTAGCGATCCCATGTTTATTTGAATCTCTTCTCCTTCATCGCTTGCATCTATTCTTGGAAAATCATCACTTGAAAGGGTGGCCAAGTTGTAATTGCTCGTGGGTGTCTTAATGTTAAGTTTGTTGTTTTTTAAAGAAATGGTTAAAACCTCTCCATCTGGCAACAGCCTTACCAGGTCATTAAGTTTTTTTGCTGAGACGGTTGTTTTTCCTTGAGAAGAGATAACACCAACTACAGAGAAAAGAGCAATTTCTGACTCTAGATCTGTAGCGGTCATATTGACTCCATCATCAGTAAAGTCAATTAAGACGTTTGCAAGTATAGGGAGTGTTTGACGTTTTTCAACAACGCCCATGACGCTGGCTAGGGCTGATGCCAAGTCTTCTTTGTTTAGTTTTGCTTGCATTAGTTTGTAAGGGTTCTATTAAGGTTTCTATAATCTTCTTCTAGGGATGGCAGCTCTTTCCTAAGCTCTTTGATTTTTGAGCAGGCGTGTAAGACTGTTGTGTGATCTCTTCCATTAAAAGCTTCTCCGATTTCTGGCAAACTATGATTTGTTAGCTCTTTGGTTAATGCCATGGCTAATTGTCTGGGTCTAGTAATTGATCTGCTTCGTCTTTTGGACAAAAGATCAGAAAGCTTAATGTTGTAATACTCAGCAACGGTTTTTTGAATGTTATCAATGCTTACCATTTTTGCAGAAATAACAAAAAGGTCTTTCAACGACTCTTTCACAAAAGGGATATCAATATCTTTATTTGAGAATTTAGAGTTTGCTGTAACTCTTTTTAAGGCGCCCTCCAACTCTCTAATGTTTGATCTAATTCGTTGAGCAATATAAAAAGCGCATTCGCTGGGAAGATTAACACCCAAAGATTCGGCTTTTTTAAGCAAAACTGCGGCTCTAGTTTCTAATTCGGGGGGCTCAATAATAACTGGCAGGCCCCAGCCCAGCCTAGATTTTAACCGCTCCTCTAAACCATCTATTTCTTTTGGATACTTATCACAAGTTAGTATCATTTGGTGGTTTCTATCAAGAAGGGCGTTGAATGTATGAAAAAACTCTTCTTGAGATTGTTCTTTTCCAGCAAAAAACTGAATATCATCAATCAAAAGGGCATCAGCGTTTCGGTAAAATGCCTTGAATTCGCTCATAGCCCCAAGTTGTAGTGCTTTAACCATGTCTGCTACGAATTTTTCAGAATGCACATATACTATTCTTTTGTTGGGATTATCTTTAATTATTTGGTTTCCAACGGCATGCATTAAATGAGTTTTACCTAAACCAACTCCACCGTATATAAATAATGGGTTGTAGTCACCTTTGGGGTTTTGAGCAACCTGTCTTGCAGCGGCTAGAGCCATATGGTTAGATTTCCCCTCAACAAAAGAATCAAATGTAAAAGATTCCACGAGGTTTGGTCTGTTTTGAGAGCCTCCCTCTAATTTATCGACAAATGTTGATTTATCTAGTTTTTTAAATTCTATCGAAAGATTTTTGTTAACCGATTTAATAGCTCTATCAAGTTTTATTAAATAATTCTCTTCAACGTAATTGATGATAAAATCATTGGGAGCGCTTATAGCAAGTGTTTGGTCTTTTATTTCTCCTGAGAGGGGTTTTATCCAGGTGTTAAATTCTTCTTGTGAAATTGATTTCTCTACAGCGTCACTAATTTTATTCCAAGTTTCTTTCATATTTTTTGATGAGAAAATTAGTCTATAAAAAAATCAACAAGATATCTACAGAATAAACATATGATTTTTTTGTGGATATCTTGTTAATAAACAAGTTTTTGTTTTTTTGGAATTTTTTTTTCTTTTTTTCTTTTAATGCTTTATAATTCCGCGCTCTTATAAGTTAACCAAAATGAAAAGAACATTTCAACCCAGCAATTTAAAAAGAAAAAGGACTCACGGCTTTAGAGCAAGAATGGCTACCAAAGCCGGTCGCGCTGTCCTATCCAGTAGAAGAAGAAAGGGTAGAAAGGTCCTCTCTGCTTAAAGTTGTTTTTTATTAAAACAAACAACCTAAGTAGCTCGCCCAATATTTATATAATAAAAAAGAAAGATTTTTCTCTTGCTGTCACGCGCAACAAAATAAAACGCAGAATGAAAAATGTTTTGAAAGAGCTTGGCTTTAACTCGGGGTTAATAATAATATGCAAGCCGGGGATAGAAAATATTGATTTTGGTGATTTAAAAATGCATGCTGAGAAAGAGCTCCAAAAAATTGTGGTATTTGAATGAAGGTCTTTGCTATAAGTTTAATTAATTTCTATCAACGTTTTGTTAGCCCCATGTTCGCCCCCAGTTGTATTTATTCTCCCTCCTGCTCTGAGTACGCAAAACAGTCTTTTATAAAATATGGTTTTTTTAAAGGCCTTGTCATGTCGACCTACAGAGTTTTAAGGTGTGGCCCCTGGTCTAGTGGCGGTGTCGATGAGGTTGTTTGATTGTGAATTTTAGAATTCTTTATTTGGCTTTTGTTTTGATTTTTGGGTACCTTCTTTTTTTTAGTTGGAGCCAAGACAACAAAGAAAAAGCTGAGACTGTGGCCGCATTAGATATTGAAAGACCGGTTGATGATGTTTGGGGAGAGCTTGAAGAAATATCTAATGGTGTCCTAAAACTGTCTGTTGATGTTAGCTCTGGGTCTATTGTTGAATCCCGTTTTATTGATTATAAAAAAAACAAAAATGTTAAAAATAGCAGCCTGCGCCTATTGGGTTATGGCGATGGTTTTAAATTTTACCACCGCTCGGGTTTGACATCTGATAACGTTATCTTTAACGCTGTTAATAATTATGGTGATCGTCTAGAGCTTCTTTCTGAAGAGGGTTATAGAAAGGTAATAACATTTTCGGACCGCTCTTCTTATATTGTTTTGGTTGAGGATTCCTATGAGGGTAGTGGTGATATTTTAAGCCCGCTGGTTTACTCGTCTTTGTTTCGGTCTGCCGGCCAGCCGCTTGATGGCGGGGAATCGTTTTTTGATAGAAGTTCTTTTTATGGTTTTGCTTTTAACACATCTGCTGATCCTTATGTGTCCTATCGACTTAAATCCATAGAAGAACCTATTCGATATACAGAATATGGTAAGTGGCTTGGGTTTACTGAAAAATATTTTTTAGTCTCGATCTTGCCTTCTGATGGTGGTGTAACCCTTTTTGCAGAACCAATTAACGCGTCTGGCCTTTATAGAGCCGGTGTTTTAAAGGACCCCTCTAGATCTAATGTTAGTGAAATGTTTATTGGCCCCAAAATAAGATCGGATTTATTGAAAATTGCCCCCGATTTAGAATTAACAATTGATATGGGTTGGTTTTGGTTTTTGGCTCAACCAATGGTTGTTTTGTTGGTTTTTATTCAGAGCTTTATTCAGAATTGGGGTTGGTCGATTATTGTTTTGACCTTAATGATAAAGCTTTTGTTTTGGCCTTTGTCCTCAAGGGGTTTTAGGTCTATGGCAAAAATGCGGGCCCTGTCTCCGAAATTGCAAGAGCTGCAGAGTCGTTATAAGAACGATAGACAAAAGCTTGGGCAGGAAATGTTAGCTTTTTATCAAAAAGAGAAAATTAATCCCGCTGGTGGATGCCTGCCAATGTTAGCCCAGTTCCCTGTTTTTATAGCTTTGTTTTTTGCCCTTCGCGAAACGGTTGAGTTAAGACATGCACCTTTTGTTTTGTGGTTGGATGATTTATCTGCGCCAGACCCATTTTTTGTTTTGCCGGTTGTTATGGCTGTGATGATGTATTTAACCCAAAAACTGAATCCGCAGCCCCCAAATATGGACCCTGTTCAGGCGCAGGTTTTGAAGTTTATGCCAGTTATGATTTCGGTTTTATTTTTATGGTTGCCGTCTGGGTTGGTCCTATATTCTGTTGCTAATGCGGGTATTTCTTTGGTACAGCAAACTTATTTATATAGACAGCTTGGTGCAAGCCTTAGTGAATAAAAATGATCTATGCGCTTAGTACTCCGCCCGGCGTTTCTGCTATAGCTGTTATTCGTCTTAGCGGGGAGGGCTGTGTGAGCGCCGCCTCTGCATTTCTTGAAAAAAAACCTTTTCATAAAAATCTAGCAATAGTAACCAACTTTGTGGTTTCTGGTTTAATTGTTGATAGGGTTGTGGTTACTCCATTTTTTGCTCCATCCTCTTTCACCGGAGAAGATATGCTTGAAATATCTTGTCACGGTAGCCCCCTGGTAATATCTCAAATTTTTTCTGCTCTTGAGGGAGCGGGTTTAAGGGAAGCTGGCCCCGGGGAGTTTTCTGAGAGGGCTTTTGTTAATGGGAAGATTGCTCTAAACGAGGCTGAAAGCATAGTTGACTTAATTAACGCAACCTCGATTGAAGAGGCTGGCTTAATAGCTGGATCGTTTGGTGGGGTGTTGCAAAAATCTTTGCTTGATTTGGGTGTGGGGATTGATGGATTGAGATTTAGGGTTGAGGCTTCAATAGATTTTGCTGATGAGGATTTAGATGTTGAAGATTTGGGGCTTATTAGGTTGTCCGTGGAAAGTCTTTTGATGTCCGTTGAGGCTTTGGTGGGCTCTTGTTTTGTTTTTAATTCTCAAAGAAAAGAGAAAAGGGTTTTGTTAATTGGGCCGCCAAATTCTGGAAAGTCGTCTTTCTTTAATAGATTGATTGGTTTTGATAGAGCTATAGTTTCTGATAAACCCGGCACAACTAGGGATATTTTAGAGCAAAGGGTTTTGGTAGATGGCTTCTCTTTTGAGTTGATTGATTCCGCTGGGATAAGAGAAAGCGATGATGATATAGAAATGCAAGGCGTTAAGATGATTCGTTCCTTTGCTGATAGCGCTGACGTGGTTGTGCTTATTGTTTCAGCTGAGGACTTAGAAAATTCGGATCCTTATGTTGATAATTTTGGTTTTGAGGGCGTGGTTCTTAGGGTGGTTAATAAAATCGATCTAGGGGTGCCTTTGGGTTTATCTAAAGGCGTTTTTGATCATTATATTTCGGTTAAATCGGGAGAGGGTTTGCCTGCTCTTGTAAGGAATTTAATAAATATTCTTGGCTCGTCTTCGGGTTTTAATAAAGAGGTTCGTTTTTCTGTTAGAGAGAGACATATGCGCTCATTATTGGCTTTAACAGATCATTTAAGAGAGGCGGCTTGTAATTGTATTATTGGAAGCGAAGAGGTGCTTGCTGAAAATTTAAAGCTAGCGCGCTCTGATTTAGATTTTATATTAGGGAAAAAGTACACAGAAGAGTTGTTGGGGGATATTTTTAGTAACTTTTGTGTTGGTAAATAGTTATTAAGCTGTTGGTATTTTTGGGTGTTTTGTTTTGTTAACAATTTATCCTCAATTAATATTCTTAATAAGAAATCTTTGTTAAGGGGGTTATAAGTGTTTAAGGAGGTTGGGGTGTGTGTGTTTGCAGCTTTTATACACAGAAAAAACAACCTTAATAATAACAACAAACAATATAAAATATATATTTATATTAATTAACTTATTATGTTTGATGTATTAGTTATTGGTGGTGGTCACGCGGGTGTGGAAGCTGCTTACGCTGCTAGCAGGCTTGGGGTCAGCTGCGCACTCGTCACCTTCAAAAAAAATCAAATTGGTCAAATGTCGTGCAATCCAGCAATGGGCGGGGTTGGTAAATCCCACCTAGTAAGAGAGGTTGATGCGATGGGGGGACTCATAGCATTAGCCACCGATATGGCCGGGATTCAATATAGAACCCTAAACACCAGAAAGGGATTGGCTGTCCAAGCCCTAAGAGCACAATGCGATAGAGATCTCTATAAAAATGCTGTTCAATCCATTATAGAAAAAAAAACCATCGAGATTTTAGAGGACGAGGCAACCGATCTTTTGGTAAAAGGAAATAAAGTTATTGGAGTCATCACAAAGAAAACGGGTGAGATAAAAGCAAAAAAAGTTATCTTAACAACTGGAACATTCTTAAACGGAAAGATGTTTAAGGGAAATCAACAAACAAGCGGGGGGAGAGTTGGAGACCCATCCTCAATTCCTCTTTCTAAAAGGCTTTATGAATTAAAACTCCCCATGGGAAGACTAAAAACAGGAACACCCGCGAGAATAAAAAAATCTTCAATAGATTTTTCTTTATTAGAGGAGCAACCAGGAGAGACCCCAACCCCTCACATGTCCAAACTAAACCCAGCCACAAAACACCAAAAACAAATTTCGTGCTACATAACAAGAACCAACCCCGCAACCCACAAAATTATTCAAGAAAACTTACTAAGCTCGGCAATGTATTCGGGTAACATAATTGGTATTGGCCCAAGGTATTGCCCATCAATAGAAGACAAAATATATAAATTTAAAGACAAAGAAAGCCATCAAATATTTCTTGAACCAGAAGGCCTTACCAAAGATTTAATCTACCCAAACGGGATTTCTTCAAGCCTTCCAGCCAACATTCAAGAAGCGTTTATCAAAACAATAAAGGGACTTGAGGCTTGTGTAATTGAGGAGTTCGGGTACGCCGTCGAATACGACTTTGTTGATCCAAGAGCCTTAAAAACAAGTCTTGAAACAAAATTTTTTGATAATTTTTACCTAGCCGGCCAAATAAACGGAACCACAGGATATGAAGAGGCGGCAGCGCAGGGTCTTGTAGCCGGAATAAACGCCGGCTTAAGTGTAAAAAAAGAAAACCCCTATTATTTTAAGAGAGAGCTTTCATATATAGGCGTCATGATCGACGACCTAACCACTCTTGGGGTGACTGAGCCCTACCGCATGTTTACAAGCAGGGCAGAAAACCGGCTTTTAATGTCTCAAGAGAACGCACAAGAAAGACTAACCCCCACAGCTTTTATGCTCAACCTTATTAACAACGAACAACATGAAAAATTTTTACAAACAGAACAGGATTTCGAAAAACTTAAAACCCAAGCAAAAGAAACAAAAATAAAAATCAACAACTCTTCTTATAAACTTTTAGAACTATTAAAAAGAACCGACAAAGAAAAACCCAACCTTGAAAAAGAACTTCTTAAACTAAACAGCAACCCAAAACTAATCGAAAGGCTTGTTGCAGAAATCAAATACAAAGGCTATATCGACAAACAAACCAAAGAGATCCAAACAAACTCAAAACAAATGGAAACAATAATACCCACAGACCTTGACTTCAATAAAATCACCGGGCTTTCAAACGAGGTAAAAGAAAAATTAAACAAAGGCAAACCCAAAACCATTAAACACGCGTCGCTGATTGAGGGGGTGACCCCAGCGAGCATCAGCATTCTTAGAATTTTTATAAAGAAACACCAAAAAGAAAAAGTTGTCGCAGAATCATAATCTTAAAAAACTAAATGAATACCAGCAATTACTCCTGGGTTTTAACAAACGCTTCAACCTGGTTTCAAAACTTAAGACCAAAAACCTTGAAGAGGACATACAGGATTGCCTTGAGCTGATAAAACTTATACCACAGCAGACCAAAAAAATTTTAGACCTGGGCTCGGGAAACGGCTTCCCAGGAATAGTTATAGCCATAATAAAGCCATCTCTATCTATAGACTTGGCTGAAAAACAAAACAAAAAAGCGCACTTTCTTAGCATAGCCACAAGAACACTAGGCTTAAAAAACACCAAGGTTATCCAAAAAAACATAGCCAACAACACCGACGAAAGATATGATCTTGTTGTTGCTCGCGCTGTTGCAACAACAGAAAAAATACTTCAAATGACACAGAAAATAATCCTACCACAAGCAAAATATTTATTGATGAAGGGCAAGGAACAAAAAACCCAAGAAGAGCTTGTTAATATAAAAAAACCATACATCATTCACCCATACCGACTTAATACAAAAGAGCGCTGCATAGTGGAAATTTTTAACCAATGAGAAGAATAATATCTATAGCCAACCAAAAAGGAGGCGTTGGCAAAACAACTACAGCGGTTAACCTTGCTGCAGCCCTTTCTAAAACCAAACGAAAAACCCTATTAATTGATATGGATCCGCAAGGAAACGCTACCACAGCATCCGGACTAGCAAAAAACGAGAAAACTCTTTTTTTTGTAGCCCTGGGCAACAATATAAAAGATTGCATTCAACCAACAAAAAACGATTATGACGCCATACCCGGCGGAACTGATTTATTGGGTTATGAGGCTGCAATCAACGATTCCCATATAACAGTTGAGCACCTCAAAACAACCCTTGGACCACTTGATTATGATTTTATTATTTTAGACACCCCACCATCTTTACACCCCATAACAATAAGCTCACTTATTGCTTCAAACCACACAATTGTCCCCCTTCAGTGCGAATACTATTCTCTAGAGGGCATAACATCCCTAATGGACACTCTTACAAAATTAAATAATAAAAACCTAACCAACAACCGCATTATAGGAATACTTAGAACGATGGTAGACATGCGGAACAACCTAGCCAAAGACGTTTCAGACGAACTTGAAAAGCACTTTAAAGAAAAGCTTTTCAACACCATTGTTCCTAGAAATGTTAAGCTTGCAGAAGCGCCAAGCCATGGAAAAAGCGGAATAGATTATATGCCAGACAGCCTGGGTTCCAAAGCATACCTAGCATTAGCAGGAGAGCTCCTAAGGAGGTTGCAATATGTCTGATAAACCAACACTTCGTACGGGGTTGGACGCTTTATTGGGCGGCATTGAAAAAACCAATAAAAGCACTGTTAGAGATATAGAGCTTGGTCTTATAAACCCGAACAGATTCCAACCAAGAGAATTTTTTGATCAAGAAAAACTCCAAGAGCTCGCCGAGTCTATAAAAAAACACGGGGTGCTTTCTCCCATTATTGTAAGAGAGTCTTCTGGTGACAAATTTGAAATTATTGCAGGAGAAAGAAGGTATAGAGCAGCAACAATAAACGGGCTCCAAACAATACCATGTCTCATTGATAACGCCGAAAACCAAACCTCTTTAGAAATAGCGCTTATTGAAAACCTACAAAGAGAGAATCTAAACCCAATTGAAGAGGCCAGGGGTTTTGATAGATTAAAAAGAGAGTTTGGACTTACTCAAGAGGAAATATCCGGGGTGACAGGTAAAGCCAGAAGCACGGTTGCAAACGCCCTGAGAATGCTTTCCTTACCAGAAGAGGTAAAGCGGATGATCGCTGATGGAGTAATTGAAAGAGGTCATGCAAAAATACTCGCAGGCTTAGACCCTGATTTAGCCATAACCAAAGCGAAAGAAATAGTAGAAAAAGCTCTTAGCGTAAAGGAGCTGTCTTCTGTTGCAACCAACAAGAGCAACAAAAAAACAGGAAAAACAAAACATCAAGACATTAAAATTTTAGAACAAGATTTATCAGAAGCATTTGGACACAAAATTGAGATATCGGAGGCCTCAAAATCAAGAGGCAGTGTTGTAATTCATTACACAAGCGCGGAAGAGAGAGAGACAATAATAGAAAAAATTAAACACAATTAAACTTGTTGAACGCCAAACTTCTTTCTATAATTCACGCATATTTTAGGCCGCGGGTTACAAAATTTTAATAAATTACATTATCCCTGCAATTGCCTTGATGCCGGTTGCAGCGGGCAACTGGAAATCATCGCTAATTTTGTTGGGCTCATGGGCTCTGTTGATGGGCACAAAAGTAATTGGATTAAAAATCAAAAACAACTTATTGGCTTTTGTTTTTGTTTTTATAATTAGATGGCTTTTATTTGGTTGCGCAACATTTTTGCTAATCAAATTAAACACCCGCTTCAGTCTAGTTGAGATATTTATATTAATTAGTATTTTTGTATTTACATATTTAAAAAAAAACACACTATAAGACTATAAGATGGCAACCACAGGTAACTCATACGAAACCAGCGGAGAATATATTCAGCACCACTTAACCAATTTGGTTTGTGGCAAGACAGAGGCGCATGGATGGACCTGTGATCCACATTACGCAGATCAAATGGGCTTTTGGTCTTTTCATATAGATTCTCTTGGTTGGTCAGTATTTTTGGGGTTAATATTTATAGGGCTTTTTAGGGCGGGGATATCAAAACTTTCCAATCAAACCCCAACAGGTCTGCAAAACTTCGTAGAAATGTGCGTTGAATTTGTTAATGAAAATGTTCAAAGTATGTTTACTTCTGCCAAAAACCCACTTATTGGGCCCATGGCATTAACCGTGTTGATATGGGTATTCTTCATGAATTTAATGGATCTTATACCCGTAGATTACCTACCATCAGCCGCAAAATCGATTGGGATTGACTACTTTAAGGTGGTCCCCACCACCGATCCCAATATCACCCTGGGTATGGCATTAGCCGTATTTATTCTGATAATTTTTTATAGCATAAAAATAAAGGGAGCCAAGGGATTTTTTGAAGAATTGGCATTTCATCCATTCGGAAAGTATTTAATGCCAGTTAATCTAATACTAGAGGGTGTTAATTTATTAGCTAAGCCCCTTTCATTAGGGTTAAGGCTTTTTGGGAACCTATACGCTGGTGAAATGATTTTTATTTTAATAGCCTTGTTGCTTGTTTTTAATTCGATTTCTTTGGGTTTACTTGGGGTGGGCTTGCATTTATTATGGGCGCTTTTTCATATATTAATACTTGGCCTACAAGCGTTTATTTTTATGGTGTTGACCATTGTCTACTTAGCAATGGCACATGAAACAGAAGACCATTAGGGTCATAAAAGGAGAAAAATATGGAGCAATCCTTACTATTTGTAGCAGCAAGCATCATTATTGGGCTTGGAGCTGTTGGTGCAGCTATTGGTGTGGGTGTTTTGGGCGGCAAATTTTTAGAAGGCGCAGCAAGGCAGCCCGAGTTGATACCCTTGCTCAGAACCCAGCTTTTTGTGGTGCTTGGCCTAGTTGACGCGGTGCCAATGATTGGTGTTGGCCTGGGTTTATACATAATGTTTGCTGTCTAAATGAATATTAATGCCACACTACTTGGTCAAACACTGGCCTTTGTTATATTTGTTGCTATTTGCTGGAAATGGGTGTGGCCACCAATTATTGCCATTATGGAAGAAAGAGAAAAAAGGATTTCCGATGGCTTAGAGGCTGCAAAAAAAGCCAAAGATTCTCTTGCTGAAGCGAAATTAGAGTACGATGCAGAAATATCAAAAGCTAAGACAGAGGCAGCAACCATTCTTGAGAAAGCCAACGAAAGAGCTGCAACGATCGTTGGCGAGGCTAAAAACAAAGCCGAGCTTGAGGCTGAAAAAATTATAGCCACTGCAAACAAAAACCTTGAAGCAGAAATAAATAAAACCAAAGCACAGCTTAAGCAAGACTTTGGGCAAATAGTTGTTGATACTGCTCAGAAAATTATCGGCGAAGAAATTTCAACCGATAAGCATGAAAAAATTATTTTAGAAGCCGCGGAAAGAATATAGTGCAAGAGCTCATTCCTGCTGCAAGACCATATGCGAAAGCCACTTTTCAGGCCTCATTGGATGCCGGCCAACAAGCAAGCCTTGCAAACGAATTAACCCTTTTAAAAAATGCTTATAAGGAAAAACCTATTTTTGAAATGGTTAACAATCCCTCTATTTCAAGAGAAGCTTCAGCTAAAAAACTTGCAGATATTTTCTCAAGCGAACTGTCACAGATTGCAAAAAATCTTATTACCACCCTTGGAAAAAACGACAGACTTGAGTTATTACCAACCATCTCTGATATTTTTGATGCACTTCTAAGAGAGCACAACAAGTCAAAACTCATAGAAGTTTCATTGAGCCACCTAACCCCAGAAATCAAAAACAATCTTTCTCAAAAAATTAAACACAAATACGGAGATTGCGAGATAACTTTTAATCAATCAAAAGAATTAATAGGGGGCCTCCTCATTAAAATAGGCGACGAGGTTCTCGATCTATCCATTAAAGGAAGAATTCAAAAACTTGTTAACCAACTAAATATATAAAGGAAAGAAGGATGTCACAATTAAATCCATCGGAAATATCTAGCGTTTTAAAGGAAAAAATTGCTGGCCTTGATCTATCTGCAGAAAGAAAGAACGAGGGAATCATTGTCAACGTCTCTGACGGTATTGTAAGAATTCACGGCATGGGAGACGTTATGTTTGGTGAGCTTATTGAGTTTGAGAACGGGGTGCGCGGCTTGGCGCTTAACTTAGAACAAGACTCTGTTGGCGCCGTAGTTCTTGGTGACTACCTTGATCTTATCGAAGGGCAATCAGCCAAATGTACAGGAAGAATTTTAGAGGTTCCAGTTGGCCCATCTTTACTAGGGAGGGTTGTAGACGCGCTTGGCAACCCTATTGATGGTAAAGGAGAGATTAAGTCCGATCTTATGGCACCAGTTGAGGTGGTTGCTCCAGGTGTTATAGCAAGACAATCTGTTGATCAACCCGTCCAAACTGGTTTAAAAGCCATCGATGCGATGGTCCCAATAGGACGAGGGCAAAGAGAACTAATTATTGGCGACAGACAAACAGGAAAAACCGCCGTTGCCATTGATACCATCATCAACCAGAAAGAAACAGGCATAAAGTGCATCTATGTTGCTATTGGACAAAAACAATCAACTATTGCTAACGTTGTAAGAAAACTTGAAGAATACGGAGCCATGGATCACACCATAGTTGTTGCAGCTGCTGCGGCTGATCCTGCTTCCATGCAGTACCTATCTGCATATTCTGGTTGTGCGATGGGCGAGTACTTTAGAGACAGGGGAGAGGATGCGCTGATTGTTTATGACGATCTTTCTAAACAAGCGGTTGCCTACAGACAAATTTCACTACTATTAAGAAGGCCTCCAGGCAGGGAAGCTTTCCCAGGAGATGTTTTTTATCTGCACTCAAGATTGCTCGAGAGAGCCGCAAGAGTTAATGCTGATTACGTTGAAAAGGTAACCAAAGGAAAAGTGAAAGGCAAAACCGGTTCCTTAACAGCGCTACCAATAATTGAAACTCAAGCGGGGGATGTTTCTGCTTTTGTTCCTACAAATGTGATCTCAATAACAGATGGACAGATCTTTCTAGAAACTGATTTATTTAATTCCGGAATAAGGCCGGCTATTAACCCAGGGATTTCTGTATCAAGGGTTGGCGGGGCTGCCCAAACCAAGGTTATTAAAAAACTAGGAGGCGGGGTTAGATTGGCGTTAGCACAATATAGAGAGCTTGCTTCTTTTGCTCAATTTGCCTCAGATCTCGATGAAACAACCAAAGCCCAGCTTGAACATGGAAAAAGGGTAACAGAGTTATTAAAGCAAAAACAATACTCACCCCTTAGCGTTGCCCAGCAAGCATTAACCTTATTTTCAGCAGACAAAGGCTATCTCAAAGATGTTGAGATAGATAAATTATCAAGCTTTGAAAACGCCCTTCACAGCTATCTTAGCGCAGAAGCTGCTGAATTAGAAAAAAGATTAAATGATACCGGAGACTGGGATGAGGGTATTGAATCTCAACTTCATGAGCTTCTGAAAGAATTTAAAAAAACCCAAGCTTATTAATCATGGCCAACACCAAAGAGGTTAGAAAACAGATTTCGAGTATAAAAAATACTCAAAAAATTACCTCTGCAATGGAGATGGTGGCTGCGAGCAAAATAAAAAAAACCCAGGACCTTATGAATCTTGGTAAACCTTATTCCTCAAAAATTCAAGAAGTTATAACACATATAGCAACATCTAACTCAGAATATGCCCATCCCTTTTACCAAGAGAGAGAGATTAAAAAATCTTGCTATATCATCATTTCTTCAGACAAAGGACTGTGTGGAGGATTAAATATTAATCTCTTTAAATCTGTAATTAATCATGCAGCAGCAGCACAAAAACAGGGCCAAAAAATCTCCTTCGCATTAATCGGCAACAAAGCCAAAGCATTTTTTAAATCCGTGGGAGGAGAGGTTGTGGCAAGCGCTCAAAATTTAGGCGACAAACCCAACCCAGAGGACCTGCTTGCACTATCAAAGATTGTTCTAGATCTTCATAGGGGCGGTGAAATTGATCAAGTCTTTCTCTGCTCAAATGAATTTGTTAACACCATGACCCAAAGACCAAATGTAAATCAATTGGTTCCACTGCAGCGCTCAGAAGATGAGAGCTTAACCAACAGTCACTGGGATTATATTTATGAGCCAGAAGCCAAAGATCTTTTGGACGGACTTTTAACGAGATACATAGAATCACTAATTTACCAAGCAGTTGTCGAAAATGTTGCCTGTGAGCAGGCAGCAAAAATGATAGCTATGAAAAATGCCAGCGATAATGCGGGCGATTTAATAAAAGAGCTTGAGCTTTTATACAACAATGTAAGACAAGCTGCTATAACCCAAGAATTGTCAGAAATTGTTGGTGGGGCAGCAGCGGTTTAAAGGAGAAAGAAATGAGCAACGGAAAAGTTATACAAATTATCGGAGCCGTTATTGATGTTGAGTTTGAGAAAGACAATATACCTAAAATTTATGAAGCCTTAACCATTGATGGTCTAGCAATAGTATTAGAGGTCCAACAACAACTAGGCGATGGCGTAGTTAGGACCATTGCTATGGGAACAACAGAGGGATTAAAAAGGGGCCTGGTAGCCAAAAGAACAATGGCTCCTATTTCAGTACCGGTTGGTCAAGAAACCCTGGGTAGAATTATGGATGTTCTTGGCAATCCAATAGATGAGAAAGGCGAAATAGGCGAAAAAGAGCGCATGCCTATTCACAGGAAACCACCCACCTATGTCGAACAATCAGGCTCAAATGAGTTGCTGGAAACCGGAATTAAGGTGATTGATCTTATTTGCCCATTTGCCAAAGGGGGAAAAATTGGTTTATTTGGGGGAGCGGGTGTCGGCAAGACAGTCAACATGATGGAACTTATCAATAACATAGCGACCGAGCATTCTGGATTATCAGTTTTTGCGGGTGTTGGAGAAAGAACTAGAGAAGGCAACGACTTTTATTTTGAAATGCAGGAATCTGGGGTAGTAAATGTAGAGAACCCTAAAGAGTCCAAAGTGGCCATGGTTTATGGACAAATGAATGAGCCCCCAGGCAATAGGCTGAGAGTAGCCCTCACAGGACTAACGATTGCAGAAAAATTTAGAGACGAGGGCAGAGATGTACTCTTATTTATTGACAACATTTATCGTTACACGCTAGCTGGGGTTGAAGTATCGGCTTTATTAGGAAGAATGCCATCTGCGGTTGGTTATCAGCCCACCTTAGCCGAGGAAATGGGAGCTCTTCAAGAAAGGATTACATCAACAAAAACCGGATCTATTACCTCCATTCAAGCGGTTTATGTTCCAGCTGATGATTTAACCGACCCCTCACCAGCAACCACCTTTGCTCACCTTGATGCAACAGTAGTTTTATCACGTCAAATTGCTGAGCTTGGAATTTATCCCGCCGTGGATCCGCTTGACTCAACCTCGAGACAACTTGATCCGTTAGTTGTTGGCGAAGATCATTACAATGTTGCTCAAGGCGTCCAAGGAGTTTTGCAAAGATATCGTGAGCTCAAAGATATTATTGCAATCTTAGGAATGGATGAATTATCTGAATCAGATAAATTAACTGTCGCTAGAGCGAGAAAAGTCGAAAGGTTTTTATCACAACCATTTTTTGTTGCAGAAGTTTTTACAGGATCTCCAGGAAAATATGTATCCCTTGAAGATACCATTAAAGCCTTTAAAGGAATTCTTGCTGGTGACTACGATCACCTACCAGAACAAGCCTTCTATATGGTGGGAACTATTGAAGAGGCTGTTGAGAAAGCAAAAAAAATTAAAGCTTAATGAACATTATCAAAGTCAACATAGTATCTTCATCTGAAGAAATATTCTCAGGGGAGGCATCTATGGTCTTTGCAACAGGAACCCTAGGGGAGCTTGGTATTGCTCCTGGTCACACCCCGCTCTTAACTGGTTTAGCTCCGGGACCAGTGAGAGTCCAAAATGGTGACAGCGAGGAAACCTTTTTTTGCTCTGGTGGATTTATTGAGGTCCAGCCTGGAGAGGTCACAATTTTGTCCGATACCGCAGAAAGAGCAGACTCTCTTGATGAGGCTGATGCGATAAAAGCTCAAGAGGCAGCCGAAAAACTATTGCATGACAAAGAATCCAATGTAGATTTTGTGAAGGCAGCAGCCCAGCTTGCTGAGGCGGCCGCTAGAATTAAAACCATTCAAAAACTTAGAAAAAACAAGTAAGGTAGTATTTTTATACTATTTTTGATTTGAAGACTCACATTATCATCTTGGCTGCAGGTCTTGGCAAAAGGATGCATACCAATTACCCCAAAGTAATGCAGCTCATTGGAGGCATGACCATGATAGAAAGGGTTTTGCATACTGCCAAAAAAATTACCAATAAAATTACTGTTATTTCTGGTTACAAAGGAGACATTTTAGAAGAACACCTTAGCAAAACCTTTTCTCAACTAACTTATTGCAGACAAGAAGAGCAGCTTGGCACAGGACACGCTGTGAAAATGGCTACAAATGAAATTAAACAAGATGAAAAGGTTTTAATTCTTTATGGAGATGTGCCTTTACTTAATCAGTCAACGCTCAATTCAGTGTTGGAGTCCAACCAAGCATGCTTATTAACCACAGATCTTGAAAACCCAACTGGCTATGGTCGAATTATTCAAAACCAAGAAGGCTTCGTTGAGGCAATTGTTGAGGAAAAAGACGCAAATCAGAACCAAAAAACAATAAAGACGATTTTTACTGGCGTTGTGATGGTAGAGGGAGCATTATTATTGGATGGCTTAAAGCACATTAATAACAATAACGCAGCAAAAGAGTACTATCTAACTGACTTGGTAGCTGTCTTGCATAATAAAGGTGTTAAAATAAGCCATATTAAAACTGACTACAAACATGTTCAGGGAGCAAACAACAAAAATGAATTGCATAAGCTCGAACAAGTATATAAGAGCATGAAATCCAAAGAATTATTAGATATAGGTATAACTGTTACAGACATAAACAGAGTAGATCTTAGGGGATCAATCGTTGCTGGTAAGGACTGTTATATTGATGTAAATGTTATTTTAGAGGGAGTTGTTGAGCTAGGAGATGGGGTAAAGATACTGTCTAACTGCTATCTTAAAGATGTAAGCATTGCTGACAACACCACCATAGAAAGCTTTTCACACATTGTCTCAACCAAAATAGCCCCCAACTGCTCTGTAGGTCCCTATGCAAGGCTAAGAGAGGGTTCCGTGCTTGAAGAAGGGGCAAAAGTTGGTAACTTTGTAGAAACAAAAAAGACCACAATTGGCAAAGGTTCAAAAGCAAACCACTTGGCTTATCTGGGCGATGCTGAGATTGGAGAGGGCGCAAACATCGGCGCTGGAACCATTACTTGCAATTACGATGGAGAAAAGAAACACAAAACCATCATAGGAAACAATAGTTTTATTGGCACCAATTCATCCTTGGTTGCTCCGCTAACAATCGGCAACAACTCCTATGTTGGAGCGGGCTCAGTTATTACCAAAGATGTTGAAGACAATACTCTAGCTGTTGCAAGAGGAAAACAACTTAATAAGCCTGGCTGGTCTAAGAAGAGGAAATAGTATGTGTGGAATTATCGCCGCTGCCTCATCTCGCAATGTTGGCAAATTATTAGTCCAAGGATTACACCGGATGGAATACAGGGGGTATGACTCTGCTGGCATAGCGCTCCACCAAGAAAACAGGGTTGCTCATCTTAGAACCCTAGGAAAGGTTAAGCTCCTTGAAGAAAAAATGATTCAGGAAAAACCAAGAAGCAAACTTGGCATTGCCCACACTCGATGGGCCACACATGGAGAGCCCTCAGAGACTAATGCTCACCCCCATCAATCTGAAAACAGAATATACATAGTTCACAACGGTATTATCGAAAATCACATCGAGTTAAAAAAAGAGCTTGCGCAAAAGGGGTATGTTTTTTTATCTCAAACCGATTCTGAGTTAATTGCTCACTTAATTGACTTCTACTTGGGAGAAACAAACTCCCTTATTGATGCAGTATTTAAAACTAAGACCAGATTAGAAGGTGCTTACGCTATTGCTATTTTGGACCATCAAGATCCTACGAGCATTGTTATAGCAAGACACAAATCACCTCTTTTAATTGGATTGGGGACAGAAGAAAATCTAGCAGCCTCGGATCCCTTAGCGATCTCCCAATTAACTAACGAATTTATTTTTCTTAAAGATGGTGATGTAGCTAAATTTTCATTTGATAGCTACGAAATTTTTGACAACGAAAAAAACCCTGTCAAAAGGGAAATTACCCAGCTAGACATTTCCACTCAAGCAACTTCTAAAGGCGAGTTTAGACATTTCATGGAAAAAGAAATTTTTGAACAACCTGAGGCGGTTCTTAATACCATAGACGGAAGAGTTGGTGCCGAAGATGTTTTAGACAATATTTTTGGCTTGAACTCTCATGAATTATTTTCAAAAGTTGAAAGAATCCAAATTGCAGCCTGTGGAACAAGCCTTCATGCTGGAAGAGTAGCAGCAAATTGGTTGTCAGCAATCGCTGAGCTCCCATGCCAAATTGATTATGCCAGTGAATACAGATACAGAAATCCACATGTAGATCAGAACTCTCTCTTTATAACCATTTCTCAGTCTGGGGAAACGGCTGACACCCTGGCAGCCCTTGCGTATGCAAAAGAACAAAATTATTTAGCAACTGTTGGCATATGCAATGTTCCAACCAGCTCTCTTGCAAGAGAATCAGACTTTGTTTTATTTACCAATGCAGGCCCAGAAATTGGAGTTGCTTCAACCAAAGCATTCACAACCCAACTTGCAGCACTTCTGCTTCTAACTCTTTCTTTGGCAAAAGCAAGAGGCCTCAACCCCAAACTTAGAGCAAGGGTAATTGACGGCTTGCGCTCATTACCAGAAATTATTAGAGAAACGCTCTCTCTAAAAGATCAAATAATTGAGATGGCTCCCCAAATAGCCAATAAAGACAACGCGCTATTTTTGGGTAGAGGCATCTTTTATCCTGTAGCCAAAGAGGGCGCCCTTAAGCTAAAAGAAATTTCATACATCCATGCAGAGGCTTATCCAGCCGGAGAGTTAAAACATGGACCTCTGGCACTTATTGATGAGGATATGCCAGTTATTGCTATTGCGCCCGAAAGCGAGATAGCCGAAAAGCTTATCTCAAATCTTGAAGAGGTTAAGGCTAGAGGAGGTAAGTTGTTTGTATTTGCAGATCCTTCAGTAAAAATGGATGTGAAAACTGGGAGGCTGATACATCTACCAAAATGTGACTTCTTGCTTACACCCATTATCTACACGATCCCATTACAAATACTTTCCTATGAAGTTGCCCTTCTTAGAGGCACCGATATTGATCAACCAAGGAATTTGGCAAAATCAGTAAC
>JAYNII010000002.1:116228-143144 GCA_038108875.1 Gammaproteobacteria bacterium | reverse complement strand
TGTATTTATTTGGCATAAGTCATCATAACACTTCACTTGAAGAAAGAGAGCAGCTCGTAATCAATTCAGAGGAATTAAAAGATTTAAAACTTATTATTGAGAAGAAGCTGTCTGGAACAATACAGTCGCTCGTAAATCTGTCTACATGCAATCGAACAGAAATCATTTATGAGAGTTCTAAAAATCAATCGAAAGAATTATCCGAAATTATCTGTGATTACTTAAGTTGCAGTCTTGATATTAATAAACATTTCTTCTTTCTAGAGAATCAAGGAGCTCTTAAGCATTTATGCATGGTAGCAACGGGCCTAGACTCAAGAATTATTGGAGAACATGAAATACTTGGGCAATTTAAAGACTCTATTGAAATATCTAAGAGGTTTGATTTTATTTCGGGCACTTTTGAATCATTGTTAAACGATATTATCTCTGTTGCAAAATCCACAAGAACTGAAAGCGGAATAGGGAGGAACCCAGTTTCAGTTAGCACATTAGTATACAAGCTTGTAAGGGAAATTTATAAGAGCCCAAAGGATTTAGAGATATTAATGATTGGTGCTGGTGAAGTAGCTTTCTCAATTTTTGAGAATTTCCATGCTAATGGCATTTCAAAGTTAGTTTTTGTAAATAGATCACAGAAATCAATTCAACTTGGTTCGAAAACTCTGATCTCTAAGCCTCTAAACACAATGAAAAAAGCAATTTTAAAGGCAGACATAATAATATCCTCCACTAGGAGTCAAACACCTATAATAGGCAAAGGACTTATAGAGCAAGTAATAAGTAGTAGAGGAAAGAAACCCTTGGTGTTAATAGATTTGGGTGTTCCAAGAAATATAGAACCAACTATTAGACTTTTAGATGGGGCCTACTTGTATACACTAGATCAAATTGAATCAATTGCTCAACAAAATCAAGAATCAAGAATTCATGCAGCCAATAAAGCAATAGAGTTGATAAATTTAAGTATCGAAAAGTTAACTCTTAAAGAAAGCGCAAAATATAATGCGTTTCAAGCTCGAGAAGTATTAGTAAATCTTTGTCAAAATTTAGATTCTCACACATTAGAACAATTAAAAAATAAAGAAAATCCCATGCGCCATAGAATAATTAAAAGCTTTAACGCGGAATTAACAATTCAGAATCTTGAAATCGAATCTCACGTTTTTGACTCACTTCTAAAGGAAATAATTGATGTTAAAAACCATTGAAGAAAAGCTTTTTAATTTGAAAAAAAGGAGTGAAGAAATTAATGATCTCTTAGCTCAACAAGGTGTTGCTTCAGACATTCAAAAATTTACTAAGCTTAACAAAGAGCTTTCCGACATCATGCCTATAGTAGAAGCATTTGACGAAATGAATGTTCTTTTAAATCAAAAGAAGGATACAAAATCTCTTTTTGATAGCGATGATGATGAGATAGTTTCAATGGCTGAAGATGAGTTACTAATTTTAAATAAAAAAATAGCCAGCATTGAATCCAAGCTTAAAATTTTGTTACTTCCAAAAGATGACGCAGACGCAGGTGCAGCTTACCTTGAAATAAGGGCAGGAGCAGGCGGGGAGGAGGCTGCAATTTTTGTAAGTGATCTTTATAGACTTTATACTCGTTTTGCCGAGAGGCAAAAGTGGAGTGTAGAAGAAATTAATATTCGAGCAGCTGAACAGGGTGGACTAAAAGAGGTTGTAATAAAGCTCAATGGAAATAATGTATATAAATATATGAAGTTTGAAAGCGGAGTGCATAGAGTTCAAAGAGTTCCTGATACAGAATCTCAAGGCAGAATTCATACCTCTACGGTTACAGTGGCTATTTTGCCTGACGTAGAGGAGGTTGATGATATTAATCTTGAAAAAACAGATCTAAGAATAGACACTTTCAGAGCTTCTGGAGCTGGAGGACAACATGTAAATAAAACAGATTCTGCAATTAGGATTACTCATATTCCATCTGGAATGGTTGTTGAGTGTCAAGACGATAGATCTCAGCATAAAAATAAAGCAAAGGCGATGGCTTTGCTTGCAGCCAAATTAAGAGAAAAGGAGCTTCAAGAGCGCCAAGCATCTAGAGCATCTGAAAGAAAAATCCTTGTCGGATCAGGAGACAGAAGTGAAAAGATTAGAACGTATAACTTTCCTCAGGGAAGGGTAACTGATCATAGAATTAAACTTACTCAACACAATCTCGATCAAGTAATGGATGGAGATATTGTTTCAATTTGTGACGCACTAATTTCTGAGAATCAATTAGCTCAATTGGAAAACCTTGAATCTTGAGAATATAGAGCTTGTCGAAGATCTCTACAAGAACTTACTAACTTATAAAATTCGTTTTCCAGCAATAGTAAAAGATACCCAGGATTTTATCTTATTCGAGTCGCTGGGATTCCATCTTTTAATTCACAATAAGATAAAGTTAACTATTTTTCAGAAAGAAAAAATCCAACATTTTTTAGATTTATATCTAATTGGAGTTCCTTTTGAGTACATAACAAATAAAGCAAATTTTTATGGTAATAGCTTTCTTGTAAACAATAACGTACTCATTCCTCGCCCAGAAACCGAGTTAATTATTGATGCTGTTAAAGAAATAGATCCCAAAGGATTCTCAGTAATCGCAGATATTGGAACAGGTTCTGGATGCATTGCAATATCTTTGGCGCATATTTTTGATCAAGCAAAGATCATTGCTACAGATAACTCCGAAGAGGCAATCAAAATTGCAAAAATAAATGTTATCAATCATAGCTTAGTAAATGTATATCCGATTTTGGCTAATCTTCTGGAATGTTTCCAAAATGAGTCATTAGATATTCTTGTTTCGAATCCTCCCTATATTGCTAAAAATGATTCTCATTTAGAGAGCTTAATTCATGAACCTATCTCAGCCCTTGTGAGTGATGATTTTGGGTTAAAGCATATTAAGGAAATAATGGTTAACAGTTTTCATGCTCTTAAAAAGGATGGATATTTAGTTATTGAGCATGGGTATGATCAATCTTTAGAAGTAAATAAAATCTCAAGAAATATTGGCTTTAAGTTGGTCAAAAATGTTAAGGATCACCAAGATATTGATAGAATTCATATCTGTAAGAAATGAAAAACGAAATCCACAAAGCTCTATTAAATAGTCAATATCTTTCGAAGCATGATCTCTCAAAACTTTCCTCAATCAAGATATTAATAATTGGAGCAGGAGGAACATGCCATCCATTCATTACCTATGCTTGCTCATCAGGATTTAGAAAATTCACCCTTGTGGATAATGATATTATTGAAGAAAGCAATTTGAGCAGGCAATTTCTTTTTAGGCAAGATGACATTGGTAAAAAAAAGGTTGACATTGTTGCGCTTCGTTTAAAAGAAAAATACTCAGATCTGCTTGTTGAGAGCATTAGCATAAGGGCAGATGAGCATTTTCTATTTGAAAAGGCCCCCAGTCATCATTTCATTATTGATTGTTCAGATAATTTTTTAACAAGGTACTTAATTAGTGATGTTTCAAAAGAGTTGCAGATTCCATTGGTAATGGGATTTGGGGGCAAAGAGCAAGGACATGTTTTTTTTACATCAAACAAATCAAGCAGCCCTTGTTATGAATGTATATTTCCGAGAGATGAGCATCTAGATACAGAAGTATCTTGTCAAACTTCAGGAATAGTGCCTGTTCTTTTAGGAATGGTGGGGTCTTACATGAATATGGTTTTGTTAAATTATGCTTTGAAACAATTTGAGCAAAAATTTCTTACAGTTTTCAAATTAGGGGATAATAGTTTTAGACAAATTAGCGTTAAACAAGACCATAATTGCACTAACTGTTACTAAAAATGAAGACTGGTTATATAGAAGGTTATTACGGTAAGCAACTATCATTTGATGATAGGAAAAAATTAATTCTATTTCTAGCGAATCTAGGGATGACTCATTATTTCTATTGTCCCAAGGAGGATTCCAAGCACAGAATACATTGGAAAGAAGATTACGCACAAAGCTTCTTGGATGATTTTGCTTCTTTAAACCAGCTTGCCAAAGCTAACAACATTGAGATTATTTTTGGACTATCTCCAGGAAATGATTTTGTTTTTAAGAAAGATTATCAAATCTTGCTGAATAAGTTTAAGCAATTTATAGAGTTAGGAGTTAGTTCTATCTGTGTATTGTTTGATGATTTATTTGAGAGTAACAGGGGAAATAACCACAAAGACATTCTTAATCAGCTAGCAAATGATCTAGATCTAGTTAACTTATACACAGTTCCTCAAATATACTGTGATCAATTAAGCATTAAAAAAAATATCTTTCAAGATGAGTATTTATCTGAATTTCTAGAGAATTTAAATACGAGGGTCAATATTTTTTTTACGGGTCAACGGGTAGTTTCTAAAACCTATCCTATTGAATATCTTAATAAGTTAAAGGCTTTTATTGGTGATCGAGAACTTCTGATTTGGGATAACTATTTCGCTAATGATTATTGCACTCCAAAAGTTCATTTTTCTGATTTCTTTGGTCTCGAGGATCAAAGTCAAAAATTTATTGATGGAATGATGATAAATGCAACGGGGTCCATTGCATTAGACCAAATCTACTTAAAGTTTTTTGCAGCAAAATTTAATAACAGCATTACGAAAGAAGAAATTTTAGCTTCTCTAAATCTTCCTAGAGAATTTTTTAACATTCTGCACTTGTTTGAATTTGAAATAACCAATTCCAGCCCTGAGCGAGACTTAGAAAACATTGAGGGGTTATTGTGGAGATGGAATGACCCATTAAAGATAGAAATGTATACTTATTTGCATCAACTAAGACAGCTTTTGCAAATGATGCAACAAGATCAATCTCAAATAGCTATCCTGTTAAAGAGGTTTAATTTTAAAAGGAGAGAAATTAATGAAAGGTAACATGTTTAATTGGGATGTAACTGTTCCAAAGCTTATAGATCATGCAGAAAAGTATTCATTTGATGCAGAAATTGTAAGTAGAGGGCTTGATAACTCAATATCTAAAGTTACCGTTGGTAATTGCTTGGCACAATCAAGAAAAGTCGCTCAGGCTCTAGTTAACTTCAACCTTGTAAAAGGAGATAGAGTTGCAACCATTGCTTGGAATAATTATAGACATTTTGAAGTTTATTTTGGTGTTACCGGAATGGGAGGAGTTCTTCACACTATCAATCCAAGGTTATTCCCTGAACAGCTAATTTATATACTCAATCATGCGGAAGATAAGGCAATTTTTGTTGATGAGACATTCTTGCCATTGATTGCAGCTGTTCAGCACCACTTAAAAGCATCTCCCCAGATTATCTTAATGGGACCCAAAAAAGAATGTGATTTAGATATAAAAAAATTACATTTTTATGATGAATTATTATCTGAAACAGACCCAATAAATTATTGGTCTAAGGTTGATGAATCCGATGCTGCGGCGTTGTGTTACACCTCTGGCACCACTGGCAACCCTAAAGGAGTTTTATATTCTCATAGGTCCACCATGTTGCATTCATGGGCAGCAGGGAATGCATTGCGATTTGATTCAAATAGTTCTGTTCTTCCTGTAGTGCCTATGTTTCATGTAAATGCATGGGGGACTCCATACACTACTCTTATGAATGGTCATAAATTGATCTTGCCTGGTCATGCGCTTGATGGCTCATCGTTGTACGAACTCATTACTTCAGAAAAAGCTTCTGTTTTGATGGGAGTCCCTACTGTATGGCTGGGACTATTAAATTACTTGTCAGAGAACAATTTAAGACTTGAAGGCATAGAAAAAGTAATGGTGGGAGGCTCTGCTGCTCCCTTGGCTATGATTAAAGAATTTGATCAAAAACATAATACTTTTTTAGTACACGGTTGGGGCATGACAGAAATGAGCCCCCTAGGAACTCTAAATTTACCAAGTAAAAAGATGATGCAACTTCCCCCAGAGGAAAGATATGCACTTCAAACTAAACAAGGATACCCATTATTTGGCGTAGAGTTAAAAATTGTGGATGATCAAAATAATGAACTTCCTAGAGATGGAATTTCTCAGGGAGCATTAAAAGTTAGAGGCCCATGGATTATTGAAAGCTATTTCAAAGCTGAATCCCCTGCGGTAGATGAGGAAGGGTGGTTTGATACTGGGGATGTTGCAACCATTTTTCCTGATGGTTGTATGCAAATAATGGATCGAGCTAAAGATGTAATTAAGAGCGGAGGAGAATGGATCAGTTCTATTGACTTAGAAAATGCAGCCATGGGTCATCCTGATATTGAAGAAGCATGTGTAGTTGGCGTGCCTCATCCTAAGTGGGACGAAAGACCTATATTATTAGTTATTTGCAAGAAAGATTTGAATAAAGATTCAATCAATCAATTTCTTGCAGAAAGAGTTGCTAAATGGTGGTTACCTGATGACATAATTAAAGTAAACCAGTTACCTCATGGAGCAACTGGGAAACTTTTAAAAGTTCAGCTTAGAGATGAATACAAAAATCACTTAATGGAGAATTAAAATGCCGATGACAGTAATAAAAAAGGACGAAATACTTGATTGTATTGGAAGAGATCTTGGATATACGGACTGGTTTGCAATAGATCAAAATAGAATCAATGCTTTTGCTGATGCAACCATGGATCATCAGTTTATCCATGTTGATCCTGAAAAAGCAGGACCAATTTTTGGCTCTACTATTGCCCATGGTTTCCTTTCTTTATCTTTGTGTGCTGGTTTAGGGCAGCAAACAGCTTTAATCGTTGAGGGTGCTAAAATGGGCCTAAATTATGGTTTAGATAAAGTAAGATTCTTGAGTCCTGTCGCTGTTGATTCCAAGGTAAGATTACACACCCTTGTTAAAGATATTACTGAAAAAAACCCGGGACAGTATCTTGTCAAAAATCAGGTTACTATGGAAATAGAGGGGTTAAAGAAACCTGCTTTTATTGCAGAAACATTAAGTTTATGGGTTACTTAACCAGTAATTCCTTTAAGATTTTATTGATTAATTCTGGGTTGCCCTTACCTTTAGTTTCTTTCATTGCCTGACCTACAAAGTATCCAAATATTCTATCTTTACCTGCTCTAAATTGAGTAACTTGCTCAGGATTAGAATCAACAATGTTTTTTAGAATTGCTTGCAATTCACTTGAGTCAGTTATTTGCTTAAGACCCTTAGACTCAATTATGGAATTGGGGGACTTTCCAGTTAAATAGCATTCTTCTAAAACTTCCTTAGCAATTTTTCCTGATATTGTGTTGTCTTCAATATTGGCTAACAATTCACCAATCATATCTATTGTTAGGTTTGAGTTTTCGAGATCGGTTTGACTCTTATTTAACAATGCACTGACATCTCCTACCAACCATTTCGCTGCAAGGACAGGATCATGACCCATCTCGATTATATTCTCAAAGGCTGTTGATAGAGGTTTTGTTGCAGAAAGAATTTCAGCATCGTTTTCACTTAATTTAAGTTCACTTAAATAACGCACTCTCTTTTCACTAGGCAACTCGGGAAAATTATTCTTTATTTTAGAGATCTCTTCATCAGTAATAACAACAGGAAGGAGATCAGGCTCAGGGAAGTATCTATAATCATTAGCAAACTCTTTAGTTCTCATTGGTCTGGTTTCATCCTTGTTGGCATCATATAAACGCGTTTCTTGAACTATTTTTTTACCACTTTCTAAAGTATTAATTTGTCTTTTAACTTCAAAATTTATTGCTTTTTCTATAAATCTAAAAGAGTTTATATTTTTTATCTCTGTTCTGGTTCCTAATTTTTTGTCACCTAATTTCCTAATAGATACATTCGCATCACATCTCATAGATCCCTGTGACATATTGCCATCTGAAACTTCTAAAAATGTAATAAGTTGGTGTAAGGCTTTCATGTATGCCACAGCTTCTTTTGCTGAAGATATCTCTGGTTCACTGACTATTTCTAACAGAGGAGTGCCAGCCCTGTTTAGATCTATAAGAGTGTAATTAGGTTCAACATCATGGATAGATTTTCCAGCATCTTCTTCTAAATGTGCGCGGGTTATGTTTACGATTTTCTTAATTCCCTCTACCTCAATCTCTATCTTGCCACCTTTAATTATAGGTCTATCCATTTGTGTTATTTGGTAGCCTTTTGGAAGATCGGGATAAAAATAATTTTTTCTGTCAAAGTGAGACGTTTGATTAATAGTTGCATTTATTGCCAATCCAAAACGAATTGCTTTGTAAAAGGCTTCTTTATTTATTGTAGGCAAGACTCCTGGCAGGCCACAATCAACTAGATTAACATTTGTATTTGGTTCAGCGCCAAAACTAGTAGATGCTCTTGAAAACAATTTTGAATTGGTGGATAACTGGACATGAGTTTCTAACCCAATAACAATTTCCCAGGTCATGCGAATTCTTCCATTTGCGGCGTTCTTAGATGCCAGTCAGTATTCAGTTGAAAATGATGGGCTGTTTGCAAGATTGATTCTTCATGGAGATGAGGGGCAATTAGCTGATGTCCTGAGGGCAAACCATTTACAAATTTTTGAGGAACTGAAATTGCTGGAATGCCTGCAAGATTTGCTGCAATTGTGAACAGATCTTCAAGATATAGTTCTGTAGGATCCTTTGATCCCTTTGAGTCAAAAGCAAAGGCAGTTCCTGGTGAGGTAGGCGTTAGAATCAAGTCGCATTGTTCGAATGCATTTTTGAATTCTGAAGTAATAAGCCTTCTGACTTGCTGAGCTTTTTTGTAATAAGCATCGTAGTAACCAGCTGACAAAACGTAAGTACCTATTAATATTCTACGTTTAACTTCATTTCCAAAGCCTTCTGAGCGAGAATTAATATAGAGTTCTTCAAGATTTTTAACATCTTTGCTCCTAAGGCCAAATCTTACTCCATCAAATCTTGATAAATTTGAGGAGCATTCAGCGGGAGCAATGACGTAATAAGTAGGAACCGAGTATTTAATATTTGGCAGAGATATCTCTTTAATTTTATAGCCCAACTGTTTATAAGTATTTATACTCTCTTGAAAAGCTTTTTCCATGTCATGTGAAAGCTGGTCTGAGAATTCCTTTACGATGCCCAAGGTTTTGTCTTTAGAAAAAACCTCAATAGAATTAAATGCTTTAGTGGGCCCCATTGCCAAAGAGGTAGTATCTTTACAATCATGGCCAGTCATTGCATCAAGGGCAATAGCGCAGTCTTTTGCAGTATGAGCTATGGGGCCTGCTTGGTCGAGGCTTGATGCAAATGCAATCATCCCCCATCTTGATATTCTTCCATATGTAGGCTTCAAACCCGTTAAATTACATAATGCAGCTGGTTGCCTTATTGAACCACCAGTGTCTGTTCCTGTCGCTAATGGAACTATGCCGCTAGAAACAGAAGCAGCGGCCCCCCCACTACTTCCTCCAGGAACATGGTTTTTAAGCCAAGGATTATGAACATTACCAAAATAGCTTGTTTCATTTGATGATCCCATTGCAAATTCATCCATGTTGGTTTTAGCTATCGTAATACAGCCTACTTTATCGAGGTTTTGAACCACTGTTGCTGTAAATGGGGGTAAGTAGCCATCTAAAATTTTTGAACTACAAGTAGTTTGCATGCCTTTTATGCAAAATAAGTCCTTATGTGCTACAGGAATACAGCTAAGCGGATTGCTTGGATCAAATAAGCTGGTCTTGGCTTTAGTAAGCGCTCTTTCTTCGTCAATAAAGTTAAAACAATTCAAAGAAGAATATTTTTTTGCTAGTTTTAGGCTTTCATTGACGAGTTCAGTTGGAGTAATTGTCTTTGAAACCAATAAATCATGCAGCTCACTAACAGTTTTGTGCTGCATTATTCGACAACCTTTGGCACTCTAAAGAAATTAGAATCAGATTCAGGTGCTTGATCTAGATATGCATCTTTTTGGTTATCTGAATTGACTTCATCATCGTGAATAATTGCAGTTTGTTCAAGAGGACTGAACATTGGTTCAATGTTGGAAGTATCTATTTCTTGAAGTTGATCGATCATAGATAATATAGTATCTAGATCAGTTTCCATATTTTTTGCTCCATCCTCGCTTAAAGAAAGTCTAGAAAGATAACAAATTGTTCTGACCGTTTCTTTGTCCATATGATATTATTTACGAAAGCGAAATATTAAACCATTTAATAATTTTTTTACATAAGTAAGAGGCCGAGCTTGGATTTTAATTTATTTAAAATAGTCAGAGGATTATTTTCTAATGATCTTTCAATAGACCTGGGTACTGCGAATACCCTTATATATACCAAGGACGTTGGAATTGTCCTTAACGAACCATCCGTAGTAGCAATAAGAGAATCAAGAGGACAGAAAACTGTTGTAGCTGTAGGTCATGAAGCAAAAAAAATGTTAGGCAGAACCCCTGGTAACATAAAAGCAATAAGACCATTATCAGAGGGCGTAATTGCAGACTTTCAGGTAACAGAGAAAATGCTTCAGCACTTTATAGCTAAAGTCCATGAACAAAGATTTATAAAACCTAGCCCACGAGTTTTGGTATGCGTCCCTTGCAGATCAACTCAAGTTGAAAGAAGGGCAATTAGAGAATCAGTGCTTGGTGCTGGTGCCAGAGATGTAAGATTAATCGAGGAGCCCATGGCAGCTGCCATAGGCGCTGGATTACCTGTTGAAGAAGCCAATGGAAACATGGTTGTAGATATAGGCGGAGGAACTTCAGAAATTGCCATTCTTTCTCTAAATGGTGTAGTTTATGCTGAGTCTGTGAAGATCGGTGGAGATAAAATGGATGAAGCCATTACTTCTTGGGTAAGAAGAAATTATGGGTGCATAATCGGAGAATCTACTGCTGAGAGGTTAAAAACCAATATTGGGTGTGCAACTGAAGACTCTGAAAAAAAAGAAATGACTGTTACTGGCAGAAATCTTGCAGAAGGAATTCCAGAAAGCTTTACCTTGAACAGTAATCAGATTTTTGAAGCAATGAAGGATCCTCTTTATGGAATTGTAAGAGCAATCAGAAATGCACTAGAGTTATCTCCTCCTGAGCTCTCAGCAGACATAGCTGAAAGAGGCATAGTTTTAACCGGAGGAGGGGGCTTATTAAGGGATTTAGATAAACTTATTTCAAATTCTACTGGAATACCTGTTATTGTTGCCGAGGATCCTCTGACATGCGTTGCCAGAGGAGGAGGACAAGCTCTTGAGATCATGGACAAATACAACATTGATCTTTTATCCACTGAGTAGTTAGCTGTATGGCGAGCAATACGCCTCTTCATATTTCAAGATTATCTTACTTATTTTTTATTATTATCTTTGCTGTTATTTTATTTCTCGATACAAAAAATAATACTTTTAATTTCTTAAGGACTGCTCAGGCATCACTTGTCATAACTACTAACTTGCTTAGTAATGAAACAAAAAAATTTATAGACTCACTATTCATTACCCAAAAAAGTTACAAGATAAAAGCTAAAGAACTTAGCGAGCTGCAAGATAATTATGATTCACTATTAGCATCAAATTTTGTAACTACAAGTAATGCATCAGTCATCGATGCTGAGGCTAATTCAATGAATCTTCATGCCGCAAAAATCAAGTATTTTGATGCCTATAGATATTCATGCTGCGGAGTTCACGAAATGCTAATATCAGCTTCAGGATATGAATTTAAACCTGTCGTAAATGCTTCTGGCTTAATTGGCCAAATTGTTTCTAATCAAGAAAGCTTTGGAACATTGATGCTCTTATCAAATTCTAAGCACTCTTTACCAGTTTTTATTGATTCTGTTTATTGCAATGCTTTTGGTAAGGGCGTACCTATGAAAGTTTATTGCAACATTGAAGTCGACCAAATGAACAATTTCATATTTCCCGGTCAATTAGTAAGCACATCAGGATTAGGTGGTATATTTCCAAGAGGGTTAAAGGTTGGAATTGTCAGTGAGATTACTAATTTGGGAGAAGTATTTGAGATTTCAATTGATTTAACTGCAGACCCCAGAATCTCTCCAAATATTTATGTAGTTGATAACAAATGAGAGCAAAAGCCCTAACAACCATTATTCTTAGTCTAATTTTAGGATTCTTTCTAGATTCATTTTTTACGTCTTTAATTAACGAAACTTACTTCGAAATATCCCTTACTTACTTAATATTTTTTTATTGGTGCTATGCAGCTCCTCAACAATTTTCTCTTTTGCTTATAATTGCCACTGGGCTAATTCTTGATTTTGTGAGCGCTTTTTTTCTTGGTACCTATACTTTAAGCTTTATTTTGTTTTCCTTCATAATTAGGTCTTATGCCTTTCGCCTCAGGTTATTTTCTCACTTACAGATTAGTTTAATTTTCATATTACTATCCTCCATAGGATTTACCTTGAAATATCAATTTATATATCCTGATGGATATTTTTACAGTAAATTAATTTTTAATTTTTTATCCATTTTGATCCTTTGGCCTTTAGTCTTTGGTTTTTGCAGGTATTTGAGAAAGCGTTATGCGCCTGATATTAGATGAAATTACTTAAGAGCCTCCTATTATTTTTTTCAATCTTTCTTTGGATATTTATATTCATTTGTACTATTTATTTGATTGCCCCAGGTAAATTTTTGGCATATGCACTAGCTGGTAAGGAAAAAGCAAATTTCTTCTACGATACTATTTTATTTGAAGGAAACCTTCTTTACCCCAAGATTACTGTTAGAGGACCTTATTTTATTAATGGAGATAAGAAGATTATAAATGCAGATGAAGTTACGATTGGATTCTCTGTCATAGAGTCTTTTTTAAATATTAAACCTACTGTTTATTATTTTTCAGGTAAGCAAATTTATATTGATCTTAGTGTTAATGAAGGAACTGTTAATAAAAATATACCTTTTCGTCTAGCGAAATCACATTCACTAAATGCTACTGCAACAGTTAATACGATTGTAGGGAGGCAGTTTGTTGATGTTAATTTTGTATCAAATCAGAATTTTTCTTCAATTATTGCCCAGCAGTATGATGAATCAAATACTCTCAAAAATTCATTTTCCCTCTTCCAAAATAAAGAAACGGATTATTATTCAGGGTCCTTGGATTTTAATGACTCTAAATTGATTACTAATTTAAGTGAGAGAATGTCAAGTGCGCTAGGTATTCAATTTGAAGCAAAGGGAACATTCTCATTTCAGGAAACTAATGGTTCAAGTAATGTGAGTTTCAAAATTAAACCTTTAAATAAAAAAATTTTCTTTGATCCAATTGAATTAGATCTGCTTGGAGTTTTTAAGAGAGATAAACTCTATCTTTACAAAAACTCATTTTCACCCAGCCTTGAAAGTTTTCTTGGTTTTGTCGATGTTAGCTCAAATGCTATCTTTCTAAAATCTTTAGATATACACAACATTTATACTAATGCATCTAAAGTTTTAGTAGATATTAGTTTAAATAATATTTTTATAAATAAGCTTGGTTCCTCTAAACCAATTATTGGTGGTGAATTACGCAGTGGAAGGGTGCAGAATCTTTATTTTAGTAAAATGGATGGATTTTCTGGAAAATTTGTCTACCAAAATGAGCAGCTAAACTTTGAGTCCAAAGACCAAGAAATCTCAATTACAGGATTTGATAAATCAATTAGATCTTATAATCTGAAACTTTCTAGCTCTTGGACTAATAGAGATGCCTCCTTGATCGCTAATCTTAGAGATAAAAATTCTAACTTCTTTTTTAATTTCGTTTCAGAAGAGGAGTCTGATAAATATTTAATTTTAAATGGAACAAATTTAACACTTCAAGATCTCAATGGATTGATATCAAATCAGTGGGAAGGAGTCCAAGAATTCTTAAGATTAACGACAAAATTTGAAGCCAAGAAATTTAAATTAAATTTCTATCCTGATAATCCTCTTAATAACGTCGCTAAAATCAATATTCAAACCCTAGAATTTAGAAATAGTCCTATAAAAGCAATAGATATTGTTGCCAGTATAAACAAGCAAGACATCCAATTTATTGCAGACGAAATTTCAATACTAAGGTTTAATCTTTCAGACTTAGTTGGACTCTATGACTTTGAGTCTAAAGATTTATTTTTTGAGGAGCAGTCAAATCTTGAATTAGAAGCAGGAGCAGGCTCCTTAACTTCTGTTACTCATACCAAGGGAAAATACAGTTTTCTTGGCAAAAGATTTTATAGCACTAGCATCCTCTCTAATGCAGCATATGAATTAAACAATTCAAATCTTTCTACTTTGAATGTCAATGCATATCAAATAAGGCTATCTGATTTAAATGAGTTTTATTCAATTGGTAACTTTCGTTTGAATGATTTTTCTTTTAACTCTTATCTGAAGGGAAATATAGATATTTATAAGCCTGAGCTTAATTTAGAGTTAGAACTCCCAATTCAAGATGCACTTCTTAAGATCTTTAAGTTAGATCCATTTCTCTCAGGATCATCAATTGCAAATGTAAGCATGGGAATTGATAAAACAACATTCTTTGGAAACATAAGTTCAAACCTTGTTGGAATCAATATTGATAGTCCAATTGAGATTTTTTCAAAATCACATGATCAAGCTACTATTTTTAAAGCTAAATTTGAGAGGTCTGCTAATCAAAACCTTTTTTCAAATATCGAATTTGCTAACCATATTTTTAAATTTAACTTTAACACTAAAGAACAATCTTTCTATCTTAATGAGCTCAGTTCTGCGGGGCCTGGGTTAAACTTATTAGTGAATAGAGATAATTTTGGATTTACTAAGATTTCAATTCAAGATTCCAATTTTACTATTCGACAATCTCAAAAAAGTAAAAGGAATTTTGATTTAAAAAAACTACCTAATTTGAACTCAAGAATTATGTTAGCTAATGTAAAAATTAATAATATCCTTTTCAATGATCTTGACGTTTATTTGCAAAAAAATGAAAAAGTAATTTCGCTTAACAAGCTTTCTGTCAAAGCTGATTCATTTTCAGTTATCCCTTTTCAATCCACTGAAGCCTATATTTCTTATCGTTTTGAAGACAAGCTCTATCATGTAAATGGAATCTATGAATTTAAAAAATCTCCAAAGCTACCTTTTATCCAAAGTTCAAAAGTGGGGTTTGATTACGTTAGACTGGCTACAAATATCCAATTTGAAGATTTGCTAAAACTCAAGAATATTGAGGGAAGTTTATCAATTCTTGGTAAAGATATTTATTTTCAGGACAAGATTGCCGATTCAACCGCGTTAAATCTAATTGGAGTTTTTAATTTAAAAAGATTCTTAGGCAAAGTAATTAATCTTGACCTAAGTTTGAATGAATATGCAAGAACTGAGCTTTCTAGAATAGAGGGCACACTCTTGTTTAATAAAGAAAGTGCAAACATAAACAATGCTTTTTTTGTCGAAACTAATGCTGCAAAGATGGCATGGAAAGGCAAGATCATTAAAAAGAACGGTGATCTTAAGAATCTAGATCTTAATTTAGATTTAAGAATCAGGCTGCAAGAAAATCTTCCCTGGTATGCTGGAATAATTGGAGGCATCCCTGGAGTTGCTGGCTCTGTAATTTTTAATGAGTTGTTTCAATCTGAGCTCAACGATCTATCAAATTATAAATACAGAATTTATGGAGAAATCAATAACCCTCAACTTGTTTCAATCAAAGCTAACTAAGGGCATAAATTGTAGCCAGTCCCAAGAATGAGAAAAAGCCAACAACATCAGTAACAGTCGTTACTACAACACTTCCGGCAACTGCTGGATCTTGATTTAAACTCCTGAGTAAGGTGGGAACAAATACTCCAGCAATGACGGCTGCAACTAAGTTAATGCTCATGGCAACACAAATTAAAACTGAAATAAGAGCATCCTCAAACCAATAATAGGTTATAGCGCCAATGATAATTGACAAAACAATTCCATTAATAATTGAAACAGCTATCTCTCTTTTAAATAACCATGAAATATTTGTAGAATTAATTTGTTGCAAGGACATTCCTCTAATAAAAATTGTTAGAGTTTGTGTAGCTGCTACTCCGCCCATACTTGCAACAATTGGCATTAGGATTGCTAGATAAACTAATTTGTCGATTGATTCTTGAAATATATTGATCGTCGCAGAAGCTAAAAATGCAGTTGCAAGATTAATTGTTAGCCATAGGACTCGTGACTTAGCCGCTCTGCCTGGGGGCGCAAATGTATCCTCATCAATTCCAGCCATTCCAATGAAATTTTGATCAGCATCCTCAATAATCACATCCACCACATCGTCAACAGTAATTCTTCCTAATAATCTTTGATTATCATCAACTACAGCAGCAGAAATAAGATCGTCTTGCTCAAATAATCTTGCTACTTCGGTATCTGGGGTACTAGCGTTTATAGGTTTCTTATCTGTCTCCATTAGCTCTCTAACGGTAAGACTTGGTTCTGAGACAAGCATCTTAGATATGGGCAGCTCTCCAAGATATTGATCATCTTTGGATACTACAAAAATTTTGTCGGTATTTAGTGGTAAATCTCTTTTTGCTCTTAAATATCTAAATACCACCTCAATAGTGTGGCGCGGTTTTACACTTATGACATCAGTATTCAAAAGGCCTCCAGCTGTGTCTTCAGAATATTCAAGAACTTTTTCAATTCTATCTCTGTCTTGCTTTGATACCTTAGATAAGAAATCTTCTAATTGTTGATCTGGTAAAGTTTGAAGAATATCCACCATTTCATCAAGTTCAAGTTCCCCAATCATTTCTAAAAGACTATTTGGTTCAATATCTTGAATCATTTCTTGTTGGAGCTCTTCATTTAGCTCGTGCAAGATCTCACCCTCAATTGATGGATTAACTAAGGACCAAAGTAATTTTCTTTCTTTCGGAGGAAGGGACTCGAGAGCATGAGCTATTTGCGGCGGATTAATTTCATCAACTAATTTTTTTAGTTGATTGAGTGATAATGATTTGTTTTCATCAGGATAATCAGCAATTAAAGCCCTGAGTATTGAATCTTGTCCTTTAATTGAACTCATCGGCAAATTTTATATCAATCTGCTAATTTTCGCTTTGTGGAATTCTTTAAACCAGAAATATTTCTATATTTTGCAACAGTTCTTCTGGCTATATTAAAACCTCTCATATTCAGAATGTTGGCTATCTTTTGGTCACTTAATATAATTTTTGATGAATTAATAACATTGCTTATCTCCTGAACAAAGTCATTTGGAGATAATTTCTTTGTTCTTGAAACTGAGGGTATGAGAAGGTTTCTTAATGAGAGAATCTTGCCATTAATCAAGATAAATTTATCTCTTGTTACTCTTGAAATGGTGGAGGGTGATAGAGTTAGCTTTTTTGCAATATCCTTATTTGAAAGAGGTAATGGTTCAGCTCTTTTGCCTGCTATAAAATCTTTTTGGAGAAGGCAAATGAGTATTCCTACCTTTTCTAGTGTTTTATTTCTGTTTTCAATTGCCCCGATAAACCATTTCGCTTGAGATATTAGCAACTTTGTTTTTTCATTTAAAATTTTTGAAAATTTAAAATCATTAAGCAGTTCGTTATCAAAAACAACATTGGGCATATCATCTTTTATGAAGCCAACTTCAATTTCTCCATTTTTAAGAATTTTAATATGCAAATCTGGTCTAAGTTGCCTGGTAGTTTGAAAATTTAAACCCGGGCTTAAATCACAATTACTTATTTGTTTGATTGCTTTTTTAATTAAATCTTCGGGGAAATCATTAGAAATATTTTCTAATATCATCTCAAAATCCATATTCCTAAAGTCGAATAACATATGATGTATTAGATAGAGCAATCGATTATTTAATTTTTTTCTATGACATTGAATATATATATTTTCTCTGTTATTTCTTGCAAAAACCCCTGCAGGTTCAATGTTTATTTGTAGCTGATCAATTAAATTATTTAGGTTTTCGGATTTAAGGCTCTTGTTAGAGCTCGTTAGTTCTAAAACAGAATCTAGCTCTAAGAAGCCATTATCATCTAAACAATAGGTCAGGTTTTTTGCAATCTCTCTATCAACAGTTTTATCTAAAATCTCAGGTATTTGTTTTAAAATCGCTTCTTGCAAGGAGATGTTTTCAGGACAATCTAAAGAGAAATCTCTTATGAAATTATCCTTTTCTAGGCTTAAAAGGAAAGGGTTTTCTTGACATGCATCATCAATTCTCTCAATCAATGCAAACCTTGATAATTGCAATAAATCAATTGATTTTTTTAAGTAGGGCGTTAGAGCAATTCTTTGGTTGAGTGATTTTTTTGCAATAAGTCTTATCGACATTTACTCAAAGAGCTTACCAAAATACTTTTCTTTCACTAGGTTATTATTCATGAGATTTTCACGAGAACCGGATGCGATGACTTGTCCTTCATTAATGATGTAGGATCGATCACAAATGCTCAAAGTTTGAGTTACATTATGATCTGTAATTAAAACAGATACTTTTTTTAATATTAAATCTTTTAAAATCTTATTTATTTCATCTACCACCAGAGGATCAACACCTGCAAATGGCTCATCCAAGAGAATTATTTTGGGATCAAAAAGCAAACATCTGGCTATTTCAACTCTTCTTCTTTGTCCTCCAGAAAGAGTTCTTCCTTTTTGATGCAAGATTTCTTCAAGATCTAAAGCGCTAATCACTGACTCAGTTTTAAATTTAATTTTATTTTTATCTCTATATAGTAATTCTGCTGATCCATAAATATTCTCCCAAACAGTCATGGACTGAAAAATAGATGGTTCTTGAGGTAGGTAAACCAGTCCTTTTTTAGCTCTTTCATGCATGGGAAAGTTAGTGATTTCTTCATTTTCAATAACTATTTTTCCGCCATCAGGGTGCATAAGACCAGCAATCATATAGAAGATGGTTGTTTTTCCAGCACCATTTGGGCCTAAGAGACCAATAATTTCACCTCTATTTATAGACAAATTAACATTACTGATAACTCTTCTGTCTTTAAATGATTTTGATAAATTTGTTATTTCTAACATCTCTTTACTTAACGAATTTATAGCTAATCTTATTGGATTTTATATGCTCTAAATTTGAAGTTAATTCAGCTTCGCCTTGCAAATCAATACTTTTCTCTAAGTTAACCTCAATATAATTTGATTCTCCGAATACAGTTTTCTGTTGATTGCTAAAGGATGCTTTCCTATTTTCACTTCCATGTAATAAAAGTTTTTTTTCCTCAATAAGGAAATCTCCACTGTCTGCTAGGAAAGTCCAGTCGTTATATTCGATTGATATATCGCCATTTAGCTGAACTTTTTTTTCTTCTGGGAAGTAATTTACCTCTCTAGCAAAAATATCTGAATTGTTTGAGCTTAGTTCAACAGCTAACATCAGTATAAAGGAGCAAGTTATGATTAGTTTCACTTTAGACGATACCAGATTCAAGGAGAGAATGCATTGTTAGTAATCCAATGTAGTTTTTATCTTTAGAATCCTTTACCACCACAGATAGGATTTTTTTGTTTTCCATAATCTTGAGGGCATCCATCGCTAGGCTATTTCTTTTTACTGTCACAAAATGCTTGGACATATGATTTCTAACTTGTGCAGAATGTAAATTATTGGATGATTTAACAGCTCTTCTTAGATCTCCATCAGAAAAGACCCCAATTATCCTTCCATTAGATCCTTTAACCAATGCAATTCCTAATTTTTTTTCAGTTATTTCTATGGCTGCATCAATTATAGAATCGCACGATAAAACGATAGCGATATCTTTTCCTGTTATCGCTAAATCTGAAGCAAGTGTAGTCAGTCGTTTGCCAAGGGTTCCTGCTGGATGACTTTTAGCAAAATCTTTAGATGAAAATCCATTTGCTTCTAGGAGGGCAACTGTAAGAGCATCTCCTAAAACCAACATTGCAGTTGTTGATGAAGTGGGTGCCAAATTGTTAGGACACGCCTCTTTTTTTATTTTTACTACTATGGTTTGCTTGCTGTTTTTGGCAATTGTAGACTCTCTATTTCCTGTAAATGAATAAATATTTCTTGCAGCTCTCTTTAAAGCTGGAAGAATAGCTATTATTTCGGCAGTCTCTCCAGAATTTGAAAGGATTAATACATCATCTTTTTTAGAAATCATACCCAAATCACCATGAGCAGCTTCGGTTGCATGCATCATGTATGCCGGCGTTCCAGTACTTGAAAGAGATGCTGCTATTTTTTTACCAATGTGAGCCGATTTACCAACTCCGATTACTATCAGCTGTCCCTTGCAATCAAGAATCTGTTCACAAATTGAAGTGAAACTTTTTCCGATAGAAGTTTTGATAGAATTTATAGCTTGTATTTCTGTTTTGATAGTTCTAAGTGCAGATTTTTCAAAATTATGATTTTTCATAGGATCTTTCAAATGCTCCAAATGTTATAATAAACACATGAAATTAAGTATACATATTAATTTAGCACTTTTTTATGTATCTGCATTCTCATTTAGCCTAGTTGCCGATACTAATCCTCATCAATTTATTGATCAAAAATCTCAACAAATGGTAGATGTCATTGTTTCA
This sequence comes from Gammaproteobacteria bacterium, assembly GCA_038108875.1. Taxonomy (GTDB): domain Bacteria; phylum Pseudomonadota; class Gammaproteobacteria; order Magnimaribacterales; family D2472; genus VMDH01. The sequence continues at coordinate 122,639 of JAYNII010000002.1, read as the reverse complement.
AACAGCGAACTTTTTGCTAGCGATCCATTAACATTTAAGCAAAAAGTAAAAGATATTTTTGAACCAATGGTAGATTTTAAAAGAGTTGGAGCAATGGTTATGGGTCGAAAATACTACAACAATGCTTCATTTGAAGAGAGAAATGAATTTATAGAAGTTTTTAAAACATCATTACTCGATACATATGCTGAAACTCTTGCACAATGGGGTGATCAGAAGATTGAAACTGTATGGCCTCTTGAGGAGGTTTTAGAATTGCCATCAGTCGTTGATGTAGACCAAAGATTGATAACCAGCAACAACGTCTATCCAATTACTTACAAAGTTAGAAACAATGGAAGTGATGGTTGGCAAATAGTAAATATTATAATCAACGGAGTTAATCTTGGCTTAACTTTTAGAAATCAATTTGAGGCTTTGGCTTTGGAGAATAACAATGATATTTCTAAAGTAATAAGTAATTGGTCTTCTGATATCGAAGTCTAATGGAAAGCTCTGAAATCGAAAAAGTAATAAAGAAAAATCTCAACTCTGCTGAGGTTTATTTTACTCATTCACAGGGATGTAACTTAAGTATAAAAGTTATCAGCCCTGATTTTGAGGGTCTTTCCTTGGTAAGTAGGCACAAACTTGTGCTTGGTCTATTTGCTGATTCATTTGCTTCAGGATCCTTGCATGCGATGAGTTTATCTCTTAAAACTCCTTTGGAGGGATAAATGGAAAGATTAAGGATTGTTGGCGGCAACCCTTTAAAGGGCTCATTGATTTGCTCAGGGTCTAAAAATGCAGCACTACCTATGTTGGCGGCTTCAATTCTTTCTGATGGACCAATAATATTTAAAAATTTACCCTACTTACAGGACATTACAACTATGTTTGAGTTACTGGGTTCTATGGGTGCAGAAGTGACATTAGATGAGTCTATGGATTTTCAAGTTAACTCCAGCAATCTTAAGGATGTAGAGGCCAGATACGAATTAGTTAAGACAATGAGAGCTTCCATTCTTGTATTGGGAGCTTTGTTAGCAAAATACGGTAAAGCAAAGATTGCACTGCCTGGAGGATGCGCTATTGGATCACGACCGGTCAATTTTCATCTTAATGCACTCAGGAAACTGGGTGCAGAAATAGAACTTATAGATGGTTACATATTAGCTAAAGCTAAATCATTAAAAGGAACCGATATAGTTATGGAGGGAGTAACTGTTACTGGTACGGAAAATATTATTATGGCTGCGACCCTGGCAGAGGGAACCACAAACCTTAGAAATGTTGCGAAGGAACCTGAAATAGTTGATCTAGCAGATTTCTTAAATTCCATGGGTGCAAGAGTGCATGGCGCAGGTACAGATTTAATTACTATTCATGGAGTAAAAAAACTAAATTCGTGTGAGCATTCTATACCTGCCGATAGAATCGAAGCGGGTACTTATTTGGTTGCTGCAGCATTAACTAAAGGTGAAATAGAGATTAGAAAAGCTCAGCCTGAAAGAATGACAAATATTTTAGATGCACTTCGTCATTGTGGATTTGATGTAAAAGCTTCTCAAGATTCTATATTTCTTTCTGGCGATAATGAAACCATAATCCCAGTAGACATAACTACAGCTCCTTATCCAGGTTTTCCTACAGATATGCAGGCTCAATTTACTGTTCTAAACTCTCTTGCTTGTGGATCATCAATTGTCACAGAAAATGTGTTTGAGAACAGATTTATGCATGCTCAAGAATTAAATAGGATGGGATGTGATATAACTATTAAGGGTCCAAACGCATTTATTAAAGGCGTAAATCAAATTTCTGGTGCCCAAGTCATGGCTACTGATTTAAGAGCTTCTGCAAGCTTAGTTTTAGCTGGTTTAACTGCTAAAGGCGAGACCATTGTTGATCGTATCTATCATATTGATAGAGGATATGAAAGGATTGAAGAGAAATTGTCATATTTAGGGGCTAAAATTGAAAGGTTACCAAGGTAGATTTCAGTTAGCCTCTGTTTTAATAACTACTTTATTGATTTTTCCGTTTGTTAAAATCTCTAATTCAAGCTCGTCTCCAGGGAAAGCGCTGTTTAAATAAAAAACAAAATTTTCCCAGGTTGCTGTTTTATTATTTACTTTGATAATCATATCCCCAACATTAATATCTGAATCTTTAAATAAAGGTCCATTATCAGAAGTTAAAATTTCTAGAATATTAGTAGGATCATTGTTTAGCAAAATTCTTTTAGGTTTAACTCTAAAATTCCCAATCCATGCTCTTTTTGCCGAGCCGTCTTGGATAATTTCTGATGAGATTTTTATAATCTTATCAACTGGTATTGCAAAACTAATTCCTTGGAAGCCGCCAGTTTGAGAAAATATTTTAGTATTGATACCAATTAAATGACCAAATCTATTGAGCAAAGCACCTCCAGAGTTACCAGGGTTTATTGCTGCATCAGTTTGGATTAATTCTAGGTAAGGGTTTCCATAATCTCTCCCAGTAGCGCTAATAATACCTTTGGAGAGAGTAACTCCTAAACCAAATGGATTTCCAGCCGCATATATTTCATCTCCTAATTTAATTAATCTTGTATCCCCAATTACTGCTGGAAAAAGTTCTCTGTTGGAGTCTATTTTTAAGACTGCCAAGTCAAGCCTTTCGTCTACGCCTAATAATCTTGCATTAAAAGTTATGCCATCATTTGTTTCTATGAATATTTCCCTTAAGTTATTTTTTACTACATGGTAGTTGGTAACCGCAACTCCATCATTTGAAATAATAACTCCAGAGCCAATTGTTATATTTCTATTTGTTGAAGAGAGAGGAAGCTCGCTTGTTTTGACAGTTATTACTGAGGATAATGACTGCTCTAAATCTACAGAATTTGAGCAGGAGCATAAGATAAAAATTAAAAAACCGAATAAACTTTTAACATAATTCTTATGGAGTAGTAATTTGTCTTTAGACATACTAGAAAAATTATATGCCGATCTTGCCAAAGACGGTATACACCTTGATGTTTACCAAACTGAATTTTTACAAATTTATTCTCAATATCTAGACAATAGTAAAAGCAAATTAAGATTTCTAAAGAAAAATAAGAGATTAAAATCTATTTATCTTTGGGGGTCAGTAGGAAGAGGTAAAACTTTACTCTTAAAAGCTCTCAGTAAAGAGCTCTCTAAAAATACATTAATTCTTCACTTTAATGAATTCATGCTTAAAGTTCATAAGTTTTTGCAATCTCATCAAGGAGTCAAAGATCCTTTGTCGTCATTTTGCAATTTGGTTTTAAAAGATATAGATATATTGCTATTAGATGAATTCCAAATTGAGGATATTGGCGATGCCATGATAATAGGCAAAGTTTTAACTAATCTCAGACATTACAACACCTCAGTATTTCTATCTTCAAACTATCCAATTGAAGGACTTTACAAGAATGGATTACAAAGAGAAAAGTTTATTGATTCAATTAGTTTCATCAAGAAGGATTTTCTTTATTTTAATTTACTTGGCATTGAAGACTATAGATCTAGCAAAGTTGATCATTTTCTTAAGATAGGAAGAAGCAAATTAAATGATGAAGCAATTAAAGAGTTCTTGCTCGAGAATTTTGATAGAAACTCCTCGTTTACAGATATCATAGTTTTATCAAATAGGAAGTTTTCCATAAAGGGTTTTGGCAAAACTTTTATTTGGCTAGATTTCCAAGTATTTTTTTCAGAACCAACTGCCGCAATGGACTATATGGAACTGTGCGATAGGTATAAGTGGATTTTTATAGATAATTTTAGAAAACTGGGTGACTCTGAATTAAATATCGTTAGAAGATTCATATCATTCCTTGATATCTCTTATACCAAAAACTCAAAAGTGTGTGTTCTTGAAAAAAGAGATGATATTTTAGATATTTATGAAGGAGATTCTTTGCAACATTTATGGATTAGAGCTCAAAGCAGATTAAAAGAAGCACTATTTATGAATTAGCATATTGGATAAATAATTTTTGTGAAAATTATTGATAAAGTGAGCCCATAGTTTTAATATGCGCATCTAGTTTAAGTTCTGTTATGAAAACACCATCGTTTAAAAAAGAAGATACACAGCATAATTGGGTTCTTGTAGATGCAACCGATAAAGTATTGGGTCGATTTGCGTCAAAAATTGCTGACAGATTAAGGGGCAAGGATAAAGCTATTTATACTCCACACGTAGATTGTGGCGATTTTGTGGTGGTTGTTAACGCAGAAAAAATTAAGGTTACAGGAAATAAGTTTGAAGATAAGAAATATTACACTCATTCACTTTACCCAGGTGGTTTAAAAACAAAAACATTTAAAGAGATGAATATTAACAAACCTGAAAAGGTTATTGAATTGGCCGTCAAGGGAATGTTGCCTAAAAATAAACTTAGCAATCAAATAATAAAAAAACTGAAAATTTATTCTGGTACAGAGCATCCTCACGAAGCTCAACAACCTGAAAATTGGGATATATAAAATCTATGGCAACGAATACATTTTATGCAACGGGAAGAAGAAAGACTTCTTCAGCCAGAGTTTATCTTACTAAAGGAAAAGGGAACATTTCTGTAAATGACCGATCTCTAGAAAATTATTTTGGAAGAGAAGTTGCTCAAATGCTTGTGATGCAACCTCTAAAGCTTGTTGATCTTGATGATAAAGTTGATCTTAAAATAATGGTTAAAGGCGGAGGTAGCTTTGGACAAGCAGGAGCTATAAGACATGGTATTTCAAGAGCATTACTGGAATATGATGAAGAACTTAGAGCCCAATTAAAACAAGCTGGTTTTTTAACCAGAGATCCTCGAAAAGTAGAAAGAAAGAAAGCTGGTTTAAAGAAAGCCAGAAAGAGGGAACAATATTCAAAACGTTAGTGGTTTATCAGATTTCTTTGCATTAGAATATAACCCCTAAATGAGCAGTCCCAACACTACAAGAAGAAAAGTTTTAATAGGTATGACAGCAGCAGTTGGTGCTGCTGGTTTACCTTTTGCCGTTACTCCCTTTATAGCTGCTTGGAATCCAAGCGCGAAGGCAAAAGCATTAGGAGCAGCCGTTAAAATAGATGTTTCTAAGATTCTACCTGGTCAAAAAATTCAAGTAGCTTGGCGTAAGCAACCTGTTTTTGTTATTCGTCATACATCAAAATCTCTAGAAAGCTTATCAATAGTTGAATCAAAATTAGATGATCCCACTTCTTTAAATATTGATGAACCCTATAGAGGGTTAAATAGTACTCGCTCCAAAAGTAATGAATACTCCGTTCTTGCTGGAGTTTGTACTCATTTAGGATGTTCACCTAAATATTACCCTGAGATGGAATCAAAGCCCTGGGACAATTCTTGGTCAGGAGGATTTTTTTGCCCCTGTCATGGCTCAATGTTTGATTTAGTTGGCCGAGTCTATAAGGGTGTTCCAGCACCAACTAATCTCAAAGTTCCACCACATACCTTTAATGGAAGCATCTTAACTATTGGAGAAGATGAGGATGTTGCTTAATGAATAATACTTTCGTAAAAGTGTTTAATTGGCTTAATCATAGATTACCTATTGTTAATACCTTCGAACGTCATTTATCAAAACATCCCGTCCCTAAGAAAGTTAATTTTTGGTATTTGTTTGGAGCGCTTGCTTCAGTTGTGCTTATTTTACAAATAGTTTCAGGAATATGGTTGATGATGCCATACGAAAATACTGAAGAAGGAGCTTTTGCATCAGTCGAATTTATTATGAGGGATGTGGATTATGGCTGGATCATCAGATATTTGCATACAACTGGTGCCTCCATGTTCTTTGCTGTTGTGTATCTTCACATGTTCCGAGGATTATTGTATGGCTCCTATCAAAAACCAAGAGAATTAGTTTGGATTTTTGGAATGACTATTTATTTAGTTATGATGGCAGAAGGATTTTTAGGCTACGTTTTACCTTATGGGCAAATGTCTTATTGGGGAGCTCAAGTTATTATTTCATTATTTGGGGCAATTCCATATATAGGAGAGTCACTCGAAGTATGGGTAAGAGGAGATTATTATATTTCTGGCGCAACAATTTCTAGATTTTTTGCTTTGCATGTTGTAGCTTTGCCACTAATTTTGATTGCACTTGTTTTCATGCATTTAGTTGCATTACACGAAGTGGGTGCAGGTAATCCGGAGGGTATTGATATTGAAAAGCATGTAGATGAAGATGGCGTGCCTCTGGATAGTGTTCCTTTTTTTCCATACAAAGTTCTTAATGCATTGGTCGGAATAGGAGTTTTCATGATTGTTTTTTCAATAATTATGTTTTTCTTTCCTGAAATGGGCGGCTATTTCTTAGAAAAAGCAAACTTTGAAGAAGCAAATCCTCTTTCTACTCCTGAGCATATTGCACCCGTTTGGTACTACTCTCCATATTATGC
>JAYNII010000002.1:0-116128 GCA_038108875.1 Gammaproteobacteria bacterium | reverse complement strand
CTGATGCCTTTTTATACCTCCCTAGAAAAAACGTCTGTTCCTCCAGAGAGATTGTAGATATGCGCTTGATTTATCTTTTAATAATAATTTCATTTTCTGGTTTAGGTTACACAGCTGGTGGTGCCGAATGTGCTGATTATGGAGCTTGTGATGAATTTAAGGCAGAACTTACAAATAATAGTTCATTGCAGAGAGGCCTTAATACATTTATAAATAATTGCTATGGTTGTCACTCCCTTCAATATTCAAGATGGGGCAGAATTGCTAAAGATCTTGATATCCCTGAGTCAATTTTATTAGAAAAGTTAGTTTATGACCCAAATGCTAAACTTGGTGACCTAATGAAGGGCTCTCTAGATAAAAGCCTCTCAGAAGAATGGTTTGGAGTTACTCCTCCAGATCTTAGTTTGGCTGCAAGATCAAAAGGTTCCAACTGGATATACACCTATTTAAGAACCTACTATGAAGATGTTTCAAAAAAATATGGTGTGAATAATCTAGTTTTTCCAAATACCGCTATGCCAAATATTTTAGAGGCATATCAGGGCAAGCAAGTGCTTGGATGCAAGCAAGTACCATCTATTGCTTCCAATGGTGGAGTTAAACGGGATGAGAATAGAAATATCATTACTGTTGAAGAATGTGGACATCTCATCATAAAGGAAGGTTCAGGTAATTTATCCAGTGCAGAATTTGATTCAATGATATTTGACTTAACAAATTTCCTCACCTATGTAGCAGAGCCAATGAGAGTAGAGCGAGAAAGAATAGGTTTTTTTGTAATTTTATTTTTTGTTGTTTTCACAGCTTTTTCATATCTATTATTTAGAGAGTTCCAAAAAGATTACCACTAGGGGTTATTATGATTTTATATTCTGACAAAGATGATCATTACAGTCACAGGGTTCGCATTGTTCTTGCTGAAAAAGATGTTGCTTGTGAAATAAAAGAAACAACCAATGAGGAAGCTCCTGAGCAGGTTCTTTCTATAAATCCTGAACACTGTCTTCCTATTTTAGTTGATAGGGAGCTAGGTTTATACAATCCCGGAGTTATGCTTGAATATCTTGATGAAAGATTTCCACATCCTCCTTTACTACCTGTTTATCCAGTGAGTAGGGCGAACTGCAGAACTCTAATGCTTAGAATTGATAAAGAAATTTCTCCATTGGTGGATAAGTTAATTTGGGGTGCAGGCTCTGAAAAAGAAACCTTAACTACAAAACAAAATCTTCTTCACGAGATAACATCATTAGCTCCCACTTTTAAAGAATTTAAGTATTTTATGAATGAAGAATTTTCATTGTGTGATTGTTATCTTGCTCCAATACTTTGGAGACTTCCTTCTTTAGGCATTAATCTTCCTCTAAACAGACATACTAAATCATTGCTTGATTACCAAAACCGAATTTTTGATAGACCAGGTTTTCAAGATAGTCTGTCATTAGTTGAAAGAAATTTAACCAGTTTTATCTAAACTTTGAGTTTTGAAAGGTTTAATGACCTTTCGACGCAATTTCTTCCAGATTGAAATATTCCTGAACTTCCGTTAAATATTCGAGTCGAAAGATTTTTTTGCTTTAGGGCACTTAGAGTTAACCAATCAGAAATAATTGCTGAAAGAATAGCTTCTTCTTCAAATAGTATTAATGGATTATTTAGGAACAAGTTTGGAGCAGAAAAATTCACTTCTTCATAATCGAGAAAATCTCCTTTCTTTAAAATTGAATTGAGAGATTTAATAGTAGAATAATATTGAAGTTTATTGGCATAGTTATATCTGAAAGCAGGAATAAGTTTTTTTTGAGCCGAATGATCCATATCAAATACCAATAAATCAAAATCTTTTCTAATTCTTGGTACGAATTGAACCTTTATTGGAACAGCTAACTTATCTATATTTTTAAATCTTTCATCGCTTTGAGTTATTTGCAGTATTGAAGCAGCAAAGATCTGAGGGTCTTGATTTTCGTACGTAAATATATGGCTTGGATTAAGCTCAACAAATCTTAAATTGCTATCCTTGTTATTATCAGTAATTACAACGATATTTTGATCTTTTTTAGATAGGGCTTGCGCCAGGGTTTTGATACTATCTATTTCTAATGAATTACAAAATATCCCATTATTTTTTAGAAAGTCTTCAGCTTGTAATTCATTAGTAAATGTAAGCTCAAATTTATAAGGTAGTGAGAATATTGTTTTTATAAAGATTTCCTTCAATTCAGTAGGAGCAGTTACTTCAATATTGGAATTTAAATCACTTTTAATTTTTATCAGATCATTTTTCAGAAGAGTTAATGTGTGCCTATCCCTCTTGTATAAATTGTCCAAGGCTAAAATTTTGTCAAGCCTCTCAAGACTCTGATCTGAGAATTCTCTCAGCCTGAATATCTCTTCAATGAATCTATAATCGTCTGGAGATAGTTTACTTGATAATATTTCTGTACTTAGACCATGGTTGGAGGAACTATTATTTTGAGACTCAATCTGCTGTGAAACCCTTGCCGGATTTGTTTCGCATCCAAGCAGAACCAATAAAATTAGAGTATTAGTAATGCATTTAAGAGTATGATATTTCTTTAAGTTCATAACTATGTTTTATATAGTAGCAAGTCCTATTGGAAATTCTAAGGATATTTCTTTGCGGGCAATTGAGACCCTTGGAAAAGTTCAGTTCATATTATGTGAGGATACACGAGTTACTGGCAAACTCCTTACTAATTTAAATATTAAAGCTAAGTTAATAAAACTCAATGATCATAACGAAGAAGGCATGATTAGTGAGGTTTTATCCATGCTTGCAGATGGAAATGACTTAGCTTTAGTTAGCGATGCTGGAATGCCATTGATAAATGATCCTGGATTTAAAATAGTCAGAGCGGTTATTAAGGCAAACCATGATTTGACTTCTGTGCCTGGGGCGAACTCTGTTCTAACTGCATTACAATTATCAGGCATTCCATCTAATGAATTTTGCTTTTTAGGTTATTTTCCAAGAAAAACTAATAAACAAATTGAGTTTATAAATAAGATAAAAGAACTAAATATGACAACTATATTCTTCGAATCACCGAAAAGGGTTATAAGTTCCTTAAGATTACTAAAGGATCATATTAATGAAGATGTTGAGATAGTGATAGCAAGAGAATTAACTAAGGAATATGAAACCCTATACAGAGGTAGCCTTCTTCAAATGAATAATCTGATAGGGCTTCTTAAAAGTGCGCTTAAAGGTGAATTTACAATTGTAGTTGGGTCTATCGAAAACAAGGAATTATTTAATTTAGATCTTCAAGAGGATTTATTGAGTTTCTTAAGCAAGGGTGATGCTGCCAAGGTGCTAGCAAAAATTTATAAAATTCCTAAAAGAGAAATTTATAAAAAATTCCCTAAATAAGTCTACTTGTTTAAAATACATTCCGAGTTGATCGGATGGTTGCTGATTTATCAGAGGAAAGTCCGGACTTCAAAGAGCAAAGTGCCAGGTAATACCTGGAGGGCGTGAGCTCATGGATAGTGCAACAGAAAAGAACCGCCCAATTTGGGTAAGGGTGAAAAGGTGAGGTAAGAGCTCACCGCTTGGTTGGTAACAATTGAGGCTATGTAAACCCCACTTGAAGCAAGACCAAATAGGAATTCAATACAATTGCTCGTTGTGAATTCGGGTAGGTCGCTAGAGCAATATGGTGACATATTGTCGAGATAGATAACCATCAAGACAGAATCCGGCTTATAGATCAACTCACTTTTTTTAAAATTATAAAAAAAAGTGTGTAAAAGTGTACAAAAAGTGGTATAAAGTGTGTAATAAAAACAATTTATATATCACTAAATGTTTGGTTATAACGAAATTTCAATAGATTCTAAAGGAAGAATTTCAGCACCAGCTCGCTATAGAGAAAATTTCACAAACTCAAAAACATCAAAACTTATCATCACAAGAGACCCACAATACCCTTGTTTAAAAATGTATCCTGAAGAATCCTGGAACAATCTTTCCAATTCTCTACAGAAGATGCAAAGTCTTGATCCGGTCATAAGGAAATTGCAATGGACTATTTTAGGTCATGCTTCCGAGTTAGATCTCGATCCAGCCGAGAGAATGTTATTACTTATTCCGGCTGATTTAAGAAGCTATGCAGGTATCAATCTTTCTGAAAAAATTGCTTTCATAGGCATGGGCGACAAATTTGAGATATGGAATTTAGAAAATTGGCATCTCAGACAGGATGTGGGTCAGTTATCAACAGAAATATTAGAAATTGTTCTACCAGAGAGCGTGAGAGCTCTCTCTTTGTAAAGGGAAAAAATATGAATTGGGAAATTATTGACGAATTTGCTGAGCAGGCAAAAATTAAAGTTATCGGGGTGGGTGGTGCCGGAGGCAACGCAGTAATTCACATGATGAATCAAAACATTAAAGGAGTTGAATTCATTTGTGCAAATACAGATGCGCAAGCATTAGAGAGAGCTAAGGGTGCCACCATTTTGAAACTTGGCAGCGGCGTTACCAAAGGTCTCGGAGCAGGAGCTAACCCAGAAGTTGGGAGGCAAGCTGCTGAAAGAGATAGAGAGGCTATTGAGGAATTATTAAGCGGAGCAGATATGATCTTTATTACTGCTGGAATGGGTGGAGGAACAGGTACAGGTGCTGCACCAGTAGTTGCATCTATTGCTAAGGAGCTTGGAGCATTAACGGTAGCAGTTGTTACGAAGCCATTTAAATTTGAGGGTCCCAAAAGAAAAGGGTCAGCTGAGAAAGGTATTGCTAACTTAGTTGATGAAGTGGATAGCTTGATTACCATCCCCAATCAAAAACTAATAGATGTTTTAGGTGAAAGTACTTCAATGATGGATGCTTTTGCTAAAGCAGATGATGTACTAAAAGGGGCTGTTCAAGGAATTTCTGACATTATTATGAAACCAGGCTACATCAATGTTGACTTTGCTGACGTTAAAACTGTTATGTCAGAAAAGGGTATTGCAATGATGGGAACCGGAAGATCTGGAGCAAAAAATAGAGGTATTGAGGCAGCATCTCAAGCTGTTGGAAGTGAGCTACTAGAGGATATAGATCTTAAAAATGCAAGAGGTGTTTTGGTAAACATCACAGCAAAGGAACCAACCTTAGGAGATTATAATGAGGTCAGCTCTGTCATTGAAAAATTTATAGCTGATGACGCAACAATAATTTATGGAACAGTTGTTGATGATAATTTTGCTGATGAAGAATTAATGGTTACCGTTGTCGCAACAGGTGTTTCACAAAAGGCTCCTAAATTGGCAGTAGATAATATAAGACCAACAATTAGACTAAACCCAGTTGGTCTCGATATGGATAGAACCCGACAAGTTGTTAATGTTGGCACATCGTCTGCAGAGGATATTGATTTCCTCGATGTGCCAACTTTTATGAGAAAACAAGTAGATTAATGACTCATATTCCAGTTTTGCTGGAAGAGTCAGTTAATTTACTAGTCAGCAATCCCCATGGCATATATATCGATGGAACTTTTGGTAGGGGTGGTCATACCAAAAAGATTCTCTCAAAATTAAGCAGCAAAGGGAGCCTTATAGCATTCGATAAAGATATTGATGCAGTAGAATTCGCTAAATCTACAATCACAGATAAAAGATTTTCGATTATTCATGGAACATTAACCACCCAATCTCTGCCTCATCTTACTCAAAAAGTAGACGGTATTTTATTTGATTTTGGTCTTTGCTCAACTCAATTAGATCAAGCAGACAGAGGTTTTAGTTTTAATAAACCAGGACCGCTGGATATGAGAATGAATCAAACAGTTGGAATATCAGCAAGTGAATGGTTGTCAGAAGCAACTGAAAAAGACATTACAGAAGTCTTATCTAAGTATGGTGAAGAGAAACACGCTAGATCAATTGCAAAGCTAATCTTAAATGCTCAACAAAAGCAGCCTATTACATCAACATTACAGCTATCTCACTTGATTGAATCCAGATTTCCAAGAGTAGCAAAGAAACATCCTGCAACAAAGTCTTTTCAAGCTATAAGAATCCACATCAATAATGAAGTGGAAGATTTAAAGCTTAATTTGAAAGCAGCTGATGATTTACTAATTCCAGAGGGCATCATTGTAACAATCGCTTTTCATTCTCTTGAAGATAGAGAGATTAAAGAATTCTTTAAACCTTCTAAAACAGAAGTGCATAGAGACATTCCCTTAAATTCTATAATCAATAAAAGATACAATAACATTGCAAGGAAGATAAAACCAAGCCTAAGAGAGGTTGCTCTTAACCAAAGGTCAAGAAGTGCAGTCATGCGAGCTTATCAAAAGAAATGAACAAATTTATTTGGGTTCTCGCAACTTCTATATTAGTTAACATCCTGTTAGCACTTCTATTGATAAAAGTACGATGGGAAAATGTTCAGCTCAATGAAAACATTGAGACCTTAAAGGTTCAAAATAGCAAAGTTTTTGAATTACATACTAAATTGATAGCCGAGATTAATACCCTCAATTCCAATGCTAAGAATGAAAACATTGCCAAAGAAAAATTAAATATGGTGGATCCTAATGGATAAAAGATTAGGATTAAAAAATTGGAGAGCAATAACAATTTTCTTAGTCTTTGCTGTTTTCTTTTGTTTGATACTTTTTAAGATGTCTTACTTAGCTTTTATTCAAGATGAATTTCTAAATAATAGAGGAAAAGATTTAAGTGAAGGCATAAGACCAATTAAAGTTTATAGGGCATCAATATATGATCGTAACCAAGTCCCTTTAGCAACAACTATTAAAAGATATGATTTATATGGGCTCAAAGGCTTGCACCAAAGTGAAATCCCAGCTTCATTTTTGAATAAAGAATTATTTTTAAAGGATAAGAAACTAGTTAAAAAAACACTTCTAAAGAAAGACCTAACTTTAGAAGAATTAGAGTTCATCAAGGAGATAAGAAACAATCTTCTTGAAATAGAGGAACATCAAACAAGAATCTATCCATTTGGTGAGCAATTTTCTAACATTATTGGCTTTTCAGGCAAAGATGGGCAAGGGTTAGAGGGATTTGAGCTTATTTATGACGAAATTCTCAAGGGAAGCGATGGGTTAAAGAAAGTTTTTAAAAACAGAAATCAGCAACCTTTTAAAAAACCTCAAATTATAAAGGAGCCGATACAAGGAAAGGATATAACCCTTACCTTAGATCAAGATTATCAATTTATAGCTTTTAAGAATCTAATTGAGGGAGCAAAAAAATTCCAAGCAAAGGGAGGGACAATTGTTATATTGGATAATCATCTTGGAGAGGTTTTGGCAGCTGCAAGTTATCCTTCTTATAATCCAAACAATACTAATAGAAAGATTCAACGGAATAGGGTCTTTGTTGATGCATTTGAGCCGGGGTCAATCATGAAGCCTTTTGCATATGCTCTTGCTTTAAAACATAAGACCATAGAACCGAATGCAATTATTGATACCAGTCCAGGTTCGTTAACTCTTAATGGTAAAAAAATTGTTGATCCAAGAAACTATGAAAAATTGAGTGCTAGAGAAGTTATAGCTAAATCTAGTCAAGTAGGCGCCTCATTGATAACAATTTCAATAGAAACGAAAGAGTTTATAGAGGGCCTTAAAAGCTTTGGATTTTCAAAACCACTGTCTATTGATTTCCCATCAATAAATTTTGGCACAATAAATCAAAGGGAAAATATTTCCAAACATGAGGTAGCAAGTTTGGGATATGGTTATGGATTAACAGCTTCTCCTATTCAAATTGCAAGAGCTTTTTCTGTTTTTGCAAATGGGGGACTATTGAAGGATTTTGTAATTATCAAGGGAGATCATGTTTATGAAAACAGAGTTTTAGAAGAAGGTATAAGCAATGAAATTCTTCAAGCTTTGGCCCTAGTTGTTGAGGAAGGGACTGGAAGTTTAGCTAAGTCTAAATTTGCAAAAGTTGTTGGAAAAACAGGAACCACACATAAAGTTAGTTCAGCTGGGGGATATGATGATTCAAGCTATACCGCTTCCTTTGCTGGAATAGCTGAGATAGAGAAAAGATCTCTAACTATATTTATTTCTTTTGATGAACCGGGTCTTGACAGATATAGCGGAGGCACCGTAGCGGCACCAGTGTTCTCTAATATTATCCAAGACTTAGTTCAATTAACTATTCAATGAAACCAAATCTTATTCAAAAACACTTCGGGAAAGAAATTCCTATAAAAAGTTTTTCCCATATAACAGATCATTCTAAGAAATTGACTTCAAATAGTATTTTCTTTGCAAGGCAAGGTTTAAGTTCGCATGGAAATTCTTTTATCAATGATAAGATCGTAGGGAAAGCAAAATTAATAATTAGTTCAAAAAAAGAACCAGCATCAAGAAATAATTTTTTTTATGTTAAGAACCTCGAGTCACAACTATTAGATTTTTTATTTGATTATTGGAGTATTCCTAAGACAACTAAGTTTTTTGGGATTACTGGAACGAATGGTAAAACTACTACAGCGTTTGTACTATACCAATTACTTAAGAAACTAAATAAAAATGCAATTTACATTGGAACAATTGGTGCAATTATAAATTCAAAATGGCATGAAGTTTCAAATACAACACCTGGGTTATTTGACCTTTTTGAGCTAATAGGAAAGCAAATAAATAAACTAGATCTTCATGTTGTACTTGAGGTTTCATCTCATGCTTTAGCTCAAAAAAGATTGGGCAGGCTAAAATTTAATACAACATTAATTACAAACATTGCTTCAGATCACTTAGATTTTCATAAGACTCAAAAAAACTATGAAGAAGCAAAGCTCAAGATACTGGCTAAAACTAAAGGCAAAGTTTTTTTTGCAGGAAACTCCTACAAGATACTTCTAAAAAGAACTCCTTCAGTAAGAAAAGATAATCTAGTAATTATCAGGAATTCAAATAAAAATAATGACAAAGGATTGATTTCATATAGATTCATTGGAGAAGAGGTTGAATTAAATATAGGGTTAAATAAGTTAATCAATCTTGAAAGCCCTTTTCAAGATAATCTCAACAAAATAAATTTTGTGTCAGCGCTTTCAATGTTATCAAGTATAGAAAAAAGCTCTCTTAAAAATTTAGATACTTCAAATATTAAAATGCCAAAAGGGCGCTTTGAGGTGATTATGTTTGGAAGTGAAAAGACCATAATTGTAGATTTTGCTCATGATCACAACTCTATGAAGGCTCTTTTAAAAGAAACAAGCAAGAATTTTAAGCATAAAATTTTGGTTTTTGGATGTGGAGGTGACAGAGATAGAGGCAAAAGACCTAAAATGATGAGGATTGCAGCAAAATATGCTGATGAGATTATTTTTACATCTGATAATTCAAGAAGCGAAGATTTTAGTTCTATATCTAAAGATGCTCTATCGGATTCAAAAAATTTGAAAGTAAAACTTATAGAAAATAGGGGAGAAGCTATAAAAGTAGGTATTGCTATGATGAAAAGAAAGGGTGTGTTATATGTTTTAGGACGAGGTCATGAAACAATTCTAGAGATTGGCCAAAAAAGATTTTCTTTTAATGATTCAAAATTTATAAGGAAACATATTTGAGAATTTTAAACAATGTTAATCAGGTCTTTGATTTGCTTAAAATCTCAAAGACTAATAATAAATTGCCAATCGAATCTATTGTTATAGATTCAAAAAAAGTAATAACGAATTCTCTATTCTTTGGCTTACCAGGAGCTAATACTGATGGAAGCAAGTACTATAAGGAAGCTTTATCTAAAGCCGCCTCGCTTTGCATAATTAAGGAAGGTTTTTTAGATAAAAACACGAATCCCTCTATTTTAGAGTGCCACGATGTTCTTTTTGCTATGTCAGAACTCTCTAAGACTTGCAGAAGACTATATACAGGAAAAGTAATTGGTATAACTGGGAGCAATGGTAAGACAACTACCAAAGAAATCCTAAAAAGAGTCCTTCCTAATGCATTTGCAACTGAAGGTAATCTGAATAATGAAATCGGAGTACCAATCAATATTTTAAATCTTGAGGATTCTCATTTTTTCGCAGCTATAGAAATGGGAGCTTCAAAAGTGGGGGATATAAAGCATTTATCTTCTATTGCTCTTCAAGATATTGGGATAATAACTTCCATAGGAAGGTCTCATATTTCTGGATTTGGATCCATCGAAGCAATTCTCAAAGAAAAGTCTGAGATAATTAGAAACCTTCCTGAGGATGGTTTGGCAGTGGTTCCCTTTGGAGAACATTTAAATTACTGGAACTCAATAAATGGGTCAAAAGAGCTCGTTAGCTTTGGTCTTGATAGAAAAGCAGATTGTTGTGTTGAAATCATCGATCAAGACACAAAGAGTAGAAAACAAAGAATTGAGTTATTCTTCAAACAAAAAAAGCTAGGCTCTTTTCATACTAAACTCCTTGGAACTCATAATGCACTTAATTTAGGATCAGCATTTGCAGTTTGTAAATTTCTAGGAATAGAACTAGAGGAGTTTAGTTCCAGAATAGAAAATTTAACCAATATCTCTAATCGTCTTGGAATAAATGAGTGGATAAATGATTCACTTATGATAGATGATACATATAACGCTAATCCAGATTCTACGAAAGCAGCCTTAGCCTTCCTTTCAGGTTTTAAGGGTAAAAAGAAGATTGCTGTTTTGGGTGACATGTTGGAACTTGGATCAGACGCAGCGCTTTATCACTCAAGCATTGGAGAAATCGCTAAGAAGCTGGAAATAGATATTTTGCTTGGATTCGGGGATATGATGCAATATGCTGTAAAAAGTTTCGGAACTAACGGGATTCACTTTACCGACGAGGCAGAGCTTAAGGAATACTTAAAACAAAACTCTTCCATGGGCAAGGTATTCCTCTTAAAGGGATCGCGTGGAATGAAAATGGAGCGTTTTAAAACAATATGATTGAATTTCTAAGCGATTATTTAGTTCAATATAATCAAAATTTTGCTGTTCTCAATTACCTTACCCTAAGAACTGTTGCCGGAACCATTACAGCATTGCTCATTTCGATATTTTTTGGACAGTATTTGATTGATGTATTATCAAAATTTCAATTTGCCCAAATAATAAGAGAGGATGGACCAAAAACTCACTTGTCTAAGGCAGGGACGCCCACCATGGGCGGGATAATTATTTTATTTAGTTTATTAGTTTCTAACTTGATATGGAGTGATTTATATAATCCTCACATTTTAATTTTACTTTGGGTCACTGTTTCGTTTGGATTCATAGGGTTCATGGATGATTTTTTGAAAATAAAGTATAAAAATTCCCAGGGTTTGACCAGTTTCCAAAAGCTTTTTCTACAAAGTTTAGCTGCTCTGGTTGGTGTCTACATGTATATATTTAATTTTGGCAGTGAAGTTTATTTTATGCTCCCCTTTTATAAGGACTTAATATTTCAAACTGGTATTACGTTTTTTATTCTTTCAAGCTGGTTTGTCATCGTAGGTTCATCTAACGCAGTAAATTTAACCGATGGTTTAGATGGATTAGCTATTCTTCCTGTAATTTTGATTGCTGGAGCGCTAGGCATTATTGCTTACGCTTCTGGTAACACTATTATTGCTAATTACCTATATATTCCCTACATTGAAAACTCTGGTGAATTGATTGTTTTTTGTGGCTCGATGATTGGCGCTGGCATTGGTTTTCTATGGTTTAACACTTATCCTGCTCAAGTATTTAT
Source organism: Gammaproteobacteria bacterium (assembly GCA_038108875.1). GTDB lineage: Bacteria > Pseudomonadota > Gammaproteobacteria > Magnimaribacterales > D2472 > VMDH01. The sequence continues at coordinate 104,418 of JAYNII010000002.1, read as the reverse complement.
GGGTGATGTTGGATCTTTAACCATGGGAGCAATTCTTGGATGTATAGCTATATTGCTAAGACATGAAGTAGTTTTTGCAATTATGGCTGGCGTCTTTGTTATGGAAGCAATGAGCGTGATTATTCAAGTAACTTCATTCAAAATTCGAAGGAAAAGAGTTTTTTTAATGGCTCCTATTCACCATCATTTTGAACTCAAAGGATGGCCAGAACCAAAAATTATTGTTAGGTTTTGGATTATTACCTTGTTGTTAATACTGTTTGCTCTAGCTTCACTTAAGATTAGGTAATGCCTTGGCTAAGGTAGTAATAGTTGGGGCAACTAAAACTGGCAAATCTATTCACAACTTCCTTAATTTCTTAAAAATTCCTCATTCAATCGTAGATACCAGAGAAGAAATCAATTTTGAGATAAGAAGCTCAGATTCATTTCTTAAATCTGTTTTATTTGGCAAAGAATCTGTCATGCAAGCTATTGAGGAAGCCGACGAATTGTATTTTACCCCTGGATTTAATAGATCTAATATCCAAATCCCCAGCAAAAAAATTAAGAGTGAATTAAATCTTTTATTGAGTTATACAAAGAGCTTCTCTATAGGTATTACGGGGACCAATGGAAAGAGCACCGTCTGTTATCTTCTAAGCCAGCTCCTAAATATATTAAATATTCCAAACCGAATTATTGGTAATTTTGGTGAACCCATGCTCAATAGCTTTTTTGAAAGCTCAACTAATGAAGTATTAATCATTGAACTTTCAAGCTTTCAACTCCAAGATTCTTCTTACAGTTCATTTTCAGAAAATCTAGGACTAGATATTAGTATTTTTACTAATTTTTCAGCAGATCATTTGGATCAACACTCCACTATTTCAGAGTATTTAGATTCAAAGAGGGGCATTCAAAAAAAATTAAAGAAACAAGGGGTTTATTTATTCAACAAACTAGATAACCAGACTTATCCTCTGCTCGAAGAAGTTAATTCATGTAGAAGTATTAATTCTGAAGATTTTAACTTTAATATTGTTAAAGAGAGTACAGAGTTTGTATTTCGAGATACAGTTATTGGCATTTCAAACAAAAGATTCTCAAAGGCTAATCTTGACAACATTTTATTTGCCTTGGCAGCTATTTATGAGGTGGTTACAAGAAAAAAAGTTTCAGCTCCCTGGCCAATCAATTTAGACTCCTTAAAGTTTTTAGAATTTAGGATGGAAGTTGTAAGGTCAGACAGCATTTTAATAGTAAATGATTCCAAGTCTACCAACCCACATTCAACGTATGCTGCAATAAAAGAGTTTAGGCGATCTCATGATCGCTTTATTCTTATTCTAGGAGGTGATTCAAAGGGGCTTAAATTTGATGAATCTTTGCTAGATTTGGATGTTAATTCTCAATGCCTCATCTATGGTAAGGATGCAGAACGAATACACCAACAAATTAATCATTCCTCAAAAAGATTATTTGATAATTTAGAAGAAGTAGTAAAAGAAATTAAGCTTCAAAAGTTGACTGAAGCTACCATCCTCTTCAGCCCAGGCTGTTCAAGTAAGGATCAATTCCTTGACTATGTTGATAGAGGTAGAAAATTTAATAACCTCCTTAGAGATTCTGGACTAATTTAATGGAACGATTAAATTTATCCATAGCATTTCCATTCTTATTATTAATTGGATTTGGTTTGATTATGGTTTTCTCATCAAGCGTTTTCGTTGCAGAATGGTTGACAAACAATCCTTTCACCTTTGGCTTTAAGCATATTATTTTTATATTAATTGGTTTTTTTACAATTTTCTTAACTTCATTTATCCCATCTGATTTATATGCAAGATTTGATTGGTTAATTTTAATTATCTCAATTAGTTTATTAATTGTAATTTTTATTCCTGGGATAGGATATGAGGTAAATGGATCAAGAAGATGGATTGATCTTAGCTTTATAAAGCTGCAACCTTCTGAGTTAGTAAAACTATCTCTATTAATCTATATTTGTGGATATTGCTTGAGAAGAAAAAAAGAATTATCAAGTTTTGCTGGATTTTTAAGACCTTTATTTATCTTATCAATAATATCTACCTTAGTTATGGCACAACCAGATCTTGGGACAACCTTAATTTTGTGTATGATTGCAGTCATTGTTCTATTTTTTGCAGGGATTTCTATATCTCAATTCATAATGCTTTCAATTACCATTTTTGGGTTGGGAGCTACTGCAATCTTTATGGCGCCCTGGAGAGTAGCGAGACTTACTAGTTTTATAGATCCATTTGAGACATTTATGGATTCTGGATGGCAGCTTTCAAATGCATTAATTGGTTCAGGTAGGGGTGAGTTTTTTGGAGTGGGGCTAGGGTCCAGCATTCAAAAAAATTTATATCTTCCAGAGCCTCATACAGACTTTATATTCTCTATCATTGTTGAAGAACTTGGAATGTTTGGAGGGCTTCTTCTAATTGGAATTTTTCTTACTCTAATAATTTCTTTGCTTAAAGAGGCTAATTTATGTTTTAACTTGAATAGATATTTTCAAGGGTTGTTTTGTTATGGAGTGGCTATTTTAATATCCATTCAAACCATGTTTAATATCGGTGTCAATATTGGACTCCTACCTACGAAGGGCTTAACTCTTCCATTTATTAGTTATGGCGGAGCAAGCTTGATCATCTTTATGACCATGATAGGTATTACTTTAAGAATTAGTTTTGAAAACAGAGCAAATATTTAGATGAAAAGGATTCTTGTTGCTGCAGCTGGAACAGGAGGTCACGTTTTACCAGCGTATAGGTTTGCAAAACATGCTCAAACTCGCGGCAATGAGATTATTTGGGTTGGAGGTGCTAGGGATATTGAAAAGAGATACGCTCTCAAAATCAATGCTGAATTCTATTCTTTGACAGCAACTGGATTAAGAGGGAAAAACATTCTTTATGCGTTAAGAGCTCTTATAAATTTAAGCGCATCAACTATTGTTTGCTTATATATCTTTTTAAGATCTAAACCAGATCTAATTATTGTTTTTGGAGGCTATATTTCAATACCAGTAGGAATTGCAGCAATTTTGTTAAGAAAAAAATTATTTACCCATGAACAAAACACTGTCCTAGGTTCAGCAAATAAAGTCTTAAGTAGGTTTGCAAGGATTAATTTTTTGGGTCTACCCCTGCATCATGATTCTATTCCTAGGGCTAAGTTAGTTGGAAATCCTGTTGGTACTTATGATCAAAAGAGAAATTCTAAAGATACTGGCAAGCTAAATATTTATGTAACTGGAGGAAGTCTAGGCTCGGAATTTATTAATTCCAATATCCCAAATTTATTAAGTAATTTCCCTGAGCAAATTAAGATCATTCATCAATCTGGTAAAAGTTACCGAGAGAAAGTTCAGGCTAGATACAAAAATTTTAAAAATGTTGAAGTTCTAGAATTTGTGGAGGATCCATTAAGTGTCATGCAGTGGTCAGATTTTGTTATTTCCAGAGCTGGTGCTTTGACAATTTCAGAACTCATAATGCTGAATAAATTTGGGATAATTATTCCTTTGCCTTCTGCAATTGATAACCATCAATTATTTAATGCTGAGTATTACTGCAATAATGGTATGGGGCTGATTTTTCAAGAAAAAGAGGACATTAATAAACTTAAATTAATTCTTGAAGATATGATTATAAATCTTGGCTTCAAAAAATTCAGAAAGATAGAAGCAAGTAGGTATTCTGCTGAACATGAAATTTTAGAAAGTATTTTAGAAAATGGGTAGTAATAGAAAATTAGGATTAACTAACAGAGTTCATATGATTGGGATTGGTGGGTCTGGTATGCTCGGTATTGCATCCATTCTCCTTCAAAAAGGTTTTATTGTTTCTGGGAGTGATGTAACTATAACTAATGAATTACTAAAATTAGAAAAAGAGGGGGCATCAATTCAACAAGGTCATAAACCAGATTTAATAAGGCATGCCCAAATTGTTGTTTATTCTTCAGCTATTAAAAAAACCAACCCTGAGTTAATTGAGGCAAGAAAAAGGAATTTAACAATAGTCCCAAGGGCGCAAATGTTAAGTAGCATTATTACCGGCTACAGAAACATAGCTATAGCTGGTAGCCATGGTAAAACTACAACCACAAGCCTGTTAGCAGAAATATTTATTAAAGCAGGCAAAGATCCTACCTATGCTGTCGGAGGAAAAATACTTAGTGGTGGCAAAAGCTCTAATCTTGGCAAGGGAGATACTATGATTTTTGAGGCAGATGAAAGCGATGGCTCGTTTTCACACTTTCACCCTGATGTTGCTCTTGTTATAAATGTCGATAATGATCATTTATCATTTTACAAAAATAATCTTAATAATTTACATAAGGCTTTTAAACATTTTTTAAGAAACATTCCCTTTTACGGACATTCTGTAATAAACGGAGATGATATAAACCTAATAAAAATCTTAAGAAGTGTTAAAAGAAGAAATATAAAGGTAGGTTTTAAAAAAACAAATGATTACATTATTTCTGATCTATCAATCAAAAATAAGTTTCAAACATTTAAAATAAAGTCTTTCAATAAAACAGTTTTATCTCTTAAAACCCCATTGTTTGGTAAGCATAATATTTTAAATTCATCTTTGGCAGCCATAACTGCTCTTGAGGAAGGCTTATCTAAAAATTCAATTAAATTGGCGATTCAGGAATTTAAAGGTACTTCCAGAAGATTTGAGGAACACATTGTAAGGATAAATAATAAAAAAATTATTATGGTAGATGATTATGGACATCATCCTGCTGAGATCAATGCAACGATTGATGCTGCATATCAGAAATTTGGGACAAGGAAAATTTGTATGTTTTTTGAGCCTCATAGATTTACTCGCACTAAGCAACTTTTAAGAGATTTCTCAAGAGTGCTTGCAAAGGTTGCTGAGGTACATGTTTTTCCAATCTATCCAGCTTCTGAAAAGCCTTTGAAGGGCGTTAACTCAAAAAAACTTGTAAATGAGATAAATAAATTAAAAGGGAAGGCGTTTCTTATAGACCGCGGCAGCATTAATAAAGTTCTTTCAGAAAGAGCTTCCTTATTCGACATTCTTTTAGTCCAAGGAGCGGGAACCATTGCAGATATTGCAAAATTAATTAGAGAATATGATTAATATTAGCATTGGGGTTTTAACTGGAGGGTCTTCATCTGAGAGGTTGATATCTCTTGAATCTGGTCAAAATATATTCAATTCGTTTATTAAACAGGGATTTGATTGTGAGTTAATAGATTATCTTGATTTAGATGATTTAAGTAAATTAAAAAGGTATGACAAGATCTTTATTGCCATGCATGGATTTGAAGGAGAATCAGGGGGTTTGCAAAGAGAGCTAAGTAAATTAGGAATTAATTATACTGGCTCCAATCAAGAGGGGTGTGAAAAAACCTGGAATAAAAATACCTTTAAAAATTTACTTAGAGAAAAAGGTCTTGCAACTCCTGTGAGTATAATTGCTAATGACATTTTAAATTTTGATTACCCAAAAAGTTTTTTTAAGGATAATTATTTTTTCTTAAAACCTGTAGCAGATGGTTCAAGCATAGATACTTTTGAAATTTCTTCTGAACAAGATTTTGAAACAGCCAAAACTTTGATCAAAAATGTATCACAAGAATTTCTTCTTGAAGAGGGTATAAAATTTAAAGAATTTACAGTAGGGATCTTAGACAATCAAATTTTACCAGTGCTAGAGATCAAATCTCCTAATGCCTTTTATGATTATGATGCCAAGTATCTCAGCAATAAAACCATTATTAAGAAAGCTGACTTAAATTCCTCAGAAAATGAGGCCATAGAAAATCTTGCCATTAACGCTTTCAATATTTGCGGTTGCAGTGGATGGGGAAGGGTAGATATTTTACAAGCAAAAGACAGCTCTTTTTATGCTATTGAAATTAATACTGTGCCTGGAATGACAAGTCATAGTCTTTTTCCTAAGGCCGCTTCTTATGCTGGCCTAGGATTTGATGAGTTGGTAAAAAAAATTATTAGTATATGAAAGTGAACCGTTGGCTATTTTTGTTAATAATTATTTCTGGGTGCTCAAAAAATAATTCACTTTTGATAGATTTTGATGCTGAACTCTTTCTTGAATCTCAGATAAATTTCATTAAAGAGCTTGACAACATTAATCTTAATAGCATTCAAAACATAAAAGAAGTTTTAGTTAAACAAGACTGGATTGAGGGCTTTTACCTAAAGAAAGAAAGATTAGGGAATACGAGGCTTTTTATCAATACCAGAAATCCTCTATTGAATTGGGAGAATACCTATTTTATTGATAAAAATCTTAATATGTTTAGTTCAACAGGTAAATTTATAGATTTACCAACCATTTCTGCTCCTTTTGATAAATTATCTGAATGGGTTGTCTGGCATGAGTTGTTTCTAGATGCATCTTTAAAGAATGAACATTTTCTTGAGGAAATAAGATATGTTTATGGAGCTGGCTGGGAAGTGACAACTAATCTTTCAGTTATAAAGATGGGAAACATCATAAACGAAGATATATATCAAAAATATCAAGAAGCTTTAATATACATATTTAGAATGAAACTAAATCCTAGTATCATTGATCTTAGAAATATGAATGGAATCACCCTGAGCTATGCCAAAAAATAATCTTAAAAATGATACAGATGTATTAGTTGCTTTAGATATAGGTACTTCTAAGATTGTTTGCCTAATTGCTAAGACCATTGATTCTCATTCTCTTGAGGTTGTTTCAATGGGTAGTTACCCTTCAAGCGGACTAAAGAAAGGGGTAGTAGTAAATATAGATGCAACCACAGATGCCATCCAAAAATCGGTCGAACAGGCACTGTCTTCTTTTGGAGGCAAGATCAAAAATGTCTATGTGGGTATTGCCGGGAATCATATTCGAAGCTTGAACTCTCATGGTATTGTTGGTATCAAGGATAAAGAAGTAACATCTTATGATATTGATAGAGTAATCGAAGCGGCGCAAGCTGTTGCAATTCCCTCAGATCAGACGGTTTTACATGTGTTACCTCAGGAGTTTGTAATTGATGACCAGGATGGCATTAGAGAGCCTTTGGGCATGTCTGGAGTAAGGTTGGAATCTCATGTTCATCTCGTAACATGTGCTGCCAATGCCATACAAAACATAGAGAAATGCGTCAAAAGGAGTGGTCTTAGTATAGATGGTTTTGTATTGGAGCAATTAGCGAGTTCTTATTCAGTCTTATCAGGCGATGAGAAGGAACTGGGTGTCTGTATTGTAGATATTGGAGGAGGAACCACAGATATTGCAATCTTTAATAATGGTTCAATAACTTTTACAGGCGTTATTCCAATTGCTGGAGATCAAGTTACAAGTGATATAGCAGTTGCTCTGCGAACCCCAACTCCTCAAGCCGAAGAAATCAAACAGAAGTATGGATGTGCAGTTTCAGACTTTACAAAAGATGATGAAGTAATTGCTGTTCCTGGAGTTGGAGGAAGGCCTCCCAGGGATCTTTCTAGAAGAGCGCTAGCTGAAATAATTGAACCGAGATATGTCGAGCTTTTTGAGCTTGTTAAGGCAGAAATTGAAAGAAATGGATTTGAAAATAAGATACCTGCTGGAATTGTTTTAACTGGAGGAACCTCCCAGATTGAAGGAGCTATCGAATTAGCTGAATCAATTTTTCAAACCAGTGTCCGCCTTGGTAACCCAGAAAACTTTACTGGTATGGAATCAATTTTAAAAAATCCTATTTATGCTACTTCATTAGGATTGTTGGGATATGGTTTTGATAGACTTAAACAAGGATATGCTCTCGAGCAAAACACATCTTTATTTCAAAAAGCTTTCGGGTGGCTAAGAAACAACTATTGATCCAAAAAAAATATTGTTTATAATTCCCGTTCCTTGGTTGCAAAGCAGCCTAATTAACCAAAAGGAAAAACATGAACAACTACGAATTAACTCTTATTGTTAAACCAGATTTAGAGTCTAGATTTGACATTTTTAAAGAAAGTTTTGAGAAATCATTATCCGATTTGGGTTTTAAAATTGCTTTTACAGAAAATATAGGTAAAAGATTTCTTGCCTACCCAATAAAAAAAAATAACAAAGGTTTATACATAATCTATCAATTGACCGGTGCTCCTTCTTCAGTCAGCGATTTAGAAAACAAGCTTAAATATGATAATTCTTTGCTTAGATACTTTTTGCAAAAAGTTGAAACTCATACGCTTGCCAATTCTTTCCTAACAGAGGATACCATTGAAGCTAATAAAAGAGCTGAAGCAAAACTTGCTAATAAAGCAAAGCAAGATGCTTTGGAAGCTCAATCTAAAAAGTCTAATGATCATCCAAAAGCTGTTAAGAAAAAAGCACTTCATGAATCAGATAATTTAAGTTCAGAAGAGGAAGAACTTTCTGAGTCGGGCGATTCCGATGATTTTTTAGATATTAGTAATGATCTCGAAACAAGCGATTCTGAGATTAAGGAATAATTGATGAAACCGTTAAAATTACCAAAACAATTCAATCATACAAATCTGGATATATTGAAGCAGTTTATTACCGAAACTGGAAAGATTATGCCAGGTAGAGTTTCTGGTGTAACAGCTGCTCAACAACGTAAAATTACTCAATCTATCAAGATTGCCAGATTTTTAGCCTTGCTCCCATTCACTGATCAACATAGATAAATCTTATGAAAATAATACTTCTTGATAAAGTTATCCATCTTGGCGAGATAGGCGATGTTGTGGATGTTAAGTCTGGTTATGCCAGAAATTTTTTAATTCCTCAAAAGAAAGCAATGTTTGCCTCAAAAGTAAATTTAGAATTTGTTGAAAGCAAAAAAGCTGAGTTAGCTGCAGCTTCAGCTGATTTAGTTACTAAAGCGCAGTCTATAGCTGATTCAATTTCTGGCACTAAAATAAATATTGCTGCACAAGTTACCGAAGAAGGAACACTTTACGGCTCAATCGGAACAAGAGAAATAACCTCAGCTTTAGAAAAGGCAGGCCATCAGATTGAAAAGAGTTGGGTTCAATTGCCTGACGGTGCGCTCAAAGAGGTTGGAGAATTTTTAGTTACTCTGACTTTGCATCCCGAAGTGTCTGCAGAAATAACTGTAATTGTAAGCGCAGAATAGTTGTCAACTTTTGGATATGGTGTGAAAATCGTATCCTATGCCTGAATCTATAGAAATATCTAATCAAACTAGGAATCTAGAACAGGCCGTGTTAGGCGGTTTGATGCTTGAAACTGAGAGATTTGATTCTGTGAGTTTGATAATTACCCATGCTGATTTTGAAGGAAGAGATCATCAACATATATTTGAATCAATGGGTGAATTGGTTAATTCTAATAAACCACTTGATCCAATAACAGTTTCAGAACGCTTAAATAGTAAAAATCTTTTAGGCAGGTCAGGGGGAAGAGATTATCTGGTTGAATTAGCAGCCTCCTCACCCTCTGCAGCTAATTTAGAAGCTTATGCTGAACTTATTAGGCAAAAGTCTATTGCGCGTAAGTTATTACATATTAATTCAGAAATAGCTGAATTAATTAAAAATCCTCAAGGTAAAGACGCTGCAGCATTATTAGATGAAGCTGAAAGTAAGATATTTTCATTAAATGATGAGGCGAGTAGGACCGCATCTTCAATTTTACCGTTAAAAGAATTAATTCGTTCATCAATGGACAGATTAAATGAACTTTCTAAGAAAGGTTCTTCATTGCTAGGTTCGTCGACAGGATATAAAGATCTTGATAAAAAAACACAAGGTCTCCAAAAAGGAGATCTAATTATTGTTGCAGGCAGACCCAGCATGGGAAAAACTTCTTTTGCAATGAATATAGCTGAAAACATGTTGATGAATAAGGATATAAAGGGATCTGTACTAGTCTTTAGCTTGGAAATGCCAGCCGAATCACTTACCACGAGACTATTAGCGAGTCACGCAAAAATTGATCAGCAGGATGTAAGGTCAGCACGCCTATCAAACGACCAATTACAAAAGTTTATGGAATCATCTGCTGAACTAAGAGATCTGCCTTTATTAATTGATGATAGTTCAATTTTATCACCCATGGAGATAAGGGCTCGTGCCAGAAGGGTTTATAGACAAAGCGAGCATGGGCTTGCACTCATTATTGTTGACTATCTTCAGCTTATGCAGCTTCCAGGCTCAACAGAAAGTAGAGTGAATCAAATATCCGAAATTTCTAGATCGCTTAAATCTCTAGCGAAAGAGCTAGAGGTTCCAGTGATTGCTTTATCGCAATTGAATAGAGCAGTAGAACAAAGACCAAATAAAAGACCGATGATGGCAGATTTAAGAGACTCAGGTGCTATCGAACAGGATGCAGATGTAATCTTCTTTATTTATAGAGATGAAGTTTATAACGAGGATTCTGAAGAAGGTAACAAGGCTGAGATAATTATTGGCAAGCAAAGAAATGGTCCTATTGGAACAGTGGATCTTACCTTCTTAAAAGAGTTCACTCGTTTTGAAAATTTTGCTGTCGATAGTTTTTATGATCCCTATAAATGATTGAGCCCAAGGCTGAACTTATAGTTGATTTGAGTATTATTCAAAATAATATTTGTTATTTAAAAACATTGATCTCCAAAGAAACATCTTTTATGGCAATTATTAAAGCAAATGCCTACGGTCATGAGCTAAAAGATTTTGTAGAAGAATTAGATGCATGTGTAGACGGATATGGCGTAGTAAGGCTAGATGAGGCGCTTGCGATCAGGAAATATTCTTCTAAACCAGTTCTGCTCATGCAGGGCCTCTATAATGAAGAAGGCTTCAAAATAGCTAATCAAAATAATTTTTCTTTAGTGATACACGATTTTTCTCAATACGAGCTGGCCAAACAATTTAATTCAAAACTAAATTTATGGTTGAAATTTAATACTGGCATGAATAGATTAGGATTTGAGATAGAGGATTCAATAAAACTTTTAGACTTTAATCGAGTGGAAAATTGTTTGATGAGTCATCTTGCTTGTGCTGATTCTCCAAAAGATGAAATGAATGCTAAGCAATTTGATTTATTTGATGATTTGGCTTCGTCTTTCAATCAAACGAAAAAAAGTATTTTAAATTCCGCAGGGGTTATGCATTTTCCGGAATATGCATTCGATTGGGTAAGATGTGGTATTGCAATGTACGGAGGATTTCCAGATAAATATCTTAAAACCTCTATGACTTTTAGGAGTAAAGTAATTTCTATCAGAACCTTAAGAAAGGGTGAAAGAATAGGGTATGGAGGTAGATATACAGCACAAGAAAATAAAAAGATTGCAGTTATTTATTGCGGATATGCAGATGGATATCCCCAAACAGCTATAGATGGCACTTCAGTTCTTATTAATTCTCAAGAGTGTAAGATTTTAGGCAGAGTATCAATGGATCTAATAACTGCAGATATTACTGGTACGAGCGATGTTAAAGAGGGCGATTGGGCTGTTCTCTGGTCTCCAGAAAATAGCATAAATTCTATATCTGCATATAATGATTTAATATCCTATGAATTAATGACCAAAATTACTCATCGTGTGATTAGGAAAAAATAAGATGGAAGTAATAAGATTAAAAGAGTCTCCAAGAAATGTTCGCTTTCAAGATGATCTTGAGCCCTACTTAACTAAGAAACATGTTCAAGATATAGCAGAAATTTTTAACACTCCCTTAACAGGATCTTATAACTGGGATTACACCGATCAAGATAATAGAATTAAAAAGTTGTATGAATTGGGTAAGGAGCTTAATTGGAATTCTGAACTCGATGTTGACTGGGAAAGACCTATAGAGCCTATTAAAGAACCTGTGCCGGTATTTTGGGATGATTTTCCCGCGTACCAAGCGATGCCTGATGAAAAAAAAGTTGAGTTTCTTAAGCATAGGAATTCTTGGAGCATGAGCCAGTTCTTACACGGAGAGCAAGGAGCTTTATTGGTAGCTTCTCAACTTGCAACTTGCGCCCCGACATATCAATCAAAATTATATGCTTCTTCCCAAACCTTTGATGAGGCAAGGCATGTAGAGGCATTCAATAGATATATCCAAACTAGAATTGGGTTCATGTATCCAATTGGCAATGCTCTTAAATCAATTCTAGATAAAATATTAACTGATCACAGATGGGATCTAAAATTTATTGGAATGCAGTTAATTATTGAAGGGCTTGCATTGGCTGCTTTTCAATCCTCTAGAAACTTAGCCAGAGATCCTGTTTTATATGATATGTTGGGTCTTATCATAAGGGACGAAGCTAGACATGTTACTTTTGGAGTCAATTATCTAGAAGAGTTCGTAGAGACACTTACCAACAAAGAAAAAGAAGAAAGGGCTCAATTCGCTTACGAAGCTTGCTATTTAAGCAAAGAAAGAATGTTATCGATTGATGTTTATGAATATTTTGGATGGGATGTTAATGAGGCAAGAGCTTTTCAGATGGAATCTGAAATCTTTAAGACATTTCAAAAACTGCTTTTTCAGAGGGTAATGCCAAACCTTTCAAGAATTGGTTTATTAACCGACAGCGTAAAAGAAAAATTTGATGAACTTGGGATTTTGCAATTCAAAGATAGCCCTTCTGATGGAGACATTGACTGGGCAGATCTATCAAGACCCTTATTTAGTGATTAACATAATATTAGTTTTTATTAATAACATATTCTGTTATTCTGTATTCCCATCTAGATAAAGAAGATGGCTCAAAAAAAATTCGTATTTGTCACTGGTGGTGTTGTTTCTTCACTTGGGAAGGGAATTGCTGCTGCATCACTTGGCACACTCCTAGAATCGAGAGGTTTTAAGGTCACGTTAATTAAAGTAGATCCATATATAAATGTAGATCCGGGCACTATGAGCCCTTTTCAACACGGAGAAGTCTTTGTAACTAATGATGGCACAGAAACAGATTTGGATCTTGGACATTATGAGAGATTTGTTAGGTTTCAAGCTTCATCTAAGAATAATTTTACAGCGGGAAAGATTTACGAACAGGTCATTAAAAATGAAAGAAAAGGGAAATATCTTGGAGGAACTGTTCAGGTTATTCCTCACATCACCGATGAAATCAAAAGAAGGATCAAAGAGGGAGCTAGCGGCTCTGATATAGCAATTGTTGAAATTGGTGGCACTGTAGGAGATATAGAAAGCCAACCCTTTATTGAGGCCATTCGTCAAATGACTATAGAACTCCCATCAAATGCAACTGCCATAGCTCATTTAACTCTTGTACCTTTTATTAAAGTTTCTGGAGAGTTAAAAACCAAACCTACCCAACATTCTGTAAAAGAGCTTAGATCTTTAGGTCTTCAGCCGGATTGCTTGATTTGCAGATTGGAAGATGAAATTCCTAATGAGGAAAAGAAAAAGATAGCCCTATTTTGCTCAGTTGATCCAAAGAATGTAATTTCTATGCAAGATGTACAAACGGTCTATAGCATACCTTTGCTTCTCCATGATCAAGGAGTTGATGCTTTGCTGCTAGATAAGCTCGGGCTATCTAAAAAAAGAAAACCTAAGTTAGATGATTGGAAAAAAGTCGTTAAAGCAAAACTAAACCCTAAACGTAAAGTAACTATATCAGTGGTTGGCAAATACGTTGATTTGCATGATTCTTATAAATCTTTGAACGAAGCCCTTGATCATGCAGGTATTATTAATAATGCAGCTGTGAATATAAATTTTGTAGATGCTTCCAAGATAACAAAAAAATCAATTACAAGTTTATTGTCACGTTCGGATGGTATCTTGGTGCCAGGAGGATTTGGTGAGAGAGGTATAGAGGGGATGATACTTGCATGTAATTATGCAAGAAAAAAACTCATTCCTTATTTTGGAATTTGCCTTGGGATGCAAATAGCAATTATCGAGTATTCAAGATATGTTCTGAATCTTAAGGGAGCTAATAGTACAGAGTTTGATCCTTTAACAAAATATCCTGTTATTGCAATGGTAACTGAATGGAAAAATGCTTCAGGTAAAAAAGAAAGGCGCTCTAAAGATTCTGATTTAGGAGGAACTATGAGGCTAGGTGGCCAGGAATGTATGTTGAACAAGACATCCCTGTCTTATAAACTTTATAAAAAAGACAGCATCATTGAAAGACATCGCCACAGATATGAAGTGAATCCAAGTTTTCACGATTCTTTTTCTGATAAAGGCTTAAGAGTTGTTGGAACTTCAATTGATAAAAAGCTAGTTGAGATGATTGAGATTGCTACTCATCCTTGGTTTATAGCATGTCAATTTCATCCAGAGTTTACTTCAAATCCAAGAGATGGTCACCCTTTATTTAATGACTTTATAAAAAAATCAATTAAGCTTAAAAAATGAATTCCATAGAATTAGCAGATTTTCATATAAGCAATAAAAAACCTCTTTGCATTATTGGAGGAGTTAATGTTTTAGAGTCTGAAGCATTAGCAATGCAGGTTGCAGAAGCATTCAAAACTAATACAGCTAAGCTAAATATGCCATGGGTGTTTAAAGGATCCTTTGATAAAGCAAACAGGAGCTCATTAAATTCATATAGGGGCCCAGGTATTGAAGAAGGTTTAGAAATCTTGCAAAAAGTAAAAGAGGCGTTTGATGTTCCAGTAATAACTGATATTCATGAACCCTCTCAAGCTGATATAGTTGCTGAAGTATGCGACATTATTCAGATTCCAGCATTTTTATGCCGTCAAACTGATTTAGTCACTGCAGCTGCTAAAACCAATAAGATTATTCAATTTAAAAAACCTCAGTTTCTGGCAGCCCATGAAATGGAAAATGTTATCAAAAAATCAGTTGCTGCTGGTAATTCAAAAAATATCATTTGTGAGAGAGGAAATTCATTTGGTTATAACAATTTAGTGGTAGATATGCTTAATTTTCAAATTATGAAGGATTTAAATGTCCCAGTAATTTTTGATGTAACCCATTCACTGCAACTTCCAGGTGGCTTAGGATTTGCAGCAGGAGGAAGGAGGGATTATATGCTTCCTTTGGCTAAGTCTGGAGTAGCTCAAAAAATTGCAGGTATTTTCCTTGAAACTCATCCAAATCCGGATGAGGCTAAATGTGATGGGCCTTGCGCAACACCGTTAGAGCAGCTTCCTATAGTTTTAAAAGAACTAAAAGCCTTAGATGATCTAATTAAAAATCAATCTTAAAATGTCAAAGATTGCAAAGATAGAAGCTATTCAAATTTTAGATTCAAGGGGAGTGCCAACTGTTTCAGCAAGAACATCTCTAGATTCAGGAATATTTGCTTACTCCATGGTTCCCAGTGGAGCATCAACGGGAAGCAGAGAAGCAATTGAGTTGAGAGATAAAGAGAGTTCTTTTAATGGTAAAAGCGTTACCAAAGCAGTTAACAATATTAACTCAATTATCAATCAATCCCTATTTGGACAAGATGTTCTAAACCAAGATGGTATTGATGCCTTATTAAATGAGTTAGATGGAAGTAAAAATAAAGCTAATTTGGGAGCAAATGCTATTCTTGCCGTTTCATTGGGGTCTTTGAAATCGGCAGCTATCGGCCAAAACATGCAATTGTTTCAATACGTTAATTCACTTTATAAAAAAAGATTTTCAAAAGAATTAACTATGAATTTGCCAATACCCATGATGAACATCATAAATGGTGGAGAGCATGCAAATAATAATATTGATATTCAAGAATTTATGATCATGCCCATTGGCGCTAACTCTTTTAAAGATGCAGTCATGTGGTGTACTGAAATTTATCAGGCTTTAAAATCAGAATTGCATCAAAAGAAGCTTTCAACAGCTGTAGGGGATGAAGGGGGGTTTGCACCCAACTTAACTTCCAATAAGGAAGCTTTAGATTTAATAGAGCGCTCTGTTAAAATTGCTGGCTATGAATTTGGAGAAGATATTGCCATTAGCCTTGATTGCGCCGCTTCAGAATTTTATCAAAATGGAAGGTATGTCTTACAAGGAGATAAAGCTTCTTTAACCTCAACTGAGTTTGCACTTTATTTAAATGAATTGCTTAACTCTTACCCAATAGTCTCAATAGAGGACGGTATGGATGAAAATGACAGAGATGGATGGAAGATCTTGACAGATTTATTAGGCGCAAAATGTAACCTGGTTGGAGACGATCTTTTCGTGACAAATGTAGAAGAATTACAAAAAGGTATTGACGATAAAATTGCTAATGCAATATTGGTAAAGATTAATCAGATAGGAACTATTAGCGAGACTCTTGATACTATTAATTTGGCAAAAGAAAATAATTTTACTTCTATAATCTCTCATCGCTCTGGAGAAACTGAAGATACTTCTATTTCTGATTTAGCGGTTGGACTGGGAGTTGGGCAGATAAAAACAGGCGCACCTTGTAGATCAGACAGAAATGCAAAATACAATAGATTGCTTTGGATAGAAAATGATTTTTCAGATATTAAATATGCAAAGTTCAATCTGGATTAAGCTTTTTGCTTATATTTCTGTGCTTTTATCAATAGGGTTGTTTTGGGCTTTGTATATTGGAAGTGAAGGTGCGACTCTTAACCAAGAGCTCAGGAATGAGCAACAGGAACTGCAAAAACAACTAAATTTCCTTATGAGCCAAAATAGTGATCTAGAAAGTCAGATTAGAGAGATGCAAAACTCGGATCTATATGTTGAAGCTTTTGCTCGAGGTAAACTTGGTTTGATAAAATCTGAAGAGCATTTCATTTCAAATAAGGTTCTTCACTCTGATGAACCAAACTAATATTGCAGTCCTCATTCCAGCTGCTGGAATAGGTTCACGTTTTAAATCAATCATCCCAAAACAATACTATAGACTGGGAGGCTCAACTGTTTTAGAACAGACTGTAAATTCTTTTACTTCACATTATGCTGTTAAAGAAGTTATCTTAGCTATTGCACCCTCTGATATGTTTTGCAAACGAATAGTTTTCGAAAATCATGAAAAAGTTAAGATTATAAAAGGCGGTAATACTAGACAGATCTCTGTAAGCAATTGTTTGGCCTTAGTTAGTGAAGAAATTGAATATATTATTGTGCATGATGCAGTCAGACCATTTTTTTCAATTAATCCAATTATTGATCAAATTAAGCATCTGTACAAATATGATGGTGCAATTCCTGTAGTTTCAATTTCTGATAGCCTCAGGTCTGGTGATTCGATGCAACCAGTTGATCGAAATAATTTTTTTGCAGTTCAAACTCCACAGATTTTTAAAAAAATACCTCTGCAAGACTCTTTTACAAAAAAGCTAAGTGATGAAATTGATTTTACAGATGAGTCACAATTACTAGAATTTTATGGTTACAAAATAAAGTTTTTTGATGGCGATGAAGCCAATAAAAAAATCACATACGCTGCTGATCTTTTTTCAAGCTCATCAATTGATAATCGATTTGGTCGCGGTATAGATTATCATCTCTATGAATCTGGAACAGGATTCCGGTTAGGAGGGGTTGATATACCATCAGAATATTCGATTATTTCCCATTCTGATGGAGATGTCTTGCTTCATTCCTTAGCAGACGCAATTTTGGGTTCAATAGGTTTAAGGGATATTGGATTCTATTTTCCAGACACCGATGATAGTAACAAAGATCTTGATAGTAAAATTATTTTAACCAAATCAATGACTCTGTTAAAAAAACATACTTATAAATTAAGACAAATTGAAATCACAATAGTATGCGGTCTACCTAAAATAAGTCCCTATGTAGATGAAATAAAGAAATCACTTTCAAAGTTATGCGAGCTCCCAATTGAAGATATTGCTATCAAGTCAACAACTACTGAAGGACTGGGAGGAGTTGGACATGATAAAGGAATTGCAGTTTTTTCTTTAGTCTCCATTTGTAAATAATGGCTATATTGCTTACTAACGATGATGGATTTGATGCCCTAGGCATTCAAGAACTATTTCTAAAGCTAAAAAACCAAGCAGATATTAAAATCGTTGCTCCAAGAAAAAATTGCAGCGGAATGAGTGCCTGCATTTCACTAAAAAAGGATATTTATTTAGAAAGTGTTGATGAAAACTATTACATAGTAGACGGAACTCCAGCAGATTGTAGCTACTTGGGTCTAACTTCTCTTTACCATGGAAAAATATCTCAAGTTGTATCAGGAATTAATTTAGGAGCAAATCTAGGTAACGATGTATTTTATTCTGGAACAGTGGGAGCTGCGCTTTCAGGCAGGGGCTTAGAATTCCCTCCAATTGCAATTTCTGTTGCATCTTACAATCCCAGAGATGTTAATTTTATTGCTGACCTTAGCAGCAATTTGGTTTTAAAAATCAGATCTATGAGAATAGATTCAAATATTCTTATTAATATTAATATTCCTGATATTACACGTTCTTTATTTAGAGGAATCAAAATAACAAAGCTCAACAATATACGACCTCAATCTTTTCCAGATTTGATCAAGAAGAATGATAGAAATTTAATCTATCAAATTGGCCCTTCATCTATACCCTCTGACGTCCCTGAAAATACTGATGTTCATGCAATCAACAATGGCTTCGTATCAATTTCTTTTCTTGATTACTCTCTAACTGATAATCCAACCTCGGTTTTGCCGGGTTTGGAAATAGAATTAAATGAATAAATCTGGATTTACATTTTCAAGAGTAAGAGAAAAAATGCTTGAAGAATTACTAAATTTAGGCATAAAAGATTTTAGAGTTCTGGATGCTATTAATAAAGTAAAACGACATATTTTTATAGATGAGGCACTCCATTCACGCGCTTATGAAAACATAGCTTTAACAATTGGTCATAAACAAACTATTTCTCAACCACTCACGGTAGCAAGAATGACAGAAGAGCTTATAAAAGACCTTAAGGGATCAAAGAAGTTTGATAGATTGCTTGAAATAGGTTCTGGATGTGGTTACCAGAGCGCTATTCTTTCATACTTTGCTAATGAAGTTGTTGGATTAGAAAGGATTAAACCGCTAGTAATAAAGAGTAGGCAAAATCTTAGCTCAATTGGTATTAGAAATGTTCTTATCAAGCATGCTGATGGGATGAGTGATATTTCAGATCTAGGAAAATTTGATGGCATCATTTGTGCTGCAGCTCCCATTATTTTCCAAGAGCATCTTTTAGACCTAATAAATATTGGATCTAGGATAATAATGCCTGTTGGAATTGCAGGAAAACAAAAATTAAATGTATATACAAAATTAGAAGACAATGAATACTCAAGCCATGAACTAGATAATGTATCATTTGTTCCAATGCTTACAGGGCTTTCAGTTGATGACTAAATAATGAGCAAACTTCGTTACATTTTTGCAGGAATATTCATGGGATGTGCAGAACTCATACCTGGAGTATCAGGTTCCACAGTTGCTTTATTATTCAAAGTTTATGAACACATCATTTTATCTGCAAAAGTCCTAACAAGTTTTGGGTTTTGGCAAAGACCAATTCAAGAATTTAAAAAATATGAGATTTTAAATATTTTTTTACTGATTTTTTTTATGGCTTTAGGTGTTTTATTTTTTTCTAAAACCATAGTGTATATCTTTGAGAATTATTCACAAATTTTCTATCTTCTGATTGCTGTGGCAATGCTGATTATTGCTTTTTTGATTATTTTTCGTTCCAAAAATGACCTATTTTCTATCAGTTCTTTATTGCCAGTTTTTGCAGGTATAACCTTTGGTTTTATGCTAGGAAGTTTTAATCCCGGCGGTTTTGCAATTTCCTCAATCTCTTTATTCTTAGCAGGTTTAATAGCGTTCAGCTTCTTTATTATTCCTGGTATTTCTGGCAGCGCAATTTTAGTTGTTATAGGTTTCTATGAGGTAATTATAAGAGGAGTATCTGAACTTGATTTTGAGGTTTTATTTCCTTTTGGGATGGGCTGCTTGTTGGCTTTAATAATTTTACCCAGAATAATCTTAGTTATTTATTCCAAACATCAAATATCTCTAGACAATTTTTTTTCAGGTCTTATTTTTATATCAGGAATATTATTATTTTGAGGAATATTTTTTTACTTTCAGTATTTTTTTGTATTTCAGCATGCCAAACCATAGATTCTGATACTCAGACTTTTAGAAAGCTATCTTCTCCACCAGTTTCATCAAGAGATATATATACAATAAAGAAGGGTGATAGCTTATGGAGCATTGCTAAAGAGAACAATATTTCCATTGAAAAAATTTTAGAACTCAATCCAAACATTAGATCTAATACTGTCTTTCCAGGAGATAAAATCATAATTCATAAAACAGCAAAATCTGAACAGTTTGTTGCTTGGAGTTTTCCAGTCAAAAGGAGTATTAAAAAATCTTCTTCAGGTAGCTGGATATTTTTTCAGGGTAATGGTGGCGAAGCTATAAGTGCAGCAAAAGCTGGGAAGGTTGTAGCAGCGGGCGCTGTTATTCCTGGATATGGCAATATTATTCTTATAGAGCACAAAGACCAGTATCTAAGTTTTTATGGTCATTTAAAGGAAATTTTAGTTAACCCAGGCGACAGCGTTTCTGAAGGAGAGATTATCGCATCCCTGGGTCAAACAGAAGCATCTAGACCAATGCTAAGATTTCAAATTAGGCATCAAGGAGTGCCTTTGTCTCCTTCGAAAGTAAATTTTTTATAACAATTATCTCTCTAGGAGATGCCTTTTAGGCATGATGTTTTTAAATTCTTCGGCTTCGGGAAGAGGAGGAATCTGCTCAGTTATGTTTGGCCAAATTTCTGCTAGCTCTGCATTTATTTCTATAAATTCGATCTGATCCTTTGGCAATTCATCCTCAGAAAATATTGCATCAACGGGACACTCTGGCTCACATAAGGCGCAATCAATACATTCGTCAGGATGAATGACTAGAAAATTTGGCCCTTCGTAGAAACAATCGACTGGGCAGACTTCTACGCAGTCAGTATGTTTGCATTTTATGCAAGATTCAGTAACAACAAAGGTCATATATCAATATTTAAGGTATGATTCTACCAACGTTTTGTTTTTTAGCTAGCAGAAAAAAAGCAAATAATAATTGCAAAAAGTATGTATTATTTTATACTGTATAAATATACAGTAGGAGTTCACTATGAATGATAAAACTAAAGAAAATAGGTCTAAACAATTGAGCGAAACTTTATCTCAGATTGAAAAACAGTTTGGTAAAGGAACGGTTATGAAGATGGGTGAAAGGGAATTTGTTGATATTCCTGCTGTATCTACTGGATCTCTAGGACTAGATATTGCATTGGGTATCGGAGGACTTCCAAAAGGAAGAGTTATTGAAATCTTTGGACCAGAATCTTCAGGTAAAACAACTTTGACTCTACAAGCTATAGCAGAATGCCAAAAGGAGGGTGGTACAGCAGCATTTATTGATGCTGAGCATGCACTTGATCCTTCTTATGCAGAAAAATTGGGTGTCAATGTTGATGAACTTCTTCTATCACAGCCAGATACGGGTGAACAGGCATTAGAGGTTACTGACATGCTGGTAAAATCAAACTCAGTTGATTTAATAGTTGTAGATTCCGTAGCTGCGCTTACGCCAAGGGCGGAGATAGAAGGCGAAATGGGTGATCATCATGTAGGTCTGCAGGCAAGATTGATGTCACAAGCTCTAAGAAAAATAACTGGGAACATACAAAGATCCAATGCAATGGTTATATTTATCAACCAGATAAGAATGAAGATAGGGGTAATGTTTGGAAATCCTGAGACAACCACTGGGGGAAATGCTCTTAAATTTTATTCTTCAGTTCGTCTAGATATTAGAAGAATTGGTTCAGTAAAAGATGGAGAAGAAGTGATTGGTAGTGAAACAAGAGTTAAGGTTGTAAAAAATAAGGTTGCTCCCCCCTTTAAATCTGCTGAATTTCAAATAATGTATGGAGAGGGTATCAATGTTGAAGGAGAAATTCTTGAGTTTGGTCAAAAACTTGGACTTATCGAGAAAGCTGGAGCATGGTATTCATATAATGGTGAAAAGATTGGTCAAGGAAAGAATAATGCAAGCCAATTCTTGAAAGACAATGCAAAGATAAGAAATTCACTTTTAAAAGAAATCAAAGCTTCATACATAGCACCTAAGGGTAAAACAAGAAAATAGATTTTTCTTAAAGAGAAAAATTATGTAGTATATCTTGTCTTTGGAGTGATATATGGCAGATACGGCTTATCTTGTGGCAGCGGTTAGAACTGCTGGCGGTAAACGAAATGGAAGTCTTTCAAAATGGCATCCGGCAGATTTGGGCGCTAAAGTTTTAGATGAATTGATAGTTAGATCAGGTGTAAATCCTGCTGATGTTGACGATGTTATTTTTGGATGCGTGGATCAAGTTGGAGCCCAGTCTGGAAATATTGCTAGAAATGCTATTCTCTCATCATCTCTTCCAGAATCAGTTCCTGGAACGTCAGTCGATAGACAGTGTGGCTCTTCTCAACAGGCAATTCATTTTGCTGTTCAGGCAGTTATGTCAGGAACTCAAGATGTTGTAATTGCAGGAGGTGTAGAGGTTATGTCTTTAGTTCCTATTGGAGCAAGTATTAAAGATGGTTACGAAGCTGGACATGGTTTGCCATTTGATTCTGAAGGAATTAAGCAAAGATACCCAGGAGTATATTTTTCTCAATTCACTGGAGCAGAGTTGGTTGCAAAGAAATGGAAATTAAGTAGAGAAACATTGGATGCTTTTGCTCTTTCAAGCCATCAGAAAGCTGCTAATGCAACCAAGGAAGGCTATTTTGATAATGAAATCCTGCCAATTCCTGGAAAAAATTCTGAAGGCATTTCTGATCTAGTTTTAAAAGATGAAGGCATTAGATATGATGCGTCGCTTGAAGCTTTATCAGGTTTAAAATCTGTTTCTGAAGGGGGTGTGATTACTGCTGGCAATGCTAGCCAAATTACTGATGGCGCAGCTGCAATTATGGTTTGCAATGAAGCTGGGTTAAAGAAGATCTCTTCAGACCCTATCGCTAGATTTGTTGCAATAAGCGTGGTTGGAGATGATCCAGTTTTTATGCTTACAGGGCCAATTCCTGCGACTAAAAAAGTTCTCAATGCTGCAGGGCTATCTATTGATGATATTGATCTCTACGAAGTGAATGAGGCTTTTGCTCCTGTTCCTCTAGCTTGGGAAATAGAAGTTAGAGCTCTTAGAGCAAAATTAAATGTTAATGGCGGCGCAATGGCACTGGGGCATCCTCTAGGCGCAACTGGAGCAAAACTAATGACTACGCTTGTGTATGAGCTACAAAGGCGCAAGGGTAAATATGGGCTTCAAGCTATCTGCGAGGGTGGAGGAACAGCCAACGCTTCAATTATTGAAAGGCTTTAATTAAGAATTTTTCAATCTCAGAATCTCTTAATTCTGTTTTAGTGCCATTTCTTGCTAATACTTCGATAGTGTTTTGATCATTGTATGTTTTACCAATAACTAAAGCATAGCATGATCCAATCAACTCAGATTCAGTAATTTTCTTACCAAATCTTTCTTGTCTATCATCAAGCATGACTCTTAGCCCCGCCTTTGTAAGCCTTGAATAAAGTTGTTGTGCAAAAACAAAATTTTGATCAGAAAATTCCTTAAAAATTGGCAAAATAGATATTTGTACTGGAGCAATACTTTTTGGCCAAATGATACCTTTCTTATCATTATTTTGCTCAATTGATGCAGCTACTATTCTAGAAACTCCAATACCATAGCATCCCATTTGAAGTGTTTGCCGTTCCCCATTTTCATCTAACACAGTTGCGTTCATATTATTTGAATAAACACTACCAAGTTGGAATATATGACCAACTTCAATTCCCTTTGCTAATTTTATGAACTCGGAGGAACCAGGAAATAGTTTTCCTTCCAAGGAATTTATGTCTTCATTTTCTTTAACTAATAGTTCAGCATTTACTGCAATTTCTGATTCTTGACTAAAGGCCAGAGTGTCTTCACCACTCTCTGCAAGTACATGAAATTCTTCTGATACTTCACCACCAATTGCTCCCGAGTCTGCTTTAACAATTTTGAAGGCTAGTCCCAATCTATCAAATATTTTTTTGTAAGCTTCTCGCATTGCCAGATAGGTATTATTTAAACATTCAAGATTTATATGAAAACTATAAGCATCTTTCATCAGAAACTCTCTTCCTCTCATAATTCCATATCTGGGTCTTATTTCATCTCGGAATTTTGTTTGTATTTGAAATAAGCTAAGGGGCAATTCCTTGTAACTATTTAAATTATTTCTAATAAGGTCTGTGATAATTTCTTCATGAGTAGGGCCCAAACAAAAATCTCTGTCATGTCTATCTTTAAATCTTAATAATTCAGGTCCAAACTTATCCCATCTTTTGGAGTCTTCCCAGAGATCCCTGGGTTGAACCATGGGCATAAATATTTCTTGAGATCCAGTATTTGCAATTTCTTCACGCACTATATTTTCAATAAGTTTTAAGGTCTTAAAACCCATAGGAAGCCAATTGTAAATGCCAGATGCAACTTTTCTGATCATTCCTGCTCTTAATAACAATTGATGACTTATAACTTCAGCTTCGGCTGGAGTGTCTTTGATGAGGGGTACAAAATTTTTAGAAGCAAGCATAGTATTGAGGTTACACCATTTAGTTTATAATTCTATATTTTTTTAGAGAACTTATGCCTATTTATGAGTATAAATGCTTAAAATGCAGCCTAGAATTTGAAATTTTGCAAAAAATTATTGAGGATCCGCTAAAAACATGTGAAGCATGCGGCGGGGAATTAAAAAAACAAATTTCTGCTCCTGCCTTTAGATTAAAGGGATCCGGATGGTATGAGACTGATTTTAAAACTGGAAATAAGAAAAATATATCAGGTTCTGAGGATTCCTCAGCAGGGTCAAATTCCAAGAAAGACTCAGGAAATGATAAAGTAGAGAAATCACCTAAAGAAAACAAACAGGCTGGTTAAATGAGAACAAACTATTGCGGGGAAATAACTACCAAACATATAGGGTCCAATGTAACCATATGTGGGTGGCTCCATAGGAGAAGAGATCACGGAGGAGTCATTTTTTTAGACATAAGAGATAAAGAGGGAATTGTTCAGGTTGTATTCAATCCTAATCAACTAGAAGCTTTTAAAATTGCTGATGGCTGTAGAAGCGAGTATGTAGTAAGTATCGTAGGAAAGGTTCAAGGGAGATCCAAGGAGACTGTAAATCCTAAAATGAAAACTGGGGAAATAGAGATTTTCGCAGAAGAAATTTCCGTATTTAGCAAAGCTGTTACCCCTCAGTTTCCTTTAGATGAACATCAAGATATCAATGAAGATGTTCGTTTGAAATTTCGCTTTTTAGATTTAAGGAGACCTGAATCACAGCAAAGAATTATAAAGCGCTCAAAGATTGTCTCTGAGGTTAGGCGCTATCTTGAAGAAAATAATTTCTTGGAATTTGAGACGCCCATTCTAACCAAGGCAACTCCTGAAGGAGCTAGAGATTATTTAGTACCAAGTAGAGTAAATCCTGGGAATTTTTATGCCCTACCTCAGTCTCCTCAGCTATTTAAACAGCTTTTAATGATGTCAGGATTTGATAAATACTATCAGATAGCGCGTTGCTTTAGAGATGAAGATTTGAGAGCTGATAGACAGCCTGAGTTTACCCAGATTGATATTGAAGCCTCTTTTATCTCTCAAGAGGACATCATCTCTTTAGCAAGCGGTATGCTAAATAAGCTCCTCAGTATGTTTGCTAACTATAAGATTCAAGAAATACCAAGGTTAACTTATGCAGACGCAATCGATAGATACGGATCTGATAAGCCAGATCTTAGAATTCCTCTAGAACTCAAGGCTATTGATGAACTAGTTAAAAATGAGGAATTTAAGGTTTTTTCTGATCCGGCAAATGATTCCAAAAGTAGGGTAGTTGCATTGAAAATACCTGGAGGGAATAGTCTGACAAGAAGCCAGATTGATGAATATACTAATTTTGTTGGCAAACTAGGAGCTAAAGGATTAGCTTACATTAAGATTAACGACATTAATTCTTCTGAAGGCCTTCAATCACCGATACTTAAATTTTTATCAAAACGGTGTGTTGAAGCTTTATTAGAGTATTCACAAGCTAAGACGGGAGACTTGATATTCTTTGGCGCAGGCCTCTCAGGCACTGTAAATTTATCTATGAGCAGTTTGATAAGAAAAATTGGCTCAGATTTAAATTTATATACTCATGAATGGGCTCCCTTATGGATAATAAATTTCCCAATGTTTGAAACAGATAAAGACGGCAATCTAACTTCTTTACATCATCCATTTACTTTACCTTTAAGAGGGATTTCTGACCTACGTGACAATCCCGAATCTGCACTGGCTTGCGCTTATGATATTGTTTTAAATGGATATGAGATAGGAGGAGGCTCGCTTAGGGTTTACGATGCAGAAACCCAAATGGAAATTTTTAAGATTTTAAAGATTAGTAAATCAGAGGCAAAAGAGAAATTTGGATTTTTGCTTAGTGCGCTAGAATCTGGCTGCCCTCCACATGGGGGAATTGCTTTAGGGTTAGATCGTATAGCAATGTTATTAACTGGCACACAAAATATTAGAGATGTCATTGCTTTTCCTAAGACGCAAAGCGCTACTTGTCTTCTAACGGGTGCTCCTAGCACTGTTTCAGATCAGCAGCTAGATGAACTGCATATTAGATCGACCTTCAACAAGGAAAACTAATGGCAGGTCATTCTAAATGGGCAAATATAAAACATAGAAAAGCCCGACAGGATGCAAAAAAAGGCAAGGTCTACACTAAGTTAATTAGAGAAATAACTATTGCTTCCAAAAACGGAGGTCCTCTACCAGAGGATAACCCCAGATTGCGACTTGCCTTAGACAAAGCAAATGCTGAAAACATGCCTAAGGACACTATTAACAGAGCCATTCAACGTGGAGCAGGCAATGATGATAACTCAAATCTTGAAGAAGTAGTTTACGAAGGCTATGGTCCAAGTGGAGTTGCTATTTTAGTAGAAACAATGACCGATAATAGGAATCGAACCGTAGCAGACGTTAGACATGCCTTCACAAAATATGGTGGAAATTTGGGAACCGATGGCTCAGTTGCCTATTTGTTTGAGAAAATTGGATCTATTCATATAAAATCCCAACTTCCTGAAGAAGAATTACTTGAGCATGTCATTGATGCAGGAGGAGAAGACTTAATTTATTCAGGTTTAGATGCAGAAGTATTCTGTCGCCCTAATGCATTGCATGAGGTTAATGATGGCTTAAAAGCTAAGGGTATTGAGATTGAATCAACTCAAGTAATTATGAAACCGAAGACTTTAATCTATGCAGATAATGAACTAGCTGAAAAGGTTATAAAATTAATTGAATACATAGAAGAAATTGATGATGTTCAAGAAGTTTTTTCGAATATAGAATTTCCTGACAATCTTTTTGAAGAATAGTGGCAATTAATTCAAGAACCAAAGGGGCAAATTTTGAAAGAGAGATAGGGAATTTATTGCAAGACGCTCTAAATTTAAAGAATCCAGTCAGAAGAATTTTAGAGCAAACCAGAACAAAAGAACTCCCTGATCTAAAATTAGGTCGTTGGTGCCTTGAATGTAAAAGATATGGAACAGGCTCTGAGCCATTAGAGGAGTGGTGGGAACAGGTTGCCAATGCAACTGGAGAAAAAGAATTCTCTGCCCTTGTCTATAAATTTAATCGTCGTCCTATAAAAGTAAGGATTTCAGCCGCAACTTTAAACCCAAACTTATCGAGTAACATAAAGATTGATTTGTTGTGGGATGATTTTTTAGAAGTTCTTAGAGAACTTTATCAAGAGGATATCTTGACTCATGAAAACACCTCAACAAATTAATCCATTTAACTTAAAGGTTTTTGTTGAAGATACCGATTTTCAAGGTTTTGTGTATCATGCAAATTATCTTAAATTCTTTGAAAGAGCTAGAAGTCAGTTTTTAAATGACATTGGCATTCTACAAAGCACAGATAGTAAGGGTTTTTTTGTGGTTAAAGATGTTTACCTTAAATACATTAAGCCCGCTAAACTTGAAGACGAGCTTTTGATAAAATCAGAAGTGGTAAAAATCTCTAAAGCAAGGTGTGTCTTTGTCCAAGATCTTATTAGAGAAGACACCGTTTTAGCAAAAGCTAAGGTTGAAATATGTTATATAGACAGTCGACAAGGAAAACCAGTAGGATTTCCTCAACCATTTCTTAATAGGATATAACCATGAATGAATTAAATTTAATCCAAATGTTCTTAGATGCTTCATTGATTGTTCAACTGGTTATGATTATTTTGCTTTCTGCATCAATTGTCTCTTGGCTTGTTATTTTTGAAAGATGGCAGTTTTTTAATAGTCTTAGTAAAGTTAATAAGTCATTTGATCAAACTTTCTGGGGAAGTAAGGATCTAGAGGCATTGCATAAAATTAATGCAGATAACAAGCGTTACGGAAGCACCCAAAGAGTATTTCAAGATGCTTTGCTTGAATACTCTCGATTAAAGCAGGATTCTGTAATTTCTGTTGACGATTTAGATAGTGTTCAAAGATCTATTAAGGTAAGAGTTGCAAAAGAGGAAGAGAATTTTAACAAGCACCTTCAATTACTTGCTAATATCGGATCTGTAAGCCCCTATATAGGTTTGTTTGGAACAGTTCTAGGAATTGTAAATTCTTTTGTAGGCCTCTCAGATGCAACTCAGGCAACTATCAACGCAGTTGCGCCTGGAATATCTGAAGCACTTGTTGCAACAGCATTAGGTCTTTTTGCAGCAATACCTGCTTTGCTAGCTTATAACAGATATGTTTCTCTGGCAGATAAAAACATAAAATCTCTTCTTATTTTTGGTGAAGAGCTGGTAAGCATACTCTACCGTGAGGTAACTAGGAAATAATGCACATTCTCGAAAATGATCTTAATAAAAGACGTCTTCATTCTGAAATAAATGTCGTTCCATATATTGATGTTATGCTAGTTTTACTAATCATATTTATGATTCTTTCTCCTTTGCTCATTCAAGGAGTAGACGTTGACTTGCCTCAAACCGATACAACTAAAATGACAATCGAGAGCGAACCACTAGTGGTGTCTATTGATAAATTTGGAGAGTATTTTTTGAATTTGGGAGAAGAATTACTTCCTATGTCTCTCTCAGAGTTGCGTTCTAAGGTTTCACTTATTTTCGATGCCAATCCAGAGATTGAAATTGTAATCAAAAGTGATCGTTCTGTTCCTTTTGAAAAAGTGGCCCAAGCCTTGGCGTCTATTCAAAGTATTGGGATTAGAAATGTTGGTATTGTGACCACTGGGTATGATATCTAATCCCGCTTATCTGAAAAGTGGAGTTTTTTCATTTTTTTTACACGCATTTATTTTTATATATGCTTATCTCAACTTTAGTGATTTCGGAACTTCTCAAACTCTTATTCATGCCCCAATAAATGTTTCATTGGTTCAAGAGAAGACTCAGGCAACTCCAAAAACAACTTCTGCTCCAAAACCAATTGTTAATAATAAAGTATTAGAGAGTAGAGTTAGTGAATTTAATTTGTCTGTGCCAGTTCTTTCTCCGATGGAGATGATTTATTCGGATGTTGAACAGGTAAAGGAAGATGTATCACAAGATTCAAGCAAGGAATTAACGACTCAATACTTTGTAAATAAAATTATAGATACAGTTGAAGCAGCCTGGAGAAAACCCATAAATATTCAGGACGGTTTATCAGCTCAATTTTTATTAAAAGTTAACAAGACTGGTAAGATAATAACTTATCAATTACATAAGAGCAGTGGAAACATAAGGTTTGATAATTCTGGTTTATCAGCAATCAAGAGAGTGGACAAGTTTACTTTCTTTGAAAGTTTAACAAATGAGATGTATGAATCAGAATTCAAAGTATTTATATTAAATTTTAATCCATGAAACATACACTTACTTTTTTTGTACTTTTTTTAGTTAATTTTGCTGAAGCGCAATTAATGATCGAAATTACTCAAGGCTCGAATAATCCCTTTAAGTTGGGAATCATAGCAAAATCAGAATCTGATAAAGAACAAGCGGCAACTATAAATTATATTATTCAGCAAGATCTAGTTAGAACAGGTGATTTTACAATTATTAATGAGGCAGAATCAGATGCTGTAAAAGATGCGGAGCTTCCATTTACTCTCTGGAAATTAATGAAGATTGATTTCATAGCAATCACTGAGTTATTCAAAGAGGAGGAATCAGGTTTAAGACTTGAATATAGGGTTTTTGATGTATCAAAGGGAAAGCTCATCAGAGAATCAAAAATTTTTGGAATTCCTAATCAAATTAGACAATTAGCTCACTATGCTTCAGATGGTATTTTTGAAGTCATAACAGGCATTAGAGGTATTGCTGCTACAAAACTACTCTATGTAGTTGAGCGTACTGAAAACAGGGAAAAGTTTTTTCAACTTATGCTTGCAGATTCTGATGGCGCAAATGAACAGATTTTGTTAGAAAGTGATCAGCCTATCATTTCTCCAACATGGTCAAGAGATTCAAAGTGGGTTGCATATGTTTCCTTTGAATCAGGAGAAGCTGCAGTTTACATTCAGGAAATTTCATCTGGAAAAAGAGAAAGAGTACTTGAAAGAGGAACTCAGATTAGTGCCCCAGCTTTTTCACCCGATGGTAAATACTTGTCCCTAACTCTTTATGATGATGGAAATGCTGAAATTTACATTCTTAGACTCAAGGATAAGGCCCTGACGAGAATTACAAACCATTTTGCTATAGATACCGAATCTTCATGGTCTTCAAAAGGAGATAAATTATTGTTTACAAGCTCTCGGGCAGGGGGACCACAATTGTATGAGTTAAATCTGAGTAAGTTACGCAACAACCCAGAAAGGCTTACTTTTGAGGGTTCTTACAATGCTAAAGGAAGTTATCTTCCCAATGATGATGGCTTGATTTTTGTACATCGTAACGATAAGGGGCAATTTCAGATTGCATTGCAATATGCTAATGAAAGATTTTTAAGGCCTCTAACGGATGCTAAATTAGATGAGTCACCTAGTGTTGCTCCGAATGGGAATATGATAGTCTATGCAATTACAGACGGAGCCGACTCTTTATTGGCTGGTTTCAGTTTAAGCGGAGCTAAATTCAGGTACCCAATTAAAAATGGCAAAGTTAGAGAGCCGGCTTGGTCATATTACATAAGGTAAAGGAAATATATTTATGATAAATTCAAGAGTAACACTAGGCATTTTTTTAACAGTTTTTTTTATTGCATCTTGTAGTTCTATAAAAAAATCTTCAGAAACTGTAAACAACGAGGGAGTTCGTGGGGTCTCTATTTCTTCAGGAGATATTTCTTCTTCTGCTGAGAGATCTACATCCGAACAAGCATTACTAGCAAATGCAACCGTTTATTTTGAATATGATTCATATAGACTTAGCAGTAAATCACTTCAAGCTCTAAAAAGCCTTGCTGATCTATTAGGAGAAAATCAAAGACTATCAATTACTCTAGCGGGCCACGCTGATGAGAGAGGAACAAGAGAGTATAACTTAGCTCTTGGTCAAAGAAGAGCTGAAGCTGTAGCAGATTACTTAAAAACTCTTGGAATAAGCGCCAATAGATTAACTGTTAGAAGTTTTGGAGAGGAGAGGCCGGCTGCTCTTGGTTCTAATGAATCTTCTTGGGCCAAAAATAGAAGGGTTGAAATTAAATAATCTTTGATTTGAAAGTTTTCTTTTTAATTTTTTTCTCGATAGTTATTTGTCCTCTGACTTTTTCCCAGTCTGACTTTGAGGATGTTCTTTTTATGAAGATTCAAGAGTTAGAGGAAGAAATTGCTCGGCTGCGCTCTGAAATTGAAAGTCAGTCCTTTAAAATTAAAAAGCTTGAGGAAGATTTAGTTGGCTCCAATTCTACAAACTCAGAATATCCTAATCAAAATGTTAATACTCGTAATAATGATGGATTTAAGTTTGAAGGCTTAAATGATCAGCGTAGTTTAGATGAGATATATGACAATGCCTTAAAAAATCTCAACAATAAAAATTACTCAGATTCTTACAATGAATTCAAATTTATTGTTGACAACTTTGACGATCCCGACAAGGTTCCTCTCAGTGCGTTTTGGATGGCTGAAATAAGCATGAATAATAATGATCTAGAGGATGCACTATTTAATTTCCTTTTTATAACTACCTCCTTTCCTGATCACTGGCGAATACCTCTAGCTCACAAAAAAATAGGAGATATATATTTAGTTCAAAATAGAGTTCGTGAAGCAGAAAGTAAGTATCGTTTTGTAGTTAGTAAGTATCCCTCAAGTCCTGCTGCGTCATTAGCCTTGCAGATATTAGAAAATATGGAATAATGCCATCTTTTTTATGGATAATCATGGGTCGCTAGCTCAGTTGGTAGAGCAGTTGGCTTTTAACCAATTGGTCACAGGTTCGAATCCTGTGCGACCCACCAGTAAAGAGGATTAGATTAGATGATCTCCTCCAATACCTCAAAAAAATTATTTTCAGGTTTCAGCCTAAATTCTTTGCTTGCCTCTTGTTTATTCTTTCTTGTGTTGAGTTCTTGGTACATATTGAGGCCAATTAGAAATGATATGGCAGCTCAGAATGAAGAAATACTTCCCTTACTTTTGGGGTTTGGGGCTTTTGTAATGATAGCAAT
The DNA here is from genome assembly GCA_038108875.1 of Gammaproteobacteria bacterium. GTDB lineage: Bacteria > Pseudomonadota > Gammaproteobacteria > Magnimaribacterales > D2472 > VMDH01. The sequence goes on along the minus strand of JAYNII010000002.1, from coordinate 71,741 downwards.
CAACCCTGTGTATTCTTGGATTGCATCCAGAAATAATCTAAGAGGTATATTCAACTATTCGTATTTATTCTTTATCGTAAATTTGGTTCTTTTTGTATTGTTAGCAGAGTATTTTCAGCTAAATGATTCGCTTTGGTTTTCAAGGTTTTTTTATATTTGGTGCAATGTTTTTTCTTTTTTTGTAGTTTCTGTTTTTTGGGTCTTAGTTATAAATATTTTTCGAGGAGAGCGATCTAAAGCATTTTATGGTGTAATTGCAGCAGGAGGCTCAATTGGGAGTTTTCTGGGTTCAGGCATTACTAAAGCACTTTCTGAAACAATCAATACCTCTGGGGTAACTCTTTTTTCAATATCTTCGGTTTGTTTTTTAGCCCTCGCTTTAGTGCTAGGAAACTTTTTGATACATAGATCAAAACAAGAGCAATCAATTACTGAATCTGTTGGAGGGGATAGTGTGGACGCTTTTCGTAACCTTATTACTAACAAGCAAATTAGATACATAGGTATTTATATGTATCTATGGACGGGGTTAATGACAATTCATTGGATTACTTCAATATCAATAATTAATGAGTGGTCTCAAGATAGCGCTGACAGGATTAGGTTTTTTGGAAATATTGAACAGACTGTAGCCATCCTGACTGTTTTTTCGCAATTTTTTTTAACCAACATAGCTGTCAGGTTTTTAGGTATTCAAAAGATCTTTGTATTATATGGATTAATTTTTACGGTTGTTTACGTGGGATATTCAATACAACCAACAATCGGATTGGTTTTTATGGTCACGATTATATTAAGAGTATTTGAATATGGTTATAACAAGCCAAGCAGAGAGATTTTGTTTAGTCAATTATCAAAAGTAAATAGATACAAATCAACTGTTCTAGTTGATACTGCGCTCGTTAGGTTGGGAGATTTCTCAGGCAGTGGTTTTATTTTCCTAGGTAAAGCCTTATCAATTCTTTCTTTTCAAATACCTTTGTTAGCAATACCATTTTCTGCAGCCCTTTCTTTTGTAGGATCCAAAATGGCCAAGGAAGACCGATGAAGAGTTATTTATTCCTGATATTAGTCTGAAGCAACTTAATCTTTTCTAATATATATTCTGTAGTTTGAAAGTTCTCATCACTCAATTTCAAAGCAAATCGAAATTGATTAAGTGATTCATCCGTTTGCCCGAGAATTAGATAGTATTCTCCTAAACTCATGTGATAACCAAGGATATTCTTGCTTGCTCTTTGTATCTCTGAAAGTTGCAACCAAATTAGAGGATTATTTTTTTTAGTAATTAATAAGTCTCTTAAACTTTCCTCTGCCAAATAAAATTCGTTAAGACCAGAAAGAACTTTTGCATACAACATCGTAGCAGGATAATTTTTTGGAGAAATTCTCAGAACTTCTTCTATTTGAATTTTTGCTTCAGCTAAATTTCCCATGCCAAATAAAATTTCTGAATTAGTTAGTTGAAGGACGATGTCCTTTGGAAATTTTTTGAGTAAAATTTCAAGCTTACTTAAACTTTCCTTAAATTTATTAGCGTGGTAATAAGATCTCACTAGAGCGTAAATATTTTCATTTGAATCGTCTTCTAGAAGAAAATCCTGAAAGAAGGCATAAGAGTTATTGATGGGTTTATAGTAGTCTGCTTTTAACCTTCCTTTAATAAACTGATAATCAATTGAATTTCTTTTTCCCCCAATGATCCCTGTTTGATCAGCTGCATTAAATGCATCACTTACTCTTGATGATGAAATAGGGTGAGTCAACAAGAATTCTGGAATTTGATCACCTGATAATCTCCTAATTTGGACCATATTTTCAAACATTTCACCCATGCTTTTGGGATCATAGCCTGCTTTAATAAGGTTATTAAATCCAAATCTATCTGCTTCTTTTTCTAAATTTCGACTGTATCTTAGGTTTTCTTGGGTTAGCGCTGCTGGTCCAGCAATAAATGCGCTAGGATTATTGGCAACAATTGCAAGAGCTAACGCAGAAATCATTACAAGAGCTGATGCCATATTGGTATCAGAGCCTCGGAGTATATTTCTCGCAAAATGTCTTTGGCTGAGGTGAGCTAATTCATGACTTATTACTGAAGCAAATTGAGATTCATCATCAGCATTTAAAAATAACCCCCCATTAATACCTATTATCCCACCGGGTGCAGCAAAGGCATTTAAAGTTTTATCATCAATCAAAATGACATTAAAGCTTCTCTCCACCAGGGTAGATGATTCAGCTATTCTATATATTAATAACTCTGTAAATTCTTGAACTATTGGATCATTTATTAAAGGAGCTTGAGCATATATTTGACCCAAAAAAGCCTCTCCAATTTGCTTTTCCTGCTCAATTGAGACAGCTCCAGAAACTCTATCCCCAAGTGATGGGAGATTTGCAACACCCTGAGATTGGAGGTTGTTGTGGCAAAAAATTAGCCAAAATATAAATAGCAAATGTCGAAACATAGTAAGTTTTTTTGTTTTGAAACTAGTAGATATCTTATAATCTAATTTCTTTGACAGCAAAGAAAGGAAAATGTTGCAACAATTAAACAGTATTCTTAGAAAAATATTTCCAACTGAGGAATCTTTGGCTTTTGCTTTGCTGCTCTTGTTAGCCATGCTCATTTTGGCAGTCCTCGGATCATCCTTATCTCCATTCATTGTAAGCGTAATTTTTGCTTATCTTTTAATTGGGCTTAACAATAGAATTGTAAATTTTGGTTTAAATGAAAAAATTTCTCTTTTCCTAACATTCAGCATTTTCATACTTGGGGGGTTGGCTTTATTAATTTGGCTTGCTCCCATCCTTTACCAACAAATACAATCATTGATTATTGAACTCCCCAAGTGGTTCACCCAGCTCAGGGGATTTATTTCAGATTTACCAAACCAATATCCGGATTTAATTACTTCAGATCAGATTGCATCTTTTCTAGATAATGTATCCGCTCAACTTCTTTCAGTTTCTCAGAATTTTTTAAGGATCTCCTTATTGGGCATTCAAAACACACTTTCATTGGCTGTGATGTTAGTTTTGATACCGATCTTAGTCTATTTCATGCTCTTTGATAGGAAAGAGTTGATTAATAGTTTTCTTTCAATACTGCCTAACAATAAAAACATGCTTGAAAAAATTTGGCTAGAAATGGATATCCAACTTAGTAACTATGTGCGTGGCAAGGCATTTGAGATACTGATCGTTGGATTGGCTTCAGCAATTTTGTTTTGGTCTTTTAATTTGAAATATACAGCGCTACTTTCTGTATTAGTTGGATTGTCTGTGCTTATTCCATATATTGGGGCTTTTGCAGTTACCATACCTGTGGCGGTTGTAGCATATCTGCAATTTGGAAATAATTATGAGTTTATGTTGCTATTTGGACTTTACTTAGCTCTTCAAGTCCTCGATGGGAATTGGTTGGTTCCCTTGCTTTTTTCAAGTGCAGTAAAAATGCATCCCATAACAATAATACTAGCAGTATTTGTATTTGGTGGATTGTTTGGTTTTTGGGGAGTTTTCTTTGCTATTCCTATGGCAACTTTCTTAAAAGCAATTATAAATGCTTGGCCCACGGAAAGCTTAGGGTAATTTTTTTACCTCAGCGAGCACTTCTTCCACATGGCCTTTGACTTTAACCCCCCTCCATATTTTTACAATTTTGCCATTTTTATCAATCAAGAAAGTGCTTCGATCTACGCCCATATATTGACGTCCATACATCGATTTTAGGGTCATCACATCAAATGCATCGCAAACTTTTTCACCTGTATCTGAGATAAGCTCAAATGGAAAAGATTGTTTTTCTTTAAAGTTTTCATGAGATTTAATTGAATCTCTAGAAACACCAAGAATTTCAGTATTAGCTTTGGCAAAGGATTTATAATTATCCCTAAAATCTTGTCCCTCTAAGGTGCATCCTGGTGTGCTGTCTTTTGGATAAAAGTAGATGACTAAATTTTTCCCCTTAAAATCTTTATTGGAAATTGTTTTATTTGATGTAGCTTTTCCAGAAAAAGCTGGACACTTTTTTCCTGTCAAATCTTTACTCATTTTAATTTCCTTAATTAGGTGTATAGTTTTAATCTTATTTATGTTAAACAGTAATGCAAAATATTCAAGGTAGCATTGTTGCTTTGGTTACTCCAATGCATCCAGATGGCTCTGTTGATTTTGATGCGCTTAAGTTTCTTGTTGAGTGGCATATTAAAGAAGGTACTCAAGGGATAGTTTCAGTTGGGACTACTGGCGAATCAGCTACTTTGAATAATGACGAACATATTGAGGTCATTAAAAAAACATTAGAATACTCTCAAAATAAATTACCCATAATAGCTGGCACTGGGGCAAATTCTACCCAAGAAGCAATTGATCTGACCAAGGAAGCTGCAAATCTAGGTTGTAAGTTTTCACTGCAAGTAACCCCCTATTACAATAAACCTCCACAGAATGGCATGAAGAAGCATTTTATTTCTATTGCTGAGGCCTCAGATGCAAAAATACTTCTTTACAATGTTCCTGGTAGGACTTCTTGCGATCTCTTGCCATCTACAGTTGCAGAGTTAATTCAACACCCAAATATTATTGGAATCAAAGAAGCATTAGCAGATTCATCACGAATAAAGGAGCTTGTATCCTTAAGGAATAAAATTAATCCAGATTTTGTCTTACTGTCTGGCGATGATCACACATTTTGTTCTGCAATGGAGGAGGGTTTCAATGGGGTCATATCAGTTGCCGCTAATATAATACCGGGAGCATGTTCTAAAATAGCTTCGCTAGCTTTAGCTCATCAATTTCAAGAAGCGGCTCAATTAAATAAGAAATATGAGTTTTTATATGATTTACTCTTTTGTCAATCCAATCCAATCCCTGCTAAATGGATGTTAGAGAAAATGAAATTTATTAAATCCGGTATAAGATTACCTTTGATAGAGCTAGATCCTATGTATCATAATGAAGTAGAATCTGTATTGAAAACCCTATCTCTTATTAATGAATACCGTTAAGTTTTTAACCCTTCTTATTTTATTATCTAGTTGCTCCTATATTTCAGGTCCGAACGGATTATTCCCTGAAACCGCTGATGATTTTTTTGAAGAGGAGGTGGCAGCAGATATAGTCATCCCATCTTCTGGAGGAGATTTACAACTCATAACTGATAACCACTATCCTTATTTTGACAAAGATCCAGATATTGCTGAGATTGGAGTTCCAAAACCCCGTCAAATTTTCTCTTCTGGGCAAACAAAACAAGTTCAATTGCGCAAACTTGGAGATACACTTTGGGTTTATGTTGAAACCTTGCCATCTACCTCATGGCCTATTGCTAAATCTTATTTTGAGACATCCGCATATGAAGTTTTAAGCGCTGATCCTAGCTCTGGAAGAATTGTTATGACTTACAAGGAAGGGGTTCAATTGATAGCATCCGTTGAGCATGGAATTAAGGAAGCATCAACTGAGGTTTCTCTGATGTTTACAGATCTCGAAAATAACCAACTCTTAGATGATACCTATCTTCAGTTTCAACAAAATGAATTACAAAGTTTGTTGCAGTACTTTGCAGATTCAGTTTCAACTTTTTCTGGAACTTCATTGGCTGCACAAAACTTAAATGAAAAGAAAAAATCAAAAATTTTAACTATAAATGAGCAAACAATTATTGAGTTGTCTTTAAATTTTGAAAGATCTTGGTCAGCTGTATCAAGAGCAATTGAAGATGCTAAAGTTTCTGTAAATGATAGGAATAGGGATCAAGGGTTTTTCTTAGTGTCCTTTGCTACAGATGAAGATCGGAGGGGCTGGTTTAGATTTTTAAATTTTGATAATGAAGAAGAAAGAACTTTAGATCTATCTCAAGATCCCGAATTCAGAGTCGTAGTAAAGGAGGAAGCTGGTAAAACTAGAGTATTTGTTGAGTCACTAAAGGGTGATTTAGCAGGGGCTGAGGAGCTTTTATCCGAAATAAACAAACTTCTTACCTAAAAAATGAAAAAACTAAAACTCCTAGCAAAAGGTAAAGCAAAATCGATGTATGAAACCGATTTAGATGATACCTTGCTTATGGAGTTTAGAGATGATGCTTCTGCATTTGATGGAAAAAAAATATCAGCACTAAACAACAAAGGCAAAGTGAATAATCAATTTAATGCCTTTATTTTGAAATTACTTGCAAACGAGGGAATCCAAACCCATTTTATAGATACAATCTCAAACCATGAGTCTTTAGTGAAGAGGCTTGAGATGTTTCCAATCGAGTGCGTAGTAAGGAATAGAGCAACTGGTTCATTATGCAGAAGGCTTGGGGTTAAGGATGGTTTAGTACTGGATCCTCCTCTTTTTGAGTTCTTCCTTAAAGATGATGCTCTTGGCGATCCTTTAATAAATGAAAATCATATTCTAAGCTTTAAATGGGCAACCCAAGATGAAATAGATGAGATGAAAAATCTGACTTATAGGGTAAATGAAGTCTTAAGAGGAGTATTTGATAAAGCTAATTTAATTCTTGTCGATTACAAAATAGAATTTGGGAAATTTCAAAATAAAATTTTATTGGGAGATGAATTTACTCCAGATGGCTGTAGACTTTGGGATAAAGATACTCTAGAAAAACTTGATAAAGATAGGTTTAGACAAGATCTTGGCGATGTTATTGAATCTTACCAACAGGTTGCAAATCGATTAGGAATAGAAATTAATCTTGACTAATTTACTCAGGTATTGATAATACCTATGTGAATTTCACCACTAAAAGTAGATACGCTATTAATGCTCTAGCTGAACTTGCTCTTCTAAGGGACAAGGGAGGTTCTTATGCTCTGTCAGATATAGCACATAATCAGGGAATTGAACAAAGGTACTTAGAACAGTTGTTCAGAAAACTTCGAATGGCAGGAATTTTGAAAAGTACAAGAGGAAGATACGGTGGATATGAGTTCGCGAATTGTCCAAGTCAAATAAGCATCAAGATGGTGATGGAGGCAGTAGAAGAAAATTTAGATGCCACTGGTTGTTCGGGAGCCTCCAATTGCTTTCAAGGTAAGAGATGCGTCTCCCATAATTTTTGGGATAATCTGAATAAAACGGTAGATACTTTTTTAGAAGATACCTTTATTACTGATTTGTTTGAATCGAAAACCACAAAACAAATAAATTTATTAAAAATATCATGACAAAACTTCATCTACCAATTTACCTTGATTATGCATCAACTACTCCTGCTGATAAACGAGTGGCTCAAAAGATTTTTGAGCACTTAACTTTGGAGGGTAATTTTGGAAATCCTGCCTCAAGATCTCACGCTTATGGCTGGACAGCAGAAGAAGCAATTGAAGAAGCAAGAGCTCATATAGCTAACCTCGTAAATTGTGATCCAAGAGAAATTGTCTTTACATCTGGAGCTACGGAGTCTGACAATTTAGCAATAAAAGGAGTTGCTCATTTTTATAAAAGTAAAGGCAGGCACATCATCACCTCTAAGATTGAGCATAAAGCAGTTCTTGATCCTTGTAGGCAACTTGAAAGAGAGGGATTTTCAGTTACCTATCTTGATCCCAATGAGTTTGGAATTATTACCTCTGATCAAGTTGCAGAGGCTATCCAAGAAGATACCATCCTAATTTCAATCATGCATATAAATAACGAGCTAGGAACCTTGAACGACATTAAAGGTATCGGCTCATTAGCCAGATCAAAAGATATATTTTTCCATGTTGATGCAGCCCAAAGCACTGGAAAAGTTGCAATTGATTTAAAACAACTTGAAGTAGATTTGATGTCTTTTTCAGCCCACAAAACCTATGGACCTAAAGGAGTGGGTGCTTTGTTTGTTTCACGTAAACCAAGAGTCCGATTGGAGGCTCAAATTCATGGAGGCGGTCATGAGAGAGGTATGAGGTCAGGAACTCTCCCAACTCACCAAATTGTTGGAATGGGCGAAGCTTTTAGATTAGCAAAATTAGAGATGGAATCGGATAACTTAAGGATAGCAAAACTTCACCAAAAATTGCTTAACGGAATTCAGCGCATAGAAGAGGTCTACTTTAATGGAGATCTTAAGCATAAAGTACCTAATATACTAAATGTAAGTTTTGCATATATTGAAGGCGAGTCTCTTATGATGGCTCTGAAAGATATTGCTGTATCATCTGGATCTGCTTGCACTTCAGCCTCTCTAGAGCCCTCATATGTCCTTCGCGCACTTGGTCGCAAAGATGAGTTAGCACATAGTTCTATTAGATTTTCAATCGGCAGATTTACTACTGAAGAGGAAGTGGACTATACGGTTTCAATTTTAGATCAAGCAGTTTCAAGACTAAGAGAGCTATCTCCTTTATGGGAAATGTACTTAGATGGAGTAGATCTTGATAGCGTTGAATGGCAAGCCACTTAAACGGAGAAAGAAATGGCATACAGTAAGAAAGTTGTGGATAAATTTGAAAATACGATCAAAGAACCAGAAAAATTTAATGTTGGAAGATTTGACCCCAAAGAACTAAATGTTGGCACGGGGATGGTGGGCGCTCCTGCATGTGGTGATGTTATGAAGCTTCAAATCAAGTGTGAGCCCAAAGGAAACACTCATGTTATTAAGGATGTAAAATTCAAAACCTACGGTTGTGGATCAGCAATTGCCTCATCGAGCGAACTTGTAGAGATGCTTATAGGAAAAACCCTTGAGGAGGCAAAGGAGATCAAGAATAAAGATATTGCAGCTGCTCTTGAATTACCTTCCATAAAGATTCATTGCTCCGTTTTAGCAGAAGATTCAATAAAAAAAGCGATAGAGGACTATGAATCAAAGCAATAAGCCTCTCATTTTTTCACCTAATGGTGTATCGCTTACTAAGGCTGCAGAGGATCATTTTTTAAGGAGTCTCAAGTCTTCAACGCATACTACTGCAATAAGAATTGGAATAAGAAAGGCTGGTTGCTCAGGTTATGAGTATTATTTCGAGCTTTCCAATGACTTTAGAGACGATGACTATGTACTTATTTTTTCTGATAAAAAATTAGTTATTGATAAAAACAGTATCGAGTTTATTAAAGGTTCTGAGATAGATTATATAGATGATGGTATAAATCAAGGAATTCGTTTCAATAATCCAAATGCAAAAGCAGTATGTGGTTGTGGAGAAAGTTTTACTATCTAAAATGTCAAAGGTTAGGTTTTTGCCTCATGAAATAATCTGCCCTAATGGCGCAGAATTTGAGATCTCGAATGAGGAGTCGATTTGTGAAGCTGCATTAAAGAATGGGCTTAAGATTGAACATGCTTGCGAGATGTCTTGTGCATGCACTACGTGTCACATTATTGTAAGAGAAGGATTCAATAGCTTAAATGAAAGCACCGATGATGAAGAGGACCTCTTGGATAAAGCTTGGGGCTTGGAGGCGACTTCAAGATTAAGCTGCCAAACCTTTCCTAACGGCCAAGATTTGGTAGTTGAACTGCCTAAATACACAATTAATCAAGTTTCGGAAAATCACTGATGGGTTGGACTGATATTTTCAATATTGCAGTTGAATTAGCAGAGCAATACCCTGACATTGATCCTCAATGGATTAGCTTTCCTGACTTGCATGCAAAAGTAGTAAACTTGAATGGATTTCATGATGATCCTAAGAAATCTAATGAAAAAATATTAGAAGCTATTCAAATGGCATGGATAGAAGAAACTGAATAAGTTAACTATAATATCGCGATTTTAAAGAAGGCCTAGCATGATAGAAAAAACACTTTCAATAATTAAACCTGATGCAACTTCTCGCAATTTAATAGGAGAAATTATCTCAAGGTTTGAAAAAAGCGGACTAAGAATTGTTGCTGCAAAAATGATAAAACTCTCCAAAGAACAGGCAGGAGGTTTCTATGCAGAACATAAAGGCAAACCTTTTTTTGATAACTTAATTGATTATATGACCTCGGCTCCAGTTTTAGTTCAAGTATTAGAAGGACATGATGCTGTTGCTCTCAATCGAAGATTGATGGGCGCGACGAATCCAAAAGAAGCAGATCCAGGAACCATAAGAGCAGATTTTGCAGAATCTATTGATGCTAATGCAGTGCATGGTTCAGATTCTCTTCAAAGCGCTGAGAGAGAGATTGCTTACTTTTTTAAGTCTGAAGAAATCTGTTCTTGAGTGATAATCTAAAAATAAATCTTCTAGGCTACACCAAAGAGGAGATTGAAAGCTTTTTTGTGAATTTGGGCGAAAAGTCTTTCAGAGCTAATCAACTTTTTACTTGGATTCATCAAAAGGGATGCTTGGATTTTGATTTGATGACCAATTTTAGCGAGTTACTTCGAGAACAGCTAAAAGATAAAGCAATCCTTAAACCACCAGCTGTTGAAGAAATTGTCTCCTCTCCTGACGGAACAATGAAATATCTTATTAAATTAGAATCTGGGTCTTTTGTTGAAATGGTAAGAATACCCGAAGCAAAGAGAACAACACTCTGTATTTCGACTCAGGCAGGTTGTGCTTTGCAATGCAGTTTTTGTGCAACAGGTGCCCAAGGATTAGAGAGGAGTCTGAGCACAGATGAGATCATCGGGCAATTGTGGCTTGCCAATTTTTATAACAGATCTCTTCCCCCAATCACAAATATTGTTTTTATGGGCATGGGCGAGCCATTGCAAAATACAGTTAATGTAACCAAATCCATTTCTGTTTTCTTAGATCAACAGGCCTATGGATTATCAAAGCGCAGAGTAACTCTCAGCACTTCAGGAATTGTCCCTGAGATAAACAAGTTGGCAAATTTGACTGATGTATCTCTCGCTATTTCATTGCATGCCCCTAACAATGCATTGCGTGACGAATTAGTCCCTATAAACAAAAAGTATCCTCTGGAGGAACTTATTCCTGCACTTCAAAACTATTTAAAAAAGAAATCAAGTAAATCCTCTATTACCGTTGAATACGTTATGATTGACGGAGTAAATGATTCTTTAGAACATGCTAGGGAATTAGCAAAACTCTTATCTAAGTTGAATTGTAAAATAAACCTAATTCCCTTTAACCCATTTGAAGGAAATCCTCATAAAAGATCTCAAAGAGCGGTCATAGAAAGTTTCAAGGATTTTTTAATGTCTAAAAAATATATCACAACCATAAGAACTACTCGTGGAGATGAAGTTGATGGAGCGTGCGGTCAACTTTCTGGGCATTTACTTAATGCGATAAAAGGTAAACACAATAAGATTAAAGCCCTAGAAATATAAAATCATGAGTAATTTCCAAGGTATTGGTCAAAAATTTAGAGACCAAAGAGTACTTAGAAAGCTATCTATCCAAGAGATTTCAGATAATACACTTATTAATTCAGCTTACCTTCAGGCCATAGAGGATGGAGATTTTTCTGTGTTTCCAGCTATCGCTTTTGCAAAGGCATATTTCAAGAAATATGCAGACTACTTGGGATTGATTATAGAATTCCCTAGCCAAACTAAAGGCGCCTCTGAGAAAAAAAATAATGAAGAAACTTTTGTTAAGCAGAAAGGCCCTAACCAGATTACATTTTCACTTTGGGCATCACTGGGATTGTTTTTTATTTTGTTATTGTTATTTTTGGTTTTCTCTCCACTTTTTTCCAATATAAGCAGTATGTCAAATGATAGCTATAATGATCTTGATTCTTCTCAGCAAGCAACTAAGTCAGGATTAGATATTCTTGAAGAGGAATTTTCTACATTAGAGGTTAAGATTGATAAAGAAGAACCATCACAAATCTATATTCCAATTTACCCGACAGAAATATCCGGAGAAATCGCAGAAGACACTTTGTTACTAGAATCAAAATCGTCAACCTTAGAGATTAAGTTCACAGGAGATTCTTGGATAGAGATATATAAAGCAGATGAGCCTCTTATTTATGAGCTATTCAAAAGTGGTAAAACCTTTGAAATGATTATAGATAAGCCATTTTGGATGGTTATAGGAAATTCGAAAAATACAGAATTATATTACGAGGGTGATAAAATAGATTTAACCAGCATTGCTAACTCTAAAAACGTTAGTGTAGTTACTTTTGATGATTGATAATATTTTAGCACCAAGACGAAGTTCAAAAGAGATCAGAGTAGGTAGTGTCTCAGTGGGTGGAAACTATCCTATTTCAGTTCAATCTATGACCAATACTAATACTGAAGACATTACAGCGACTGTGCAACAAATTAATGAATTGCATAATGCTGGAGCAGACATAGTAAGAGTTTCTGTTCCAGATAAAGCTTCTGCAATTGCGTTCAAGAAGATTAAAAAAGAAGTAAAGGTTCCTTTGGTCGCAGACATTCATTTTGATTATAAGATAGCTTTATTAGTTGCTGATAGCGCCGATTGTCTGAGAATTAATCCTGGAAATATTGGAAAGGATGAGAAAGTAAGAGAAGTAATTAAAGCAGCAAAAGATAATAATGTACCAATTAGAGTTGGAGTGAATGCTGGCTCTCTTGAAAAAGAATTGCAAAGAAAATATGGAGAACCTAATTCTGATGCTTTGGTTGAATCTGCCATGCGGCATGTAGACATTCTGTATGCAAATAACTTCGATAATTTTAAGCTAAGTTTAAAGGCATCCAATATTCCAATGACAGTTGAAAGCTACAGAAAGATTGCTCAAAAAATTGAGCAACCTTTGCATTTAGGGATTACTGAATCAGGCACTCTTAGGGCTGGCTCTGTAAAATCCTCTATAGGTATCGGCATGCTTCTTGCTGAGGGGATAGGAGATACTATCAGGGTATCACTCGCCGCTGATCCTATTTATGAAGTTAAAGCAGGTTGGGATATACTCAAAAGCCTCGGTCTTAGAAGCAGGGGTGTCAAAATTATTGCTTGCCCAAGCTGTTCTCGACAAAACTTTGATGTAGTTGGTGTGGTCAATGAACTAGAGTCGAGGCTTGAGGATATATCAGAGGATATTGAGGTAGCTATAATTGGTTGTTATGTAAATGGTCCAGGAGAGTCAAAAGCTGTGAGCGTAGGAATAACAGGAGCTAACCCATTAAATCTAATGTACGTAGATGGTAAGCCGTTTAAAAAAGTTTCTAATGACGAAATGGTTGCTGAATTTGAAGAACAAATAAGGAACAAAATTTCAATGAAAAGAGAACATATTCCAGTGAGCAACATATGAAGTTTCAATCTTTAAGAGGGATGCAAGATATATTTCAGCCTGAATCTAGAAAATGGAATCAACTGAGGCAAGTGTGTCAAAAAGTTTTAAATCAGTATGGTATAGAAGAAGTCCACAATCCTATTTTAGAGAACTTAAATTTATTTGTAAGAACCGTTGGAGATGCCTCTGACATAGTTAACAAAGAGCTGTATTCTTTTCAAGATAGAAATGGAGATTTTGTTGCTCTGAGACCTGAAGGAACAGCTGGTTACATTAGAAGTATTATTGAGAAGAAAATAGAGCATGAAAGTCAAAAAGCGTACTATACCGGACCCATGTTTAGGTATGAGAGACCTCAAAAGGGAAGATTTAGACAATTTCATCAGCTCGGAGTTGAGTACGTTGGGTTTGCTGAAGGAGACGCTGATCTCGAAATACTTGCTTTAGTTATTGATTTGCTGGATGAGCTAAAAATCTCTCAAAAGGCAAGTATTCATATTAATCACCTAGGCAGCAGCGAGGTAAAGCAGCAATATTGTAATGTTTTAAAAGATTTCTTACTCGGTTATAAAGCCTCTCTTAATGAAATTGACCAAAAGCGTTTAGAGATCAATCCTCTCAGGGTACTTGATTCCAAAGATGAATCGGCAAGAGATATTTTGGCCTTAAAGGAAGTTCCAAAATATGAAGAGTTCTTGAATGACCAACATCTGCAACTTTTAACAAATATTAGAAACACTTTTAAGGATAGGGTTGATATTTCAATAGACCATACTTTGGTTCGGGGTTTGGATTATTACACTGGATTAGTATTTGAAGTTCTATCAAATGAATTAGGAGCCCAAGATTCCTTTATTGGCGGAGGCAGGTACGACAATCTTATCTCCGAATTGGGAGGCAAAGATCAGAGCGCCATTGGCTTTGCTGTTGGCTTGGAAAGGCTTTTGAGCCTCTATAAACCAACCTACATGGCCCATAAGAAAATTATATTTATTAATCTAACTAGATCAAACAGGCATCATGCATATAAAATAGCCACCAAAATTAGAGCTGCAAACAGAAAAGTTACAGTTGAATCTCTTCTAACTGAAGCAAGTCTAAAGTCTCAATTAAGAAAAGCTAATAAGCTTGGAGGAGATTTTGCACTGATCGTTGGGGATGATGAAATTGCAAATGAGAAATTTATTTGGAAAGATCTAAATGAAGGAACTCAACAAACTGTGACATTTACACAATTAATGGGCACAATAACGCAGCTTTAGGAGTAAATGTGAATAATAGATTAGAAGATATTTCAAATTCATTTATCAGAATGCTTTATCAAAATAAGTTAGTAATAGTTATTGGATTGATAGCTATTTTAGGAAGCATTTTAGGATACAACTTTTATATCGAATCTAAGGCTGTAAAGAATACAGAAGCAGCAAATATATTCGCTCAGCTTTCCAGCAATTATGCATTAGAAGAACAGAATGAAGAAGTGATAAATAGTTTGCATTCAAAACTTGAACAAGACTTTGGAAATACTGGATTTGCTACCCTTGGTCTGATACTTAAAGCAAAACATTTTGGAGAACATCAAGATCTAGAGAAAGCCCTTAAGACCTATTATGAGATTATAGATAAAACTGATGGTTTATTTGGAGATGATATCTTTAATAGCATAGCGAGATTAAATGCAGCGCAACTTGAAAATAGCTTGGGAAATTTTGATGCCGCTATTAAAACCTTGCAAGGTATTGTTAATCCAAATGATCCCCTAGTGCTTGAAATTTTGGGAGATTCCCAAGCAGGTTCTGGAAATATTGATGCTGCTCTGAAGAGCTATAGCACTGCTATTGAAGAAGAGCAAAGCGAGGAAGTAAAGACTATGCTTAGATCTAAAATATCTTTGCTAAATATTCCTAAATGAATACCAAGAAGTATATAGCGCTGCTCATATTTTTCATAAGCAGTTGCTCAACCTTAAATTTCTGGTCTGATGATGAGGAAGACTTAGAATCTCCAAGAGAATTGTTGTCCTTTGATGACAAAATAGATATTTCAGTAAACTGGAAACGCAACTTCAGCGGGATTAACTACCTAGGTGCTTTTGAGCCAGCTTTTTCAGGACAGGAAGTTTATTTTGCAGATGAAGAAGGGACAATAAGGTCTCTTAACAAAGAAACTGGCACAATAAATTGGCAAGAAAAATTAGGTTTTAAGTTATCTGTTGGAGTTGCTTATGGATTTGGCAAGCTAGCATTCTCAGATGTTCAAGGAAACCTGTATTTGTTTGATATAGATTCTAGAAGTATTGATTGGTCAAGTAATACTGGATCTGAAGTTCTTGCAAATGTCGTGATTGATGCAAGATTCGTTGTTACCAGAACTTCAGGGGGTGAATTACAAGCTTATAGTATAAGCTCAGGGCAAAGAGTATGGTCTTTTAGATCTCAGTTACCACCCCTAACTGTAAGGGGCACCAGTTCACCTATTTTATGGCAGGGAAGTGTTATTTCTACTTTTGATAACGGCAGGATAGGAGTGTTTCAATTAAACACGGGTTATATGTTATGGGACTCTCCAATATCATATGTAAAAGGCGCTTCCGAGTTAGAAAATCTTATTGACTCACATTCCAAACCATTAGTTGTTGATTCTTTGATGTATGCAACCAATTATCAAGGCAACATCTCAATATACGATTTAGCCCAGCAAAGACAAGTTTGGGCCTCAGAAGCTTCAAGCTTTTTCCAGCCTGTCGTGCTAAATAATCTGATTGTTATCATTCAAGACGATGGATCTATACTCTCTTTTTCGAATAGGACTCTTCAGCAATCTTGGTTAAACGAAGAATATTTAAGAAGGAAGCTTAGCAATGCTGTTGAATATAAAGGAAATATTTTGGTAGGCGACTTAGATGGCTATGTTCATATCATTGATGTTTTGACAGGGACTACTGTTGGTCGTAAGAAAATTTCAAGAAGTCCAATAAGGAATATTGTAAATCGCGGAGATGCAGTTTTTATCGTAGATGAAGACCTCTCTATAATATCAATTAACTAGTGATGATCAGATTATGCTTAAGTCGATTGCAATTATTGGAAAACCCAACGTAGGTAAATCGTCCCTTTTTAATAAGCTAACAAGTTCAAGAAAATCTATAGTCTCAGATTTCCCAGGGTTAACAAGGGACAGGAATTACAGTTTTATAAATATTAAGGATAAAAGATTCTTTTTAGTTGATACTGGAGGTATTGGAGATATTGATAGCCTATCTGAAAAGGTTTCTGAACAGGCATGGCAAGCTGCAGAAGAGTCGTCCATGGTGTTGTTTTTAATCGATGGCTCTGAATTTCTTGATACCTATGATCTTAATATTCTTCAAAAACTCAGAAAATTAGACAAACCATTTTTTGTAATACTCAATAAAGCAGATTTAAAAAAAAGAAATGCAGTTGACGATCTTACCAAAAATGGAATTACTAGCTTTCTCGAAGTTAGCGCAGAACATTCTATCAATTTAGATGGGGTTCAAGAGCTAATTTATACTCATGCCTATAACTTAGAAAATGAAATCACTAATAGCGCTCTTAAGTTTGCTCTTATAGGTAGACCAAATGCGGGAAAATCAACTCTTGCAAATACTATTATTAGGGAAAATAAACTTATTACATCTGAAATAGCTGGGACCACTATAGATTCAATTGAGATAGGATTTGAGTATAAAGAACAAAAACTGACGCTTATTGATACTGCTGGTATTAGAAAAAAAAATAAAAAAACTGAAAAAGTAGAATATTTTTCCTTTGTTAAAGCTATTCAAGCTGTTGAAGTTGCCGATGTCACAGCAATAATCATTGATGCAAAGGAGGGTATAGTAGATCAGGACATCAGAATTATTAACTTGGTAAAACAAACAGGTAAACCTTGTGTTGTTTTATTAAACAAATTAGATCTTTTAACTTCCAATGAAGAAAAGGAATTTCTGAAATCAAAAGAATTAGAGCATCCTATTTTTGAGAATATTGAGCTGGTAGGGATCTCTGCTCTAAAGAAACAAGGTATCAGCAAGGTATTGAATACAATTTCAAATTTATATGAAAGGGCAAATAAATCATTTACAACTCCCAAGTTAAATAAATTTTTAGATAGCTTTTTAAGAAATATCAACACACCAGGAATTAATGGAAGAGAAATTAAAATTAGATTTGTAAACTTCGGTGGCAATAATCCAACTACATTAGTGCTGCATGGAAATGTATCTAATGCAAATGTTCCAAGTAACTTCCGAAGATTTTTGGAAAAGAGCTTTACCAAAGCATTAGATTTACGTGGAGTCTCTCTTAACCTAGTTTTTAAAAAAGCAATCAATCCATTTCAAAATAAAAAACAAGCTTTAACAGATAGGCAAATAAAAAAGAAAAAAAGATTAATGGACCATGTAAAATCTAAGAAAAGGTAACACTTTTTTTAAGTTCTAATTTATAATTTATTATAAATTACCCCTATAAATCAACAAATGTCTACTAAGCCAATTTTTATAAATCTCCTTAAAATTAGACTGCCCTTAGCAGCATTTATGTCTATTACTCATAGATTATCTGGTATTGCTTTATTCTTCATAGTAATTCCTTTCTCAGCTTATCTTTATAGTAATTTTACAAGAGATGAGATGGCTTTCACCCTAATGCTGGAAATTTATAGTTCCAACTTTATTTTTAGGACATTTGTCCTTTTTGCCATTTTTATTTTTCAATATCACATGTTCGTTGGGATACGTCACATGATTCATGATTTTCATTTGCTCCCAGAAACTCTTGAGAGTTCCGAAGTCTCTGCTCAAGTTACTATTGTTCTGTTTTTGATTAATTCACTTATTACTTTTTGGGTAATGCTATGAAACTGGGAATGCTAATTTGGAAAATGCAGAGATATACAGCTATATATTTTTTATTCTTTATGATTTATACAGAGTATCTGTTTTTTCAAGACGAACTTTCTTTTGAATTTATTAGTAACAATCATCTATTTAAATTGTTTTTAACTTTTTTTATTTTTCTTGCAACTTTGCACGGGTTTGCAGGAATGTGGACAGTGGGAACAGATTACTTAACCTCAAGGACTTTAGGTTTTCTATCACCCAAGCTATCAAGAAACGCAACTTTTATTAGAAAATTATATGAATCTTTTTTCTTTGTCTTAGGCAGCTCAGTAACCATTTTTTATTTACTATTAATTTGGCTTTAGTCATGAATAACATTAACTCTTCCAATCTTAAAGTTTTACATTTTGATGCTCTAATTGTTGGAGGCGGTGGTTCAGGTATGAGAGCTTCTTTGGAACTTGCAAAATCAGGTCTCAATACCGCAGTAATATCAAAAGTATTTCCAACTAGATCTCATACTGTGTCAGCTCAGGGAGGTATAACTTGTGCTATTCAAAGCGCTGATCCCAACGATGATTGGAGATGGCATATGTACGATACTGTTAAAGGTTCAGATTATATTGGTGACCAAGATGCGATTGAGTACATGTGCTCAGAGGGACCTAAAGCAGTTTTTGAGCTTGAGCATATGGGGTTGCCTTTTTCAAGGACAGAGACTGGCAGAATATATCAAAGACCTTTTGGAGGCCAATCAAAAGATTTTGGGAAGGGTGGGCAAGCTGCAAGAACTTGTGCAGCAGCAGATAGAACAGGACATGCTCTCTTACATACTCTTTATCAAAATAATATAAAGGAAGGAACTAATTTTCTCAACGAATGGTTTGCTGTTGATTTAGTAATTAACTCAAAGAATGCAGTTTGCGGGGTGATAGCATTTTCTATCGAAAGTGGTGAAATTGCTTTTCTTAGAGCGCAAGCAACCGTTCTTGCAACTGGTGGCGCAGGTAGAATATATGCATCAACCACAAATGCTTTGATTAATACTGGAGATGGACTGGGCATGGCTTTAAGGGCTGGATTTCCTGCGCAAGATATGGAGATGTGGCAATTTCATCCAACCGGTATTTATGGTGCTGGATCACTTGTAACAGAGGGTTGCAGAGGAGAAGGGGGATATCTCATTAATTCTGACGGCGAGAGATTTATGGAAAGATATGCTCCAATTGCAAAAGATCTAGCAGGTAGAGATGTTGTGGCAAGGTCCATGGTTCTTGAGATTATCGAAGGAAGAGGTTGTGGTGATAATAAGGACCATGTATTTCTAAAGCTTGATCATCTAGGTAAAGATGTACTCGATGCAAAGCTTCCTGGCATTTGCGAACTTTCAAAGACATTTGCTCATGTAGATCCTGTGTATGAGCCAATCCCTGTTGTACCCACTTGTCATTATATGATGGGCGGAACCCCAACTAATATTCATGGACAAGCATTCTTCCAAAAAGATGGAACTGATAATATCATCCAGGGACTTTTTTCAGTTGGTGAGGCTGCATGTGTATCTGTACATGGAGCTAATAGGCTGGGTGGTAACTCTTTGCTTGATTTGGTCGTATTTGGAAGAGCAGCTGGGAAATTCATCCATGAAGACATAAAGTCTGGAGGGGGTTGCGATGATCCTAGTAAAGATGATATCGATAGAGCTTTAGCAAGAATTAATAAACTTAATAATTCTTCTTCTGGTTTTGAAGTTGCTGAGGTAAAGAGAGAGCTTCAGGAAGTAATGCAAAATTATTTCGGCGTCTTCAGGAGAGGTGATTATATGGAAAAGGGAGTTCAATCTCTAAATGATATTAGAGAAAAAATCGACAATATTCATCTTAAGGATAAAAGCAATTCATTTAATACCAATAGGGTAGAAGCTCTCGAACTCCAAAATTTATTTGAAGTAGCTGAGGCAACAGCAATTTCTGCATTGCAGAGACCAGAAAGCAGAGGAGCCCATGCTCGAGAAGATTTTCCAGACAGAGATGATGAAAATTGGCTTTGCCATTCTCTGTATGATCCTTTGCACAAATCATTAGGCAAAAGAAATGTTAATTTTAAGCCTTCTATAGTTGAACCCTTTCCTCCGAAGATCAGGACTTATTAGTATGCAATTAGAAATTAATATTTATAGATTTAACGCTGAAACTGATGCTTTTCCCTATATGCAAACTTTCAAATTTGATAAACCTGAAAGAGATATTATGGTTTTAGAATTGCTCAATCTATTAAAGGAGCAAGACCCAACAATCTCATACAGACGTTCCTGTCGTGAAGGAGTTTGTGGTTCAGATGGCATGAATATCAATGGCAAAAATGGCTTGGCGTGCATCACACCTTTATCTAAAGCACTTAATGGGAATAAGTTAGATTTAAGACCTTTACCAGGTTTACCAGTATTGAGAGACCTTGTAGTGGATATGGAAGAGTTCTATGCTCAATATGAAAAGATAAAGCCATTTCTTCAAAACGATACTAATCCTCCTGAGATTGAAAGATTACAAAGCCCCGAGGACAGGGATAAACTTGATGGTCTTTATGAATGTATTCTCTGTGCCTGTTGCTCTACAAGTTGCCCATCTTTCTGGTGGAACCCTGATAAGTTTGTTGGCCCAGCTGCTTTACTGCAGGCTTATAGATTTATTGCAGACACAAGAGATTCAAGAGCTGAAGAGAGGTTGGAGGCTCTGTCTGATCCGTTTAGTGTTTATCGATGCCATGGCATTATGAATTGTGTAAGTGTTTGCCCTAAGGGATTAAATCCCAACAAAGCTATTGGAAGTATTAAAAGCATGTTGCTAAATAATTCTACAGAAAAAGTTAAACCACTAAGAGTTATTAAGAGCGGCTAGATGTCATCAATGACAGATTTGTTTCAAAGCTCACATTCATCAGGAAGCAATACTGCATACCTTGAAAGCCTTTATGAACAGTATATGCATAACCCTGATTCAGTATCGAAAGAATGGAAAAGCTATTTTGATGCACTTCCGGGAACCAAAATTGAGCATGATGTTTCTCATGGAGCCATTGTTCAAAAATTTAAAAAATTACCCAAAAATAAATCTTCTACTAGATCAGTGGTCTCTGTTAATCAGAAACAAATCAGAGTTATACAATTAATCCAGGCATATCGACATAGGGGGCACACCAAAGCTACTTTAGATCCATTAGGAATTAGTGATATTTCTCCATCGGAAGATCTTAGTCTCGAGTTCCATGGTCTATCTCAAAACGATTTAACTAAAATTTTTCAAACCGATACTCTTAATATTGGTAAGTCTTCTGCAAGTCTTCAAGAAATATTTGATGCTCTTAATTCGATTTATTGTGGTCTTTTAGGCATTGAGTACCATCACATAACCATAAATGCAGAAAGAAAATGGTTTCAAGAGAGGATTGAACCTTTAAGAGGGTGCGTTACTTTTAGTCCAGAGGAGCAAAAATATATTTACCAAAGATTATCTTCAGCAGATGGGTTAGAGAAAGTGTTATCTTCAAAGTACCCAGGAATGAAGAGATTTGGGATTGAGGGAGCTGAATCTCTGATTCCATTGGTAGATTCGCTTATACAAAATTGCGGTATTTTTGGAGCACAACAAATTTGTGTAGGGATGGCCCATAGGGGCCGCCTAAATTTATTAGTAAACGTTCTAGGCAAAACTCCTAAAGAGCTGTTAGCTGCGTTTGAAGAAGAATACACATTAAAAAAGGTTAGCACTGGAGATGTCAAATACCATCTTGGTTATTCCTCAAACATCTTAACTCCGGCTGGAGAAGTTCATGTCTCGCTTAGCAGTAACCCCTCTCATCTTGAAATAGTCAATCCTGTTGTGCAGGGTTCGGTAAGAGCAAGACAAGAAAGACTTCAAGATTCTAAAAGAAATCTTGTTGTACCTATCTTGATTCACGGAGATGCATCTTTTGCTGGTCAAGGAGTCGTAATGGAAACATTTCAAATGTCTCAAACCAGAGGTTATGGCGTTGGAGGAACCATTCATGTCTTAGTTAATAATCAGATAGGATTTACAACTTCATATCCTCAAGATGCTCGCTCCACCCATTATGCTACTGATGTTGCAAAGATGATCGAGGCTCCAATTTTGCATGTAAATTCTGATAATCCTGAGTTAGTAGTTTTTGCTGCTAAACTTGCAACTGAATACCGAAATACTTTCAAGAAAGACATAATTATTGATTTAGTTTGTTATCGTAGGCGTGGTCACAATGAAGCAGACGACCCTACTGCCACTCAACCAATTATGTATCAAGCAATAGCAAAAAAACCATCAGTTAAAGATGCCTACGAAAGAAAACTATTAGATTTGAACATACTTTCTGAGACTGAGTGCACCAATATACAAAAGACCTATAGAGAATCTCTTGAGAGCGGCGGTGCGGTGGCCTTGAACTTGGCTACAAAACCGGATGAAAACCTTTGGTTTGATTGGAGTCCTTACTTAGATAAGCATTGGAATGAAATCACAGATACCAGAGTCTCAAATGACTCCTTTCAAAATATTGCTAAAACAATCTTTAGCTCCCCAAATGATTACCCTCTCCAAAAGCAAGTTGAAAAACTATACAACAACAGGTATCTAATGGCTGATGGTGAGTTGCCAGCAGACTGGGGTTTTGGAGAATTAATGGCTCTTGGGACTCTACTTAAAGAAGGTTACCCTATTAGAATGACTGGACAGGATATCCGAAGGGGTACTTTTTCTCATAGGCATGCAATTTTAGTCAATCAAGATAACGGAGAAGGCTTTATACCATTAACAAAAGTTGCATCCGATGCTAAAACTAATTTTGATATGTATGATTCTCTGCTTTCTGAGGAAGCTGTCTTAGGGTTTGAATATGGATATTCTGCTACTTGGCCATCTGGTTTAGTGATTTGGGAAGCTCAATTTGGTGATTTTGCTAATGGAGCCCAAGTAGTTATTGATCAGTTTATTTCATCTGCTGAACACAAATGGGAAAGGCTTTCTGGCCTAGTTATGTTGTTACCTCATGGCTATGAAGGACAAGGTCCAGAACATAGCAGCGCTAGAATTGAGCGCTTTCTTCAACTCTGTGCACACGAAAATATCCAAGTCTGCATTCCCAGTACACCTGCTCAAATCTTTCATCTTTTGCGACTTCAAGCTATTAGACCAATGAGAAAACCTCTTGTAATAATTACTCCAAAGAGTCTTTTAAGAAGTCCAAAAGCAACTTCTAACCTTCAGGAATTCACTGAAGGTTCGTTCCAATTTGTAATTGATGACGTAAAAGCTAACCCTAAAATTATTGAAAAGATTTTATTGTGTTCAGGGAAATTATTCTTTGATTTAGATGAAAAGAGGGACGAAATTAATGAAAGTAAAACTGCCATTATAAGAATAGAGCAACTTTACTCTTTCCCTTATGAGAAACTCCAAATAATTCTTTCACGTTATCCTAATATTAAAAAGGTAACTTGGTGCCAAGAGGAGCCAATGAATCAGGGAGCCTGGTTCAGTCACCGTCACAGAATACAAAGGGTTTTAGATAAATTAGGACTCTGTGAATTATCGCTGATAAGTAGATCTGCATCTTCAGCACCTGCAGTTGGATCTAATAAGCTGCACTTGAAACAACAATTCGAATTGGTAGAAAGTGCCTTCAATGACTAGAGGAGGATAACTATGAGCACAGAAATTAAATCACCTACTTTTCCTGAATCAGTGGTTGATGGAACCGTTGCAAATTGGTTAAAAAGAGAAGGTGAAAAGGTTAAGCAAGATGAGGTAATAGCTGAAATAGAAACTGATAAGGTTGTATTAGAAGTTGTTGCACCTTTTGATGGATCAATTTCAAAAATCTATAAGCAAGCTGGGGAGACTGTAGTCAGTGCAGAACTAATTGCAGATTTTTCAGCAACAACTGACTCAAGCAAAGCAGTAGAAGAAAAGACGCCAGTAGAGAGCATCAAAAGTAGAGCTAATAAAAATAAATCCGGACCAGCAGCAAAAAGAATCTTAAGCAATAAAGAGATTGATGCTGAAGAAGTAGCTGCTACCGGAAAGGGAGGAAGAATTACTAAAGCTGATGTCATAGCACATTTGGAAAGGACTGAGTCTCAGTCTGTTACTCCTGAAAATCTTTTAGTAACAGAACAAGATGGTAGACATGTAGAAAGGGTACCAATGTCTAGGCTCAGAGCAACAATTGCAAAACGTTTATTGGAAGCAAAACAAGGTACGGCAATGCTAACTACTTTTAATGAGGTAGATATGTTACCTATTAAAAACATGAGAGCTAAATTTGGTGCCGAATTTGAACTCAAACATGGTGTGAAATTAGGTTTTATGAGCTTTTTTGTTGCTGCAGCAGTTGATGCGCTCAGAGCTTTTCCATCGGTAAATGCATCTCTTGATGGAAATGATATTGTTTATCATAGTTACCAAGATATAGGAGTTGCTGTTTCTTCTGAGAGAGGATTAGTGGTGCCAATTCTTAGAAATGCCGAAAATTTAGATTTAGCTGAGATCGAGAAATCCATAATTGATTATTCACAAAAGGCAAGAGATGGAAAACTTGAAATACAAGACATGCAAGGAGGAACTTTCACTATCTCAAATGGAGGAGTTTTTGGATCTTTGCTTTCCACGCCAATTTTAAATGCTCCGCAAACTGCAATTTTAGGTATGCATAAAATCCAAGATAGAGCTGTTGTTGTGAACGGCGAAATTACTATTCGGCCAATGATGTATTTAGCACTGAGTTATGATCATAGGTTGATAGATGGAAAAGAGGCAGTTGGTTTTTTAGTAAATATTAAAGAAGCTTTGGAGTTACCAGAGAGATTATTACTGGGGTTATAAAAGATGAAGTTTGATGTTGTTGTTATCGGTGGCGGTCCTGCAGGATATGTAGCCGCAATTAAATCAGCTCAACTTGGTAAGAGCGTAGCTTGTATTGAGAAGAATACAGATGACAATGGCAAACAAAAATATGGAGGAACTTGTTTAAATGTTGGTTGCATTCCATCAAAAGCTCTATTGGATTCCTCTCAACGTTATTATGATGCAACCAAAAATTTAAATGGACACGGTATTGAGATCCAATCAGTAGCGCTTGACTTAGTAAAAATGATGGACCGCAAAGATAAAGTAGTTAACAAATTAACTACTGGGATTCTGGGTTTGTTTAAAGCAAATAATGTTACTCCAATTGAAGGAACCGCGACTTTATTATCTAACAAGGAAATACTGGTAAAGGGCAAGAATGGAGAGCAATCTAAGGTTCTTGCAAGCAATGTTATTTTGGCATCAGGATCTCAACCAATAGAAATCCCCATTGCTCGATGGAGTACAAATATTACTGATAGTACTGGTGCTTTAGAGTTCTCAACAGTTCCAAAACGACTTGGTGTTATAGGAGCTGGCGTGATAGGTCTTGAGTTAGGAAGTGTATGGTCAAGATTAGGCTCCAAAGTAATCATCTTAGAAGCTCTCGATGAATTTCTCTTCATGGCTGATCGTCAAATCGCTAAAGATGTTCATAAAGAATTTTCAAAACAGGGTTTAGACATTAGGCTTGGTTCAAAGGTTATTTCTGCTAAGGATGATGGTAAGAACGTGGCAGTAATTTATCAAACTGCTAATGGGGAAGAATCCTTAGAGTTTGACAAGTTGATAGTTGCTGTTGGAAGAAAGCCATACACGAAGGATCTTTTAGCTGAAGATGCTGGAGTTGATCTTGATGAAAAAGGCTTTATTACCGTAAACAATCACTGCGAGACCTCTCAACAAGGTGTCTATGCAGTTGGGGATGCTGTGAGGGGTCCTATGCTTGCTCATAAAGGCAGCGAGGAAGGAATTGTGGTTGCTGAAAGAATTGCTGGTAAAAAAGCTGCATTGAACTACGATTTAATTCCTTCTGTGATTTACACTCATCCCGAAGTTGCCTGGGTTGGGAAAAATGAGGCAGAAGCGAGCCAATCAAACGGCGAAATTAAAATAGGTGTTTTTCCATTTGCTGCTAGCGGAAGAGCTCTTACTTCGGATGAATCTGTAGGATTTGTGAAGATTGTCGCTGATAAAAAAACGGATACAATACTTGGCGTGCATGCCTTTGGACCCTCAGCCGCTGAAATAGTTCAACAAGGAGCAATAGCTATGGAGTTTGGTGCTAGCGCAGAGGATCTTGGATTAACAGTTTTCAGCCATCCGACAGTTTCAGAGGCTTTGCATGAAGCAGCCTTAGCAGTAAACAACGAAGCTATTCACATACCTAATAGGAAAAAATGAATTTACACGAATACCAAGGAAAGCAATTATTTGCTGCATACGGTTTACCAGTTTCTAATAATAGGGTTATCTTTGATGCTAAAGATGCCATAGATGCATGCAAAGAAATCGGAGGAACTAAGTGGGTTGTAAAAGCCCAAGTACATGCAGGGGGAAGAGGGAAAGCCGGTGGAGTCAAGTTGGTTGATAGCCCACAAGATGCTCAACAATTTGCCGAAAACTGGCTTGGAAAAAAGTTGATCACCTATCAGACAGATTCTAATGGACAAACAGTTAGCGCAATTCTCATAGAAAATTGTACTAACATAGTTAAGGAGCTTTATCTAAGCGCAGTAATTGATAGATCCTCTAGAAGAATAGTTTTTATTGCTTCTTCTGAGGGAGGAGTTAACATTGAGGAAGTAGCCCACAATTCTCCAGAAAAAATTATTTATGAAGCTATTGATCCGTTAACTGGTCCTTTACCTTTTCAGGCAAGAAGAATTTCAAAAGTTTTAGACTTGGACTCATCTCAAGCAAAACAATTTAGTCAAATGCTGCCAAATTTTGTAAAACTTTTTATCGAAAAGGACTTAAGTTTGCTAGAAATAAATCCATTGGTTATCAAAGAAGATGGCAGTTTGCATTGCTTGGATGCAAAAATAAACATAGATAGTAATGCTCTTTTTAGACAGCCTCAATTAGTTGAAATGCATGACCCATCGCAAGAGGATCCTAAAGAGCAAGAAGCTACCAAATTTGACCTAAGTTATGTTTCGTTAGAGGGAAATATTGGGTGCATGGTCAATGGAGCTGGTTTAGCAATGGGCACCATGGACACTATTAAGTTTTTTGGTGGAGATCCAGCAAATTTTCTAGATGTTGGAGGTACGGCAACACAGGAAAGAGTTACAAATGCTTTTAAAATTATTCTTGCTGATCCTAATGTAAAAGTTGTATTAGTTAATATATTTGGAGGCATCGTTCGTTGTGATCTGATTGCTAAGGGTATTTTGGCTGCGATTGATGAAGTTGGAGTCAAAGTCCCTGTAGTTGTAAGACTTGAGGGAAATAATGCAGAAATTGGAAGTAAAATTATTGCCGAATCGAATTATCAAATTGAGAGTTTGAATAACTTAGAAGCAGCTGCAAGAAGAGCAGTGGAGTTAGCGCAATGAGTATACTAGTCAATAAGCATACCAGATTATTAGTTCAAGGATTCACTGGATCTCAGGCAACTATGCATTCAGAACAATCTATTGCATATGGTACCAATGTAGTTGGTGGTGTAACTCCTGGTAGAGGTGGAAGTACTCATTTGAATAAACCAGTCTTTAATTCTGTTCAAGAAGCAAAAGAGGCAGTAAATCCAAATGCAACAATTATTTTTGTACCAGCACCATTTTGCAAAGATTCTATTCTTGAAGCTGCTGATGCAGGGATAGAGCTAATAATATGTATAACCGAAGGAGTTCCAACTTTGGATATGTTAATAATTAAGGAAAGAATTGATGCTCTAGGTCTGAGACTAATAGGACCGAATTGTCCTGGTGTTATAACTCCAGGAGAGGCAAAGCTTGGAATAATGCCAGGAGACATTCATTTAAAGGGATCTGTAGGGATTGTTTCCAGATCTGGAACTTTAACCTACGAGGCTGTTAAACAGACCACAGACTTGGGGCTAGGACAGAGTACCTGTGTTGGAATTGGGGGAGATCCAATTCCGGGTTCATCTTTTAAAGATATTTTGGAGTTATTTCAAAAAGATGAGGAAACAAAAGCTATTGTTTTAGTTGGTGAAATTGGTGGCTCTGCTGAAGAAGAAGCTGCGGATTTCATCGCAAAAAATCTTACCAAGCCAGTAATTTCATATATAGCAGGCCAAACAGCTCCTGCGGGAAAGCGCATGGGACATGCTGGGGCTATCATTGCTGGAGGTAAAGGAACTGCAGAGGATAAAATTGCAAAATTAAAATCCTGCGGTGTACATATTGCAGAAAACTTATTACAGATAGGCAATACAGTTAAGTCTGTTTTAGGCTAAGACTAATAACGTATTTAAGTCTTGTAATAGCTAAAGCCGAGAATATTGTTAATCCAACAATCATTCCTACCCATACTCCCCTTGCGCCCATTGGTTCATGAAATCCTATGTAGGTAAGAAAGTAACCAGCAGGTAAAGCGAAAACCCAATAAGATATCATAAGCAAAATCATTGGTATAAATGTATCTTTATAACCCCTAAGACTTCCCAATACTCCCATTTGAAATCCATCAGGCAGTTGAAATACCGCCGCTAATACAAGCAAACTAAGCGCTGTGTTAACAACCATTGTTTCAGTACTGAAAAAGCTAACTATCCATTCATCTAAAAGGATAATTGCGATAGTGTTAACACCAGCTGCAAAAAGAGTAATTGTTATTGCAAGCTTTGATGCATATTTTGCTCCCTCAATTTTTTGTTCCCCAATCAAATTTCCAACCCTAGCAGCTGCAGCAAGTCCAATGGAAAGAGGAAGCATAAAAGCCATGCTTGCTATACTTAGGGCGATTGAATGGCTTGCAAGAACAATGTCGCCTAGGGGACCAAGAATTAGCGCTGCACCAGAGAACATACTCAATTCAACAAAAATTCCTATTCCAATTGGCATGCCTAAAAACATTAATTCTTTAAAGGTTTGAATAGATGGTATTTCAAACTTATTAAAAAACCGAAGTTCTGTATAGAATTGTTTTAGCATAATAATAATTGTCATGGCCGTTGCCATAAAAATATAAATAATTGAGGTTGCATATCCGCAACCTGCACCTCCAAGCTTAGGAAACCCTAAGTATCCATATACTAAAATAATATCTAAGGGGATATTTAGAATCATCGCAATGAAAGCTACCCAAAATACAGGTAAAGTTTGTGTGACTCCTTCGCTGAAGCATCTTAGACAGGTGAACCACATCATTGCAATTGCTCCTATAGCTAAACCTTTAAGATATGAATCCGAAATAGAAACAATTTCTGAATCAATATTTGAAAATATTAGTAAATTTGAAGCAAAATAATAAGCAACCGTAAGGATAGTTCCAATTCCTACAGCAATCCAGATAGATTGACGCATTTTTGACCGAATGTTCTTAATTTTTCTAGCTCCAAAGAGATGAGCAACAATAGGAGTTAAAGCAAACATTATTCCACTGAGTGAGAAAAATAACGGCGTTGCAAGAGAGGAGGCTAAAGCTACTCCAGCCAACTCTTGTGCGCCGGCTCTGCCTGCAATAATTGTATCTGTTAGTTGAATT
The DNA here is from genome assembly GCA_038108875.1 of Gammaproteobacteria bacterium. Classification (GTDB taxonomy): domain Bacteria; phylum Pseudomonadota; class Gammaproteobacteria; order Magnimaribacterales; family D2472; genus VMDH01. The sequence continues at coordinate 42,148 of JAYNII010000002.1, read as the reverse complement.
GCCCCATAAGATAATTGAGATCCATAAATAGGAATACCAAGTTTTAGGAATTTTTTTGCTTCTTTAAAAAATTTTTCCATCTAGTAAGAATTAAATACCGAGCCAATGTATCATGGTTAACTTATTCAACAAAGGAGTTAAAAATTAGAAGAGATCATAGACCTTATTGGCTAAAAAAATTATCTAACCGTCTCAGTAGATTATATGTAAAGAGATTTTTTATGCCTCAATTTAAATCATTTGGCAGAGGAGGCACTTTCTTTAAACCTTGGAATATTATTATTTTTGGTTCAAACATAAGTGTTGATGATTTTCCAACTATGATTGCTGAACCTGATGGGAAGATTCGTCTTACATCTTGGGATGATGAAGAGCAAGAAGAGGGAGGACTTAAAATAGGGAAGTACGTATTAATTTCTCCAGGAGTAAGAATACTTGCAGCAAAGAAAATCACTATTGGAGATGCCTGTATGTTTGGAAAGGGTGCCTATGTTACTGATTCAGACTGGCATGATATTTATGATAGGACTAAGGTGGCGGGAACCCCTAAAGAAGTTAAATTAGGTAATAACGTTTGGATTGGAGATAGCGCAATTATTTGCAAGGGAGTAACTATTGGAGATAACAGCATTATAGGAGCAGGATCAGTAGTAACCAAAAATGTTCCTGCAAACAAAGTATATGCAGGAAATCCTGCTGGCGAGGTTAAAAGTCTAGAAGGTAATTTTATTTCTAGAGAAGATCTCTACAAAAACCCTAAAAAATTATTTAATGATTTTGATTTAATTGACCAAGATAAGCTTAAGTCTAATACCTTATTAGGTTGGCTAAAAAGCATCTTTTTAAGAACAAAAGAAGATTGATGCATTTAGCCGCAGACAGAGCCATACCTGACCTTGAATTAAACTTGCTTAAATTATTTGATAAGCAAGAGTTTAATATAACTTATTTCCAAGGTGACGAATTTAGTTACTTAGATCAAAAAGATATAGATATCTTACTAATCCGATCCACTACAAAAATTAATGAAACCACTCTCAACAATCACTCAATTAAATTTATTGGTTCAGTTACCTCAGGAATTGATCATCTTGATATTAATTTCTTGAAACAAATTGGAATAGAGTGGGGACATGCACCAGGATGCAATGCTTGGTCTGTGGTCCATTATGTAATGTCTGCCTTGGAGGTTATTTATTCACAAGGACTTGGAACTATTGGTAATGGAGTTGGTATTGTAGGTTATGGCAACATAGGTTCTAGATTGGCTTCAGTTTTAAAGGCTTTGCGTATTCCATACTCTGTATTCGATCCGTTTGTTTTTTCTTCATCATCTCAATCAATTAAAGATGCCCTTTGTCATGATGTTGTAACTTTGCATGTCCCGCTCTCTTATACTGGTAATTTTCCAACTTACCATTTAATTAATAGGAAAGAGCTTGAAGAATTGAAATTTAAAACACTAATAAATACTTCTAGGGGAGGGGTAATCAATGAATCCATACTCAATGAATTCAGTTCAATAAATCTTATTTTGGATGTATGGGAGCAGGAACCAGTCATTGAAGAGAGATTTTTTAGAGAATCTTTTTTGTATACTCCTCATATTGCAGGATATAGCATTGATGGTAAAAATAATGGGACCAGAATGATAATACAAGCGCTTGCAAGCTTTCTTGGTAGATCGATTTCGAACGAATTAATAAGTATTCCAGGGAAACAAATCAGTAAAGCAGAATTTTTAAAATTTCAGGAAAATTTTCATTCTTACTCTTTCCCAACAGGACTATTTAGCAAAAGTTTAGACTTATTTGAGATCATGTATTCCTTTAAACAGGACTTTGAGCGAGGGGAGAGTTTAAGCAGCATTAGAGAAAAGCATCCTCCCAGAAGAGATTTTATTCATGATACCTTTATGGGCGAGAAGCTGGAGAACCTTGAGATTTTATCTAAGCTGATTGATATCTATTAAGACGAACACGATAGGGCTAAGTTGTTAAAACCATGAGGGCTTGGTTGATAGAATTCGTTGTAGTCTTCGAAGAATTCAAAAGGATTTTTTAACAAAAACTCCATGGCTTCGAGTTCTGTATAGTTGCCATTATTTGCAGCTTCTATTACTTTTTGTATATGATAATTTCTAAGAATAAATTTTGGATTGCTTTTTTTGCAAAGTTTGATTCTTTGTTCTAATGGGGTTGATTCTTTTTGATGGCGTTGTTTGAATTTAATAAGCCAATTTTTATCAATTCTCGACTCTTCGCCTTTAAGAGCTCTTTCGAGGCTTTGAAAGGATAATGAATAATCTAAATTTGTACTTTCTAGATAACTAAGAAGCTCTTGGATAATGAAGGGATCACTATCCTCTTTTTCAAACAGACCTAATTTTTTTCTGTAATTATCAAGGAGCCTAGTTTGAAACTCAACTTCATATTCTTTTAGGCATTTTTCAAGGATCGATGCATCAATTTCTCTTTCCAATGCTTTAGCAAGTACTGAACAATTCCAAAGTCCAATGAGGGGTTGATTTTGATAACTGTACCTTCCATGAACATCGGTATGATTACAAATATGCTTGGGGTTATATGTTTCCATAAACCCAAATGGACCATAATCAAAAGTTTCTCCTAAAATATTCATATTATCAGTATTCATTACACCATGACAAAATCCAATGCTTTGCCAATCCGCAATCATCCAAGCAGTTTTTTGAACTACTGCTTTGAAAAATTTTAAATATTTTTGATCATCATCAATCAAATCATAGAAATAATTTTCAATGCACCAGTCAAGTAAAATACGCAGCTCATTTTTTTGCTGCGCAAAAGCAAAATATTCAAAATGACCAAACCGGATATGTGTTTGGCTGGTTCTTAATAGTTGAGATCCTTTCTCTGTGGTTTCTCTAAATACTGGTTCATTACTAAAAACCATCATTAGTGCTCTTGAAGTGGGTATCTCTAGAGCATGCATAGCTTCACTAACTAAATATTCTCTTATAACCGATCTAGTAACTGCTCTTCCATCACCAAATCTTGAATACGGTGTTTTTCCAGCTCCTTTTATGTGAAGATCGATGAGGGGTTCCTCCAGCATGCCAACCATCAGACCTCTGCCATCTCCAAGTTGAGAAACATGTTGTCCGAATTGATGACCAGCATAGATCATCGAGATTCCATGAGGAGGTTGTCCAGTTCCTTTAAAAATACTTTCTAATCTTATTGATGCATCATGTGCATTCAATTCTTGAATAAAAGACTTGTTGCGATGGATATGACAAATATTCTTTAAAGGCTGAAATTCAACAAAGCTTGAAAATTTGTCTCCAAGATGTGAGTAAGGGTGAGGCTCTCTAATATTCAAACTAATTTTTAAGAATCGATATTAGATCAGCCATATATTGGTCTTTGGTATGGTCTTCACCCAAATGTTCAATCTCATTCCACATTACAGCTGAACAAATAGGATTTAAATGTTCTTTCATTTTTCTAGCAACCTGCTCCCCTGTTCCATAAAAAGATAGTTTTTCCACCATTTCATCAGAAACTAAATCAAACATTTCTTGCCATTTACCTTCCACTGAGAGTTCATGAAGTTTTTCATTAACATCTCCCCAACCATGAAATTCAAGAGCAGGTTTATAAGTTCTGGTCGAGGCATAGAAGCTAATTCTTGCCGCAATATCTCTTTTAGCTTTTTGCAAAGATTTTTCAGTTTCACCTGTGGCTATGAATCCACCCCACAACAACTCGCATTCTTTTGGGTCTCGATTAACTTTATTGGCACCTTCATGAATTGCAGGAATAATTATTTCCTTGATGTAATCTAGTGAACACATGGGATGAAGAAGCAAACCATCTGCAACTTCTCCAGCAATGCGAGCCATACCTGGTCCCAATCCTGAAACGTAAATTGGAGGAAGCTCAGCTGCCATTGGAGGTGGAGTAAACATAGGAGTCATTAAAGTATGTGTATAGTGGTCTCCTCGAAAGTCTAATTTTTCTCCAAACTTCCAAGATCTCCAAATTGATTTAACTGCCATTACATACTCTCTCATTCTTGGAGCTGGAGGAGACCAAGGTACTGAAAATCTCCTTTCATTATGTCCCTTGACTTGAGTACCTAAACCTAATTGAAAACGACCATTAGAAAAAGCTTGAAGATCCCAACCCATATTTGCAACGACCATTGGGCTTCGAGGAAATGCTATAGCTAATCCAGTTCTAACAATCATCTTTTTTGAATGTTCAAGACCGAGGAGCACGGGTAAAAATGGTTCATTATTGAGTTCACCTGAGACCAAGCAATCGTAGCCAAGCGATTCAGCATGCCTAACTATTTCAGGGGTTTTTTGACTTAGACCGGGAATGTAGGTTTCAACTCTCATTGCGTAATTTTAATGCTATTTTCCTTGCCCATTCATAGTCTGGTTTCCCTGAGGGGCTTCTTTGAATCAGGTTAGAGAAAAAGATCTCCTTGGGATGTTTATAACTAGCGATTAGGTCCTTCAGGGTTGCTCTAATTTCAAGAAAATTGATTTTTTGTCCGTTACGGCTTTGAATGACTGCAGCTACACTTTCACCCCATTTTTCATGTTCTAATCCTACCACCAAACAATCAAAAATATTTGGATGAGATTTAAGTGCAATTTCTACTTCTTCTGGGAAGATTTTTTCGCCTCCTGAATTAATTGAAATTGATCCCCTTCCAAGAAGGGTGATTTCTCCATTTTCCTCATATTTCGCCATGTCTCCTGGTAGAGAATATCTAATCCCTTCAATTTCTATAAATGTTTTGGTGCTTTTATCAGGATCTTTGTAATATTCAATTGGCACATTTCCTGTTCTTGCAAGATATCCTATTGTTTGGTGGTCAGAGGGGTCAATCAGAGCAAATGTCTTAGGATGCAAGATTGCGGAATAGGTGGTTTTTGCAAACCTTGGTCTTTTTTCCAAGCCCTTGAGATTAGTATCCTTAGTGAAAATATGAATGCCTGTAGCTCCTGTTTCAGAGGCTCCGACAGCATCAATTATTATAAGTTTTTCTAAATAGTGTAGAAATGTTTCCTTTATAGAAGCAGAAAGCATGGATGCAGTTGATGTCAGAATAAATAAAGATGATAGATCTCTTGTTTTGACTTCTTTTGCCAGAGCGTCTGAGAGAGGCCTTCCCATGCCATCTCCAGTGATAGTCAAATTCATTATTTTTTCTTTCTCAACTAGAGCCCATACATAATTAGGATCAAATGATACTTGATCATTAAGCACCAATTTCCATCCTGAAAAGAAAGCATTGAAAGTTTGCCACTGAGCTGCTCCATGCATGAGTGGTGCTAAAGCCAAAGCATTTATTTGTGGTTGCAAGGATTTGTCAGCAAATTCTTCAGGACTTGAATATTTATATCCAGACACTGGGTCAATACCGCCTCCAAGAGTCATGAGGACATCTTCCATTCGCCATACAACTCCTTTTGGATATCCAGTAGTTCCGCCTGTATAGAGTATATATTTGTCATCTCCACTTCTTGGGGGAGGACTGAATTCATATCCTTCAGCATCTTCTAGAATATCAAGTAGAGTTGAATCATTAAGTTTTTCCTTACTTAAACTATCCATCGATACGCATTTAATAAGGGATGGGAGGCGTTGCTTGATTTTTGCAACAAGAAATTCAAATTCTTTTTGATAAAAAAGATGGGAGATATCAGCATTGTCTATAAGATAAATGAGTTCTTCTTCTACATATCTGTAGTTGATATTGATTGGAATAGCACAAAGCTTATAAGCTGCAAGCATAACTATAATCCATTCAATTGAGTTGTAGCCATATATACCAATGTGAGAGCCTTTCGTTATACCTATTTTTGTAAGTGCGGCTGCCATATTATCAGCCTGTTGATTAAGCTCTTGATAGGTTAAACGCGTTTCTCCTAAAACTAGAGCTTCTCTTTCGGGAATTCTTTGAACTACGCCTTCAAAGATATCTGCAGCATTAAATTCCATTACACTTTAGTGTTTCTGTTTTCCCAGTATGGATCTCTTAAACGTCTCTTGTAAAGTTTGCCATTTTCATCTCTAGGCATCTCTTCAAGGAAATCAATAGTCCTAGGAAGCTTCATTTTTGCAATATTTTCAATGGCAAATTCCATAAGTTCTTTGACTAACTCCTCTCCAGCAAGGTTTGGATCATTAAGCTGAACCACTGCTTTAACTTCTTCACCCCATTCTTCATTGGGAATTCCAAATACTGCTACATCTCTTATCTTTGGATGTTTAAGAAAAACACTTTCTATTTCAGCGGGATAAATATTCGCACCACCAGATATAATCATGTCAATTTTTCTGTCGCATAAAAATAAATAGCCTTCAGAATTCAGATATCCAATATCTCCTACTGTAAAATAAATATTTCCATCAAGCTCAAATCTTTCTTTTTGAGTTTTCTGCCTATCTCCTTTGTATTCAAATTTTGTAGCCTCTCCTAATTTCATATAAACGGTACCTTGTTCGCCAGGGACCGCAATTCTTCCATCATCATGAACAATTTTAATTTCGGCTCCATGCCAAGCCTTACCCACAGTACCTGGGTATTTTGACCATTCTTCAGAGTTGACCACAGTGCCCCCGCCTTCAGTGGCAGCATAATATTCCCAGATAGAATTTCCCCACCAGTCAATCATTGCTTGTTTGGTATGAATGGGGCAGGGTGCTGCAGCATGAACCATAGCTTTAGTTGAGGAGCAATCGTACATATTTTTGATTTCAGTTGGTAATTGTAGAATTCTATGAAATTGTGTGGGAACCATGTGAGAAGTTGTAACTTTATACTCATCAATTAGTCTAAGGAAATTTTCAGGAGTAAACTTTTCCATGATTACAACTGTATGCCCATAATGAAGAGCTGCTGAGGAGTGCACAATCACTGCAGTATGATAGAGCGGCGATCCAACAAGGTGCACATTATTATTTTCGGGCTGAATTCCAAAAAAGCTAATAATCATAGCGAACATGCTTAACACATCATCGGGATCGCCATCCACTAAAGCTCTTTTAACCCCTTTTGGTTTACCTGTAGTTCCTGAGGTGTAATTCATAACTTGACCCGCTGATCTCTCTTGGGGATCGATAGGCATGTAAGCCTCAAGAAAATTATAAAAATCAAGCATGCCCTCTATTGGTTTAACTGCTAGACAGGAATTTTTATTAAATCCAGCCTCTAAAGCGGCTTTTTGAGCAACAGCATTAATTTGATCGTTGTGACCTGAGGTAATAAAAGCCTTGGCTTCTGAATCTTGTAAAATATATGCTACTTCCGGTCCAGATAAGTGCCAATTTATTGGAACCATATAGAAACCGCATTGAGCACAAGCAAGGTACGAAATGTAATACTCAACTGAGTTTGGGAGGAGGATTGATACTGTGTCTCCTTTTTTTAGTCCTAGGTCTAGAAGACCATTTGACAATTGATTAACTCTCGTTAAAAGTTCACCACGCGTCCAGGCCTTCTCATTTGTATCAATGATGGCAATCTCATGGGGATTTTTCTTTGCAAATCTATAAAAACCTAATTCCTGCATGTTACTTCCTAATTAACAGTGTTAACATTATAGCCACCAAGACAGCTATGCTAATCATAACATTTCATTGAATATAGGATTATGACTCAAGAAATTTTATGGTTGCTAGTAGTTTTTTACGATCTTACTTTAACTGTTTTTTTATATAGATTGTATGGTAAAGAGGGCTTGTACGCTGCTGTAATCCTTGGCATTTTATTGGCAAATCTTCAGGGAGGAAAAGTTACTGAATTTATTCTTTTTGGGACCAGTTTTAATGTAAGCATGGGAGCGATTCTTTATTCAGGAATATTTTTTGCTACCGATGTTTTAAATGAGAAGTATGGTAAGAAAGAAGCATCCAAAGCAGTGATGCTTGGTTTTGCAGCCAATGTTGCTGTAATGATTACATTAGTTGTAAGCACTTATTTTAAGCCATCAGAGATTGCCGCATCCTCTGCAGAAGTTCATACTGCTATAGCTACCCTGGCAAATTATTCTCCAATTTTTGTAATAGGTTCCCTGGCTGCATATCTCATAAGTCAACGTTTTGATGTATGGCTTTTTCACTACTTAAAGGAAAAAACTTCTGGCAAAAAGCTCTGGCTAAGAAATAATTTATCCACGATGTTATCTCAACTCATCGATTCTTTGGTTTATCAATTTACTTGGGTGTTAGCAGTGGGCTTAACTTTCTATGAAGCTTTGGGTCTAGCGCTAGCAAAGTATATTTTCAAAGTCTTTATAGCACTTGTTGATACAATATTTATATACGCTATAAAGGACTGGAATATAAAAAACTAATTATGAGCGATAATCAGAAGACCGATAAAGAGTGGAAAGATAAGTTGGAGCCGGATGTTTATGAAGTTACTCGCAAAGGAGGGACTGAAAGACCATTTACAGGAAAGTTTTGGGATCATTTTGATGAAGGTGCCTATCAATGTATTTGTTGCGGAGAAGAACTTTTTACTTCAACTTCAAAATTTGACGCCGGCTGCGGCTGGCCAAGCTTTTATGAAGCTATTGATAAATCAAAAATAAAAGAATTACCAGATTTTAGTCTTTCTAGGCAACGCATAGAAATAAGGTGTGCAAGTTGTGACTCCCATCTTGGGCATGTCTTCAATGATGGACCTAACCCTACAGGCTTAAGATATTGTGTGAATTCACTTTCGCTAGATTTTGAAAGCAAAGAATAACTAATTTGTGAATAAAAATAATCGAACATTTTTAAATACCATTAAAGTAAGCTTTTGGACTTTTCTATCAAGAATTGCAGGCTTACTTCGGGATATAGCTACTACTAGCTTATTGGGCGCATCATTCATGCATGATGTTTTTGTTATAGCCCTTAAAATACCAAATGTGTTTAGGAGGCTTTTTGCAGAGGGCGCATTCAGCCAAGCATTTATCCCAATATACTCCCAAATCACCAATAATGAAGATAAAGGGGAAGCCAAGAGATTTGTAAATAATATTTTTGCATTAATGTTATTGGTCTTGTTTGTTGTCGTAGTAGTGGGTCTATTTTTTTCACCAGTGATTGCTTATGTATTTGCACCAGGTTTCTATTTAGATCCAGAAAAGAAAGATTTAACCATAAAGTTAATTCAGATTATGTTGCCTTATTTAGGGCTTATATCTTTAGTTGCTTTTGCTGCTGGAATTCAGAATACCCATCAAAAATTCTCTTTACCTGCTGCAACCCCATTAATATTTAATACCTGTTTAATCATAGCTGCTCTGTTGATTGCTCCTAAATATGACATGGAAGTCTTTGCTCTTGCTTGGGGAGTTTTAATTGCCGGTATTGTTCAATTAATCATTCAGATTGCGCCATTAAGGGCAATTGATAGATTGCCAGTTCCAGTCTTAAATTTTAGCAATCCTCGTATAAAAGAGTTTTTTGTTCTAATTGGCCCAGCTATATTAGCTGGTGGCATAGCCCAAATAAACTTATTGATTGATACCATTTTTGCTTCATTATTGATAACTGGAAGTCCAACTTGGTTGTATGTCTCAGATAGGTTGCTTCAATTCCCTTTAGGCGTTTTTGCCATAGCTTTAGGAACAGTATTATTACCGACATTGTCGAAACAATTCAGTTCAGATTCTTATGAGGAATTCAAAGCTGAGATTGATCGTGCAATAACTCTTATGTCCCTAATAGCTTTTCCTTCTTTGTGTGGACTAGTTTTTTTTGGCGAGCCCATCATTCAAGCACTTTTCTTAAGAGGTGAATTTACATTACATGATATGCAAATGTCTTATTTAAGTCTCGTTGCTTTTATGTGTGGTCTGCCTTTTTTTATGGGTCTTAAGGTTCTGATTCCAGCATTCTTTTCAAGAAAAGATACCAAGACGCCTATGAAAGTTGCATGTCTCGGGTTGATTTTGAATATTTTTCTGAACTATTTTTTAGCTTTTTATCTTGGAATGGGGCATACAGGCCTGGCATTAGCAAGTTCGATTTCTGCTTTTATAATATTTGGTGTGTTGTTTTTAAAGTTATGCAAACTCAAGTTTATGACCCTTAGTAGTTTATTTAACTTTCAATTACTTAAAATTCTAAGTTGTTCTATTTTGCTTTCAATATTCTTGTATTTATGCAATAAATATGTTCTTTTTCATCTACAAAGTTGGCCGCTTTTAGGGGTTGTACTTATCGTCTTGGGTTGTTCTATAGCCCTATATTTTTATGCAACAAGGCTCTTGGGTCTTGATATTAGAACTTTAAGATAATGCATTTGATTCGAGGATTACATAATCTTAATTCTTTTATATCGAAGAATGATGCTCATAAGTTTATTGCAACGATAGGAAATTTTGATGGTTTACATTTAGGACATCAAGCTCTTATTAGATCTATGAATGACATTGCTGAAGCCAAACTTGCCAAAACCCTGGTATTTTTTACAGAACCTCATGCTGCAGAGTATTTTGCAGACAATAATCAAGATTTAAAAAGCCCGCCTCGAATTTCATCATGGAGAGAAAAATTTGAATTATTAAATTTTCATAAAGTTGATGTTGCATGTTTTTTAAAATTTAACCACATTCTCAAGAGTATGCCTCCAGAGAAGTTTATTAAAGAGGTTCTTGAACGGGTCAATATTTGCACCCTTATCATAGGAGATGATTTTAGATTTGGTCAGAACAGGACAGGTGGATTTGAACAATTAAAGCAATGGGGCGATGTTCGAGGAATTCAAGTATTGCCAACTCAAACTGTGAAATATAATTCTCAAAGGGTCAGTTCAACGTATATTAGAAGCTTGCTTTCTCAGAGTAATTTTAAACTAGCTCGTGAGCTCCTTGGCAGACCATATACATTTTCAAGTAAAGTTGTGCATGGCAATCAACTGGGAAGGACCATTGGCGTTCCTACAGCTAATCTCAGGATGCCAAAACAAAATTTACCAATTTCTGGTGTTTTTGCGGTTAAGTGTACTTTAGAAAAAAAATCACTATTTGGGATAGCAAATATGGGTGTTAGGCCTACAATTGGTGGATCTATCCCAGTGTTAGAAGTACATATTTTTAATTTTCACGATACAATTTACCAGAAAAGATTAAGCGTTGAATTTGTTCAAAAAATAAGAGAAGAAAAAAAATTTGAAAACATTGACAGGCTTAAAACTCAAATTGCCATCGATATTAAAATAGCCAAAGATATATTGTCTCTCTAATGGATTATAAAAATACTTTAAATTTACCTCATACAGATCTTCCAATGAAGGCAGGCCTAGCTTCTAAAGAACCGGAGCTTTTGAAATATTGGGATTCAATAAATCTGTATCAAAAGATTAGAGAAAAAAAGAAAGGTAAAGAGCTTTATTTATTGCATGACGGACCACCCTATGCAAATGGAGATATTCACTTGGGTCATGCTGTAAATAAAGTTTTAAAAGATATCACAATTAAATTCCAGTCCTTTATGGGTAAAGATGCTCCATATGTTCCAGGTTGGGATTGTCATGGTCTTCCAATTGAGTTAAACGTCGAAAAAAAATTTTCAAACAATAAAGATAAAATTGCCAGCAAACAAGATTTTACTGATGCATGCAGAACGTATGCAGAATCTCAGGTATCTAAACAGAGAGAGGATTTTATTAGGCTTGGAGTTTTGGGAGACTGGTTTAACCCATATCTCACTATGTCAAAAAGTTTTGAAGCAGACATAGTAAGAGCTCTTGGAAGAATTGTTACGAATGGACATTTGGAAAGGGGTGAAAAACCAGTTCATTGGTGTATGAGTTGTGGATCAGCACTTGCTGAGGCAGAAGTAGAATACCAAAACAAGATTTCTTCATCTATTGATGTTTTGTTTGAAGTTAACTCAAAATCAATTGATGCTTTGCTGGCTCAATTTAAGATTAATGACTGCAAGAATGCCTTTTTTGTTATTTGGACAACCACCCCATGGACATTACCTGCAAATGTAGGCGTCACTATCAATCCCGAGATGGAATATTCATTGTGTGATTCAATACATGGAAATCTCATAATTGCTACTGATTTGGTAGACAGTTGCTCTCTAAGATGGAATCAGAAACTAAGAATCATAGCAAAAGCTAAGGGCAGCGACCTTGTAAATATTGTCTTGCATCACCCTTTTCTAGATAGAGAATCGATTCTTATCCACGGGGATCATGTAACTTCTGACGATGGAACTGGTTGCGTGCATACAGCTCCCGCTCATGGTCTTGAAGATTATTTTGCATGCAAAGCAAATAACCTTTCTACTATTCATGCTCTAAACAACAAGGGTGTCTTCAAAGCCGATATAGATTGGCTGGCTGGTCTTTCAACCTTTAAGGCTGATAATTTAATCATTGAGAAACTCAGGGAGCTTAAAAAACTTATTCTTGAAAAGGAATTTGAACACTCATACCCTCATTGTTGGAGACATAAAACTCCTCTGATTTTCATGTCCACCCCACAATGGTTTATTTCAATGAAGAAATCAGGGTTGCTTGAAGGTGCCAAGGAAGCAATTCACCAAGTCAATTGGAAACCTTCTTGGGGAAAACAGAGAATAGCTTCTATGCTAGAGAACAGACCAGATTGGTGTATATCACGTCAGCGCAATTGGGGAGTTCCAATTACTTTGATTTTGCATAAGGAATCAGGTGAGCTACATCCCAAACAACACTCTCTTTTTAAAGATATTGCTGTAATTATTGAGCAGCAGGGTATTGATGGTTGGGTTAATCTAGATTTACAGGATTTGATCGAAGATGCTGATCAATATGTAAAGGTAACCGATACTTTGGATGTTTGGTTTGATTCAGGAGTAACACATGTAGGTGTGATAGATAGACTTTATGGAGCTGAGGTTATTGCTGATCTTTATCTTGAGGGCTCAGATCAACATAGGGGCTGGTTCCAATCCTCCTTGCTTACCGGAATTGGTATTAATGGTATGCCTCCATTTAAGGAGGTTCTTACCCATGGTTTTGTTGTTGATGAACAAGGCAGGAAACAATCTAAATCTCTTGGAAATGTCATAGCGCCTCAGCAAGTATGGAATAATCTAGGGGCGGATATCCTAAGGCTTTGGATAGCATCTACAGATTTTAGAAGTGAAATGGTGGCTTCTGATGAGATATTTAAGCGAACCTCTGATCAATACAGAAGAATAAGAAACACCTTCAGATTTTTAGCAGGCAACTTACATGAATTTAACTCTCAAACAGACGCATGCAGCCTACAAAACCTGATTGAGCTTGATAAGTGGATTGTTAATGCATGTTCAGGTCTTCAGAAAGAGGTTATAGAACATTATGAGAAGTACGAATATCACATGGTGGTCCAGAAAATTCATAATTTCTGTGTCAATGAACTGGGGGGGACTTATTTAGATATTATTAAGGATAGGCAGTACACTACTCAACCAAACTCGTTTGCAAGGCATTCTGCACAAACTGCTATAGATATTATTCTCCGCAAACTGGTTAAACTAATTGCTCCTGTATTATCTTTTACTGCTGAAGAAGTTTGGCTAACTTATCCAGGAACTGCAAACAAAGAAGAATCCATCTTCTTAGATGAGTTTGATTTCATTAAACCAATTGAGTCAAAGATAACTAGTCAAGAATGGCAAACTATTATAGAAATTAGAGATTTGGTTAACCAAACCATTGAGGTTGAGCGTAATAAGGGAAATATAAAGGGCTCATTAGATACCGAAGTTGAATTAACTCTTCCTGAGTATATGTATGACAAACTCTCAAATTATTTACCAGAATTACATTTTTTATTTATTGTTAGCGAATGTCGAATTCAACCAGGTGATGTAATGAGTTGTAATATTTCAAACAGTATTCATAAAAAATGTATCAGATGTTGGCACCATGATCCTTCAATTGGTGAGAATGATGCTCATCCAGAAATTTGTCCTAGATGCATCTCTAATGTATTTGGAGATGGGGAAGAAAGAAAGTTTGCCTAATTTTCAACAAACAGTATTTATCCTTATCCTAATTTTATTAGATGTTTTTTTAAAGAATTTTGCAGAAAATAACCTTGATAGAAACGTTTTAATAGAATTTATACCCTTTGTTAGCTTTTACTTAACCTCAAACAGCGGAATTGCTTTTAGCTTATTAGATTTTAATAACTTATTTACTAGTTACGGAATACTGGTCATAGGAATGTTCATAGTTTTCTTTCTTTTTAAGCTTTTAAATGATCAAAAAAAATCTACAGGAAGATTAGCATTTATTTTTATTATCGGAGGGGCATTAGGAAATCTTATAGATAGAGCTTTGGATGGAGAAGTTACTGATTTTTTACTTTTGTATTTTGGCAATATTTCATTTTTTGTATTCAATCCGGCTGATTTTTTTATAACGATTGGAGCAATCTTCTTTATAGCGAACGAAATTTCCTCAAAGATTAAAAAGGGCGAACAATGAGAGAAATTATACTTGCGAACCCAAGAGGATTTTGTGCAGGAGTTGATAGAGCTATAGATATTGTTGAAAAAGCGTTAATAAAATTTGGCTCACCAATTTATGTTAGACATGAGGTAGTGCACAACAAACTGGTAGTTAAAAATCTAGAGTCCAAAGGCGTAATATTTGTTGATGAATTAAACGAAGTTCCAGATGATTCGATTGTTATTTTTAGCGCTCACGGTGTTTCAAACAAGGTAGAGAATGAGGCTAAATCAAGAAACCTAAATTATTTTGATGCTACGTGTCCCCTGGTGTCAAAAGTCCACCATCAGGTAGAGAGGTACTCTAAGCTTGGCAAAATAATTTTTTTAATAGGGCACGAAAATCATCCTGAGGTTGAAGGAACGATGGGAAGACATAATTCTAAGACTGGGAGCAAAATCTTTTTAGTCCAGGATCAAGAAGAAGCAAAAAGACTAACTTTTAGTAAAGAAAGCCAAATTGGTTTAGTCACACAAACTACCTTAAGTATTGATGATACAAAAGATATTATTGAAGTCTTAAAACAAAAATTTCCAAATCTAGAGTTACCTCGAAATGATGACATTTGTTACGCGACTCAAAATAGACAAGATGCTGTCAAGCAATTGGCTCTCGAAGCGGATTTTGTAATTGTTATTGGGTCAAAAAATAGTTCTAATTCAAACAGGCTTAAAGAGCTTGCTGAAAGATGTGGAAGCAAAGCTGTATTAGTTGATGAATTTAAGGATATTAATTTAGATCAGCTTAAAAAGTATGATTCTATTGGGGTTACTGCAGGAGCATCTGCTCCAGAAGAAACAGTTCAGGAAATTGTAAAAAATTTGGCAAAAATATTTAAGATTGAGGTTAGAAGTTTAGGAGAAAACAAGGAAAATATTTTTTTCAAATTACCACCTGAGCTAAGATAGGGTTGATGCAAATAAAAAACCATCAACTGGAAAGGATAAAGTTTATTCCATCGCCAAATTTTGATAGCCGTCCTAGTGAGGAGATATCTCTGGTAGTAATTCATGCAATTAGCTTGCCCGTAGGAAACTACGATACATCGCTTATCATTGACTTATTTACTAACAGCCTTGATACAGAACTGCACCCATCTTTCAGAGACTTAAAAACTTTGAAAGTTTCGTCTCATATTTTAATTACAAGATTGGGAGAAATTATTCAGTTTGTATCTTTCAATCAAAGAGCATGGCATGCAGGTGTTTCAATTTTTAATGGCAGAGAAAAATGTAATGATTTTTCAATAGGTATTGAGTTGGAAGGCTGTGATTATGAGGCATTTACAAGTCAGCAATATTATTCTTTAAATAAAATACTAAAAACTATAGTTAAAGAATATTCTATACCTCACCTAAATATAGTCGGGCATTCAGATATCGCTCCTGGTAGAAAAACAGACCCAGGTAACTTTTTTGAATGGGAAAGAATTAAATTGTGATTGGAATGAAGGGAAAGTTTCCTAATATAAGTATGATTATTCTAGGCTTTACCTGTGGGTTGCCTTACATGTTTTTATTTTCTACTTTAGGCGTATGGCTAAGGGAATCTGGAGCAACTCTCACAAGTATTGGTTTTCTAAGTTGGATGGTCTTGGCATATTCTCTTAAATTTCTATGGTCTCCATTGGTTGACAAATATTCCGTTCCGAGTCCCTTTAAATTGAGCAGAAGAAAAGCTTGGATTTTTTTAGCCCAATTGATTATTTTTTGTGCATTACTTGCACTTGGATTTACTGCAGATGTAAATAATTTATTTTTGATTTTTGTGCTTGGTTTAGTTGTTGCCGTTTCTGGATCCTTCCAAGACATAGCTGTAGATGCGCTCAGAATTGAAATGGGAGAGTCTAAGGACCAAGGAAATTTTGCAGCCTCATATCAATTTGGATATAGAGCTGCAATTCTAGTAGCTACCTCAGCTGCATTAATTCTCGCAGAAGCATATAGCTGGGATCTTATTTTTATTGTCTTAGCTTTCCTTATGTTGATTGGAAGCTTTGCAATATTTTTGGCACCAGAGCCATTATTTATTCAAGAGTCTGAAGAAAATTATCTAAGTTTATTAGCTAGTTCCGCAAAAGATTTTTTTAATAGGTTTGGGATGATTGCTGCATCCATTTTGTTAGTTATCGTTGCTACCTATAGATTGACCGATATTTTAGTTGGACCAATGACAATGCCTTTTTACATCGATATGGGATTTAACAAAATTGAGATTGGTTCAATTGTTAAAATTGTTGCGTTAATTGCATCTATCTTTGGATTTTTCTTTGGAGGTCTTCTAATCAAAAACCTATCTATAAAGAAAGCTTTAATTATAGGCGGATTATTAGTTTTATTAACCAACATTGGGTTTGGTGTTTTTGCTTTGACAGAAAAAAACTTAACTCTATTGTCAGGGGTAGTAGCTCTAGATAGTTTTGCTGCTGGGATAGTTGGAACTGTTAATATTGCCTTTCTGACCTCACTGGTTAGTAAAAAATTTGTGGCTACCCAGTATGCTTTATTAACCTCTTTTATGATGTTACCAGGAAAAATATTTGGTGGACTATCTGGTTTGTTGGCAGATTTCTTGATCGGTTTCTCCTCGATAGAAGTTGGTTGGGCAATTTTTTTTGCAATAACTTCAATGCTTGCTTTACCAGCTTTACTCTTAATAGTATTTTCAAAAGCAGTAAATGAGTCTTAAACATATTTTTGTCATTGGTCTTTATGTAGTAGTTTTTGTTCTTGCTATTATTCCAACTTCCTTAAATTCGAGCATTAGCTTCATTCCTTTTCAAGACAAAGTTATTCACCTCATGACTTTTTTTTTACTAAGCGTTGCAACGTTATATGCATTCAAAATAACTCAATTTTTTTATGTTTTTATTTATATAGTCTGCTTTGGGATCGGGATTGAAATTGTTCAATATTTCATTAGTTACAGATCCTCTGAGATTTTAGATATTTTTGCTGATATAATCGGCGCCCTTATAGGTTTTAAGGTTCTGAAAAAAATCTAATTTTTTTTAACATTTCTATTGAAATTGGTTAGACAGACCTTAAATAAATGATGACCTTAATGGTTACCATTTCATAATCGGGAGTTATATATGAAATTAAGACCTTTACACGATAAAGTTCTTGTAAAAAGAACTGATGAAGAACAAACCACTGCTGGAGGTATTGTTTTGCCTGGCTCAGCTGCTGAAAAACCTTCCCAAGGAAAAGTAATAGCAGTTGGTGCAGGTAAAAGACTTGATAGCGGCGAAGTAATAGCACCAGATGTCAAACCTGGAGATGTTGTAATTTTCAGTCAGTACGGTGGAAATGAAGTAAAAATTGATGGCGAAGAATATCTAATCCTAAGTGAAAGCGATATTTTCGGTGTAATTAACTAATTCAAAGGAGAATAAAATGTCTGCTAAAGATGTAAAATTTGGAGATTCAGCTAGAAGTAAGATGCTTAAGGGCGTGAATATACTTGCTGATGCAGTAAAAGTAACGCTAGGTCCAAAAGGAAGAAACGTAGTACTTGATAAGTCATTCGGTGCGCCAACTGTTACTAAAGATGGTGTGTCAGTTGCAAAAGAAATAGAACTCGAAGACAAGTTTGAGAATATGGGAGCACAGATGCTTAAGCAGGTTGCTTCTCAGACTTCTGACGAAGCTGGAGATGGTACAACTACTGCTACTGTATTGGCTCAAGCTATTATCAATGAAGGTAACAAAGCTGTTGCTGCTGGAATGAATCCTATGGATTTAAAAAGAGGAATTGATAAAGCTGTTAAAGCTGCTGTAGAGCAGATAGAGAGCATGAGTGTTCCTTGCACAGATGACAAAGCAATTGCGCAAGTTGGTACTATTTCAGCTAATGGTGATGAAGATGTTGGTAATATTATCGCTGAAGCTATGCAGAAAGTAGGTAAAGAAGGTGTTATTACAGTCGAAGAAGGCCAAGGAATCAATAACGAATTAGATGTTGTTGAAGGCATGCAATTTGACAGAGGATATCTTTCACCATATTTTGTTACGAACCAAGAAAATATGACCGCTGAATTAGATAATCCCTTAATTCTTTTACATGATAAAAAAATCTCTAATATTAGAGAAATGCTACCTTTGCTTGAATCAGTTGCTAAGTCAGGAAGGCCATTGTTAATTATTGCTGAAGATATCGAGGGAGAAGCTCTTGCTACTTTAGTTGTAAACAATCTTAGAGGCACTGTTAAAACTGCGGCTTGTAAAGCTCCAGGATTCGGTGACAGAAGAAAAGCTATGCTTGAAGATATAGCTATTTTAACTGGCGGAACAGTAATTTCAGAAGAAGTTGGCTTGTCCTTAGAGGGCGCTTCATTAAATGATCTTGGTAGTGCTAAAAAAGTCTCTCTCAACAAAGACAATACTACGATAGTTGATGGCGCGGGTGATCAAAAAAATATTCAAGGAAGAGTTAAGCAAATTAGAGCTCAAATTGAAGACACCTCATCTGATTATGACAGAGAAAAACTTCAAGAAAGAGTTGCCAAACTTGCTGGGGGCGTTGCTGTCATCAAAGTTGGCGCCGGTTCTGAAGTAGAAATGAAGGAGAAGAAAGCAAGAGTTGAGGATGCGCTTCATTCCACCAGGGCAGCTGTTGAAGAAGGTGTTGTTGCTGGTGGCGGAGTAGCTTTGGTTCGAGCTTTAGCCTCTCTCGACAAACTCAAAGGTGATAATGATGATCAAAGTGTAGGCATCAATATCGCTAGAAAAGCATTTCAAGCTCCTTTAAGACAAATAGTTACTAATGCCGGAGAAGAAGCATCTGTTATTTTGTCAAAAGTCATGGAAGGCAAAGGTTCATTTGGTTTTAATGCGGCCAATGGTGAATATGGCGACATGATTGAAATGGGTATTTTAGATCCTGCTAAAGTTACCAGAACTGCTCTTCAGGCAGCTGGCTCAGTTGCAGGTATGATGATTACCACTGAAGCTATGGTTACTGAACTACCTAAAGACAACGCTCCTGCAATGCCAGATATGGGTGGCATGGGCGGAATGCCAGGTATGATGTAATTTTTGCTAATGCATAAAAAAACGGGGATTATTCCCCGTTTTTTTTTGTCCCTTGTATAATAATTAGGAAGTAATTTAGGGGAATTTTTATGGAAGCTTATTTAGGTGCTGTGCTCATAAGAGCCTTTCATATTCTTTTTGGAATATTATGGATTGGTTTGTTGTATTACTTTAACTTTGTTCAAACTGAATATTTTAAAGAATCTAATCCAGACGCTAAGTCTGATGTAGTAAAGAAACTGGTCCCAAATGCGCTTTGGTATTTTAGGTATGCTGCTTTATTTACTTTCTTAACAGGCTTGTATTTGCTTTCTTGGTTGGGGATTGCAACAAATGTTGGTATAGCGCTTGGAGCAATTATGGCAACATTTATGGCTGCTAATGTGTGGTTTATTATTTGGCCTAACCAGAAGAAAGTTATCGCAGGCGCAGCAGATGCAGCAGAGGCAGGAGCCAAGGCAGGTCTTGCTTCAAGAACAAATACTCTATTTTCTATACCTATGCTTTATCTGATGGTCTATTCAGCTCATGCTGGAACAGGTGGTGTAACTAGTAATCTTTTAATTTCTGGAAATCTCACAGGTTTTTGGGTTGGACTGGCAATAATATTACTTATTGAGCTAAATGCTATTTTTGGAAAAATGAATCCTATGATCGCATCGGTTAAAGCAGTGATCCATTCTAGCTTAGTGCTTGGAGTGGCATTTGCGTTGTTAGTTCATTACCACTAAACAAATTTAGATTAAAGAGGGAGCCTAAACGCTCCCTTTTTTATTAAAAATTCTTACCTTTGTTATAGTGTTTTCTTCAATTTTTAGAACTTCAAATCTGTAGTCATCTATTTCAATACAAATATTATTTTGAGGAATAGCTTCAATATAGTCAGTTATAAAACCATTAATAGTTTTTGAACCATCTTCATTTAGCTCTAATTTAAGAATTTTATTAATGTCTCTAATTTTTGTGTTTCCATCAACTACGGCAGTTCCATCTTTTTTAAGCTCTATCTCATGCTCTTCTTGGGTGGCTTTGTGTGAAATTTTACTTACAATTTCTTTGTAAATATCATCAATAGAAATAAGTCCCTGAATCTCTCCGTATTCATCAACTACAATACCAAGGTTTCTTTTGGATTCAAGGAATTCAATAATTTGTGTGTTTATTGTGGTTGATTGAGAGACATAATATGTCTCATCTAACAAGGGTTTAACTTTGCCCCCAGTTTCAAACAATTCAATAAATTTGTGCCCATTTCTGAGGTGTAAAATACCTAGAATATTATCCAAATTATCCTCATAAACAGGTAATCTTGAATATTCTGAACGCATTAAGACTTCTTCTGCCTTCTCTACAGAATCACTTAGGTTAATTGCAATAATATCAGATACTGGAATCATGCAATCCTCAACTACTAAGTCTTCCATTTCAAGAATACCACTTAGCATACTTCTCGATTGGTCAGGTATGAGCTCTCCATGCTCCTCTAATAATGTTCTTAGCTCTTCTAAGTTGAGATTATCATTTTTTGAAGATGCCTTAGGGTCAATTTCTAAGAATTTCAGCAATCTTGAGCTAATTAAATTGGTAAGCCAAATAATTGGTTTAAATAGAAGAATTAGTTTTTCTAATAACCAAGATGAGTGTTCAGCAAATCTTTCAGGGAAAACAGATGCTACTGTTTTTGGGGTAATTTCTGAAAATATTAAGATAATTATAGTTAGAATGATTGAGCCAGCTAATACGTTCCCATCAAAAAAATTCAACATAATAATAGTAACGATTGCTGAAGCTAAGATATTTGCGAAATTATTTCCAACCAATATTGCAGACAAGAGTATATCTGGTCGTTTGAGGAGCTTTAGCGCTCTAGCGGCACCTTTTGAGCCTTTAGATAAGTTTCTCAGTTTAACCTTGTTTGATGCCATCATTCCAGTTTCAGATCCAGATGAAAAAGCAGAAAAGATGAGCAAAAATAATAAGATTGCTATAAGAACAAATAAGGAATCTGCAAACATTTATTAACTTAAGCTAATTGCTGCATTTGATAATGAGTAGCTCACCAAAATCATTATAAATGACAAGAGGAGCATCCTGACCGCATTTTTTAATTTTAGGTTATTAAATTTTATTAAACTTAGAATTCCTAGATAAATTACGACAGCCAGAATAGCAAAAAAAGATTTTAGTACTAGGTTTGTTGGCTGAATATCGATTAATAGCATCCCAGATAATACAGCTAGCATCAGAAGAATTAGGCCAGCCCCTCCAATGTTTATTATATTTGAGTATGCCATTTCAATAGATTCATCACTGCTTAGCGAAAGCTTGCCTGATTTAACTCTTTTGATTCTTGTTTCTAGCTTAATGCCTTTAATAATCGTAAGAAGCAACAAAATTGCTCCGCTCAATGAAAGTAATAAATGAGTTTGATGAAAAAAGTCTTTTTCTGAGTGCAAGAGAATAAAAAATACTGTATTTACGAATAAAATGGCAATAAATCTTAGATACTCACTTAATTGACTAACTAAGGGTAGCCTGTCCCAAAAGGTATAGGCTATTCCAGAGAATAGAAGTGACAAAGGAAAAAATAGAGACATCAAATAAATTGTTACCTTTTATATATTAACACTATCAAATTTTTAAAGGTTAACCTAAAATACACACCATTTTAAATTAAGAGTTACAAATTATGGTAGTTATTAGACTTTCAAAAAGTGGGGCTAAAAAAGCTCCTTATTACTTCATTACTGTTGCTGACATAAGAAAGCCACGTGATGGTAGATTCATTGAAAGAATAGGGTTCTTTAATCCTGTTGCTAAGGGCAAAGAGGATATTTTGCGACTTGATAACA
Source organism: Gammaproteobacteria bacterium (assembly GCA_038108875.1). Classification (GTDB taxonomy): domain Bacteria; phylum Pseudomonadota; class Gammaproteobacteria; order Magnimaribacterales; family D2472; genus VMDH01. Next base: position 19,758 of record JAYNII010000002.1, on the reverse strand, counting down.
ACAGATTTGAATATTGGGTTGGTCAGGGTGCTCAAGTAACAGAAAGAGTTCAGCAGCTTCAAAAAGATTCATTACTTTCCAATGAAGAATTAGTTAGTAAAGTTAATAAAAAGCTTGAAAAGAGAAAGGCAAAGAAAGATAAGGCAAATAACCTTAAAATTCAAGAATTAAAAGCTGCAGAGCAGGTCGCTGCTAAAGCAGCTGCAGCAGAGGAAGAGGCAGTAGTACAAGAAGAAGCAGTTGCAGTAGTACAAGAAGAAGCAGTTGCAGTAGTAGAAGAAGATTCAGTTGCAGTATTAGAGGAAGAGGCAGTTCCAGCAGTAGAGGAAGTAACTCAAGCCGATGAAACCTCATCAGATGATGAGAAAAAATAATTTAGCTGACTTATCTCTTTATATTGAAATAGCCAAAATTGGTAAACCTAAAGGCCTTAAAGGTCACTTTTTTGTCTCAGCATTTACTGACGACATTCAAGACTTTATTATAAAAAAAGATTTTCTATTACTTGATCAATCAAATACTCTTAAAGAATTCAAGTTAGTTGAATGTGTTCTCCAAAACAATCGTATTATTGCTAAAGCTGAAACAATTAATAATAGAGATGAAGCTGAGTCTGTAAAGAACTTGCCACTTTTATATCCAAAATCCAAACTACCAAAATTAGATAAACTTGATGTTTATTGGTATGAACTGGTTGGAATGGAGGTTATTAATCTTGATGGAAAAAAGTTAGGCAAAGTTAAAAATGTTAAAAATTTTGGTGCAAATGACACATTAGATATTGAATCAGTTAGCGGCAAGGAGCTTCTAATTCCATTTGTAAAAAGTAGAGTGATACTTGAAATTATTCGAGAGAAAAATACCCTTTTAGTAGACTGGGAAGAAGATTTTTGATGCATTTTAATGTTATTTCTATTTTCCCTCAATTTTTTGATTATCTCGAATATGGGATACTTGGGAAAGCTAAAAATTCCAATTTGATATCAGTTAGTGCAATCAATCCTAGAAATTTTTCTAATTTTAAAAATAAGAAAATTGATGATAACCAATTCGGTGATGAACATGGAATGGTAATGATGGCAGAGCCTCTCAGAAAATCAGTTAAATCGATTCATCATAAAAGAAGAGGTAAGATAATATTGATGTCTCCACAAGGGAAAATTTTAAATCACAGTAGAGTAAAAGATTTAAGTAAAAATAGATTTTTAACCATAGTTTGCGGGAGATACGAGGGTATTGATCAAAGGTTTATTGATAATTACGTAGATGAAGAAATTTCTATTGGAAATTTTGTTCTCACGGGCGGAGAGCTTCCAGCATTATTGCTAATAGATGCTATCTCTAGGTTAATCCCTGGGGTAGTGGGTAGATTTTCATCTGTTGAAAATGACAGTTTCTATAATGGGCTTTTAAAAGGACCTGTATACACTCGGCCAAGAATATTTGAAGGCATATCTGTTCCAGATCCTTTGCTTTCAGGCAATCATCAAATTATAGAAGATTGGAGATTAAGAGAATCACTTTTTACAACCTACAAGAAAAAACCTGAATTATTTAAAGAAATAAAACTTACAAAAAAACAAAAAAAACTCTTGGAAGAAATCGATTCCTCTATTATCCTATAGCGCGATTTTAGGTCAAAAATGAGCGATAAAGAAAAAGATAGTATAGATACCCAAGTAATTGCAGAAGAAGTAGTTTTAGAAGAAATTTCTTCAGATGACGTGAGTATGAGTGAAGAAATGATTAAAACGCAGCCTGTTGCAGAAACCCCATCAGAGTCCAGTTTAAATGCATCAACTGATAATACTATTGATCAATCTATTTCTAAACCTGCATCTTCAGCTAAATTATCTGAGGAATCTCCTGCTAATATCATAAAATCAATCGAAAACTCACAACTTAAAAGTGATATCCCGCCTTTCCGACCCGGGGATACTGTAGTTGTCACAGTAAAAGTTCAAGAAGGCAACAGAACAAGGTTGCAAGCTTTTGAGGGCGTGGTAATGAACATCAAAAATGGTGGTTTGAATTCTTCATTTATAGTTAGGAAAATATCTAGCGGTATTGGTGTTGAAAGAACTTTTCAAATCCACAGCCCTTTAATTGACTCAATTACAGTAAAACGTAAAGGCGATGTTAGAAAAGCAAAACTTTACTATCTAAGAGATAGATCCGGACGTTCTGCAAGAATTAAAGAACGACTCGAATAATAATATATGGCTCATAACTCTCATGAGAATCAAGAAGTTGATTCTTATCTGAGATTTATGCTTACTGAGAAAGGTCTTTCAAGAAATACAGTATATTCTTATAAGAGAGATATACATTCATTCTTAGGGTGGTTACGTAATCACAATATTTTCCTTACCAATACCAAAATTAATCATGCTGAAGATTTCATAAAATCTCTTTCACAAAAAGACCAAACACCAGCTTCAATCAATCGAAAGATTTCCTCATTAAAAGGATTTTTTAATTATTTAATAGGCCAAAATATTATTAGAGCAAATCCTTTTGTTGATGTTATACCTCATAGCAAAGGACAAAGTATTCCAAAATCAATGTCTGAGGAAGAAGTTAAAGATTTACTGGAGACACCTGATAAAAATACCTTTATTGGAAAAAGGGATAAGGCAATGCTTGAGCTTTTGTATGCTACTGGCATGCGAATCTCAGAACTAATAAATATTGAATACAGTAATTTTGACTTTGAGAGATGCGTTGTAAAGGTCCGTGGCAAGGGCTCAAAAGAAAGATTGATACCGTATGGTCCAGAGGCAGCAGCAGCGATGAATGATTACATCTCCTATAGAAGAGAGAAGCATTTGAAGTTAAATTCAAGGTCTTTTTTTATTAATTCCTCTGGGAAGAAGATTTCTAGACAAGCCTTTTGGCATAGATTGAAGAGGTATCTATCGAAAATTGGTTTGACGGTAAAAATTTCTCCTCACACACTTCGTCACGCTTTTGCAACTCATCTTTTAAACAATGGAGCTGATTTAAGATCAGTGCAAATGTTGTTGGGACACAGCGATATATCAACAACTCAGATCTATACTCATATTGCCAAGTCCAGACTAAGTGATATGATAAAAAAACATCATCCACGAGGTTAGAAAAATGAAACTTTCAGCGAAAGTAGCAATATTTTTTATTGTCATGAACTCCAATTTTATGAATGCTGATCAAAAAATGATTATTGCTAACCTTTCAAAGGTTCTTCCAGAGGGTGTTCAGATTACAGCTGTAGAATCATCTCCAATTGAGGGAGTTTTTATCGTTGATATTGGTGATTTGCAACCGATTTACGTAACAAAAGATGGAAATTTTTTCTTTTACGGTGACTTGTATCAGGTAGAAACTGGAGGTATATCAAATTTAACCACTAAGCATGAAAATGCTAAAAGAAAGCAGTTGCTGAATAATGAGCTACAAGCTGATGAGTTTATCTCTTTTAAGAGTCAAAATGAAAAGTTCGAAGTTGTTGTATTTACTGATGTAGATTGTCAATATTGTCGAAAGTTTCATAAAGAAATAGATGAATATAATAAATTAGGAATTTCAGTTAATTATGTAGCCTTTCCTAGAAATGGTCTGGAATCTGAGTCCTACAACAAGATTGTAGGCGCTTGGTGTTCTAATAACCCCAAAGAAATATTAACTCTTCAAAAATTAGGCCAAAATCCTGACACAGTCAATTGTTTAGATAACCCAGTCAGTAAACATTACTTCCTTGGAAGGAAAATTGGAATATCTGGAACACCTGCAATCATAAGAAGCGATGGCGCCTTAATTCCTGGATATGTTCCGCCAAATGAATTAATTAAGAGACTTGAGAATGGATAAAAATCCTTCAATACGACTCGCAATTTGTGGATGGGGAAACGTTGCTTCAGCGGTTTATTTAGCTCTAATAGCAGATAAGAAAGAGTTATTAAAAAAGTACAATATTAAGATCGTGTGTATTGGTGCAAGAAGCAATAATCAAAAAATAAAGATTCCAAAAGATATTAAGGTTCATAGAAATATCTTTGATGTTTTAGATGAAGATATAGATGTTTTACTCGAACTAATAGGAGGGGTAGATGTTGCCTACCAATTAATAAGCAAGGCTATCAAGAAGAAGATTAATGTTGTAACTGCTAACAAAGCTGTTATCTATGAAAGGGGAGCAAAATTATTTAAACAAGCAAAAGATGCTAATGTTTCAATATATTTTGAGTCCTCTGTCTGCGCTGGGACTCCTATTATTAAACTTCTTAAAACTGACCTAGCTGCAAATAAAATTTCAAAAATATCTGGCATGCTCAATGGGACTTCTAATTTCATTCTTACCCAGATTGAATCTGGTAATGAATATCGATCTGCCCTTAAAAATGCTCAAGCTCTTGGCTATGCAGAAGCTAACCCAGATTTAGATGTTGGGGGAGTTGATGCGGGACATAAGATCGGCATCCTGGCATCTTTAGCTTTTAATTGCTCTTTACCACTTAAAAACTTTTATATTGAAGGTATTCAATCCATAAAAAGAGAAGATTTTGTCTTTGCCAAAGAACAAGGTTATACCATTAAGCATCTTGCAGTTGCAGAGTTAAAAAGGGGTAGTGAAATTTTAGTTAGAGCTCATCCAGTAATGTTACCCTTAGATAGCAATTTAGGCTCATTGAAGGGTGTAAGAAATGGTGTAGAGATATCTACCAATTTGATAGGTCAAGTTCATCTTGCTGGCTCAGGGGCTGGGAAAGAATCAACTGCCTCGGGAGTCATATCAGATTTAATTCATTATTCTAAACACCAAGGAACCAAAGACGATTTCACTTCTCAAAATAAATTTAAATTAGTCAATTTTTCTTCACAATTCTTTAAATATTATTTTTCAATAGAGGTAGATCATGAACCTGGAACTGCAGCTAAAGTTACCTCCCAATTTGCCAAACTCGATATAGGAATAGATAAACTAATTCAGAAGGAATGTCACAGAGGAGATAAGGCAAGAATAATTATTATTACAGACTCAGCTCAAGAAAAAATTATCTCAAGACTTAGAACCAATCTGCGAAAACTGTCTGCTACAACTGATGTGAGATTTATAAGAATTGAGTCATAAAGATGTTGTTTCATTCCAGCAGAGGAAAAGACTATAACAAAAGCTTTAAAGACATTGCTATTCAAGGTTTAGCTTCAGACGGTGGCTTATTTATTCCTGATTATTGGCCCCAAATAGATTTAGACAGGATTAGAAAATGTAAAACATACCCTGATGTAGTAAAACTAGTTTTACCTTTTTTCGCTAAAAGCTCTTATAAAGAAGACCAGATTATTGCAATGGTTGATGAGATTTGGAAAGAATTTCCATCGAAAGAGTTGGTGCAGATTCAAGAATTTGATAATTTTTCTATAGCCGAACTATTTCATGGTCCCACTGCTGCATTTAAAGATTTTGGTCTCCAAATGGTCTCTTACTTTTTGAATAAAATTCTTACAGAACAAAATAGGAATGGAGTAATTCTTGGCGCAACCTCTGGCGATACTGGATCTGCTGCAATTCATGCTTGTAAGAGATATTCAAATATTAAGACCTTTATTTTGCTTCCAGAAGGAAATATGTCTGAAATCCAAAGACGCCAGATGTCTACAGTCAATCAAGAAAATATCTTTTCTATCAAGGTGAATGGAACATTTGATGATTGTCAGGACATTGTTAAAAAAGCATTTAACTCAGAAAGATTTTTACCTGAAAGCTTTGCATTGCTTTCTGTGAATTCAATCAATTGGATTCGTATCATCGCTCAGATTTGCTATTATTTTTTTGCTTTTTCTTTAACAAATACCAAAAAAGAAATTTGTTTAAGCGTGCCTTCAGGTAATTTTGGAAATGTTTTTTCTGCTTATTCTGCTTTTAAAATGGGATTACCAGTTAAGGAAATTTGTGTTGCGGTAAATAGTAATGATATTTTGCATCGTTTTTTTAGTAGCAACGATTATTCAAAGAGGAATACTGTATCAACAATCTCTCCAAGTATGGATATATCAGTGGCAAGTAATTTTGAACGATTGGTTTATGATTATTACTTAGATAGAGATCCAGATGCTTGTAGGGAATTATTCAATAATTTAAATTCAGATAAAATTGTAATTGATAAGGAGCTTTTTAAACAAAAGCTGAATTTATTCTCTTCATTGTCAGTTACTGATTTAGAAACTAAAGCACTTATTAGGAGAGTATATGATGATTATCAATACGTAGTTGATCCCCATACTGCAATTGCTTGTGCACGAGCTCTTATACAATCAGAGCGTCATGTTATTGTGATGGCCACAGCCCATCCTGAAAAGTTTCCAGACCTTTTAAAGTCTTTGAATATTCCAATAAACAAACATCATTCTGCGCTACAAGGACTCTTGAAACTAGATGAAAAGCTAATAGAACTCCCCTGTGATTATTCGGCAATTAAAGATTTTATTAAGAGTAGCTTGTAGTAAAATAATGATTTTTACATAGGAGTAGTAATGTTTAGTCATATCATGGTTGGAGCAAATGATATCGAAGCTTCAAAGAGTTTTTATGATGCAGTTTTGGGAGTGCTTGGCGCAAAACCAGGCGTTCCTGTGCCAAATCAAAGAGGTGATCTTAGGTATTTCTATTTCTTAGATGGAATGGTATTTGCTGTAACGCAGCCAATTGATGGCAAACCTGCTACCCATGGAAATGGTTCCACTATTGGTTTTAAGGTTACTAGTCCTGAAGTAGGGGATGCTTGGCATGCAGCTGGCTTAGAGAGCGGAGGAATTTCTTGCGAAGATGCCCCTGGGATAAGAACCTCAGATATGGGAAGCATGTATCTTGCGTATCTCAGAGATCCATCTGGAAATAAAATCTGTGCTCTTTGTAGAATTTAAAACACACCTAATTATTTTAGTGTAAATAATGATGGATTTAACAGCATTAAAGTTCAGATTATCTTCATTAATTGATCGAGTTTCTGATCTTAGGGGGTTACTTTGACATTGATGCAAAACTAACTGAACTTAAGAGAATAGATGAAACTCTTGCCAAGGAAACAACTTGGTCAGATTTAGAGCTTACTCAACAACTAAATAAACAAAGAGCCCCTATAAGTAAATTAGTTGAAACTTTTAAAGAGTCTGAAACATCAATCCAAGATGCATTAGAACTCTTTGAATTACTTGATCCGAATACAGACCATAATGAACTTTCAGAATTAGAATCTTCTTCACTTGAGCTTGAAAAAGCAATTGAAAAATTAGAGTTTAATCGAATGTTCACTAACCCTATGGATGCAAATTCTGCCTATCTCAATATCCAATCTGGATCTGGGGGAACAGAAGCTCAGGATTGGGCTCAAATGATTATGCGTATGTACGTTCGTTGGGCAGAATCAAGAAACTTTAGTTGCAACGTTATGGAAACTCATTTCGGAGAAGTTGCTGGAATTAAATCAGCTACATTATTTATTGAGGGAAGCTTTGCCTATGGATGGTTAAGAACTGAAACAGGAGTGCATCGATTAGTTAGAAAATCACCCTTTGATAGTGGTAATAGGAGACACACATCCTTCGCTTCTGTTTTTGTTTCACCTGAGATTGATGATTCCATAGAAGTTGAAATTAATACTGCTGACGTCAGAGTAGATACTTATCGGTCTTCAGGCGCAGGAGGCCAACACGTTAACAAGACAGATTCGGCAGTCAGATTAACTCACATTCCAACAGGGGTAGTTGTGCAATGTCAAAATGATAGATCTCAACACAAAAATAAAGAGAATGCATACAAACAACTAAAATCAAAACTATATGAGCTAGAATTACAAAAACAAAAAGAAGAACAACAAAAGTTGGAAGATTCAAAATCCGATATAGGCTGGGGTAGCCAAATTCGTTCTTATGTCCTTGATCAATCTAGAATAAAAGACTTAAGGACAGGAATTGAAACAGGAAACACTCAAGCTTTTCTGGATGGTGATTTAGATGATTTTATGGAAGCAAGTTTAAAACAGGGTGTCTAATGAGTGAAGAAAAAATAGGTGGCGAGGCTGCAATAATACATGAGCGTAAGAAAAAATTAGAAAAACTCCGCTCAAAAGGTGCCGGGTATATCAATACATTCGATAGAACCCACAGAGCTCAAATCCTAAAAAAAGAATATGAACAATTGAGCAGAGAACAGCTTGAAGAAAATGCTATAACAGGTATATCGGTTGCTGGAAGAATCATGCTTAAAAGAATTATGGGAAATGCTAGTTTCATAACCATCAGTGATGAAGGCATTGGTTTTCAAATCTATGTTAGCAAGGATGCGCTTGGACAAGAAAATTATGACGAATTTAAGACATGGGATATTGGGGATATTGTTGGCGCAGAGGGATTTTTATTTAGAACAAAGACAGATGAATTAACTCTTAATGCATCATCTGTAACTATGATCACCAAATCATTAAAGCCTCTTCCTGAAAAACATGCTGGATTAACTGATATTGAAACAAGATATCGCCAAAGATATCTTGACCTGATTGTTAATGCTGAATCTAAGGATGTTTTTATTAAAAGAAGCTTAATCATAGAAAGCGTCAGAGCAACTTTAGTAGCTAGTAAATATTTAGAGGTAGAGACTCCGATGATGCATCCTTTGCCTGGCGGAGCTACTGCAAGACCCTTTATCACACATCACAATGCTCTTGATAGAGATCTTTTTCTAAGAGTTGCTCCTGAGCTTTACCTGAAACGATTGCTGGTTGGAGGTTTTGATCGAGTATTCGAAATAAACAGAAATTTTAGAAATGAAGGGTTGTCTACCAAACATAATCCAGAATTTACAATGTTAGAATTCTATACCGCATATTCTAACTTGTCTGAAACCTATAAATTTATTGAAAAAATTATTAAACAAGCAGCAGCTTCCATTGGACAAAATCAAAATCAAGTAGAATGGGATGGAGACCTTATAGATCTTTCAGAATTTAAAGTCATATCCATGAGCGATCTTGTTAAAGAGCATAACAATAAATTTAAATCCGAAGTTTGCAGAGCAAATGTTGAGGAGTTAGCAATCTACGCAGAGTCTATAGGTATCAAAAATCCTAAGAAGTTGAATTATGGCCAATTACTTTTTGAAATTTTTGAAGAAACTGTAGAAAGTAAGTTAATTCAACCAACGTTCGTAACAGAATATCCAGTAGAAATTTCTCCATTATCTAGAAGAAATGATCTTAACCCAGATATAGCTGACAGATTTGAGCTCTTCATAGGTGGCAAAGAGATAGCTAACGGATTTTGTGAGCTTAATGATGCCGAGGATCAGGCTAAACGGTTTGCTGAACAAGTTGAGGCTGGAAAAGCGGGGGATAATGAAGCAATGTCTTTTGACCAAGACTACATAACTGCGCTAGAGGTTGGTATGCCGCCAGCAGTCGGAGTTGGAATTGGCATTGATAGACTGGCGATGTTTTTAACCAATCAAAATTCAATTAGAGATGTTATTCTTTTTCCGCAACTAAAAAACTGATTACCATCTAAACTTATCAAAGTTTTCTGGGTTTGCCCAGTCTTTAGCGCTGTTCCAAGGTCGCTTATAATTGTAATTCTTGAGGTTGTAGGTATAACAATCTATTGATGAACCTATCTCAATGTTATCTGCCATAATAAAACCTAATTCAAAATATTCTTTCTTTATGCATTTATTCTTTCTAAATAATATGATGCTTTTAGTTAATATATTTTTTGCAAACCCTAATTGATCTTTATTGCAATCAATCTCAGGGAATATAATCATCAAATCAAAATAATCCACATTGCTTTGTTTGGTTACTATTGAAGGTTTAATATGAATTTCATGAATTTTGAGCTGTTCTAGTAAACTAACAAATTTGCTTAGGGGGCCTGATGAAACAATAAAGAGATTTTTAGGTTTCTCTGCTTGGATTAGATCAATCAGAGCATTCATCTTATTCTAATAAGTCTTTTACAGCATCTTTTTCTGACTTTAATTCATTAATGGAAATTTGAATTCTCTTTTTAGCAAATTCTGAAAGAGAAAAATCTCTTACGAGTTCTACTTTTCCTTGCCCATTAGAAACTAACGGCACCCCTGCAATCAAACCTTTATCAATTCCATAACTCCCATCAGAAACTATTGCAGCGCTGAAACAATCTCCATCAGCTGTTTTATTTTCAACTGCTTTGACAGTGTCTAAGGCAGCTTTTGCTGCTGAGGTAGCGGACGAAGCTCCTCTGGCATCAATAACTGCTTTACCTCTCTGTTGAACTCCAGGGATAAAAACATCTTCAATCCATCGCATATCAGAAAATACATGAGCACCTTTTTTATTTCCAATCAAAGCATTTTCAAAATCCGGATACATTGTAGGGCTATGATTTCCCCAAATAACGACATTGGTAACTTCATTTACTTCAATTCCTACTTTTTTTGCCAAAAATGATTTAGCTCTATTTGAATCTAACATTGTCATTGCCATCCACAACTGTGTTTCATTCCGAGCATGATGATGTCCAATAAGAGCGTTTGTATTTGCTGGATTTCCGACTACAAGGATTTTGGCATCCTTTTTTCCTCTTTCTCCTATTGCCTTACCTTGGTCAATAAAAATACCGCCATTTACTTTGAGCAAGTCAGAGCGTTCTTCAATTTTCTTGCCATTTAAGACAATCCCTCTTGGAATACTTCCCACCAATAAAAACCAATCTGAATTTTCTGCAGCGGTTGAAAAATTATCGGTAATGTTGATGTTTCCCATGCATGGAAAGCAAGAATCTTCCATTTCCATTACCATTCCTTCCAGTTTGCTAAGAACAGCTGGGACCTCAACAAGTTCAAGATCAACTTTTTTATCACCAAAGACAGTTCCATCAACCAATCTTGGTAATAGAGAATAGCTAATTTGGCCTGCTGCGCCTGTGACGACTACTTTAATGTTACCACTCATCTTTGCTCCTTCTGGTTGGTGCTTATTATATTCCGAAAAGTAAGATTAATCCTTGCTCCGATTTCTATATTCGTCTTGGCAATGCTGTGTTGAGTAGTTAATTGCATACCTTGTCTCATTAACAACAGAGACCCATGTTTTTGAGGGATTTGGATGATTTCCCTTGTTTTATTGTCTCTAACTTTTAAAGATCTCTCTGCTCCAAGCGATAAGGATGCGATCACAGGATTGTTTCCCAGCTCGGATTCATTATCAGCATGCCATCCCATAGAATCTTTACCATTTCGATAAAGATTTGCTAATACTGAATTAAATTGTTCATTGCTGAATTTTTCAATTCTATCTCTTAATTTTAAGAGTTCTTCAGACCAGGGATGCCTTTTTAAAGTTTTTTTTGAATAGCTATAAGAAATTCCTTCATCAGCAATCCAGCATTGTTTTCTTGGAATCAGCAGTTCTTTTCCAAATAATCTAATGTAGCTTTCTTCCCAAGATATTTGACTTAGAAAACAAGTAAAAAATTTATCTGCTTCATCTCTCTTTAGAAATTGTTGCACACACTTAATTTGACCATCACGATAAGTTAGAATGTTATTTTTATTTTTATTCATGATTACAAGCAAGAGCAGAAGAGGCACTCATAGTAAAAAGTGGGACAAATATTCAAACCAAGATATTTTACCTCTTTGGATAGCCGATATGGATTTTCAATCACCAGAATTTTTGCAGAAAGCTTTCCTCAAACGCATTGAACACAATACTTATGGGTACACAAAAGTACCCAAAGTTTTGAATGAAGCTCTTATAGAGTATTACGAAAAAAAACAGCAGTGGGTCATTGATGATCAATGGATTGTCTGGGTACCAAATTTGGTGACTGCCATATATGCTGTAAATCAAATGGCTGCTCATGCAAAACAGGAATTAATCATACCTGAGCCTATTTACCCACCCTTTAGAGAGGCAGCAAAGCACTTACAAATACCCCATTCAATTTTAAAAATAGACGAAATCAATGGAAGGTTTTCATATGATTTTAATAGACTGGAAAAGCTTTTACACAAAGACTCTTGGTTAATGCTAGCAAATCCATGCAATCCTGGGGGGAGCGTCTTGAATCCAGAAGAATCAGAAAAAATTATTTCTTTAATTAATAAGAAAAATTCATTTCTGCTGGCAGATGAAATCCATTCTGATCTTATTCTTGATCCAAAAATTAAATTTTTATCTCTTGGTAAGGATAAAAGAATTTTGAACAAAACTATCACATTGCATTCATCGGCTAAGACTTTCAATATTCCGGGTTTAAGTTGTGGTTTCGCAATAATTCCATCGATAGAATTGCGAAAGAAGTTCCAAAATATCATTCATGGAATTGTTCCAGACCCTAGCTTATTTGGAATTATTGGAACGCTTGAGTGTTTTAAGAAAGGAGAGCCTTGGAGGCGGTCACTTATTAAAAAGCTGCAAGAAAACAGAGACATATGTATAAAGCACTTGTCTCAAATAGCTAATCTTAAATTTATAGTACCAGAGGCAACTTTTTTGATATGGATTAAAATTCTCCACAAGGTTCCAAAATCAGGATGGGGTAAATATTTTGAGAATTTTGGCATAGGTATTTCAGATGGCAAAGATTTCGGAGCGCCTCAATGTATCAGATTGAACTTTGGAACTTCAACAAAGAATCTAAAGGAAGCTCTCAAGAGAATTGCTCTTGCAATGGATGCACTTAATGGATAAAAAACAGAAAGTTATTATAGTTGGAGGAGGCCATGCTGGAGCAAACGTAGCATATAACCTCAGAAAAGATGGTTTTTTAGGCAATATTAGCATTCTTTCGCAAGAGCGCCATTTTCCCTATCATAGACCGCCGTTATCTAAAGATTTCTTTAAATCAAAAATTGCTGAAGATAAGCTATTCTTTAAACCCTCATCTTTTTATCAACAAAATGACATTTCTGTTCAAACAGATATTAAGGTTGACTCAATCAATAGAGCTGAAAAGACTATAACAGGTAATTTTGGTGTTTTGGACTACTCCTATTTAGTTCTCGCGACTGGGGCAAGTCCAAGAATTCTAAATGAAGCTTTAGGCGATAATATCTTTTATTTAAGAGCCCTAGATGATGTGAAGCAAATAACCAATTCTTTAAGCGTAAATTCTAAAGTATGCCTCATAGGAGGAGGATATATCGGGCTTGAGCTCGCAGCCTCGCTTAAGGAAATGGATATGAATCCTATTATTATTGAGGCTGAGGACAGATTGCTAAAGCGAGTCACATCAGAAGAAGTTTCCAGTTTTTATAAGGAATTTCATGCCTCCAAGGGTGTGGACATAAGATGCTCATCTCGAGTTGTTGAATACAAGAAAATTGATAATCGAGTAGTTGTATGTGTGATAGATTCAGGAGATGAAATTGAGGTAGATGCTGTAATAGTTGGCATAGGTGCAGTGCCAAACATTGGATTAGCGGAAAAGGCTGGACTTACCTGCAACAATGGAATTTATGTAGATGCCTATTGCAGATCAGAAGATCCATTTATATTGGCAGCTGGGGATTGCACTCAGCATGTAAATCAATTCTATAATCATAGTATGAGACTTGAGAGCGTTCCAAATGCGCTTGCTCAGGCTAAAGTAGTTTCATCCTCGATAATAGGGGGTGATATGACTTATAATGAACTTCCATGGTTTTGGTCAGATCAATTCGAGCTTAAGCTTCAGATGGCTGGAATATCAAGCGGATACGATGAGTCTTTTATTGTTGGTAATAAAAGAGAAGCACAATTTCTATCTTACTATGGAAAAAATGGTAGTTTAATTGCAGTGGATTCAGTAAATTCACCAAAAGAGTTTATGGCAATCAAGAGAGCCTTAAGCAACCGCTATAGCATATCAATGGAGACTATTAGAGATCCAAATTTTAAACCTGAGAACCTTTTCTCAGGATCAGCTTAGGAGTTTTTATGAGTATACGTTTTGAAAATAAAGTAGTAATTGTAACTGGTTCCGGCAGGGGTCTAGGTAAGCAGCATGCACTAGAATTTGCTAAAAGAGGAGCAAAAGTTGTAGTAAATGATTTTGGAGGCTCTGTAGATGGTTCTGGGGGAGCTAGTGAAATGGCTAATGCAGTTGTTGAAGAAATTAAAGCGTGCGGTGGGGAAGCACTTGCAAATGGCTGTAGCGTTTCTGACAAGCAAGGCGTAGATAATATGATTTCTGAAGTAATGGATACCTGGGGAAGGATTGACATTCTAGTTAATAATGCAGGCATTTTGAGAGATAAAAGTTTTCATAAAATAACTATTGAAGAATTCAATGCAGTAATGGAAGTGCATTTTCAAGGCAGTGTGTATACCTCTCATGCGGTTTTTCCTATTATGCGAACACAGAATTTTGGAAGAATCATATTCACAACTTCATCAGGAGGATTGTTTGGTAATTTTGGTCAAGCTAATTACGGAGCAGCTAAGATGGCTATGATTGGCTTAATGAATTGTCTAAAAATTGAAGGCCAAAAATATAATGTATTTTCCAGCGCTGTTGCACCTGTTGCTTTATCACGGATGACTGAAGCACTCTTTCCAGAGGGTGTAGGAGAAAGATTTCTGCCCGAGTTTGTTACTCCCGCTGTTATATATCTCGCAAGCGATGATGCTCCTAATGGAGTAATTTTAGGGGCTGGAGCCGGTGTTTTTACTCAATTCAGAATCTTTGAAACTATGGGGGTTGCACTTGGAACGGGGGATCATATGACACCTGAAAACATTGCTGCGAGCTGGGAAGCTATTTCCAATATGGAAGATGCTAGAGAGTGCTTTAGTGGCCCTGAACAGACTTTAAAAATACTAGAACAAGCTGATAAATAAATTTAGGCTGAGTAGCTAGGTCTTGATGATATTAGTTTTGTATAGCGTACTAGATTTTTAAAATCATTGAGATCAATTTTATTTAATCTTAGGAAGAATTCTGTGGTGCTTATCATTTGAATATCCGCAAAAGTGAATCTGTCTCCAGCAATAAACTCTGAATCAGACAAAACTTTATCAAAGTAAGTGGTTGATTTGATACCTACTTCTCTTTGTGCGATGCCATAGGATTCATTTTGATTCTCCATAGCAGCCATTGCAGGATGCGTATGTCTAAATCCCATTGCGAGAGGCAGCATCAATTCAAATACAATTCTTGATTGCCACATTTCTATTGCTGCTATTTCCATTGGACTTTCTCCAAATAAGTTTGGATCTGGATACAGAGCTTCAAGATAACGACATATGGCTGTTGATTCGCTAATAATGGTTCCATCCTCTAATTCAAGTGCAGGCACTTTAGCGTTTGGAACTTTTGCTCTGTATTCTGGAGTTTTATGCTCCATTTGCATCAAATCCAAATTCTTTAATTCAATATCTTGAATACCTTTCTCTGCAAGAAATATTCTGACCTTTCTTGGACTGTTTCCTGTTTTGCTGGAATAGAGAAGCACTAATTAGTCCCAGCTTAGGGCGCCACCTGTTTGATACTCAATTACTCTTGTTTCAAAGAAGTTTTTCTCTTTGCGAAGATCCATAATCTCTGACATCCAAGGAAAGGGATTGCTTGCTCCCTTGAACTCTTCTGTTAACCCTATTTGAGTTAATCTTCGGTTTGCAATAAATTTTAAATAGTCTTCCATCATGGCTGCATTCATCCCAAGGACACCCCTTGGCATCGTATCCCTGGCGTATTGAATCTCTAATTCGGTTCCTTCAAGAATCATTTGGGCTGCCTCTTCTTTCATAACATCATCCCACAATTCTGGATTCTCTAATTTTATTTGGTTGATAACATCGATGCCAAAATTTACATGCATTGATTCATCTCTAAGAATGTATTGAAACTGTTCTGCAGTACCTGTCATTTTATTTCTATTTCCCATAGAAAGAATTTGAGTGAATCCGCAGTAAAAGAATATGCCCTCAAGCACGCAATAAAAAGCAATTAGATTTTTTAACAATTTTTTGTCTGTTTCTATAGTACCGGTTGTAAAGGAGGGATCTGACAATTCTTTTGTATATTTCAGTGCCCAGCTTGCTTTTTTAGCAACGCATGGTATTTCTCTATACATATTAAATATTTCACCTTCATCCATTCCAAGGGATTCAATGCAATATTGATAGGCATGAGTGTGGATTGCTTCCTCAAGACTTTGTCTTAAGATGTATTGCCTGCATTCTGGGTTAGTAATAAGTCTATATATTGCTAATACTAAATTATTTGCTACTAAAGAATCTGCTGTTGAGAAAAATCCAAGGCTTCTTTTTACGATAGTTCTCTCATCCTCTGTTAAACCATTTTCGCTTTTCCAGAGAGCAACATCTGCAGTCATGTTGATTTCTTGAGGCATCCAGTGATTAGCACTACCATCAAGGTACTTTTGCCAAGCCCAATCGTATTTAAAAGGCACTAATTGGTTTAGGTCTGCTCTGCAGTTAATCATTGCCTTTTGATCAACTTCAACTCTTCCTCCTAGGGCTTCTAATTCTTTGATTCCCTCTGATGGGTCCAATTCAGCTATGGCTTGCATTGCCTCAGCTGCTCTATTACCTGGCTCAACATTTTTTTTAGTATTAAGAGTTTCTTGTGGCAATTTTTGAGCTATTTCTTCTTTCATTTGTATGGCATCTGCCACAATTTTCTTTGCTACTGCTGGCGTTGCTTCATCTTTGTTATATTCATCCCAATTAAGCATATTCTTTCTCCGTTATTATTGGCATGCCTCACAATCTGGGTCGTCCAGTGAGCATGCTGCTGGTACCGGGGCAGGTGAACCAAGATCCTTGTTTGAATTACTTACAGCACTAACTTTGTTCAGAGTTCCTTGTGTTACGGTTGATTTTTCTGTTCCAGTGGCTGCGATTGATCTTAGATAGTATGTTGTTTTTAATCCACACAACCAAGCCATACGATATGTGATGTCTAGTTTTTTGCCACTTGCATTTGCTATATAAAGATTAAGAGATTGAGCTTGATCTATCCATTTTTGCCTTCTGCTTGCTGATTCAACTAGAAACCTGGGTTCCACCTCAAATGCTGTTGAGAATAGCGTTTTTAGTTCATCTGGGATTCGGGAGATTTTGGCCAAACTCCCTTCAAAAAATTTGAGATCATTAATCATGACATCGTCCCAAAGATTAATTGCCTTCAGTTTCCTTACTAAGTGCGGATTAACAATTGTAAATTCACCAGATAAATTAGATTTAACATATAAGTTTTGGTATGTTGGTTCAATAGATTGGGTAACCCCAGTAATATTTGAAATTGTTGCGGTTGGGGCAATTGCCATTACGTTTGAGTTTCTCATCCCATCCTTCATGACCTTCTCTCTGAGTGAATCCCAATCGAGTGATTCATCTAAGTTAACTTTAAGGTATTCTGATCCTCGGTTTTCAATAAGGATTTTAAGTGAGTCTTTCGGTAAGATTCCTTTGCTCCAGAGAGAGCCATCAAAAGTTTGATAGGTTCCTCTTTCTTTTGCCAGCTCTGTTGATGCGTGAATGGCGTAGTAACTTATAAGTTCCATGCTTTTATCTGCAAACTCTATTGCCTCTTCTGAACAATAAGGAATATTTTGAATATATAGAGCATCTTGAAAACCCATGAGTCCCAAACCTATTGGTCTATGTTTAAAGTTTGAATTTTTTGCAGTGTCAACAGAGTAGTAATTAATATCAATTACGTTATCAAGCATGCGAATAGCTGTGGTAACTGTGCGTTTAATTTTTTCCTCATCCAATTTTCCATCAACCATATGATTGGCCAAATTGACTGAACCAAGGTTGCAAACCGCTATCTCATCTTTGCTTGTATTCAGGGTTATCTCGGTGCATAAATTAGATGAGTGAATCATTCCCATATGTTGCTGGGGAGATCTTAAGTTGCAGGAATCTTTAAAAGTGATCCATGGATGTCCTGTTTCAAAAAGCATGGTCAGCATTTTTCGCCATAAATCTCTTGCTGGAATTTTCTTGTGTTGTCGTATCTTTCTTTCTGCGGCAAGTTTTTCATATTCATGATATCTATCTTCAAATGCTTTTCCTGTTAGATCATGGAGATCTGGGGTTTCTCCAGGAGAGAAAAGAGACCAGTCTTGATCGTTCTCTACTCTTTTCATGAATAAATCAGGTACCCAGTTTGCGGTATTCATATCATGTGTTCTTCGTCTGTCATCGCCAGTGTTTTTTCGGAGCTCTAAAAACTCTTCAATATCTAAATGCCATGTTTCTAGGTATGCACACATAGCTCCCTTTCTTTTACCGCCTTGATTAACTGCTACTGCTGTGTCGTTGGCTACTTTTAGAAAAGGAACAACTCCCTGGCTCTTACCATTGGTACCTTTGATGTATGACCCTAAAGCTCTGACTGGTGTCCAATCGTTCCCAAGGCCTCCTGCCCATTTAGATAGCATCGCATTGTCTTTCATGGCTGAGAATATTCCATCTAAATCATCGGGAATAGTTGTTAGATAACATGAAGAAAGTTGTGGCCTAAGAGTACCCGAATTGAAAAGAGTTGGTGTTGAGCTCATATAATCAAAGCTTGAAAGCAATCTATAGAATTCGATCGCTCTTTCTTCTGGTTTGTTTTCTTGCATTGCAAGTCCCATTGCAACTCTCATAAAGAAGACTTGTGGTAATTCAAATCTAATTTCATTTGAATGGATAAAGTATCTATCGTACAGAGTTTGAAGTCCAAGGTAGGTAAATTGATAATCCCGTTCAGGATCAATGGCAGCTGCGAGTTTATTAAGATTAAACTTATTAAGATCAGGATTTAACATCTCAAGTTCAATCCCTTTTTCTATAAAAGCTTTGAAAGCTTTTGGATAATTTTCTTTCATTTCGCTTTGTGTACTTTCTTCTGCAACCCTCAGAAATGTGAGTGCTTCTGCTCTCAAAGAATCTAAAAGGATTCTAGCTGTAACAAAGCTATAATTTGGCTCAACTTCTACCTTGGATCTTGCAGACATAATCAGAGCAGATTTCATATCTGAAACAGAAACACCGTCGTATAAGTTTTTGACAGCTTCTTCTAGAATTACTTTAGGGCTTGTTTCTGATAAGCCCTCACAAGCATGGCTAACAACTTCTGATAAGCGACTGATATCAAGAGGTACACGTGTTCCATCTCTTTTTGTTACTTCAATCTTGGGTAGATTGTCTAGTTGAATGGGTTTTATTGGCTGTTTTTTTGTTCTTTCTTGAGCTCTTTCTTCTCTGTAAAGAATGTATTTTCTAGCAACTTGATATTCTTCATTTCTCATGAGTTGCAGCTCAACTTGGTCCTGGATTTCTTCAATGTGAAGAGTTCCTCCTGAAGGCATTCTTCTTTTGAAGATTTCGACGATATCTCCAGTTATGTCATTAACTTTGGTGTGGATACGTTCGCTTGCTGCAGCATTTCCTGATTCAGTTGCTAAGAATGCTTTGGTAACAGCAATTTTTATTTTGTCTTCTTCAAAAGTAACAACTTTTCCATTTCTTTTAATAACCCTAAGTTTTCCTGGTGCAGTTATTGCCAATTCCTCTCGCACAATTTTTGGTTGTGGCGCAGGTTGGTTTTTTGTTTGTTGTTCTTCGTGTAAATCCATTAATTTTGCCTCAAAATACCAGCACAGCTTTTCCTGCAACTGTTCATTTGTATCGGGATGAGGTACAAAAATTCAGTTTTTTTGAAATTTTTGTCCTATTGGTGATTTAACTTTATTGTGGATAAATAATCAAGCAAAAAACACAATATATTGTGAAATATTTA
>JAYNII010000001.1:0-165003 GCA_038108875.1 Gammaproteobacteria bacterium | reverse complement strand
CTTCAACACCTTGAAGGCCTTCATAGCCCTTCTCTGCTCCCCAAAAGCAACCTGACCCCAATACAATTTTTTCTAGATGAGATGTGTGATTATCATCAGAACTTAGGATCAAACTAAATAATAATAATGGTATCAATATATAAAAATAATTTTTCATAATGATGAATTTATATTAAACAAACTATCTTATTATATTAAGATCTTTGAGTTCTTCCCTACTCACTTCATCAAAAGAATCTTGGTCTTTATCAAATATCTCTGATTCAAACCATGTTACAAATTCCTCAGATCTAGTTGTTTTCATAAAATTCCAAACATTTTTGCCGAGCTTTGTTTTGATAACACCTAAACGAAGCGAATTCATTCTCATATCTAAATGGATTCGATCAACAAAGTTATTTTGAACTTTGTCATAAACATCAAAAATATCTACTAAACACATTAATAGAAAATGGTTTACCCTCCACTTTTCAGTATTATCTAAATCGGATGAGGACCAATCTTTAGCTAAAAATTTAGAAAATTCAGCATCCTTTGTTGTTTGAAAGTATCGTTCATAAAGTCTCTGGGTTAATGAATGTCCAAATTGAGCCCTAGTGATATTATTTTGTTGATGAATTTGTATTCCTAAGTAAACCACAGAAACTATTACTCCACTTGCAGCAATAATTTGAATGATTAAGTTAATATTTTCTGGCATATTTATCTCCTTTCATAAATTATAGATAAAAAAACCCACCAAGTAGGTGGGTTTTGAATTTACTAAAAAAACAAATTATTTAGTATAAATAACCTCGCATTCTTCTACAGTTTCCATAACTATTTCATCGACATACTTAAAAGCGTTATCCCATATTTTTCCATATGAAGCACCTGCAAAATATTCATCAGCTATTTTTCCAGATTGCGCAGGAGTATCAGTTACTGCCCTGAGATGAAATACCTCAGTACCTCCTCCCAAAGGATAAAAAACACCTAATCTCATGTCGTGACCAGCATCACTAAGTGCAGTTTCAAGTTTTTCCATTTCGGAGGCAAACTTTCTCCAATCATTTAATCTTAATCTCCAAAGTCTTTCGTAACCCGGTTTAAGTGCAAATTCTTTCACTGGCTTCCAAGTAACCGAATAAAGCACAGTTCTTAATTCTTCAAAAGCTGGGCTTGGCTTCAAAGGATCATATTTTCTAGATGCTTCATATGCAGCCTCTATACTTGGATAAGCACTCCATACAAACATTTCTCCTGGATATTGATTTCCAGATCTTGTTACACAGACTCCAGCTACATCCGCTCCTAATGCTTGAAATGGAGCAGTATTTTCTTTCATAAAATTAACGTATTTATCTACATCCTTTGCTTTTACATGCAAGGTTGTGAATGCACCCTCAGGAGCAGCGCTAATACATATAGCAAAAAGCGAAATCAACATCATTGAACCGCTTATTTTTAATAATTTCAATTTTCCTCCTTACTTATTTATAAGTAATTTATAACCATATAATACTAACACTCCAACCTTATTTATGTTCTAAATTTTATAGTTGATAAATGCTTAAACACCATATATCTTGATCATTAAAGGGGATTTATATAATTAAAAATTCATGGAAAAAACTAACATAGCAAACCCCCAATATTTTCATAAAGTAGTTGATTGCCAATACGCTTGTCCTGCGCATACACCAGTTCCTGAGTACATCAGAAAGATTTCCCAAAAAGATTACACAGGCGCATATATGATTAACTGGGATTCAAATGTTTTTCCAGGAATTCTCGGAAGAACTTGCGACAGACCATGCGAGCCTGCATGCAGGAGAACAAGGACCCATGAAAAAGCCGTTGCGATTTGTCGACTTAAACGAGTAGCAGCAGATTATAAAGATGATATATCTTCCCTAATTCCCAAAACACCTAAAAAGAAAAATGGTTTCAAAGTAGGCCTAATTGGCGGTGGACCTGCATCACTTGCTGTAGCTCGAGATCTGTTACTCATAGGCTACGAGTGCACGATCTACGAAAAAGATCCTAAAGCTGGAGGCTTGATGAGGACAAATATTCCCTCCTTCAGACTGCCTGAGAGCGTGTTGGATGAAGAAGTAAATTATATTTTAGATATGGGTGTTAAAAGAAAATTTAACTCCCCCATTAAAAGTATGAAGGAATTTTTAACCAAGGGATATGATGCTGTTTTTGTGGGAACTGGGGCACCCAAAGGGAGAGACTTGTTTATCGAGGGCAGAAAAGAAGCAGCTGCAAACATTCAAATTGGAATAGAATTCCTAACCGGCATAGCTTTTGAACACATCGATAAGATTGGTAAGAAAGTTATTGTTTTGGGCGGAGGTAATACTGCTATGGATTGTTGCAGATCTTCCTTACGCCTAGGAGCAGAAGATGTGAAAGTCCTTGTAAGAAGCCCATTTTCTCAAATGAAAGCTTCTGAATGGGAAATTGAAGATGCTCTAGAAGAAAATATCCCGATTTATGAGAATCATGTCCCTAAAAAATTTGTACATCAAGACGGCAAACTCATAGGTATGGAATTTGAAAAAGTCAAAGCAGTATTCGATAAAAAAGGTAAAAGATCTCTGGTGCCAACCGGTGAGAAACCAGTTTTTTTCGAATGCGATGATGTCTTAATTGCTATTGGTCAAGACAACTCCTTTGAATGGATCGAAAAAGATATTGGAATTGAATTTGGTGAATGGGATATGCCGGTTGTAAATAAAACAACTTTTCAATCTTCAATGCTAGGAGTTTTCTTTGGAGGCGATGCTGCTTGGGGACCAGAAAATATTATTACCGCTGTCGCACATGCTCATCAAGCTGCTATCTCCATAGATAAATATTGTCGAGGTGAAAGTCTCAATGATAGACCAGCACCAGGTGTCAAAGTCTTTAGTCAAAAAATGGGTATTCATGAGTGGTCCTATGATAATAATATCTCTCAAGACCTTCGCTATGTAGTCCCCAAACAAGACCACTCTATTTCTCTTAACGATTTAAAGGTAGAAGTAGAAAAAGGCTTTGATCCTCTTGATGGCTATTTTGAAGCTCAACGCTGTCTTAATTGCGATGTCCAAACCATATTTACAGAAAATCTTTGTATCGAATGCGATGCTTGTATGGATATATGTCCAACTGATTGCATCAGCTTTATTCCAGATGGACCTGAGGAGCTAATTAGAAAAAGTCTAAGAATCCCTGCTCTAAATCTTGATCAAGATATATACGTTTCAGATACACTACCAACCAATCGAAAGTTATTTAAAGATGAAGATGTTTGTCTGCATTGCGGTCTTTGTGCTGAGAGATGTCCCACCGGTGCATGGGACATGCAAAAATATCTCTACAACGAAGCAAAAGTATATTCATGAAGAAAATTACATCCGTTAATGACTTTGTCATAAAATTTGCCAACGTTAATGGATCAGGCTCCGCAAGCGCCAACCAAATGTTCGCCAAGGGCATATTTAGATATGGTGTCCCAGTAAGTCCGAAAAATATTTTTCCATCTAATATTCAGGGTTTACCAACCTGGTTCGAAGTTAGAGTCAATGACAAAGGTTATTTAGGTAGGCGTGCAGGTATTGATATCGCAGTGCCTATGAATCCTCAGAGTTACAACAAAGATATAGCAGAAGTAAATGCTGGAGGCTATGTTCTGTATGATTCTTCTTGGAAAAGAAACTTTAATCGAAACGATATTACAATCATAGAGTTACCCATAACCTCTTTGTGTATTGCTGAATTTACTAATCCAAAACAAAGACAATTATTTAAGAATCTTGTTTATGTTGGTGCCCTAGCCTACTTACTAGATATTCCAAAAGAGATCTACATAAAATTAATTAAAGAACAATTTATTGGAAAAGAAAAACTTATAGCCCCTAATGTTAAAGCATTTAACATAGGTTTTAGTTACGCAAAAAAACACTTTCAGGGTTTGTGCGATATTAAAGTTAAAAAATCTAACTTAACCAAAAATAAAATACTTATCAATGGTAATGAAGCAGCCGGTCTGGGCTGTGTCTTTGGAGGTGCCACTGTATGCGCATGGTACCCAATTACTCCATCCACTTCTCTTGCTGAGGGATTTACCAGATACTGTAACCAATTCAGAGTAGATCAAGTTACAGGTAAAAATAATTTTGCAATTGTGCAAGCAGAGGATGAGCTTGCCGCTCTAGGAATGGCAATTGGTGCAAATTGGAACGGTGCCAGAGCCTTTACTGCAACCAGCGGTCCAGGAATTTCACTTATGAATGAATTTATTGGATTAGCTTATTTTGCAGAGGTTCCAGTGGTAATTTTTGATATCCAACGAGGAGGTCCGAGCACCGGTATGCCAACTAGAACGCAACAATCTGATGTGCTTTTATGCGCCTATGCATCTCACGGAGATACCAAACATCCACTCTTGTTTCCAGCCGATCCTAAAGAATGTTTTGAATTTGCTGCTTTAGCTTTTAATTTAGCAGACAGATTACAAACTCCCCTTTTTATTCTTTCAGATTTAGATATAGGAATGAACGACTGGATGGTTCCAGAACTAAACTGGGATAATTTTGATGAGTTTGATAGAGGTAAAGTTCTAGATGCCAAGGCTTTAGATAAAATTGATAAATTTGGACGTTACCAGGATGTAGACAATGATGGCATACCTTATCGCACATACCCTGGGACACATCCTAAAAAAGGTGCTTTCTTTACTAGAGGAAGCTCGCACGATGCTTTTGCAGCATATACAGAAGATGGTGTTGTAAACGCAGAAAATTTATCTAGGATTAAGAAGAAAATTGATTTATCCCCCAATTACTTACCTAAAGCTTTAACCAAGCAAGACAGAAATTTCAGTGAAATAGGAATCTTATATTTCGGAAGTACAGAGGTTGCTATGCAAGAATCACTAGATTTACTTGCCAAAGATAATAAGCCTTGTGATGCTATGCGAATAAGATCTTTCCCTTTTGGTGAGGAAGTTTGGAACTTTATAGATGCGCATAAAACTATTTTTATAGTTGAACAAAACAGAGATGCTCAACTAAAAACCCTTATTCTCGCTGAATGTAAAACCAATCATAAGAAGCTGAAATCTATTCTTTGTTTTGATGGATCACCTATTACAGCAAATTTCATATCTCTTTCAATAAAGCAACACTTAGGTAATAAGACGCTCAAAAAGGTAGCCAGAAAATGACCTATATAGGAAAACCTAAAAACCACCACCCCGCTCTTGAGAGAAATAAAATTGGACTCACTAGAAGAGATTATGAGGGTACTATTTCAACCCTCTGTGCTGGGTGTGGTCATGATTCTATTAGTGCAGCAATAGTTGATGCTTGCTTTCAATTAAATATTTCAGCACATAAAGTTGCTAAGCTATCTGGTATAGGTTGTTCATCTAAATCTCCTTCTTATTTCTTAAATCAAGCTCATGGTTTTAATTCTGTTCATGGAAGAATGCCCTCGGTTGCAACCGGAGCAAATCTAGCTAATAAAAATCTAATCTACATGGGAGTATCAGGTGACGGCGATACAGCTTCAATTGGCATAGGTCAATTTATGCATGCTGTGAGAAGACAAGTGAACATGGTTTATATTGTGGAAAATAATGGCACATACGGTCTCACCAAAGGTCAGTTTTCTGCAACTAATGATTTAAATTCCAAAAATAAGTACGGTGATGAAAATTTATTTGAACCAATTGATTTAGCCAAAATGGCTATTCAATTGGGAGCAGGATTTGTGGCAAGGAGTTTTTCTGGTGATAAAGATCAACTTATTCCAATTTTAAAAGCGGCAATAGAATTTAATGGTTTTGCTTTAGTAGATATTATCTCTCCTTGTGTAGCTTTTAATAACCATGCTGGTTCTACAAAAAGTTACGATTATGTAAGAGAACACAATGAATCTGTATCATTGCTAGATTTTGTCCCCTCTAAGAAAGAAATTACAACTAAATATAAATCTGGCCAACGAACCAATGTAAAACTTCACAGTGGTGCTTATATATCATTAAAAAAGATAGATAAAAAATTTAATCCAACTAATAAAAATATGGTTTTAGATAAAATCTATAAGGCAGAAGACCAAGGTAATATTCTAACCGGTCTCTTATACATAAATGAAAAAGTAAGGGAGCATTGTAATATTATGAATGTCACGGATACTCCACTAAACTCGATGGGGAGTAAGGAATTGTTGCCAAGTAGACAAAATCTTAAAGCAGTTAACGCTAGTTTTAGATAATCCTAATTAAACCCTGGGCCTCTTAAAATTCTGCCAGGTCTTTTACCATTGTGCTTTCCATTTTCTACGACAACTTGACCGTTAACTAAAACGTAGATAACTCCAGAAGCATATTGATGTGGGTTAGCAAAGGTTGCATTATCAACCACTGTATTAGGGTTGAATATAGTTATATCGGCAAAATAATCTCTCTTTAGTAAGCCTCGTTGTTTAATATTAAAAGTAGTTGCAGTTAAGGAGGTCATCTTTCGAATAGCTTCTTCGAGACTAATTACCTTATCTTCTCTGACATACTTCCCTAATACCCTTGCAAACGTACCATATGTCCTAGGATGAGGAGCGCCCTCGTTAAATATAGTTATTGGGCCATCAGATCCTATTGCTGCTAATGGGTGTTTCATAATATTTAGCACATCATCTTCAGAGATTGCATGAAAAACAGCTGAGGCACCTCCACCCTTAACAATTTCAAATACTAAAAGAGCAGCATTTTCTGGAGTAGGATCCAAGCTTCTTGAAACTAAAATATCAGCAAGGCTTTTTCCTTCAAATGCCGTATTCCATGAGCATTTAGAAATATATACATTTTTAGGGTGTCCTCCACCTCGATCGTTCAGAATTTTATCGACAACTTCAACAATCAATTGAGTGTTAATTTCAGGATTATCGATTCTTGCGATTAATTCTAGTGTTCCCCCTTCCTGAGCCCATTGAGGAATTAAAGCTCTTATAGAGGTCTGCGAAGCAGTGTAAGGGTATTGATCCAAAGTTACTTTCAATCCCTCATGTGAAGCATCATCAACCAATTTAAGCGTCTCTCTTGAAAGGCCCCAATTTTTTTTACCAATGACTTTATGATGCGTAATCTGCACAGGTATATTTGCTTTTTTTCCAATCTCTATAGTTTCTTGCACAGAATCTATGATGGCAGATGCTTCCTCTCTCATGTGGGAAATGTAAATTCCTCCATAAGAAGCTGCCACTTTGGCAAGTTCAATGATTTCAGTAGTCGGAGTAAAATTTCCTGGAACATAAAAAAGACCTGTAGATAGACCAAGCGCTCCTTGTACCATTGCCTCTTGCACTAAGTCCTTCATTAAAGATAGTTCTTCGCTTGTAGCAGGCCTATTTTCTAGACCCATAACTTGCTCTCTAATAGTTCCTTGGCCAACAAAAACAGCCCAATTTGGACTGATTTTGGTTTGTTCGATGAGGTTATAGTGTTCTGCGATTGGAAATGGTGAAGTTCCATCGTTTCCTTCAGTTAAAGTTGTGATGCCTTGAAGTAAGGAACTATCTGCAGTAGGTACATCATAGATCCCTCTCACAGCATGTGTGTGAGGGTCAATGAATCCTGGTGATACAACCAAACCCTCTGCATTGATTGTTTTCTTTGCTTTGAAAGGTAATTGATTGCCAATATACACAATCTTATCGTCTACAATTCCAATGTCTTGATAAATACCAGGTTGACCTGAACCATCTATAACAAGCCCATTAATGATAACCAAATCAAATTCCTGGTTTGAACAACCTACCAGAACGAAACTTAATAAAATTAGAATTTTTCTCACAGTCAAAAATTATTTTTCCTCTTTGCACCAAAGTTAGCGAAGTAACTTTTAACTGCGGCTAAATCCAATTCTAGGTCTCCGCAAGGTTGAAAGAAATCATTGATGATTATCATCTTCCTTTTGAAATCTAAACCAGCAAGCATAATATCGCACTGCAATTGATTTGAAATTCTAATGAATCCGGACTTTAACTTTTCAACCTTCTTTCTTGTTCCCTCCGGAGCAATTGCAATAATGTAATGTTTATGTTGATTAATTACCTGATGAATTTCTTCCATTAAGTTTTCAGAATTTTCCCTATTTACTGGAATTCCTCCAAATCCTCTAAATAATTTACTTAGGCCTGGTTTAAAAATTGAGTGTTTACCTATCCAATTAATTCTTGCATCCCAACCTATGACAAAAAGCATGCCAACGACAAAATCCCAGTTCGAGGTATGCGGTCCTACAGCAACCATTAAATTTTTGTTTTCAGGAATAGTTCCTAGGGCTTTCCAGCCAATTAATTTAAATATTTTTCTACACAAAAAACTAAGAGATTTTGGTCTTTTGGCTAAGAAATTTTTTGGTATAACTATTTCTGGTAAATTCATAGGCTCCTAGTTATAGGCTATTCTATCTTATTTACACAGCAACTTGTTTTGCAGATAAAATTATTATGTATGAACCGAATCTTATTAATCCTATCACTCTTACTTACACTCTCATGTGAGAAAAACGATCTTATGAATAATATTGCACCAATTCCCAAAAAAATACCTTACGAGCTTAAAGCGCATGACTATACTCGAATAGATGAATATTATTGGTTAAGAGACGACTCAAGATCTGATCCAGTGGTTATAGAGTATTTAAAAAGCGAAAACTTATACACATCAAAGTGGTTTGCCTCCAAAACAGACTATAAAAAAGAAATTGTTAGCGAGCTGCTCTCTTACTTACCTGAAGCAGAAAAGTCATTCACCTATCAAAATGGTGAATTTAAATATTTTTCAATTCAACAAAAAGATCAACAACTACCAATCTATTATCGATCTCTAAATAATGTTGATGAAGTAGTGCTAGATCCAAATAAAAAATTTACTGAGTTTGACTATTACAATGTCGCTTTCTTAAATCCATCTCCAAATAATGCTCTGTTGGCATTTGCTGAAGATACAACGGGTAGAAGAGAATACCTGGTTAAATTTATTAATTTACAAACTCAAGAAGTTGTTGAAGATGTTTTGAGATTGACTACTGGAAATATTGTTTGGCTTGATCAAAAATCGGTGTTATACCTTCAAAAAGATCCAATCACCTTAATTGCCAATAAGCTTTATATCCACACGCTTGGCGATTCACAAGATAGAGATAAGTTAATTTATCAAGAACAAAATCCAGAGTTTAATATGAATTTATATCAATCAATTGATAGTCATATTGCATTTGTTAATATCGAATCAACAAATTCAAATGAAATTAGGTACTTAGTAAAAGGAACTCAAGACCTCAATATTATTCATCCAAGAGAAACTGACCATTTATATTATGCGGATGCTTTAGATCAGGATTTATTTATTCGATCAAATAGAAGTGCTCCAAATTTTGCAGTTTATAAAGTTCTTTTGAAAGATGCTCAAAATTTCTTTAATCAAGAAAACTTAATCCTTAACCATGACACAAATACTTTTATTGAAGATATGCAACCCCATAAGAACTTTGTTGCCTTAAGTATTAGAGTTAATGGTTTACCAGAAATAGGCATTCTTCGAAATTCATCTGAGAAGATAGACATTATTAAACAACCTGAAGAGAGTTATGCTTCCTCTCTGTTGCCCTCAAAATATCAAAATCAAGATGCTAATTTTTACTTTGAGTATTCTTCTCTTATAAGTCCTTCTCAGATTATAGAAGTTGACTTCCTTAGTTTAACCAAACGGGTAGTCTGGGAAACCGAAGTTACTGGTTATCTTAAAGACCAGTATGAAACTTCTAGACATTTTATCAAGTCAAGAGACGGCACGAATATTCCACTATCTGTAGTTAAGAAAAAAACTACTCCAAAGAATTCGCCAATCTTATTTTATGGATATGGCTCCTACGGTATTAACACTGAAGCTAACTTTAGAAAGATGCTTTTACCCCTTCTTGATAGAGGTTTTATTTATGTAATGGTAAATATCAGAGGTGGCGGTGAAATGGGTAAACATTGGTACGATGCTGGCAGAATGCAAAATAAGATGAATACATTTTATGATTTTAATGATGCTGTCCATGCTATCCTTGAAAATGGCTTAGGAGATAATCAAAATGTATTCGCCCAAGGAGGAAGTGCCGGAGGGTTATTAATGGGAGCCGTTATAAATCTTGAGCCTACATTGTATAAGGGAATTCTCTCAGGTGTTCCCTTTGTAGATGTCCTGACAACCATGTCAGATCCCTCAATTCCATTAACAACGTTTGAGTACGATGAGTGGGGTAACCCTGGAATTAAAGAAGAATATGAATATATGAGCAGATATTCACCTTACGACAATATCTCTGCATTACCCTACCCCGCAGTATTTGTAACTTCCAGCTTATATGACTCGCAAGTTCAATATTTTGAACCTGCAAAATATGTTCCAAAACTCAGAGAATATACTACTTCTGAACAACCCATTCTTCTAAAAATGAATCTTGCTGGAGGACATGGAGGCAAGAGCGGTATTATTAACTCATTCGAAGAAAAGGCTGAAGAATATAATTTTCTACTTAACTTAATTGATTAAGATTGCAGAGACTTTATTAGTACAGAGGTATCAAGTCTTCCCATACCTTTTCTAGATAAATCTTTGTATTTAGAAAGGACATCTAAAGTGAGTTTAAGACTGGATATGTCTTTTGGTTGAGATTGCTTAATAATTTCTAGATCTTTTATCATTAAATCGATTGCAAAGCCAAAGTTAAATTCCTCACTGAGCATGGTTAAGGCTCTGTTGTCTAATTGCCAAGATTGAGCCGCTCCCCCAGAAATAGCTTTAATAACTTTTTGCATATCTACATTTTGTGAGCGTCCAAATACAAGAGCTTCTGCTAGACCTTGTAAAATTCCTGCAATACAAATCTGATTAATCATTTTTGCAATCTGTCCATGACCATTTTTACCTATATGAACAATTGATTTTGTATAAGCAAAGATTACTTCTGTTGCAATTTTTAAATTATCCTCATTGCCTCCAACCATAGTTGTAAGAACACCCTTAATGGCTCCAGATTCTCCTCCTGAGACCGGAGCGTCTAAAAAACCAATCCTCTTTTGAATAAACTTTTTATTAGAAAGAATACGATCAACTAAATTTAAAGAAGTCGTAGAGTGATCAATTATCACTGCATCTTTTTTAAGATAATCCATGACTTTATAAGTCTCTAGGGTATCTAGTATTGCATCATCGTCCTTCAAACAAATAATTGCATAATCAAAAATCTCAGAAGGTCTGGTCAGCTCTCTAAAAGATTGTCCACCAACCTGAGAGATAAATTCCTTCTCTTTTGTTTCAGTTCGATTAAAAACATAAAGCTTATGGTGTGTTTTATTATGAATATGGGTTGCCATGGGAAAGCCCATGGTACCTAAACCAATAAATAAGACTGATTTCACTCAGATTTGAGCAAGTACGTTTACAGCTGCGGAAACATCTAATTTCCCTGCTTCCTCTACATAGATACTTTTAATGATGCCATTTTCTATTACCATAGCAAACCTTTTACACCTTTTGCCAAGGCCAAAAGCTGAACCATCCATAACCAAATCCAACGATTCTGTAAATGAACAATTTCCATCTGCTATGCAATCTATATCAGAATTCTTCACAGCCTCGGACCAAGCTTTCATTACAAAAGGATCGTTTACCGACATAAACACCACTTTGTATCCCTTGTTTAGAAATTCTTTATTGCTTTCAACATAACCTGGAAAATGCTGTAAATGACACGTTGGGGTAAAAGCCCCTGGAACCCCTACCAATACAAATTTTCCAGTTGAGAAATAAGTATTGGTATTGATGTTTAATTTTTCAGCGTTTTGAATAATTGCAACATCAACACTTGGTATTGCAGAATTTTCAGATATAGCCATTTTAATAATCTCCTTTAATTAACTGGTTCAAACTTGTCTAACTCTTCTTTTAAATCTTTGCGTAGAACAAACAATGCGATTAGATTGGGTATAGTAACTAACGCAACAACTACATATGCAATATTCCAAACTATTGTAGTATCAATTATTGCAGCCAGTATGAAACATAGAACATAAAAATTTCTATACCAAAAAACACCCTTTTCACCAAAAATATAGGCGGTAGATCTATCTCCATAATAACACCAGGTAATGGCAGTTGAAAAAGCAAACAATAGAAGTGAAATAGCAACCAATTTACCCCCGAAATCTCCAAATAAACCCTGTGAAAAAGCTTTGGCGGTCAGTTCAGCTGAACTGACTAAAGATTTACCTTTAAAAGATACTGAGTCTTGAACTTTTCCGTCTTCAACCACTAAAACTCCATTATATAAATCTCCTCCGTTGTTAGCATATACCTTAACATTTTCTCCTACAGACCTAGAATGAAGAATGGTTAGGTTCTCAGTAATTATCTGTCCATCGATAACCTCTATGGAACCAGAGAATTCATTTACATTTGAATTTATGGATTGAACATAACTGGTTAATTGGCTCACTTGATCTGGATAAATATACTTTCCATTTTCATTTTTTTGATCGCTGTATTGTCCATCAAGAATTATCATATCTGTTTTAGCAAATGAAGTATCGAATTTCTCCGTCCAAACACCGCTGGAAAGAATTACTAGAGCGGTAACGCTACAAACGACAATGGTGTCAATGAAAGGTTCTAAAATTGACACAATCCCTTGTTCAATAGATTTATTCTTAGAAGCAGCGTGGGCAATTGGAGAAGAGCCCTGACCAGCTTCATTAGAAAATAGACCTCTAGCAACGCCGTATTTTAGACTTAGAGCAAAACTTGCTCCTAAAAATCCACCTACAGCTGCTGACCCAGTAAAAACTTGTGCAAAAATAGCATTAAAGGAAGGAATTATATTTTGGTAATTTTCCACCAAGACAACGAAAGCTCCTCCTAAATAGATTAAACCCATCAGCGGAATAAGTTTGCTAGCTACTGATGCTATTCTTGTGATTCCTCCAACTATTATTATCCAAAGTAATATACCTAAGAATAAACCAGTTATAAGTTTAGGAATTGAAAACTCTGTGTCCATAACTACCGCTATATTATTGATTTGCGGCATATTTCCTGATCCGATAGCAGTGAGAATCATAAAGAATGCGAACAAGATTGCCACCCATTTCATCTTCAAAGCATGCTCAATATAGTACATAGGTCCACCTGAAATAGATCCATCTTCAAGCTTTGTTCTATATTTATGTCCTAAAGTAACTTCTACCATTTTGGTAGTCATACCGAAGATTGCAGTAATCCACATCCAAAAAATAGCAGCAGGGCCTCCAGTCCATATTGCCAAGGCTACTCCTCCAATATTTCCTGTGCCAACAGCACCAGACATTGCAGTGGTTAATGACTCAAATCCAGTAGTATCGCCCTCTCCACTTGATTTATTATTCTTACCAGAAAGTAGTTTTAGTGATTGGCCAAAAAATCTAAACTGGGGAAACCCAAGATACACAGTAAAAAATAAGCCTGTCCCGATCAGAAGAGCAGGAAACCACCAAGAACCTGATAAATAACTATCAAGAGTAATAAGAAAATTATTAAATTCAGCCATAATTAGTACCTATTTGGTTTCAAATTTTTCTATTAGATCTGTGTAACCGCCAATAAGCTCATTATTAATAAATATTTGGGGGACAGTTCTTGCAGAGGGATTTCTTTGCAACATTGTTTGCATATGCACAGGATCCTCGACATTGTATTCTTTATATTCAACTCCTTTAGAATTAAAATAAAACTTAGCTTTATCACAATAAGGACAAATACTTTTTGAGTATATCTCTACATTTTCAAACATAAGGGAATTATAAATGGAAAATAATATATTTAGCCTAAAAAATAAGGTTATTGTTATTACTGGTTCGTCAAAAGGCATAGGTAAAGCTATTGCTGAACAATGTGCAATCTTTGGAGCAGAAGTTGTAATTTCAAGTCGTAAAATAGAAGCTTGCAAAGAAACAGCAAATGAGATTAATGATGCTCTTAATAAAAAGGTAGCCATTCCAATAGCTGCAAATATTTCAAATCCTGAAGATCTCCAAAATCTGATCACCCAAACCAATCAGCAACTTGGAAAAATAGATACACTTATCTGTAATGCAGCAACTAATCCCTACATGGGAGGCATGGAAGATATACCCTTAGAAATGTTTGATAAAATCATGTCCAATAACGTAAGATCAAACCATATACTTACAAACCTCGTTCTACCTCAGATGAAGGCAAGAAAAGAAGGTTCTATTATAATTATCTCAAGTATTGGCGGACTTAGAGGAAGTTCTATCCTAGGAACCTACAATATGAGCAAAGCTGCAGATATAGCTATGGTAAAAAATATTGCAGCTGAATTTGGACCATTCAATATCAGAGCTAATGCAATCGCACCCGGGTTAATTAAAACAGATATGGCAAAAGCTCTCTGGGAAAATCCAAGCATTCTCAAGACAGTCACATCTACAAATCCTTTAAGAAGGATTGGCGACCCTGTCGAGATAGCTGGCATTGCAGTGATGTTAGCCTCAAAGGCTGGTGGTTACGTAAATGGAGAAACCATAGTAGTTGATGGAGGATCAACAATTATCTAACTTAGGTAACTCTTGTTATCTTATTTAAGAAATAACTCATACCGATTTGTTCATTTAAGCCAGGAATTTTTAACAATGTTGCTTTGTAATCAAGCAATTCATGAACAAAGCTTGAAGTAGTTAAAGTTAATGATCCGGATTTTTTAAGAGAATCAAATTTAGTATGAGGCTTGTAAAAGTCTGTTTCAGTGCCAATTTTTAAAAGAAGATACTGAACAAGTAGATCTATTTTTTCAGGAAAACTAATATCCAAATCTTTAAAGAATTGTTGAACGGATATTATTCCTACTCTTCCACAAATTAGATCGTCGAGACTACTTAATACATTTCGAAATAACTCTGATTTACCTGACTCAACCATTGTTTTCATGAGCTTTGGGGAGTAAAAACTAGGAAAATCATTAGCAGAAATGTTGATTATTCCTTGCTGACTTAACCATGCGTCAATAGAACTGGTGTTTGGAGATGGAATTCTTCTTACAAAACATCTGCTGTATATGGTTGGAAGCAAAGCATTCCTTGAGTTAGCAACTAAGTATATATACTTTTTCAATGAGCTTTCTTCTAATGTTTTGAGGAGCCCATTTTGAGCCTGTTTATTTAATCTGTCTGCATTCAAAATTAATACAACTCTTGCAGCCTGAGGGGATACAGTTAGATTCATAAAATCTATCACTTTCCTTATCTGATCAATGGAAATAAAAGATTTGTTCTCCTCTAGATCAACCAAATGAAACTCTGGGTGAGTATTTTCTTTAAAAAGTAAACAGCTCTGGCAATCTTCGCAACCCGAATTTTTTTGGCACAATAGTCTTTGAATGAGATCTAGAGCTAATTCTGCTTTACCGAGACCAGGGTTGCCTTCCAATATTAAAGTATTTGGAAGAGATGGCATCAACAATAATTCCTTACTTATTTTTTTAAGCCATGGATATAAATCTGTTGATTTCATGATTCATTGATTATGGAAACAATCTGATGATGAATATCTTCTGGACTTTGCATGCTAGATATCACATGCATATAGTCGTGTTGATCTGCAATTGTTAAATAGCCATCCCTTACTCTATTAAAAAATTCCATGCCTGATGACTCAATACGGTCCATTTGATCGCCTGATTTTCTTTTAAAACCATCTTCAGGAGATATATCTAGTAAAAATGTATAATCCGGATCAACGCATTCTGTAACATTTTTTAATTTATCTATCTTATCTAAATCAATGCCCCTACCGAAGCCTTGATAGGCTATCGATGCATGAAAGTATCTATCGATTAGAATTATTTTATTTAAATTTTTACGAATAATTTGATCAATGAGTTGAGCTCTAGCAGCAAACATCAATAACAATTCAGTGTTGTTAGAAATATCATTAGATGAATTTAGTAATATGTTGCGAATTTCTTCTCCAAGATTCGTAGATCCAGGCTCTCTTAATAAAATTACATCTTCTCCACGATCAATAAAAAATTTCTCTAACAGTTTGATTTGAGTAGACTTACCAGAACCTTCGATACCTTCAAAAGTTATTAACATAGAAAAATTATTGTAACTGAAATTTCCTTACAGCTGCCTGATGTTCATCTAAAGTTTTTGAAAAGTAGTGTTCGCCATTGCCTTTTGAAACAAAATAATAAAAATCTGTGTTAGCTGGATTAAATACAGCATCAAGCGAAAGTTTACTAACCATTGAAATAGGAGTTGGAGGCAAACCCTTAATAGCGTAAGTATTAAAAATGTTATTTTTATCAATGATGTCGGTTTTCTTAATATCTCCATCGAAATTTGGTAATAAACCGTAAATGATTGTGGGATCGGATTGTAATTTCATACCAATTTTGATTCGGTTATAAAAGACGCTTGCAATGACTGGCATTTCTGCTTTAGTACCAGCTTCTTTTTCAATTAGAGAAGCCAAAATCAGTGCTTGGTATTTGCTGTCTAGCCTTGATTCACTGACGTTCCAGTACCCATCAAGTAACTTACTTAATCTGAGCTGGGAATTAATTAGCATATCTCTAACGCTATCAGTAGAAGTTAGAAAATAAGTGTCTGGAAATAAAGTGCCTTCTACAAAGGGAAACGAAGCGTTATCTAAGCAACCTAAATCTGGACAGTCATTATTAGGTAAGAGTTTCTGAATTTTACTAGCAATATTAAATACGTTATCTCCTTCAATAATTTGAAGTTTAAACTTTTTAAGTTCTCCAGATAGGATAGCTTTGAAAAATTGCTGGAGAGACATATCCGATGCATCATATATTCCTGGATAGATTTGTTTACTTGAAAAAATTGAAAAAAAGACCTTAACAACAAATTGATCATAAGAATTCAAATTGAGTTTATTTATATTTTGATAAAGGGTGTCTCCTTTGACTATTTCAACATGAGTTAGCTGAGAAGGCCTACTTAAGACTGAAAAGACAGAACCAAGAAAAATGATACTTAAAATAAAAGTAACAAATAAAACAATTAATAAAAAATTATATTTTGCTGAAAACAAGAGAAGAATTAGTTCCACCAAAACCAAATGAATTATTCATAGCAATTTTTATAGAAGCATCTCTAGCACTATGCGGCGTGTAGTCAAGGTCGCATTCAGGATCTGGATTATAAAGATTAATTGTGGGCGGGATGATTCCATCTTGAATACTCATGATTGAAAAAATACTTTCTATTGCTCCAGCAGCCCCAAGAGTATGACCTATCATTGACTTTGTTGAACTAATTGCAGGAATAGAATCGGTAAATACTGATTTAATGGCTTTAGTTTCAGCTATGTCCCCCAAAGGTGTCGAAGTACCATGAGCATTAATGTAATCGATAGCAGAAGGAGAAATATTTGCATCCTTAAGAGCATTTTTCATAGCCAGCGCAGCTCCCCTGCCATCTTCAGGGGGAGCCGTCATATGATATGCATCGGAACTCATTCCAAAACCAAGAACTTCAGCATAGATTTTTGCATTTCTTTCTTTTGCATGTTCGAGTTCTTCTAAGACCAAAGCTCCCGCACCATCTGATAAAACAAAACCATCTCTATTTTTATCCCAAGGTCTAGAAGCTTCTTGTGGATTAGAGTTGCTGCTTAATGCCCTAGATGCAATAAAGCCTGCAATCCCTAGAGGTGAAGATGCAGCTTCTGCTCCCCCAGCTATCATAATATCAGCTTCACCATAAGCTATGGATCTAGCTGCACTGCCAATACAATGATTTCCAGTCGAGCATGCAGTTACCATAGAATAGTTAGGGCCCATAAAACCGTGCTTGATTGAGACTAAACCAGAAATCATATTAACTATAGATCCTGGAACAAAAAATGGTGAAACTTTTTTGTAACTTGAACCGATAAGAGCTGAGTGATTAGTTTCTATACTTGCTAAACCACCAATACCAGAGCCAAAGTTAACTCCAACCATCTGTTTATCAATATTGGAATCCAAAATATTAGAATCTAGTATGGCTTGCTCAGCGGCAATAACACCATATTGAACAAACAGATCAAGCCTTCTTTTGTCTTTAGGGTCTAAATATAAATCAGGATTTAAATTTTTGATTCTGCCGCCAATAGATATTGGTGAATCTGGAAAAGTCGGTTCTATTATTGAAATGCTTGATCTTCCTGCAACACATGCAGACCATGCTTCTGAAACTGTGTTACCCGAAGGTGAGAGAATTCCTAGCCCAGTAACTACAACACGTCTTTGTAGTTGCATGGAATGAGATATCTAGCTATTTGAATTTATATAGTTTACAGCGTCTTGAACGGTTGTTATTTTTTCAGCTTCTTCGTCAGCAATCTCTAGATCAAATTCTTCTTCTAAAGCCATAACTAATTCAACTGTATCAAGAGAGTCTGCACCGAGATCATCAACAAATGATGAAGTTAGATTAACTTCATCTTCACTAACGCCAAGTTGTTCGCAGACTATTTTTGTGACTCTTTCTTCTATTCCCACTAGTTTTCCTCCGAATGAATTTTTATTTTACATCAAAATTTATAATTGGCTTAAAAAATTTAAATGTACATACCGCCATCTATTGACAGCTCTTGACCAGTAATATAATCAGCAGCACTGCTTAGTAGATATGAAACCAACGAAGCAACCTCTTCAGCTTTACCAAATCTTTGTAAAGGTATTTGTTGCAGTGCATTTTCTATCTGCGAATCCGATAATTCTTTAGTCATGTCACTTTCAATAAAACCAGGACATACGTTGTTAACTGTTATATTTCTTGAAGCTAATTCTTTGGCAAGAGATTTAGTAAAACCAGAAAGAGCAGCTTTAGAAGCCGAGTAATTAACTTGTCCAGGATTTCCCATTAAGCCAGCAACACTAGAAATATTAATTATTCTTCCGTATCTATTTTTTACCATCCCTTTGATTAAAGCTTTGGTTAAATAAAACACAGCATTTAAATTAGTATGAATAACGCTGTTCCAGTCATCAGAACTCATTCGCATAAATAATTGATCTCTAGTAATACCAGCATTATTAACTAGGCAATGAACATGTATGGCTCGATTATTTAATTCATCCACCATGGATGAGATTTCATCTTCCTTGGCCAGGTCTACAGCTATATGAATGCATGCATCAGAACCTAGCAGGGTTGATAAATCAATTTTAGATCTAGATGTCCCAATAACAAAATAATTATCCCCTATTAACTGTTTTGCAATTGCTAAACCAATTCCTCGAGAGCAACCAGTTACTAAAACATTTTTTTTATCCATGTTAACCTTCTAAACTCAATATATCACATACAGAGAGATTGTTTTGTTTTCCAAGACCTGTCAAGACTTTCCCTGGACCACATTCAATCACTTGATCAAAAGTAGAAAGCTTGTTCATAGTATCAACCCAATTAACTGGTGAGTATAATTGATTGATTAGGTTGGTTTTTAATTCTTCCAAATCTTTGGGAACTGAAGCTGATACATTTTGGAGAATAGGAATTTCCGGCATGGATATTTCTAAATTATCCAGGGCCTCAGAAAACTTAGAAGTAATAGATTTCATAATTTGCGAGTGGGAAGCAACACTCACATTAAGACGAATAGCACGCTTAGCTCCTAACTCTTTTAAGCGAAGTTCAGCTTTTTCAATACCTTCTAATGAACCTGAGATAACAGTTTGAAGAGGAGAATTCTTGTTGGCACTCTGAACAGGAAAGCCAGAAGCTGTTATTGACTCGCAGACTTCATCAATGGTTTCAGTGTTAATTCCAATGATTGCAGACATTGCCCCCTTATCTGCTGTGGTCATTAGTTGTCCTCTTTGATAAACCAAATTTAAACCGTCAAGAATTTCAATAGAGTTTGCACAAACTAAGGCAGAATATTCTCCCAATGAATGACCTGCGAAATAAGAGAAATCATATTTAGAATAAATCAACTCTCTGTAGACTACATAAGAAGTAAATAAAATAGCAGGCTGTGTATATTGAGTTTGGTTTAATTTGTCTTCGAGGTTTGCATCTTCAATTAGAGAAATCAAATCCATACCAATTAAATTAGAAAATGAATCAATAACAGTCTGATATTTATTTAGAATACTGCTATTCGATAAGCCAAGTTGACTTAACATACCTGTAAATTGAGAACCTTGGCCAGGAAATAAAAGGGCCTTAGTTTGGGACATAAAAATCTATTCTGTTTCTTCAGAACCTTCTTTGATAGGTTTTCTTAAATCTTTGACTAATCTTCCTTTATAGAAGCCATCTGCAGTCATTTGATGGCGAAGATGCCTCTCTCCGGTTACGGGATCTGTTGACAAAGTTTTACCTGAAATAGAGTCGTGTGAACGACGCATACCTATTCGTGATCTGGTTTTTCTACTCTTTTGAACAGCCATAATAATGCCTAAAAAACGCGTATGCTATCAGAATATATCATACATTTACAACAATATTTTCCAAGTTTAAAAAAGTCTTCCAAGTCTGAGGCAAGGGCGCATAAAAAGCATTTTCTTTACCTGATCTATCTAAAAATATTAATTGATGGGAATGCAAAGCCATCTGGTTAAACTCATGGTTAAGTTTTAACTTTTTGTCTAATTTGAAATTGCCGTATTTCTTATCGTTAATAATAGGCATTTCTATTCCTGAACAATGAATCCTAATTTGGTGCATTCTGCCAGTATTTATCTTAATTGAGTAAAAAGTATACTTCTTATTTTTTCCCATTAACCTAAATTCACTATCAGCATCTTTATTAATCCCTCCCTTAAGCTCAATTTCATTTTTAACAGTGAATTGTTTATCCTTTCTATCTCCATGAACTATTGCCAAATATTCCTTATGCACAGCAAATGTTCTTAGTTGGTTATGAAAGTATCTTAAAAAAGATTTATTCTTTGAAAGAAGTATCACACCAGAAGTGTTTTTATCGATCCTGTGACACAAATCTAAGTCACTTCCTTTAAATTGCTCCCTACATATTTCTATAACCCCATAAGAATTCTTAGTCCCACTATGTGAACTTAAACCTGGGGGCTTATCAACTACAATAAAATCCTCATCTTCAAAAATTATGGGAAGATATTGGGCTTTGCTGATAACACTTTGAATTTTTGGATGAGTTTGTGTCAGAAAATAGGGAGGAACTCTTAAAAGATCATTTATACATAGTTTTGTGGATGGCTTTACACGTTTTGAATTAATTCTAATCTCACCCTTTCTTATACATGAGTAAATTTTTGTCTTAGGAATGAATTTAAAAACAGAGAATAAGTAGTTATCTACTCTTTGATTTTGGTGATGTTGATTAATTTTTAGTAAATTTTCGCTCATTTTGGTAGAATGCACGCTTAAGCGCTATTTTAGAAGAAAAAAAATAGCTGATATATTTTATTTTAAAAGAATAAGACAAGAAAAGTTTATACCCAAGCCTTTAACTTAAAGGCTCACGCATTAAGCAATGTAAACGTAAGACTTAATGCGTTCATTAAAGTAACGAAGTTACTTGTCTTTCTTCATATAAGGAAAAAAAATGAAAAGAATTTTAATGAATAATTCATATAACAATGAGTTGCGTATTGCTCTAATAGAAGGTTCTAAGTTATATGATCTGGACAGCGATTCTGACTCACAATCGTTACTTAAAGGAAGTATCTTTAAGGCAAAAGTATCAAGAATTGAATCAAGTCTTGATGCTGCATTTGTAGATTTTGGATCAGAGAAGCATGGTTTTTTACCCTTAAAAGAACTTACAGAAAGTTTTTATATTAAGGATCATAGTGGCAAGAAGTCATGTACACTCAAAGATGGCGATGAAATCATAGTACAAATACTCAAAGAAGAAAGAGGAACTAAAGGGGCCGCTTTATCAACTCAACTTTCTCTTGCAGGAAGATTTCTAGTATTAATTCCAAATTCTGAAAAAGCCGGCGGGGTCTCTAGAAGAATCTCTGGTGAAGAGCGAGACCAAGTCAAGACAATCCTTCAAGATCTAAATATCCCTGAAGGAATGAGTGTGATTGTAAGAACAGCAGGTTTGGGAAGAAATAAGAATGAACTTCAATGGGATCTTAATTACCTAATATCTTTATGGGAAGAGATAAGTAAAAATTTTGGCAATACATCCTGCCCTACCCTTATTTACAAAGATGACAATTTACTCTTAAGAGTTTTTAGAGATTATTACAGGGAGGATATAGAAGAAATATTAATAGATGATAAAAATGTATATCAAGAAGCCTTGGCTTTTGCCGAAGCTGTGATTCCTGATCATGCTCAGAAAGTTAAGTTTTATGATGAAGATATTCCTCTGTTTAATAGATACCAAGTTGAGTCTCAAATAGAATCTGCCTTTAATAGAGAGATTACACTTCCTTCAGGTGGTGCACTAGTTATAGACCCAACGGAAGCTATGGTTACTATTGATGTGAACTCTGCAAGAGCCACTAAAGGAAGGGATATAGAGGAGACTGCATTAGCAACTAATCTCGAAGCAGCTCATGAAATTGCAAGACAACTAAGGTTGCGTGATCTGGGAGGATTAATAGTTATAGACTTCATAGATATGGTTACTGAGGAGAACCAGAAGAAGGTCGAGCAAGCAATGAGACATGCAGTTCATTCAGATAGAGCGAGGATACAAATTAGCGATATATCTAAATTTGGCCTATTAGAGTTGTCCAGACAAAGATTAAGACCTTCTCTAAATGAAACTTACGATATTCAGCATGTTATGGTAAGAGGTCCAAAATCATTAGGTGATTCGATTCTTAGAATTATTAGTGAGGATACCATGAAGGAAAATACAGCTGAAGTTCATGCTTTTTTGCCTTCAGATGTAGCAAGCTATCTTTTAAATGAAAAGAGAAGAGAAATAATCAAAATTGAAGATCAAACAAGAGTAAATATAGTGATTATTGCTGATCCCTATAGATCACGACCCTATTACAAAGTTATTAGAATAAAAGATACTGAAACTAAAGCTAGGTATTCATTTGATCTAGCTCCATCAAGTCCAGATCCAAAAATTGAATGGAGAAACACTACTTCATCTAAAACAATAGCTGATCCATTGGTAAAAGTATCAAAACCACCAAAAAGACCAAAAAAAACTGGAGGCTTACTATCTTCTATAACTTCTCTATTTAAATCTAAGAAGAAAGAAGAAAAAAAATCAGATAAACCTGTTGTTAGAAAAAAGAGAAATTTCAATAAACAAAAAAATAATAAAAACATTACTGAAAATAATAGATCGAATAAACCTGATAATAGAA
Source organism: Gammaproteobacteria bacterium (assembly GCA_038108875.1). Classification (GTDB taxonomy): domain Bacteria; phylum Pseudomonadota; class Gammaproteobacteria; order Magnimaribacterales; family D2472; genus VMDH01. Next base: position 141,631 of record JAYNII010000001.1, on the reverse strand, counting down.
AAAATGAAAATAACTCAACAAGAAGGCCTCGAAAGAATCCTAGAAGTGTTCAGAGGAAATCTCCTGCTAAAGCTAACGAAAGTTCAAACACCACTGCCGCTTTAGAAATAAACAATAATATCCCTGAGGCTCTAGAAAATAATAAACCCATAAATAATCAAGTTGCTGTTGAAGTTAATGAACAAACTTCAGTTAAAACTGAGAAACCTATTAGGGCTTTGAACGATCCAAGATATAAGAGTGAATAAGCTTACCTGAAATTGAAGTAGTTGGAGGCACCTGTGGTAGCTCACTAATGTGAAACCATTGTGCAGCCTCTAACTCATCAGGATTCACCCTTATTGAACCACTCAGGTACTGACAATAAAATCCTAACATTATCTGACTTGGAAATGGCCAAGACTGGCTTCCATAATATTGGATATTAGTTACTCGAAGCCCAACTTCCTCCTCAACCTCTCGATGTAGAGCATCCTCAGCAGACTCTCCCGCTTCTATGAATCCAGCTAAAGTACTAAATAGTCCAGCAGGAAAGAATTTAGCTCTTCCGAGAAGTACCATATCCTCATTTGTAATTAAAGTGATGATACAAGGGGAAATATTTGGATAGAGTATCTTTTTTGAACAACTGCATCCAAATGCCTTTTCAACATTGTTAAAAAAGGTTGAGGAGCCACAAATACCGCAGTAGTTCGACTCATTAAGCCAAATTGAAAGTTCTACAGCTCTTGATATAAGCTTAAAAAGGTTTTCATCAAGCATATTGAATGAACGCCTTAAATCATGAACTTCTAAATGATTATTTAAACTTAATATTTCATTCAAACCAGAATCATCTAAATGAACAGTGCATATGTATTCAGAATTATCACGAGCAATCGCTAGAAATTTTTTATTGTTAAATGATTGGCTAGTCAGATCATCATAAAAACAATAAGAATTTTGCTCTGTATTAAATATTATCTTATGATTACAACTTAATATTATTTTTGAGTTTGGTGGTATAGACTCGTATATTTCCCGGATTAACAACATATGACTATTATAAGTAACTTCTATGGTCTTTTCCTCGGATCGTCTCCAGAATGGTATAAAAAAACTATTATTGGTTGTTTACTAATAAATCCAATTCTTCTCTATTTCTTAAATGGAATAGGTGCAAATGGAAGTTTTATTGTGGGCTGGATCTTACTACTTGAGTTTATTTTTACTCTCGCTCTTGCCCTTAAGTGTTATCCGCTGCAACCTGGGGGACTTCTGGCAATTCAAGCTATTCTCATGGGTCTTACCAATCCGGATTCAATTTATTATGAAGTGGAACATAATTTGCAGGTAGTCTTGCTTCTTGTATTCATGGTTGCAGGGATTTATTTCATGAAAAACCTTATGCTGGTAATATTTACCAAATTACTCTTAAAGGTCCACTCTAAAACAAAACTGTCTTTATTATTCTGCTTTGTTGCAGCTTTTCTCTCTGCTTTCTTAGATGCGCTTACAGTTACAGCTGTGTTGATCACTGTAATTATTGGATTTTATAGAGTATTTCATTTAGCAATGTCCAATTTTGGCTTTGATAAGGTAGATCACAATATTTCTGATGACACTTATCTTTCAAATAAAGGATTAGAAGAATTAGATAACTTTAAATCTTTTCTTAGAGATTTAGTAATGCATGGCGTAGTTGGTACCGCACTGGGCGGAGTTTGTACGATTGTTGGCGAGCCTCAGAATTTATTGATTGCCCATGTAGCTGGATGGGAATTTATGGATTTTCTTCATAAAATGTCTCCTGTTACCGTTCCCGTCTTTATAACAGGTTTAGCTTTATGCGTAACTTTAGAGAAATTAAGACTATTTTCATATGGAACTCATCTGCCAACTGAAATCAAAGAAATATTTTTAGCATTTGATAAATACGAAGAAGCAAGACAAACTCCACAATATCAGACAAGACTATATATAGAAATTATAGTTGGGCTCTTATTAATTCTTGCGTTAGCTTTCCATGTAGCGGAAGTAGGCATTATTGGACTAGGTGTAATCGTTCTCTTAACTGCTTTCAAAGGCATTACCGATGAACATGATATTGGACCAGCTTTCAATGAAGCGCTTCCTTTTACTGCATTATTGGTTGTTTTTTTTGCTATTGTTAGTGTAATTCATGAACAAAATTTATTCATACCAGTTGTAAACTTTGTTTTTGCTCATCCAATAGAAGTTCAAGCTCCTATGTTTTATTTAGCAAATGGAGTTTTATCAGCAATAAGTGATAACGTGTTTGTTGCAACTGTTTATATAAGTGAAATAAAGGATGCCCTTGATAGCGGGTTAATTACTCGTGAGCATTTTGATCATTTAGCTATAGCAGTTAATACGGGTACCAATATACCTAGTGTTGCGACCCCAAATGGTCAGGCTGCCTTCTTATTTTTATTGACATCCTCAGCAGCTCCCTTAATCAATCTCTCTTATATGAGAATGGTTTATATGGCTTTGCCCTATACAGTGGTTTTAACTATTGTTGGCTTTATAGCCGTCTCCGCGATGTTCTAGATGTCCCTCAATCATAAGTTTTGCATTGCACCTATGATGCAATGCACAGATACGCACAACAGGAGATTGCATCGAAGAATCACTAAAAATGCTTTGCTTTATACTGAGATGATTGCGGTAAATGCTTTAATTCATGGCAACCTAACCCACAAACTAGAGTTTGGAAGCGAAGAACATCCAGTAGCAATTCAGCTAGGCGGTTCTGAACCAGAGTTGCTTTCTAAAGCCGCAATATTATGTGACCAATATGGATACGACGAAATAAATCTAAATCTAGGTTGTCCTTCTGAAAGAGTTCAAAAAGGCTCATTTGGTGCCGCCCTGATGCTTGAGATTAATCTAGTAAAAAAATGCATAGCTGCAATTCAAAGTGTTACTAAGACGCCTTTAACAATCAAATGCAGAATTGGTATTGATAAAGAAGAAAGTTATGAGTTTATAGCAAACTTTGTCGAAGAAATATCGAACGCCGGTATAGATACTTTTATTATTCATGCTAGAAATGCAATCTTGAGTGGATTAAGCCCAAGGCAGAACAGAACTATCCCTCCTCTTAAATATCATTATGTATATAAACTAAAGAATGAATTTCCAAAATTAAATATCATTTTAAACGGAGGTATTACCACTATTGATGAATGCATTCTTCATCTCAATTATGTAGATGGAGTAATGGTTGGAAGAGAAGCATACGATAATCCCATGTTTTTAAAGTCCGTAGATGAAAAAATTTTTGGAGATATTGCAAGCAATTTGCTAAGAAACGAGTTATTACTTTGGTACTTAGATTATCTAGACAGCAGCAAAAGAAATGCTAGCGAATATAAAATAATGCTCAAACATATCTTTGGAATTTATAAATCAGAACACAATGCAAGGACTTTTCGCGCAATAGTTAATGAATCAATGCAAAGTCTATCTAGCTTGCCTATTAGAGACTTTCTCAAGGAGCAATCTCAAGATCATCAATAAAAAATTCATCCATATCATCAAGAAAATCATCTCCTTCTAGTAATCCGTCTTTTGCTTCAAATTCAGAAGCTTGAAGATAGGAGTCTCTTACAAATGAGTACTTGTCGCCAATTATCAATGTTTCTACGTGTAATAACCTCGCTCTAGTTTCTAAAGCATCTAACGCAGTTAACCCTAAACGCACTTCTGTATCTTCTATTGCAAAAGTTCCCGATAAGAATGAAGTTATGGGGCGACTCATTAAGTCTCTTGGGGTGCTTGGCCCCAATATTGGCAGCATTAAATATGGTCCCTGAGAAAAACCCCAAACAGCGAGTGTTTGCCCGAAATCTTCCCTATGCCTCTCAAGTCCTATAGATGAAGCTACATCTATAAAACCTGCTAATCCTATGGTTGAATTAATGACAAACCTGGTAAAGTCATTTATGGCTAAAGCGGGTTTCCCTTGAAGAAGTTGGTTTATAGTATTATCAACTTCATTTATGTTTTTAAAAAAATTGGTGATGCCTGATTGAACAAAGGTTGGCGTAACCGTCTCGTATACTTCTGCAATGGGCTTAGCAAAGTTATCGTCTAAAGTTTCATTGATTTTCCAAATGGTTCTATTAATTTCTTCAAATGGATCATTATTAGCCTCAAGTGGTAAAAAAACTAGAAACAATAAAACTGTAAAAATTTTTCTATAAATATTTAACAACATTAGCTTTAATTTCTTCAAAGAATTTTGCAGAATCAATTGATGGTGCTAATTGTAATGCACTGTGTCTAATAATTGAACCAATGCAAGGTATTCCCTTTAAGAATTTATCACTTATGGGATGACTTGAATGTAAAAGTTCGTTGCAATGAGGACAAGTTTCAGCAGACATATTATTTATGTAGCCAATAATTGGAATACCTAATTTTTGAAGAGCTATCTTAGACTTTTCAGTATCGCTCAAAGAAAGAATGTGATTTGTAGTAACAAGAATCGATGCAGTGGGTTTAATCTCTTTGGCAATAGTTAAATATGGATCGCCCGTGCCTGGAGGCATATCTACGATTAGAATATCTAAATCACCCCAATCCGTAGCTTCAATCAACTGCTTGAGGGCATTGCTTAACATGGGACCTCTCCAAATTACTGCTTCCTCTGATGACATCACAAATCCCATTGAATTTAATACAATTCCTTGAGCTGATATGGGCTTGAGTCTTTTCTTACCTTCACGCTCAATGATTTCAGGTTTAGACGATTCCGTTTGAAATAATAGATGTTGGCTTGGACCATATATATCTGCATCAAGGATACCAACCCGATAATTATCAGACATCGCAAGAGCTAAGTTTGCACAAATAGTAGACTTACCAACACCACCTTTTGCTGACCCAATCGCTAAAATATGTTTAATATTCATTATGCGTGAAGAAATTCCATATAATAGCATTCTCTAGAGTAAAAAAATTGAAGACACCATCTAAAAATATCCTTGTTACATGTGCGCTCCCCTATACAAATGGACCGATTCACATTGGACACATGTTAGAGCATATTCAAGCTGATATTTGGGTAAGAAATTTAAGATTACAAGGTAAAGCTATTTATTTCTTCTGTGCAGATGATACGCACGGTACAGCAACAATGATTAGAGCTGAGAAAGAAAATAAATCTCCAGAAGACCTTATTAAAGAAGATAAACTCAATCATATCGCTTCCTTTAATAAATTTAATATTTCCTATGATAATTACTACTCAACCCATTCAGAGGAAAACCAAGACTTATGTAATCAAATATATAGGGATGCTAAAGAAGCAGGATTAATTTATAAGTCGACCATACAACAATTTTATGACGAAACAAAAAAGATGTTTCTTGCTGATCGTTTTATATCAGGAACCTGCCCTAAATGCGAAGCCGCTAACCAACAAGGTGATAACTGTGAAGTTTGTGGCGCAACCTATTCACCAACAGATTTAATTAATCCTGTTTCTAAATATACTGACTCAAAACCGGTCTTAAAAGATACGGAACAGATATTTTTTGATCTTAGAGCCTCTAAAAATTTTCTTGCTAACTTTCTAAACACATGTACGTTCCAAGAGGCAGTAAAAAACAAACTTAAAGAATGGGTAGAAGGTGACATTCAGAGTTGGAATATCTCAAGAGATGCACCCTATTTTGGTTTCGAAATACCCGGTGAAAACAATAAATTTTTCTATGTGTGGGTCGATGCCCCAATAGGTTATTTTGCCAGCATAAAACACTGGTCTAAAACAAACACTTACAATTTTGAAGAATTGTGTAGCAAAAATGCGAACAGTGAACTTCATCACTTTATTGGCAAAGATATTATCTATTTTCATGGTCTCTTCTGGCCAGCATTGCTCAATCAATCTCCGCTTCTATTACCCTCCCATATTCATGTTCATGGGTTTCTATCTGTAAATGGTGAAAAAATGTCTAAGTCAAAAGGGACATTCATAACAGCTGACGATTTTGCAGACAAATATGATCCTGAACTATTAAGATATTTTTTTGCATCAAAACTCAACAACAAGATAGAGGATATCAATTTTGATACCCAGGAGTTTGCTCAAAAAATTAACACTGATGTAGTGGGAAAATTCTTAAATATTTTATCCAGATCAATTCCGTTCATCAGGAATCAAAAATTAGATTTAAAAAAAATACCCATTGATGATGCCTTTTTAGAAACTCAATTAACCAAGCTTGATAAGATAAGCTCTCTATATGAAGCTAAAGAATTCTCTAAAGCAATAAAACTTATTATGGAACTTTCAGATGAAGTCAATTCCTATATTAATATTAAAGAGCCATGGAAAAATGATGAAGATATCGCTGCCTCTATAGCTTTAACAGCTATAAATGCTTTCAAAAATTTATCTCTGGCAATAATGCCTGTGATGCCAAAACTTACAAGCAGAATCTTTAAAATTGTTGGAAAGTTTGATTATGCAGATTTCAAAGCTAAAGTTTTTCAGCTTAATTTAGTAAATTATGAACCGCTTATGTCAAGAATTGATGACCAAGGATTTAAAATAATGAATGATATAACTAAACAGAATGAATTAACTTATTCAACTATAGATGATTTTTTAAAAATTGATCTAAGAGTTGCAAGGGTAATTGAGGCAACTGAAATAGTAGATGCTGACAAGTTGATAAAATTAACCTTAGATGTTGGTGAACTAGGTAAAAAAACTGTGTTTGCAGGAATTAAGTCTAGGTATGCCCCAGAGTCTCTTATTGATAAGCTCGTTGTCTTAGTGTTTAATTTGGCACCTAGAAAAATGAGATTTGGGGTGTCTGAGGGCATGGTATTGGCAGCAAGCGGTGATGATGGAGGAATATTCATAATTTCGCCAGATATTGGAGCCAAACCAGGTCAAAAAGTTAAATAATGATTGAAAAAGACATAGTGGTTATTGGAGCAGGACCGGTTGGCCTGTTTACAGTTTTTGAAGCAGGCCTTCTTGGTCTAAATTGTCATCTAATTGACAATCTGGACAGAGTTGGAGGCCAATGCACAGAGTTGTACCCAGAAAAACCTATCTACGACATTCCTGGAGTACCGTTTCAAACTGCTCAAGACCATATTGATGCCCTACTTGAGCAAATTAAACCTTTTGAATATGGTCTTACCCTTTCCGAGCGAATAGACACTATAGAAGAAATATCATCTAAAGATAAAATTTCCTCATGGTATTTAAAAACTCATGAAGGGACTGAATTTAAAACTAAAAATATATTCATAGCTGCCGGAGCAGGATCTTTCGAACCACGAAGACCTCCAAACATAGAAAATCCTGATAAATTCCTTAATAAGGGTGTGACTTATGCTGTCAAAGATAAATCTATTTATAAAGATAAAAATGTTTTCATCTTTGGGGGTGGAGATTCAGCGCTCGATTGGTCAGTAGAATTAGCTTCCGTTGCAAGAAAGATTTATTTAGTCCATAGAAGGGACGCCTTTAGAGGTGCGCAACACACTGAGATACAAATGCGTGAACTTGTTGTTAAAGGACAGATTGATTTATTAACCCCCTTTCAAATTGAATCAATATTAGGAACTGAAACTGTCACAGGTGTTACTCTTAAGAACTTTGATACCAAAGAAATACTAGAATTTAAAGCAGACGAACTCTTATTTCTATTTGGGTTAAACAAAAAATTAGGACCGATACTGGAGTGGGAATTAGCATTGCATGAGAAAAAAATTCTTGTGAATACTGAAAATTTTCAAACAAATAAAAATGGTATTTTTGCAGTAGGTGATATTAATCATTACCCTGGAAAACTTGATCTTATTTTATGTGGATTTCATGAAACAACTCTTGCTGTTCAAGAAGCCTATAGACGAATCAATCCTGGTGAAAGAGTGCCATTTGGTTACACAACATCAAACACAAAATTACAAAGAAAGCTTGGAGTATCAGAATAAGCAAAGAACTTTCAAAGAAAATTGAACAGTTGCTTCCTCAATATCAATGCGGAAGATGTGATACACCAGGATGTAGAGACTATGCAATAGAAATCGCATCAGGAAAACCATACAACAGATGCGTTCCTGGTGGCGACGAAACTCTCATAAAAATAATTGACCTTATTAAGCCAGATAAAAAGCTATCCTTAGATCATGATTTTGGACCAGCCATACCAAACCAAGTTGCACATATAATTGAAGAAGAGTGTATAGGTTGCAAAAAATGTATTGAAGTCTGTCCAGTAAACGCCATTCATGGAGCACCAAATTTAATGCATAGTGTTATTCAAGATTATTGCACTGGATGCGAATTATGCATTCCTCCTTGTCCTGTAGATTGCATAGAACTACTAGGAGTAACGGAAGATCAAATCCAAAAAGCTAAAAAAATATCATCTGAACTTTATGAAATACGGGAAGAAATTAGTCAGAAAGCCAGAATTAAAATCAAACACTCAAATGAAAAAAATATTGAGATTGCACAAGAGATAAATAACAAAATTAAAAAAAGAAATATTAGCAAAGAAGATAATTTAAAATTAATTAGAGAAAGACTACTCAATAAAAAAGATTAGCTAATAATTTCACTTACAAAAATTTCGTAAGGAGTTTTCCCCGCATCAGCAGAGCGTTTTAGTAAAGCGCCTACCCTTATAGCTATTTCACGTAACTCGATGTCAATTGCATCTTCATCTCTCTTAAGAACGTCTTTCGTTAGGCCAATAACTCCACCAGCATTTATCATGGCATCAGGAATATAGATTATATTTTTTGCAGAAATAAGCTTATCCATTTCAGGATTTAAGAGTTGATTGTTTGCACCACCAATTATGAAATTAGTAACAAGTTTAGAGATATTCGTTTTATTTAATATTCCTCCAATCGCGCAAGGTGAAAATACATCGACTCTTTCTAAAAAAATATCCTCTGAGACTTGGCAACCCAATTTTTGAGCTTGAACCAGCTTATTAGAATCTGTGTCAGCAACAATAACTCTAGAACCTTGATCGAGTAATAGTTTTGCTAATTTCAACCCAACATTGCCTGCACCCTGAATAGCAATAGAAGATTTGTCTAAAGATCTATTAAATAGATTAAGAACATGTTCAATGGAATAAAAAATACCCTTAGCAGTATACGGAGACGGATCTACATTACTAAATACATGAGGAGTAAATTGACTCACTAATTGAATATCTTCTAGTGTTATTCCAATATCCTCTGCAGATATATATTCTCCTTTTATCAGGTTTAAAAAATTTCCAAATGACTTAAACAAATCTGGTGTCTTTTTGACATTATTTGCAAAAATAATTGCTTTTCCTCCACCAAAGGGAACATTGGCAGCAATATTTTTTTCAGTCATACCTCTTGAAAGTCTTAACACGTCATTTAATCCATCTGAAAAATTATCATAAGTCTTAAATCTACATCCACCCATTGCAGGCCCAGCTTTAGTAGAGTGAATTGCCACTATTGATTTTAGATTGAGACTTAAATCTTCATAATAGAAGACTTTTTCATGATTAAATTCTGGATGATTTTTTACAGCTGTACCATTAATCTGTTTGTTTGATATTTCTTCAAAAATCATCGTTTTCTTCTTTTTGAAGCGTATTATAGTGCAATAAAAATGTTGCTTAAAAATAGATTCAGAAAATATTTACCGGTCGTGGTAGATCTTGAAACGGGCGGGTTTGATCCCATTCTTAACCCTATTTTAGAAATAGCATTAAATTTCATAGATATTAAAGACAATCGCTTTGTCCTCGGAGAATCTATTAGATACCATTTAGAGCCACCTAACGATCTTTTACTAAACAAAGAAGCTCTAGAATTTACTAAAATAGACTTAAATCACCCCCTCAGAAATGCCATACCAACTGATCAGGCTCTTAAAAATATCGTTAAAATTGTGAACAAAAAGAAAAGTGATAATGAATGTTCTAGGGCAATCTTAGTAGGTCATAATGCACATTTTGATTTATCTTTTCTGCAAGCTAATCTGAGTAGATATCAGATTAGTAATTCTCCCTTCCATCCATTTTCAGTAATCGATACAGTTAGTCTTGGTGCTGCCTTTACCGGTCAAACTGTTCTTGCACGCATTGCTAAGGAATTGAATATTCCATACGATAACGCTTTAGCTCATTCAGCATCTTACGATGCGGAAATTACTGCTCAAATCTTTTGTCTAATTATGAATAAAATTGATTCCAATTGACAATGATTCTCATTCTCATTTAAAATTATTTGATGATAATTTGCAGTTGTCAAAATATAAACTCAAAAACCTTAGAAAGCTATTTTCACAAAGGCTACACTTTGGATGAGATAATTAAAGAAACAGATATAACTCAAGAGTGTGGGTCTTGCCTAATTGCCCTGAAAGAATATCAAAACTTCTTTGAGGTTAATAACAAACCTTTATTAATGACTGCCCTTGTTTAGGGTACCTGCACTATATATTTAATGACTGCCAAGGTCGTCTTAGAATTAAATTGGTCTCCTCGCTAAGCTTTTGGTATTTGAGAAACTTTGGTATTAAACCTCTAAATTTTTCTGGAGAATTACCTGTTACTGCGAGGTATTTAGCTAAAACCGTTTTCTGAATCTTCATTGCATCAGTTATATGCATTGAAACTTTTATTAATCCAAAAACTTTAACAAGATCACCAGTAAGAATTAGTAAATCTAACTTAAATTCTTTTAATTTTTGAGATAAAGCTGGGTTGAAGATATGCGCTTCATGAAAAATAGTTGAAAGATTATTTTCTAAGACATATGCAAAACTTGTTGATTGATAAGGTTTACCAGATTGCATTACATGTAAGTTTGATTGACCAAGCTTATAGTTACAATTAGGTTTTACCACAGTAACATTGTCAAAACCTAATTTTACAAGAATTTTTTTTGCTAATTGGGTTGTATAGATTGGGGTATTTTTATTTAACCTACTCAATGAATCTGGATCAAGATGATCCGAAAAGTGGGCAGTAATTATTAAATGAGTAACTTTTTGGGTATTGTTGTGGGTATTTAAGAAATGTTGATGTTCAGATTTTCGATTAAGTAACAAACCATTCTTTGGAAATTTTTGATATTCCGTTAACCAAGGGTCTACTGCTATGTACTCACCTTTTGTTATATACAACCAACCTTGATAATCATCTGCCTTAATTATTTGCATTTGGCTATCTTTACATAAATGAGAAGCATTACCAATATGATAATGATAATCATTTAAAAAGTACTTAATATCAATACTTTACAATAAAATAATCAATGCTAAAATTGGTTTTTTAAGGAATTAAATATGAAAGGAGATAAACAAGTACTAGCTCATTTAAATACAATACTTGGCAATGAACTGGTAGCCATAAACCAGTATTTTCTTCATTCAAGAATGCTAAAAGACTGGGGCTTTAGCAAGCTTAGCGATTATGAATATCATGAATCCATTGATGAAATGAAACACGCTGATGAATTAATTCAACGAATCCTATTTTTGGAAGGACTTCCCAATTTACAAAAATTAGGATCATTAAATATAGGTGAGAGTGTTCTGGAAATGCTTGAAAATGATTTAAAACTTGAAAACAAAGCAATCCCTGACTTAAGGGAAGCTATCCTGTATTGTGAGTCAATCAAAGATTTTATAAGCAGAGATTTGCTTCAAAAAATTTTAGATAGCGAAGAAGACCATGTGGATTGGCTAGAAACTAATATTAATCTATACCAAAAACTTGGCGAACAAAACTACTTACAAAACCAAGTTTAAATAGAAGAATCAATTAACTTTTTTAGCTCACCATTAGCATGTAACTGAGTGACAATATCACAACCCCCTATTAATTCCCCAGCAATAAATAATTGTGGAAAAGTTGGCCAATCACTTACCTTAGGTAAATATTGTCTAACGTCTGGATTAGATAAAACGTCTACATAAGAAAACTCTGCTTCACATTCGATAAGAGCTTGGACGGTTCTTGCAGAAAATCCACATTGTGGTGCGTAAGGAGAACCCTTCATATAAATCAAAATCTTGTTATCTTTAATTTGATCTTTAATTTTTAATTGAATTTCATTGCCATCCATGGTCTTATTTTATCTCCTTTAAGTATTTTTCTGTAGCGCCCTCAATGCCATAACGGATGCAATCTACTACAAATGCATGCCCAATGGAAGCCTCATCAAAATCTCCAACTTGCTTTACTATTTTAAGGTTATCTAGATTCAGATCATGACCAATATGCACACGTAAATCATACAATTTTGCTGCCAAATAGGTTTTCTTTATTTTAAAAAGCTCGTTTTCAATAGAAAGATCATTTTTAGAAATTACTGCATTTGCAAATGGTCCTGTATAAATCTCTACACAATCAACACTTTTGTGTTTAATGAGCTCAAACTCTTCAAATCCTGCATCAATAAATAAGCTTATTCTTTTGGTTGATAGCTTTAGGCGATGAATTATTTCTTCCAAGGAACTTGTAAGTTGATCAACAGAGTAACCATGGTCAGAAGTAATTTGATACTCATCATCTGGAACTAATGTTGTTTGAGTTGGCTTTACAGAATCAACTAACTTAATAAATCCTGGATAGACTTTATTTTCATAGCAATATGGGTTGCCCTCCATATTAAATTCTTTTCCTCTCTTGTGACAAATATTTCTTATGAGGATGCAATCTGAAGGAGTTGCATGTCTTAAATCGGGACGGGGATGAAGGGTAATTCCATCAACCCCAAGATCTAGGAGAAGCTCTGCAAATTCTGACACTGATGGATAATCACCGCCTCTAGAATTTCTGAGTAAAGAGATTTTATTTAAATTGATGCTTAAATTCATTAATACTTAAGCAGAGGTAATTGAGGACTGATCCCAAAAAGCTCTAAGGTGTTTTATTTTGTTCTCAATTGTTACTTGAAAGTGATCAACAATTTTTATATCCATACCTGAAGCATCATCAAGATTCCTAACTTGCATAAGAGCCTGCAATATCCCCTCTTCACCGCATACAAGGAATGACTCACCTACTGGCATAATAGAAAAACCTGTATGACCAAAATCCCAAAAATCTGAGATTTTAGTTATTCCTACCATTGGCTCTGTACCTACAGGATCCTCAAAAATTGCATTTTCATCCCAAAGATTTAAGAATAAGTTTTTATCATTATCTCTGTAAGCCTTTACATAGCTTTGCATAACCTGTAACACATCTTTCATGTTATAACTTTATTCCTTTATCTTTAAGCATGAATTTTGTAAATTTCATATTTTCATCAATAGGTGATATAGACTCTACAATTCTGTCGTATTGAGAAGAAATAATTTTCCAAGAGACCCCATCGTGCATATACTCATCTTCATAGAGCGCAGTCCCCTGAGTAACAATTTTTTCATTAAAATTAAAAAAAATATCATGAAGGTACCACTTGCCTGACGCTGTTATTGAGGAATCGATCGATATTTCAGGGTGATGACCAGTGTGCATAGCTGCGGCTTGACTGTGGAATGAATATTTTAGAGCTTTAATTATAGCTTCTTTGCCTGATTGTTCCCATCTATAAGTTCCGCCTCTGTAGTCTACTTTTATATCAGGATGAAAAATTTCATCTAACAAATCAAAATCAGCCATATCTATAGCTCTAAAATATCTGTGTTTAAGTTGTTTGATTTCTTCAATGGCAAATAGTTTTTCCAGCGTGTCCATAATTATCCTAAAAATGCTTGTCCACCATCAAGCATGATGGTACTTCCTGTAATATAGCTCATATCGTCTGTTAGAAGTTTACAAACAGCCATCCCAATATCATCTTTACAGTCTCCAACTCTACCTAAAGGTATAGTTCTCAAAAATTCATTGGCTTCATCTGGTCTCTCTTTCATCCACCATTCCATACCTTTGGACATAGCAAGAGGCATGATTGCATTTACCCTGATATTATCAGGACCCCATTCAACAGCAGCAGTTCTGGTAATAGATCTAATAGCTTCTTTAACTGCAGCATAAACGCCATAACCAGCAGAATCCGGTCTCAAGGCTGACGAGCTCGCTAAATTAATAACAGAGCCATTTCCTTTTAAATATTTATAACAAGTTCTCATAAATCTTAAAGATGCTAAGGGCCCTGATTTCCAACCATTTTCAGCTGCTTCATCAGTAACATCCAAAATCGAACCAAGGGGAACTTCCTGAGCATTGTTAACAAGAATATTTATAGTCCCATATTCAGCAATTACTTTATCAACTGCTTCAGTAATACTGTTTAAATTTTTAACATCACATTCAACAGGCAAAGCATTTCCACCATTTTCCTTAATATTCATTGCAACTTGCTCGACTTTTGCAAAAGTTCTGCCCAGGAGGGCTACTTTCACGCCGTAGGAAGCAAGTGCTAAGGCTATTCCTTCACCGACACCCTGCCCTGATCCTGAAATAACTGCTATTTTATTTTTTAGTGAATTCAAAAGTTAGCTCCAGTTATATCTCTTGCTGCAAGATATCCAAAAGTCATCGCAGGACCTAATGTCGATCCAGGACCAGGATATTTTGGAAGCAATGCTGTTGTGCAATTTCCACAAGCATATAAATTCTTTATGGGTTGAGATTCTTGATCAAGAACTCTGGCTTTGGAATCAATAACCAGACCTCCTGCTGTTCCCATTTCTCCTGGATACAAAACCATACAATAAAATGGAGCTTTTTGAAGAGGAGCTAAACAGGGATTTGGAGTTACAGTTGGGTCCCCATAATATCTGTCATAGACAGTGTCGCCTCTTTTAAAATCTGGATCGATACCAGTTATTGAATATTCATTAACTTTTTTCTGTGTGGCTAATAAACCTTCAGCATTAATTCCAACTTTGATTGCAAGCTCTTCTAGGGTTTCTGCTTTAGTTAAGAAAGATGGAGTCCACCACTCTTTGGGGACTCTACTATCAGGTTGCATGCTCGCCTGTAATAAAGGCCCACATGGCCTATTCTGTCTAAAATTACTATCAAAAATCATATAGCATGGTGCACAAGGATTCCCAGCTGAATATTCGCTAAACATATCATTTACAAAACTGACATAATTTTGGGATTCGTTAGAAAATCTCTCGCCGTTTTTGTTAACTGTATAGTTTCCAGGCATGGACTTATCCACCATTGATAACCAGCCCTTTTCAACTCCAGGAACTTTCATTGTAGTTGACCACCAGCCCCAATCCATTTGATGCGTTTGTGCTCCAAGTTTCAAAGCAGCTTTAAGTGCGTCACCGGTATTATAAGAATTAGCAGCACTCCAAGAAGCATCTGTAGGCTTTGGAAGATATTTTTCTCTTAGGGCTTGATCTTTTTCAAACCCTCCAGATGCTAAAATAACCGCTTTATGTGCTTTTATTGAAATAGACTTTCCCTCTTTCAATGCATTAATACCAATTACTTCTTTTTTAGCATTAGTTATAAGATCAGTGAACGCAGTATTGCACCAAATGGCAATATTTCTGTCTTTAAGAGAAAGTAAAAGTCTTGCAACCCCTGCATTACCCATAGTTAGTCTTCTATCTTTCCAACCCCATTTCCATCGCATGGGAATATCTAAAATATATTTGGAAAAAAGTTTTGCAAATAATTTTTTCCATCCTGGTAATGCTCCTAATAAGAGTTGCCCCTCAACTTGAGTAAAGTTCATCGTAATAGGACCCATTCTAAATGTAGTTTGTGGGTGCTGATCTCTCAAGAGCCTTAGGTCATCTTTAAGCTCAGTTCCAAAAACAGGCTCTGGTTCCATAGATCTATTTCCAGCCTTGCCTCCTGGGTTGTCAGGAAAATAATCTGGATAATGAGGAAGATTTAAGTACTTTACTCTTGAATTATTGTGCAAGTAATCAATCATTTTTGGACCTTCTTGAATATAGGTCTCAATAAGTTCAGGATTTATTTTCCCTTCAGGGGAAACGCTAGATATGTAATCCCTTGCTTCTTGTATACTATCATCTGCATTAGCAGCAATTGCATATCTGTTATTTGGAATCCATACACCTCCACCTGAGGACGCACTAGTTCCTCCCAATTGAGCGCTTTTCTCTATGACTAAAACTTTTGCTCCTCCATCATGGGAGCACAGTGCAGCTGTAAGAGCACCATTACCAGAACCCACTACAACAACATCATACTCATAGTCCCAATTTTTATTCATGGTAGTATTTCCTATATTTTTTTATAATTCGAATTATCTAGATTATATAACCCTTATTATGCAAACTGAAATATGTAAAAAACTGGGAATTGAATACCCAATCTTTGCCTTCACTCATTGCAGAGACGTAGTTGTTGCTGTTAGCAAAGCTGGAGGTATTGGTGTGTTAGGCGCTGTAGGATTTTCGCTGGAACAACTTCAAGAGGAGCTTGATTGGATTGATGCTCATATAGGAGACAGACCATACGGGGTAGATACTGTTATACCTCAAAAATATGAGGGTATGGATGAACTTGATCCACAGAAGCTTTTAGAGAGCTTAGAAAAAGCTATTCCGAAAGAGCATAGAGCATTCGTTGAAAAATTATTATCTGATCATGGTGTTCCAATTGCTGAAAATAGCAATGGTCCCAAAGGAGGTCTGTTAGGTTGGACTCAGGCAACCGCTGAGCCTCAAGTTGAGGAAGCTCTCAAACGAAAAAATGTGAAACTCTTTGCAAATGCTTTAGGAACACCTCCGAAGGAAGTAATAAAGGAAGTTAAATCACAAGGTGTGTTAATTGGAGCGCTCTGTGGAAAAATTAAACAAGCTTTGGCACATAAAAGAGCAGGTCTAGATTTCATAGTTGCTCAAGGGAGTGAAGGCGGAGGTCATACTGGTGAAATTGGTAGCATAGTTTTATGGCCTCAGATAATAGATGCTGTTGGAGATCTTCCAGTTCTAGCTGCTGGGGGAATTGGTAACGGAAGGCAAATGGCTGCTGCGCTTGCAATGGGAGCTCAAGGAGTTTGGACTGGTTCTTTATGGTTAACAGTTGAAGAAGCTTTTACTCAACCTGCACAAAAAAAATCTTATTTAAATGCTACCAGCGAAGATACTATCAGAAGCAAATCATGGACTGGAAAACCTGCCCGCATGCTAAGAAATGCATGGACAGATGCCTGGGAAAACCCTGCCAATCCTAAACCATTGCCCATGCCTTTACAGGGCATGATTACCTATGATGCCATTAGAAGAACTTCAATATATGCCGATAAAGGTAAAGCGCAGGAAGTTTCCTTTAACGCAGCAGGTCAAGTTATTGGACAGCTTAACGAAATTGAATCAACCAAAAATGTTATCTCTAGGTTAGTACACGAGTATTTAGATGTTGTAGACAATCTTAATAAAATGCTTCCAACTATTGATTAAAGTTTTCGCTAAAATCTTCAACTAACTGGATAAAGGCCTTTACTCCTGTATCAAGAGCATCATCATCTACATAAAACCTCGGAGAGTGATTAGTAAAACTAGATTCTTGATTTTCAGGATTCACTCCTAAAAAGAAATATAGACCTGGTACCTCTTGAGCAAAGAATGAAAAATCTTCAGCTCCAGTTCTTGGAACATTCATTCTCATATAGTTATTATCACTGGCTTTGATCAGTGAAGATTCAAGTTGAGATGAAAGATTTAAATCGTTAAAAGTGACTGGGTAATTACCGTAAATGGCTAGTTCAACTTTTGCTGTTGCATTATGAGCCTCTGCAATGTTAGTCGCTATTGTTTTGATTTCTTTGTGAATCTGATCCAAGTAACTTTTCTCAAAAGTTCTGATAGTTCCTTCTAATACTACTTGTTGAGGGATGATATTGTTACGAGTACCCCCTTTTACCATACCAATCGAAACTACAGCCTGACTATCAAGGATATTTAACCTCCTCGAGACTATGGTCTGCATGGTAGTACCAATATTGAAAGCTGCAACTACAGGGTCGACCCCTGCCCACGGTCTAGAACCGTGAGTTTGCTTACCTTCTACAGTAATTCTAAAAGCTTCAGCAGATGCCATGGTTGGCCCAGGTTTTAAAAATATTGAGCCATGTTTACCGTTGGTAACGTGAAGACCAAAAATGGCATCGGGTTTCTCTAAATTAAAGATTCCTTCTTTAAGCATTAAAAAGGCTCCGCCCTCTTCTCCTTCTGGAGCGCCTTCCTCAGCAGGTTGAAAGATTAACATGATGTCGCCCTTTATTTTATCGGTATTCTTAACCAAGTATTCAGCAACCCCTAGAAGGATTGCTATATGAGCATCGTGTCCACATGCATGCATAACACCCACTTCATTTCCCTGATAAGTTGTTCTTTCCTTTGAGGAAAATGGCAAACCTAGTTCTTCAGTTACAGGCAGACCATCTATATCAGCGCGAAGAGCTATTAGAGGACCGGGTTGTGATCCCCGTATCATTGCAACCAAGCCTGTGCGTGCAATATTGCTTTGAACTTCTAGACCTAAATCCTCTAAAACATTTTTAATATACTCGGATGTTTTAAATTCTCGATTAGATAATTCTGGATATTGATGAAAATGGTGACGCCACTCGATTACTTTACTCATCAAACCGTTAATATCTTTATCAAGTTGTTCGGATAAGGATTGGCCACTAGAAAATCCAGAAATCGCTATAAGAGCTAGTAAAATTTTTTTCATCGTTAAAACCTTTTTTTAAATAAATTCATCCATATCTTTGGTGTAGAATCTGCATAAGATGCAAAATCAGCCCTTGATTTAAGCGATCGATCGTCCATCATTTTTACAGATCCCACTGCAATTAACAAATACATTACAATAATTCCTAAAAAGTTTATATATTCAAAATCCTGAGATGCAAATCCAAAAATACACAATCCTAGCCAAAACATAAGTTCACCGAAATAATTTGGATGTCTTGAATAAAACCAAAATCCTGACTGCATAGTTTTACCCTTATTACTAGAGTCTTGTCTAAAATTGAACATCTGTTGATCGGATGCGATTTGTAACATCACTCCAATAAATATTATTCCAAATGCTATTAGATCAATAGGATTAATTTGAGTTTCACTTGCATACAAAGCATTAACAGCCGGTATTAAGCCAATAAATACACATAGAGTTGGAATTAAATGAATACCTAAAAAATCAATAGTAACTTTGCCAAGCTTAGTTTTTTGTGAGCTTTTCATACTAATGTAACGCCAATCTTCATGTGAAAACCCGCTCCAATTTCGAACCCAGTTAAAGGTTAATCTTATAGCCCAAAACAAAGTGGCTACAATGATTAGAAACATTCTAGAAGAAGAACTGATTTCAAAACCATGAAAATAAGGCAATAACAATAGCACTGGTGGAATGACTGACCAATAGGCATCGTACCAGCTTGAATTTCTCCAAAATAAACTCAAACCAAAAATACAAATTGTTCCAATCGTATCCACAAACAACAAGTTAATAAAAATCGGATAGCCTAGAAAAAAACCAAAAAGATAAGACATGATGAAAATGACTGCTAAATAACCGATAGCAATTGTAAACAAATCCCTCAATGGCATTTATTTTGAGACCCGCTCTGATTGGCTGGATATATCTTGTAGAGGGATTGCTAACTTAAAAACCAATGCATCAATACTGTTGCTTAGCTTTGCGTATAAGGTATTTCTTTGCTCTAACTCAATTCCTTTGTCCATTAATCTATTGGTAATTAGCCTTATATCTAATTCTTGACCATGCACAGACCCTGCTGCACGTGTTATCGATTCATTCATTAAGATACCACCAATGTCATTGATACCACTCTTTGTTAGCTCCATTAAACCTTCAATACCCGCTTTGACCCAAGATCCCTGAATGTTTGGAAGTTTTTCTTTAAATAGCAGACGAGCAATGCTGTGCATCAAAAAAGTTTCTCTAAAGGATGGTCCAGGTCTTGCAGATCCTCGTCTAAAAATTGGAGCTTCCTGTGAAACAAATGGAAGAGGCACAAATTCAGTGAAACCTTGGTATTGTTCTTGGATATTCAAAATCTTTAGTAGATGAATAGCGATATCATGATAAGTCTCAACATGGCCAAACATGATAGTTGATGTAGTGGGAATTCCCAGAGAATGAGCTGAAGTTATAACCTCAATCCATTCAGCTGAGGTAAGTTTATCTGGACAAATAATATTTCTAACTGGGTCATGTAAGATTTCAGCAGCGGTGCCCGGTATTGAATTTAAACCTCTTTTTTTAAGTAGATTTAAATAGTCTTGAATTGACATATTTAAAGTTCGGCTTCCTTGTTTAATTTCCAAAGGAGAAAATGCATGAATATGGATGGTCGGTGAAACTTCTCTGATGGAATCAAGAATCTTAAGATAAGTTTCCCCAGTATATTTTGGATGAATGCCGCCTTGAAGACATACTTCGGTTGCCCCTCTTCTTTCAGCCTCTAAAACCCTTCTCTGAATTTCTTCAAAACTTATATCGTATGGTTTTCCTCTCAAATCATCATGACCTCTCCCTTTAGAAAAAGCACAAAAATTACAACTGTATTTACAAATATTTGTGTAATTAATATTTCGGTTATTAACAAAAGTTAATTTATTACCATAAAGGGTTTGTTTTATTTCTAAAGCAGCTTCACCAAGGAATTTAACCTCACTGCCACGTGCCTGAAATAAAGCTGAAATGTTTTTAATTGACTTATTTTTATCTAGGTTATCGAGTGCAATTTTAATGTTTGTGAGTCGCTTAGGTGTTGAATAAAATGAAGGAACTAATTGAGATTCGCCAGCCCTCCAATCATCCTCTCTTAAAAAACCACTTGCATCGACTAATTTAATTGCTTTTGATCTAACAGATTTTGATAGGTAAGAATTGAATTCTTCAGAAAGATATTTTGGGTAGATGGTCAATCTTGATACTAAATGCATATCAAACCTATTACAAAGCTCTTCAAGACGCTTAATATTTGGCCACGAAGATTCAGGATTGACATGATCTATAGTAACCGGCGAAACTCCGCCAAAATCATTAATACCGGATAGTATTAGTTTGCTCAGAATTTCCTTATTCAAGTTGGGCGGTACCTGGATACTAATATCAATAGGAAGAATTAATCGAGCAATAGCAATGGCCCAAATGAGGTATTCAGTGGATGCAGGTGGGTGGTCAAACATAAGAGTTTGAGGTTTAGGCACAAAGTTTTGTATGATTACTTCTTGTATATGGTTATAGCTTTTATGCACTTTGACTATCTCTAATAAAGTCTTAACTAGTTCTTCTTTGGTTTCACCAATACCTATTAATACTCCAGTTGTAAATGGAATTTTAGCTATACCTGCGTTAATTAAAGTCTCTATGCGAGCTGATGGTTTCTTATCGGGAGAACCGTAGTGAGGCATGCCTTTTTGAGTTAATCGATCTGAAGAAGATTCGACCATGAGACCAACGGATCCAGATATTTGCTTGAATTGAATTAGCTCTTCAATGGATAAATTTCCAGCATTAATATGGGGTATAAACCCAGTCTCATCAAATACTTGTTTTGCTTGCTGGTGTAAGTATTGAACTGTAGAGGATAAGTTTTGTTGAGTTAGAAAATCCCTTGCGGTCTTATATCTTAATTCTGGTTTCTCTCCAAGAGTAAAAAGAGCTTCGTAACATCCCTGAGCGCTTCCAACCTTGCAAATTTCTAAGATTTTTTCATTGGATAAATAGGCTGAAGTAATTTTTTTTGGTGTCTTTGCAAAAGTACAATAATGACAAACATCTCTGCATAGAAAAGTTAAGGGAATAAAAACTTTAGGAGAGTAAGAAATGAGATTTCCATAAAACTCTTGTTTAACCTTAAAAGCTTGAGAAACAAGTTTTTCAGTTAAGGGTATTGTTGCAATGGATTGAATTGAAAGTGATAATCCAGCTAGTTCTGCTAACTGACTAGGTTGAGCAACAAGATTTGATAAGTTGTGGTTTGCCATAGATTTACTAACATAACTAGTCTAACAGTTTGTTACGTATATTTTGAGGAACTTTAATAAAATCTTCTTCATCATCTAGATCAAATGCAATTCCAGGGTCATTCACAGAAATCATCTCTATGTTTTCAATTTTGGCTAGATTAATAAAATTCGAGTAGCTGGAATCCCCAAAAACAAATTTTTTAATAGAACCATGAGTATAGGTAAGTCCATTTGTGCCAGAGAGATATTCATCCGGATAAATATATGCTTCATTTTTGGGTATTGTTTGATTAATTCTGATTATTGATTCTTCTGTCAATATAGGAAGATCTGCATGCAAAATTGTTATGCGGTGACCAAATTCAAAAAGATTATTAGTGACGGATAGAATTGCCTGATTGAGTGGCAGATCTGAAAAATGCTTATTAACTGCAAATACTTTTTCATTTATTCCTTTGATAAGAAGATGGATATCAGGGTTGGGAATGACTGCGTATATAGAGTTGATTAAATTAGTCAAACAAAACTCCATAAATTCTATTCTTTTGTTTAGAGACAATACTTTACTCAGCCGAGATTTTGGATTATCGGATAATTTAATAGGTATAAGAAAGCTATGCATTTAGGACTTTTAGAATCTCAACAGCCAAGGAAATCTTGTCTTGGTCTGAAGTCATCACTAGATGTTTGCTCAGATAAGGATTCATTCCAAGACTAGAAATCTCTTGAGCGTAGTGTTTATCTCTTTCATCTATAAATATATTGTCAGCTATAGCACGATAGTGTTTTGCGATAGAAATAACGTTAACATCAATTCCTAAGGAGTGCATAATCTTTGCTGTGGGTCCTTTTAGTGATGCGTCTGCAACAATCGGTGATATAACAAAAACGCGTTCTTTGTTCTTATTTAGAAAATTCCAAAGCTCGTTGATCTTAACTATAGGATCAATACTCAGATAAGGATTAGAGGGACAGATAATTATTTTGTTATAAGTCTCTAAATCTATATTTGGATTTAAAGACGCCTGTTCCAATCCAAGATATGCAATACTGCTGACAACTACATTGGTCTTGTGTTTAACAAAGTACTCTTGGAAAGAGTAGCTATTGTTGCCTTCATAAATTGTTGTCTGAATTAGATCTTCTGAAGCAGGAAACAAATTTATCGAAAGGTTAAATGCTTGGCAAATTTTTTGAGTGGTTTGAGTTAGGTTTTGGGTTTTTAATAATTGAGTTCTTACCATGTGAGTTGCAAGATCTTTATCCCCTAATTGAAACCAAGTATCTCCTCCAATTAATTCAATATTTTTTAGCGTTTTCCATGTATCGTCCTCTAAACCCCACCCTTGCGAAGTATTTACTCTGTCTGACAACGTATACATAACAGTATCTAAATCAGGAGAAATATGAAGCCCAAAATGATTAAAATCATCTCCGATATTCACTAACACATCAAAATCTTGTTTGCTTTGGTAAAAACCTTTGGCGAGCTTTGCTCCGCCAACTCCACCACAAATGAGTAGAGTTTTCATCTAAAAAGGTCTTCCTCTTCTTCTCTAATTAGGACCTGAGCATTGCTAATTTCATTTTTTATTGTTTGATGACCCCGAATTAAAACGACTGGCATACTTTGATCTGCCTGACCCATTACTAAGGACGCTGCAGCAGCTAGCTCATCTGCTATACCAATTTGAGTAACTTTGAGTTCATTTCCAAATAAATCTTTTTTACCCCTCTCGTCTCTAATCGAATTTATGTTACTTGCGCCAATCGCAAAACCAACAATGCCATTTCTAAAGGGTCTTCCCATAGTGTCGGTAATAATTACACCAACGTCAGCCTTAAAGTACCTTTTTAAGCTCAGTCTTATTTTATTCGCAGAATTATCTGGATTAAGAGGTAAGAGAAGTATCCTTTCATTGGATTGATCTATGTTAGATCGGTCTATACCAGCATTAGCATGAATAAATCCAAGTTTATGTTCGACAATTAGAACATTTTTTCTATATCTAACAACTTTATTTGATTCTTGTAAAACAGCCTCAACAAATCTTTCATCTTTTCCTATTTTTTTAGCAATTTCCTTGGCCTCTTTACTGGGGGAGTAATCTGTCAGGAACCTATAACGATTTTCTGATTTTGAAACAATTTTTTGAGCAATAGCAAAAATATCACCATCTTGGATCTTTTTTTTACTTGATTTAACTGCAGCAATGATGAGTTCTGGAATTGAATCGCCAGGAAAAACTAGTGGAAAATCTTTTAAACCAATTAGGTTTAATTCTGCAGAACCAGTTATAGCTAAACTCCAGTAACAGCGATCCCTGAGTGAGAGATAGCATGATTTTTATTTATTGCTATTAGCACAGAGGTCAAAGCCTCTGCGGCAGCTGAGTTACACAAAGGTCCTGCATGCCATCCTTTTAATCCCATATCTGAAATAAGACTGATGACAGTTTCTCTGTCTTCTCTTCTATCCCCACATACTAATACATCACAATTGATTGGGTGTGAAGATTGTAAGAGTTCAGCAGAAATATTCTGAAAAGCTGAAACGACGCTCACCTCCTCTCCTAAAATCCTTTGAGCAATCATAGCGGCGCATCCATCACCTGCAGGTAGTTGAACACGCATTACTTTTGGAGGAACTAACGGAACAGTTGCATCAACAAGTATCTTATAGCGTAATTCTTCCTTTACAGTTTCTAAGGTTGAAACTTGATGTGCAAAGGGAACCGTTAAACACGCTATATCGCCTATTCTAGCTGCTTCCTCGTTCAAACATGCATTAGCATCAGGTAAATCTAAAGCCTGGGTTGCTTTTAGTGCAGAATCTTTGGAACGAGAGCCAATGATAATTTCATGACCTGCTTTAATCCAACGTCGGGCAAGTCCTGTCCCAAGGGAACCGGTTCCTCCTAAAATGGCAATTTTCATCTATTCTCCGTTATGACAAAATTAGAAGCATCATTATAATAACTGCAGACTAAAGATGAACAATCAATTTAAAAACAAATCTGTTATTGTTACAGGAGGTACCAAAGGAATTGGCAAAGGCATAGCTGAATCTTATCTAGCTGAGGGTTCAAAAGTCTTTGTTTTATCAAGAAACCCAATCAAAAAGCAAATTATTAAAAAAGGCAATAAGGCTGTCTTCATAAAGTGTGATATTAGAGACAATGTGTCTATTGAAAATGCTATAAATGAAATACTTACCTACACAAAAAACATTGATATATTAATTAATAATGCTGGTGGCTCTCCCCTAATTAACGCGATAGAAGGGTCAATAAATTTTCATAAGTCTGTAATTGATTTTAACTTAACAGCTCAGTTACAAATGAGCGTGCTCATTGCAAAAAGAATGCTCAAGCAAAAAACAGTTTCATCCATCATTAACATCTCAAGTGTAACTGCTAATAGACCAACACCAGGAAGTGCAGCCTACGGTGCTGCTAAAGGCGGGTTAGTAAATCTAACTCAAACTTTAGCAATTGAATGGGCGCCAAAGATTAGAGTCAATGCAATTATTACAGGCTACATAGAAACTGAAAATTCTCTCATTCACTACGGCAATAAAACTCAAATGAAAAAAGTTGCAAAAACTATTCCCTTAAAGAGAATGGGAACTCCATCAGATATTGCACATGCTTGCCTATTCTTAAGCTCCAATAATGCAAGTTGGATTTCTGGTGCAGCCCTTGAAGTTCATGGAGGGGGTGAAAATCCAGCTTATTTAAACGCTCTTAAATGAACTTATTTAAATTATAATTGTCAAATATTGATCGCAGGAGAGACTTATGAATGAAAAATATATTCAAGCACTAATTGTTGGGTCTTTAATTGGGGGCGCAATCATATTAGATGACTTTTTAAAACCCAAACCTAACTTCAGAGGTGATCACGTAATGATGTTTAAAGGTGATGGAATAGACATGCCAAAAATGCACCACCCAAAGATACTAGAGAAAAGAGTTTGGAAAGATAAAGATGGCGAAGAAATAGAGTTAAGTGATACATCATCCGAAAAGAAAGTAATTATGTTAAAACTTGATGATGACACTGATCTTGAAGCAGCGCTTGAAAAAATTGAGATTGATGGAGTTGCTGAGGGCATCACTAAAATTGATATAGAGAAAATAGTGAACACAATAAAAAATAATATTGGTGATGAGGATGCAAAAATAGAAGTAAAAGTTAAAATCGAAAAAGAATCAGACTCTTAGTTTAACCAAATAACTTTCTAAAAAATTTATTATCAAAAAATATTTTGATAGCTTGTTCAAGCTGTCGATAACTCTTTTCTGTATAAGGGTAAACAGAGGATGGCTTCTTACCAATTACTATAGGCATTGCATGGCAATAACTTCTAAACCCTTCCTTGCCGTTTACAAATCCTAGTCCACTTTCTTTCAAACCACCAAATGGAACCTCATTCAAACCATAACTCATCGCCATATCATTGATGGAGCAAGCTCCTGTTTCCAGGGAACGCGCAAGCTTTTCACCTTTTTGTAAATTTTGAGTCCAAATATTACCGTTTAAACCATATTTCGAATCATTAGCTAGTTGCATAGCCTCCTCTTCATCTTTAACCTTCATTATGCAAATAATTGGACCAAAAGTTTCTTCTTGCATAATTTTCATTGAGTGATCAACATCAACCATAACAGTTGGTAAATAAAATAGCCCAGAAAGCTTAGGATTCCTTATACCTCCAACCAGTATTTTGGCGCCCTTGGAAACAGCATCATGAACATGATCCTCGATAATTTCTAATTGTTTATCCCAGAAGGTTGCTCCTATATCTACAAATCCCTTATCTGATTGAATAAGATTTGCTGTAATCTTTGAAACCTCTTCAACAAATTCATCATAAATCGAATGTAATACATAAATTCTTTCAGTTCCGCAACAGTATTGCCCAGCATTCATACAAGATCCCATGACTGCTCCTTGGGCAGCTTCCTTGATATTTGAATCATCACAAACCACCATGGCATCTTTTCCTCCTAGTTCAAGGCTAAAGGGAATTAAGAGTTTTCCGCATAACTCCGCGACCTTTCTTCCAGTATTAACAGAACCAGTAAAAGATAATTTATCTGGTTTATTTGCAATTAAAGCCTCCCCAACCTCTCCATCACCTATCAAGACTTGCACTAAGTGTTTAGGAGCGCCAGCCAACACAAACATCTCTTCTACTAATTGACCAGAAAGTGGAGTTACTTCTGATGGCTTAATGATGGCAGCGTTTCCGGAAAGCACACATTGGATAACGGGGTTAATAGACAAAATAAATGGTCCATTCCATGGGGTAATGATCCCAATTACTCCTCTGGGTTTATAAATTACTTTGCATTTTTTAAGAAAACGCATTGGTCCATGAAGTTTGACAGGCTCGTCTGCAAGCCATTTCTTTGCACGTTTGCTATAGAAAATTATAGAGTCAAGTGCAGAGTAAACTTCCATAGATAAAGCCTCTTGTCGAGGTTTACCTGTCTCGCTTATTACTACTTCAATTATTCTCTCTTTTTGTTGTGAAATAATGAGCGCTAGTTTATCTAGAAGCTCTATTCTTTTTTCAATTGCCACATTTTTCCACTCAGATTGAGCTTTTCTAGCATTTAGAAATGCATTACTTACCTCTTGTTTAGAAGAGCATTCAATTTCGGTTAGAGGAGAAAAGTCTATAGGGCTTTGAGTGCAAAGAATTTTCTTATTTTCAGTTTTCTTAATAGTAAAGATGGCCATTAATGTGACTCCATATGCTTAGCTAACATACCACTTGCATGATTATTAATATGAGCACCGAGACCTTTCGGGAGGATTTCATAATATTCAAGTTTTTTAACAACTTTAGTCATTATTACAGTAAATTTATACAAAGCTAATATGTAAAAATAATCATAGTTAGTTGCATTAAATCCGCTATGTTTTTCCCAATAAGAGATAGTTTCTTCTGTGCTCATAAATCCCGGTAATTTAGGAATGTTTAACCCCAAACTATTACAATCATCAATTGCAATACCCCAAGCAAGATCAAGGCAAGGATCTCCTAAAATTGCCATCTCCCAATCTAAGGCTGCAGATAATTCGCCATTTGATGAATACATTACATTAGCTAGCCTGCAATCTCCCCAGACAATTCTTGACTGGAGGTTATCAGTTTTAGGTTTATTTTTAATAAGAAACTCTTTAGCGCTTTCTGCTATTGGGTGACTTTCTCCATCCATGGCCCAATCATGGAAGTTAAAATAAAAATTTAATTCTTGATCCAAGTGGTTATTAGCCAAATTGGGTCTATTAAGAAAGTCAACGCAATTGTTTTCAATATTTATTTGATGAACTTTAATCATCTCATCTAACCAATTCTTCCACATTCTTAATCTTACTTCGGGAGAAGCATCAAACACCCAGCCAACTTGATGAAAAGGCGGATTATCAGAAGGTGCCTGTCCACTGCATTCACGCATTAAGTAAAAGCTAGAGTCAAGAATAGATGTATCATCTTCGAAGGCAATTACATGAGGAACTTTTACTCCATGTTTTTCAAGGAAATGCATCAATTGGTACTGTTTTTTAATATCATACTCAGGAAAAACTTTATATCCTTTTGGAGTAAATCTAATTACATAACCATCTGATTTACCATTATTAAATTGAATGCTAAAAGTCAGAGTTTCATTTGAAAAACCTGTGTTTTCAGGTCCACCTTTAATCTGAATTTTAATATCAGGGTCTAGTCCTTGAGAATGTATAAACCATTCTTTTAAAGAAGTAGCCGTTTTTACTAAATCTCTCTCTTGTGGTGCTGGCATATGCTGATTTAAAAATATCTGTTAACTTAGTATATTGCAAATATTAATCGGCTGTTTATGAATCTTAAAGCATGGGAAGAATTCTGCGATGAGTTAAAAAACTTAGGCGGAATGATTGATAAAAATGCTCCAGATAATTTATCAAGAAATGAAGGGTATAGGTATTTACTTAGATTATTGAGACTGTCCAGCGAAATGAATTTTGAGCATAGTTTTCCCCATCACCCCTCTTTTTACTCACTCTCTAATGAAACTGCAAAAATAGGAGGTGATAACCCAGATAATGTCTATTTAAATGCAAATCTTAACCCTGCTCAATCTTACAAAATTTCCGGAAATTTTGGGGAAGTTGAATATTTGAGTATTGGAATTAAGCAAAATAGATACCACATTGATGGAACTATGATTTCTCATGCTGAATTAGAAATCACATCGAGAGATACAGACCAAAATGGAAATTTTTCTGTTTTAATAAGTCAAGATAAAAATGCTGATTTGAGAATGCGTCCAGATTCTAATATGTTAATCGTCAGAGAAACTTACAGATCGAAAATGAATGATAAAAGAGCCACGATAAACATAGAAGCAATTCATACAGATTTTCATTTACCAATACTTAGTGATGAAGATTTACATCATAAATTAAAAATGACTTTGAACTTTGTTGCCGGAACAGCCAGCACATTTCTGAAATGGACGGGAGATTTCAAATTACGACACTTAAATGCTCTCCCTCTTGGCGATCAAGAATTTTTTCAGGCTGCGGGTGGCGATCCAAGCATAATTTACTTACATGGTTATTATAAAATCGAACCAAATGAGTGCTTAGTTATAAAAACAACAATCCCAGACTGTCAACTTTGGAACTTTCAACTAGAAAATTTTTGGATGGAATCCTTAGACTATAGGTTTAATAAAATTCACATTAATAACTCCAACGCAAAATTAAACAACAAAGAATTAGTCATTCATGTAACTCATCGAGATGAGAACCTATTAAACAATCTTATTACGCAAGACCACACAGAAGGCGCGATGTTGCTAAGGTGGATAAATTGTAAATGTCCTTCTATACCCAATGTATCACTAGTAAAGTTAAGCGAACTAAAATAAAAAAATGACTCTTAATCCAAAAAATCTAATTAAACGAGCAGAAGAATTAACTGGCAAGAATGATTTTGGTCCTAATTTATTCATGGAGGGTTTCCACAATCTCATTAAGAGCATCAACACTGAGGCTTCTCTTAATAACATAGGCCTCCAAGCACAAGAACACAGGATAATTGGACTATTGTCAAATCTCTTGCGGACAATCGATGCTTTTAAACAAAATCCAGAAATACTAGATCAAAAAATTTTAAGACCTATAGTGATTGTTGGTCTTCCTAGGACTGGGTCTACTATGACGCATAGACTATTAGCATCAGATCCAAATCATACTGCTATGCTTTGGTGGGAAGGAAGATATCCTGCTATTCTCCCTAATGAAAAAAAAGGTCATCCTACAGAAAGAATGAAACTTGGCGAGGCTGAGGTTGAAGCAGTTTTAGCAGCATCTCCTGAAGCATTGAATATTCATCCTTGGGATTTTAATGGAGCTGATGAAGAAATATTATTAATTGAACATACATTTCTTAGTACTGTTCCAGAATCATGTATGCACCTCCCATCATATTCAGCATGGATAGAAGAACAGAATCATCTCGTAGTTTATGAGTTTTTAAAAAAACAACTTCAATACTTGCAATGGCAAACACCTGGTAGAGATCAGAAGAGATGGATCTTAAAGTCTCCTCATCATCTAGGTTTTATTGATAAAGTCCTTGAAGTATTCCCTGACGCCAAAGTAATACAGACTCATAGAACTCCACTTGATACAGTTCCTTCCTTTGGTTCAATGTGCGCAAATCTTTCTGAACAACTTACTACAGATTTTAACAAACAAAGAATAGCGCGCCATTGGCAAGACAAGCTTTGCAATGTTCTTCATCACTGTTACGAAATAAGTAAAGCCAATGAGGAAAGTTTTATTCATTTAGATTTCAGAAATATGATTAAGGAACCTCTCAATGAAATGAAAAAAATCTATTCTTTCATTAATGAAGATTTTGCTGATCAAACAGAAAATGCCATGAAGGCTTGGCAAGAAGAAAACAAGCATGAAATGGGCTCACATAAATATAGCTTAGAAGAATACGGCCTATCCAAAGGTGAAATTCAAGAAAAATTTAAAACATACATAGATACATACATAGGGAAATTATGATTTTACAAGATAAGGTGGTAATAGTTTCTGGTATTGGACCAGGATTAGGTCAAGAGCTTGCTTATGGGGCAGCAGAAGAAGGTGCAAAGGTTGTTCTAGCTGCCAGAACTGAAAGCAAATTAAATGAAGTAGAACGAAACATTAGTTCTCAAGGAAATGAAGTTCTGAGCGTTATAACCGACATCACATCCCTAGAATCATGCAAGAACCTTATCAGAATGACTGTATCAAAATTTGGAAAAGTAGATTGCCTCTTGAATAGCGCCTATAGGCCAGGAAATTTTACAGAATTTGATCAAGGTAGCATGGAAGACTGGAAAGAAACCATGAATACAAATTATTTTGGAACTATGCAATTAACTTTGGAGGCTGTAAAACAAATGAAAATACAATCATCTGGTTCCATAGTAATGATTAATAGTTTAATCACAAAAAAGCCACTGCAAACCCAAGGTGGATATGCGGCATCCAAGGGAGCGCTTACTGCTAGCACTAAAATTCTTGCAAAAGAACTGGGACCATATGGAATTCGTGTAAACAGTGTTTATATGGGCTGGATGTGGGGACCTCCTGTAGAAACTTATGTTAATCAAACTGCTCAAGCCATGGGGATTGAACCAAAAAATATCATAAATGGCATCACTAAAGATATACCCCTTGGATTCATTCCCAACGATAGAGATTGTGCAAACGCAGCTCTGTTCTTTGCATCAGACTTAGCAAAAGTTATTACTGGTGCTAATTTAGATGTAAACGGTGGAGAATTTATGTCTTAATGAGTAACGTGAGATTTTCTTTCGTCAACTCTTCAATTATTTTTTTGATCTTTTTTTCTCATTTCACTGATATTAAACTTTAAATGGTTAAAATCTATATATGAGTTTCAATAAAGAGATCTTTACCGTTGATCTAATGTTAGGTATTCCTGAAAGCGAGGATCGTTCAGAGTGGTATTCCTTTATGGAACCATTGCTTAGAGATGAAGAGTCTAAGAAACTTTTTAAAATGCCAGCACAATACATGTTTAAAGATATTCCTGAAACAGGTTCACATGATGATTATGTGAAATACACTTTAGATCAAATGGATAAACATTTCATTGACATTGCCATGGTTGGATTTCATGAGTCATCTGAAACTAAAATTTATGCACAGCAAAATCACCCTGACAGGTTTATTTTTGATCTCCCTGTAAACCCTAATGAAAGTGACAAAGAAGCTTCTAGAATCAAAGAACTACATAAAAAATATAACATAAAAGCGGTAAGTGCCTTTCCAGCTGGTATGTATCCACAAATCCCTATCAACAATTCCAAATGGCACCCCATTTATGAAACATGCATAGAATTAGATATTCCCTTCTTTTGCTGCGTGGGAGTTCCTGGACCAAGAATTCCAATGGCTCCTCAAAAAGTTGAGTTAATTGATGAGGTTTGTTGGTTCTTCCCTGAATTGAAATTTGTTATGAGACATGGTGCAGAACCGTGGGTAGATTTAGCAGTAAAATTAATGCTCAAATATCCTAATTTATATTACTCAACTAGCGCATTTGCTCCAAAGCATTACCCCAAAGCAATCATCAACTATGCAAATACAAGAGGTTCAGACAAAATTCTTTATGCTGGGTATTTTCCCATGGGGCTTTCACTTGAAAGAATATTTGAAGATCTTCCTAAAGTAGATTTTAATCATGATGTTTGGCCAAAATTCCTTGGTGAAAATGCTAAAAAACTTTTAAAACTATGAGCGAATTTGAAAACAAAAGATACCCGTTACCCATTCCTTTTGGTTGGTATTGTGTAGATACCAGCGCTAACTTAACTAAGGGCCAAGTGAAGGCAGTTAGGTATTTTGGACAAGATCAAGTACTTTTTAGAGGTGAAAATGGTGAAGTAGCCATGCTAGATGCATACTGTCCTCATCTTGGTGCTCATTTGGGACATGGAGGCATTGTTCGTGACAATTGCATCGAATGTCCTTTTCATGCCTGGAGATGGAAAACGAATGGAACCATTAGTGAAATTCCTTATGCAACCAAAATTCCTCCAAAAGCTCAGGAAGTAAGAATTTTTAGGTACCCTACTGTTGAAGCTAATAATTTGATTTATGCCTGGTATCACCCTGATGGTATAAATCCCCTCTATGAGGTTACGATTCACTCTGAAATCGATGACCCTGAATGGGCAGATGAGTTTGTTGCCTTTGAATACGATATTAAATGTCACATTCAAGATATGGCAGAAAATGCTGTTGATGCCGCACATTTTAAATACGTCCATGGAGTTGTGAGTTATCCTGAATTTGAAGTTTCATATCAAGATCAGAAGAGAACATCAATCCAGAGAGCTGACATGGAAACTCCCAGAGGCACAATCAAGGGTAAAATTACTGCATTTTCAAATGGACCAGGTGATAGCGCTACAAAATTTGAAGGTATTTGCGATACATTACTCCTTGGAATGACAACTCCTGTCGAGTCAGAAAAATGCATTACAAGATTCTTCTTTTTACAAAAAAAAGTTAATGGTAAAACTCCAGTTGGAGGCGTGTCCGCTGCAATAATTGCTGATATTGATAAACAAGTTAAAGAGGATATTCCTATCTGGGAACATAAGAAGTATGCTGATAAACCAGTACTATGCGACAAAGATGGACCTATTGCTCAATTTAGAAAGCACTATTCCAGCTTTTATAAAACTAGCTAAGGAATAGAGAAAAAACTTTATTATGTAATATCAGAGTTCCTCAATTCAGCCTCTCTCCAATCCTGAGGTAACGTTTTGCTTACTATCACGAAACTTAAAATAGATAAAATAAAAATTAATGCGGTAGCT
The DNA here is from genome assembly GCA_038108875.1 of Gammaproteobacteria bacterium. GTDB lineage: Bacteria > Pseudomonadota > Gammaproteobacteria > Magnimaribacterales > D2472 > VMDH01. The sequence goes on along the minus strand of JAYNII010000001.1, from coordinate 107,770 downwards.
GACATAGCAAATCTCATAGAATCTAACTCATTGTAATAAACTGCAAATTCATCAATCAGCCAACCTGCAAAAGTTGGACCTCCGCCCAGAGCAATCATATTCAAAATAAAAAAGAATAAAGCAGTCGACATTGCTCTCATGTGAATTGGTGCGAGAGTTTGTGCTATTGCAAAACATGGTCCGAGGTAGATTCCAATTAAGAGCAAAAAGAGAGTAGTAAAGAATAAATTCATTTGGACTGTAGGAGCCCACCAGGCTAAAACTCCAATTGGTAAACATAATGCAATTGAAATAGCAGGCAACCATCCGTATGCTCTGACATCTTTTCTGCCCCATTTATCTGCAAGTCTAGCTCCAAAAAATGCACCACCTGCATAGGTAGTCCCGTTAATTATTCCAAGCAATATAACTAGGGTTTGAAAGTCAAATGCAGGATCAAGTGTTACTAAAAATTTTGTTTGAAATCCACCCTTTGCATATGAAACAAACGAACCAAATGCTATTCCAAAACACATGGCCCACCATGATGGTATCTTTAAAAGTATTTTCAAAGAATCAATAAAAGGAGCCCTCTCCATTGATGATCTATTTGAAGACTCCATGGCTCCTCTCATAGGTTCTTGCAAAATTAACTTAACAATTAATGCTAAAACTAAGCCTGCGATGCCTAAAAAGATAAAAATTCTTCTCCAATCTACATCTTCGCTCCCAGGACCCATAATTGCTGCGGTAGCAAAAAATGCTGCCATTATCCCAAAAGGTATTCCCATAGAGTATACGCCAAGAGCGCTTGCTCTTTCTTCTTTTGAATACAGATCTGAAATAATCGAATGGGACGGCGGGCTGCCTCCAGCCTCTCCAATTCCAACCCCCATTCTTGCAAGACCAATTTGGATAAAGTTATTGGCTAAACCTGTCAATGCCGTAAATCCACTCCATGTAGCTAGAGCAATGGCTAAGATATTTACTCTACTGAATTTGTCAGCAAGCCAAGCAATTGGTATAGCAGTTAATGTATAAAATACTGCAAAGGCAAACCCAATTAATAAACCCAGTTGAGTATTTGTTAGATTTAAATCTTCTTGAATAAAAGGCGCAAGTATTCCCATAATCTGTCGATCAATAAAATTAAAGCCATACACAATGGTTAATAAAATTAAAGCAAATGATCTGTAGCTTTTTCTAGTCATTTATGAGTTCAAAATCATACTTGCTTACACCGCAATCAGGACAAACCCAGTCATCAGGAATATCTTGCCAAAGAGTGCCGGGTTTAATTCCCTCCTCAGGAATTCCAAGTGCTTCATCATAAATATACCCACAGATTACACACTCATATCTTCGGTAATTCATTGCGTACCTCTAAACTGAGAAACTTTATCTCGAGAATGGGGGTGAGAATAAATCATAAATGCTGAGAGTGCGTATCCAAAAAATGGAACCAACATGTATATGTTCCATAGAATAGTTTTGCTGAATTCAGAGTTATTTGCCCCTAAAGAAACTTCAAAACCAACAAACCTTTCCAAAACAATATAAGGTATTGCTGCAGCTAACGAAAAACCAATTTTTGCTATAGTTGTTACGTATGCATATACAGCTCCACTTTTACTATAACCACTTGCTTTCTCTTGCATTTCAGATACATCTCCAACCATAGCCATGATCAATGGGGTTGCTCCAGCAAAAGATAATCCGTAAAAGAATGTAAATGCAAACAATAAGTAAACTGAGTATTTAGTCCCAATAACATAAGGAGAAATTATCCAAGCTAGCAAAACTATAATTGCTCCATACGTAAGACAGACGGAGGCAGAAAAATGTTTAGAAGTCTTAAGACTTAAACCTCTAAAAAAGAAAAGACCCACAGCACCCATAACGAAATACAACAAAGTTGCTCGAGCAGAATACTCTGGTAATTCAAAAATAGTGTTGAATACAATAACGGACAATGCGCCAACAAGACTTTGAGAGAAAGCTAAAAAGAGATTTGCAAATACAAGCCTAGAAAGGTTTTTATCATTAAGAACTGTGCGAAGCATTTCTCCAGCAGTTACCCTAGCCCTCTCGGTAATTGCATCAGTCTTATCAGGAACTAAAAATAAAGCAGCTATTACAATAATAGGAATGAGTAATAATGATGTTATACCGATAGATTGAATTTTGGCATTAAGGCTAGAGGTATAGATTTCAATTAATGCAGGTAGAGCAATAATAATTAACATGGAAATTAGAGAAAACAACTCTCTTGCAGTCAGTAATCGGGTTCTCTCATCGTAGGATGGAGCAAGAACAACAGACCAAGAAAGTTGAGTTACAAACAAAAGAGTAAATCCTAGATAGGCTAAGAATAAACTCAAAAAAAGATAAGTCGGACTAACCAAAGATTCGTTTGGTAAATATATTAAATATATTGAGATCATTAAAAAAGGAATAGAGGCTGCAATCCAATGCTTGTGTTTACCCCATCTAGAGGGATATTTATCAATTAAGTAGCCCATAATAGGGTCAGTAAAAACATCCAGCATCCTACCAAGAAAGAAAATTAACCCAACGATAGATAACCCAAGACCTAAGTTATCTGCATAGTATGGCAAGATATATACAACAATTGGCATTGCCGCTGCAGAAGATGGAAAAGTAAGTGAGATATAACTAATCTTTGAAAGTTTAGAGATCTTATCGTTTGAAATCATGAAGGTTATAGTGGTCTCAACAGATATCTTATACGGATTCTTTTGATTAAAATACCCTAATGCGCCCGTAGCTCAGCTGGATAGAGTACCAGGCTACGAACCTGGGGGTCGGGAGTTCGAACCTCTCCGGGCGCGCCACTAAAATTAACTGTATGCAATCTACTTCAAAGTTAGTCATGGTAAGGCCAGATTATTTTGGACCCAATAATCAAACTGCCCTAACTAATGTATTTCAAAAAAAATCTGGAAACCGAGCTAATTGTCATAGTGAATGGCATGCTATGAGACAAACATTAACTGATTCAGGAGTTGATATTGTTGAATTTCAAGCTATCGAAAATGCTCCAGATGCAATTTTTCCGAATTGGTTTACCACTTACAGAGATAAAACCTTAGATCTATTTGCAATGGAAGCCCCGAATAGAAAAATAGAAAGAAATAATCCAAGCTTAACTAAGCTACTAAGCAAATACCATATAGACATAGATTTTGCAGAAGAAGAGTTAAAAGGGATTGCTCTTGAGAGTACTAGCTCCTTGGTTATGGATAGGATAAACAACATTGCCTATTGCTCAATATCCTCACGCTCGAATCTTGACCTAGCAAAAGATTGGTCTAAGAAAAAGGGGTTTGAACTGGTTTCCTTTAGCTCATCTTTTGCAGATAAGCCGATTTATCATACCAACGTAGTAATGTGGATCGGTACTTCTATAGCTGGAATTTGCCTAGACGTAATTCATCCCCAAGATCTAAATTTAGTTAAAAATAAAATTGAGCAAAACAGAAGAATAATAAATTTTTCTAAAACTCAGCTTGAAGCATTTTGTGGAAATATGCTTGAAGTGCAAAATAAAAACAATGAGTTGTTATTATTGATGTCTAAAAGCGCCAATTCAGTCCTATCAAAAGAACAGCTTTTAATACTAAACGAATATTACTCTAAATTACTTGTTGTCGACTTAGACAATATCGAGAAAATAGGCGGCGGTTCAGCAAGATGCATGGTGCAAGAGCTTTACTGAGTTCTTGAACTATCTCTTATTGCTCTAAATTCGTTACCTTCATACCAATTTGGCCAAGCCTGTGAATTTGCTAATTCAGATGAAATCGCATACACAGTGTCAATCGATTGGGTAAGTCCTTCTAAATTCCAAGAAGGATCGTATTCATCTCCTACCGCATGATAATAATTTAGACGGTATTCTTCCTCCATCTTAAGCCCAGCAAGTCTTCCTCCATTTTCTAGGTCTGACCCGCTGTCAGCGTATAACATTGGAACCCCGCGCTTTGCGAAACTTATATGGTCTGATCTGTAAAAATAACCTTTTTCTGGATTAGGATCAGGGTTAACGTATCTTCCTTGTTTTAAAAGCTCTTCCTCTAACAAATCTTCCAATTCAGATGCTCCGTACCCAATTACAACCATATCATTTGTCTTACCAGTAGGCTGTATGCCATCAAAGTTAAATCCTGCAACTATATGATTTAGAGGGACTGGAGGATATGCAGCAAAATATTCCGAGCCCAACAATCCAGATTCTTCCAAAGTTACAAATAAATAAATAATCGATCTTTCAGGGGGTTTTTGTGAAAATCTATAGGCAAACTCTAGAACTGAAGAAACTCCAGTAGCATTATCAACCGCACCATTCATTATCAAATCATCAGCAGAATCACCTTCTAAAATTCCTAAATGATCCCAATGAGCAGTGAAAAGAATATATTCATCTGGATACTTAGCACCTTTTTGAACAGCAGCTAAATTGTGAGAAGAGATGTATTCAACCTCGTTGTAGATTTCAGTTGATAAACTTAGACCACGTAAGGTAAAAGGTTGAAATGTTTCTGATAAAGCAATGTCTTTTAATGATGAATAATTAAAACCCGTGTATTGAATAATGCCATCAAATACATCATGCGGAATCCAGCCTTCTAAAGTTGCCCTAGAGGCTCCCAAATCCTCTCTTAATAAATCTAATTGCGGACCTTGCCAACTATTTTGAACTACTGTCCAAGGATAAGCTGCAGGTTCTTCTTCATGCAAAATAATAGCTGCAGCAGCGCCTTGGCGAGCAGCTTCTTCAAATTTATAAGTCCATCTACCGTAATAAGTCATTGATTTACCATTAAATAAACGAAGATTTCCAGTCTCAAAACCTGGATCGTTGATAAGTATCACAACCGTCTTGCCTCGAACATCTAGCCCTTTGTAATCATTCCAATTGTACTCAGGAGCTACAATTCCGTAACCTACAAATACCAGCTCACTATCTCTTATTTTTTTATATTCAGCAGCATGCTTTGTCCAAAAAACAATTTCTTTACCGGTTTCAAGTCTTCGGTCTTGATTTCTAAACGTAATCGTTGCGTAGGACTGTTCTTTAAGGGTAATCTTTGATGTCGGCACTTTTAAAAAAAATGAATCTCCAGATAATGGAGTTAGATTTAAATTTGAGAGCTGTTGAGCAATGTAGTTCTTAGCAAGCTGTGCACCTAAAGTTCCTGGTTCCCTACCCTGAAACTCATCGGAGGATATGTCTTTAATCCAACTGTGCAATCGTTGATCAGTGGATTCTAAAAACTTTACAGAATCTTTGTTACAACCTATTAAAAGTAAACTCGCAATTAGAAAAAACAATCTCATTTATAAATCTCCAGAGAAATAACATTTATATAGAACTTTTACTATAATAAACGGTCGAAGCCAATGGAGGTATCCCATATGAAAAAAAACTCACTAAATCTTTTAAGCTTATGCTTAATTTTAAATTTTAATCTTTCGGTTCTAGCTAATGAAATCCCTGAAATTCAATACGATTCCTTTACCTTAGATAACGGCTTAACAGTCATTGTTCATGAGGATAGAAAAGTCCCAATGGTTGCAGTTAATGTTTGGTATCACGTAGGATCTAAAAATGAAAAAATAGGCAAAACAGGTTTTGCACACTTATTTGAGCATTTAATGTTCAACGGAACAGAAAACTATAATAGTGAGTACTTTGAGCCATTTGAAAAGATTGGTTCTACTGATCAAAACGGTACAACTAACAGCGATCGAACAAATTATTTTCAAAATGTCCCGACCAATGCTCTTGATTTAGCACTATGGATGGAATCAGACAGAATGGGTCATATCTTAGGAGTTATTGATCAAGAGAAGCTAGATGAACAACGCGGGGTTGTTCAGAATGAAAAAAGACAAGGTGAAAACAGTCCTTATGGAAAAGCATTCATTACTATAGCAAAGGGAGCTTATCCTGAGGGACACCCCTATTCTTGGTCAACCATTGGCTATATGGAAGATTTGAATGCCGCTTCTATGGAAGATGTGCAGGATTGGTTTAAGACCTACTATGGCCCTAACAACGCAGTTCTAGTTCTTGCCGGAGACATAGATCTAGAAACAGCCAAAGAAAAAGTTACAACATACTTTGGTGATATTCCTGCTGGTCCTACGCTGACAAAACCTGATACCTGGGTTGCAAAGAGACAAGAAGCCAAGCGCGAAATAATGACCGATAACGTCCCTCAATCAAGAATATATAAAGTTTGGAATGTTCCAGGAACTGAAACCGATGAAGCTATATTTTTTGATTTAGCTGCCTCTACTCTAACAGGTGGAAAAAATTCTCCAATGTATAAAAAACTTGTTTATGAGAATCAAATTGCCACTTCCGTTTCAGCTTTCTACTACGACAGAGAGATTGCAGGTCAATTTATCTTAGTTGCCAATGTAGCACCTGATTCTAACGTTGAAGCCGTTGAAGCAATGATGGATGAGGTCCTGTTGGATTTCTTAAGTAAGGGTCCAGATAAAACCCTTCTAGAAAATACTAAAACACAAAACTATGCCGGATTTGTAAGAGGCATTCAGCGAATTGGTGGATTTGGAGGAAAATCAGATATTCTTGCAACCTGTCAAACCTATGCTAAGAATCCAGGTTGTTATAAAGATTATTTAGAAACTCTTATGTCAACTTCTGCTAAAGATATTAAATTAGCGATGCAGAGCTGGATTGATGAAAATCCCTATACTCTTATCATTAACCCAGAAGAAAAGTTTAGCACTGTAGCAACTAATGTTGATAGAAGCGCAGGAGTTCCCTATCCAAATGACAAAGTTTCCTTTGCTTTTCCTAAAGTAGAAACTGCAACCCTCAATAATGGCTCTAAACTAGTACTTGCCACAAGAAGAGATGTACCGCTTGTAGAAATGACTTTAATGTTTGACTACGGATATTCTCAAGAATCTGAAGAAGAGTTGGGCTATCTAAATTTTGCCATGGACATGCTTAATGAGGGTACCAAGAAGAATGATTCAATGTCTTGGGCCTCTAAAATTGATGCATTGGGATCAAATGTTGGCTATGGCGCTTCCTTGGATTCATCAAGCATTTCTTTGTCTAGCCTCAAGGATAACCTAAGCGCTACCTTGGATTTAGTTTTTGAAACCATAGAAACTCCAACCTTTCCTCAAGCAGAAATTGATAGGATTCAAAAACAGGTGCTAGCTGGAATCAAGCAAGAAGAAAATCAACCCACCGCTGTTGCGTTTAGGAACATAGGAAAAATCCTTTACGGAAGCGATCATCCATATGGAAAACCTCTTACAGGTTCTGGAACTACTGAAACAATTAATAATGTAACCAAAGATAAATTATTTAAATACTATCAAAATGCTATTAATCCCTTACAAACAACATTTGTGGTCGTTGGAGATATTTCACTTTCAGAAGCCGTAACTCTGCTCAATGAAAAAACGTCTAATTGGCAAGCTGCAAAAACACCAGAGAAAGTTGAGCTTTTTGATGTAGCACTTCCCCAAACCAGAAAGGTTTATCTGATCAATAAACCTAATGCTATCCAATCATATATTTTGGCAGGACAACTGGTGCCTCCTACGGGTTCAGAGGATGAAATATTAATTGATTACATGAACTATCCTATTGGGGGCAGTTTTACTTCAAGAATTAATATGAATCTAAGAGAAGATAAAAGCTGGTCGTACGGAGTAAGAACTAGACTAAGCGATGCTAAAGGCCAGAGAGCTCTATTGGTTACCGCTCCCGTACAAACCGATGCAACCATTCCATCTATTAAAGAATTGATCAGAGAATATGACGAATATTTATCATCTAATCCCGTTACCAGCGATGAGTTAACTAAAGCCAAGGCTTCAAGAACTCTTAGGTTACCAGGTCAATTTGAAACGCTAGGCGCTCTTCTGGGAGGAGTGAGAGATATTGCTGAATATTCAAGAAGCACTTCTTACTTAGACGAGTTAGCAGATTTGCTTAGCCAACCTAGCCTAAAAGAAGTAAGGTCTGCGACTTCTAAATATGTAAAGCCGAATCAGTGGACTTGGTTGATAGTTGGTGATCTAAATAAAATCGAAAAAGATATTAGAGATCTTGGTATTGGCGAAGTTATAGTAATAGACGTTTAAAGGAATTGAGTGGCTTTATCGATCTCTAATGAAGTTGTAAAAACGGTTATTAACAAACCGGCTTTTGACTTGGCCTATTCGCATAAAATTTCGAGATCTATGGTAGATATTGATTTATTTACCAAGGGCCACCCATTCGAACTTTACGATGAATGCAGAGAAAATGCGCCTGTGCTATATCATCATCGCGCAGAATACGATTTAGATCCTGGGTTTTGGTCCCTGACTAGCTACGAAGATATTCAATACGTTTCAATGAATCCTAAAATATTTTCTTCGCAACTATGTACTGGAACCCTTATGACTTTGGGTGAAGAAGCAAGGCGCCATCCTAAACTTTGGAGAAGCTCTATTGATCACATGCTTAATCTTGATGGAGATCTTCACTTAAACTTGAGAAAGGAGCATATGCCATTCTTTAAGCCAGGCTATGTGAATGAACTCCACAAAAAAGTTAAGACAAAAGTTACTCAACTATTGGATGTTATAGCTCCAATGGGTTCTTGTAACTTAGTTCAACATTTTTCTCAACAATTACCGATATTTACATTGTCTGAGATTTTAGGAATTCCTGAATCTGATCGGCAAAAATTAGTTTCTTGGATGGAGTTTCTTGAGTTAGCTCAACATTTTCAAGTTGAATCGTATCGTAAAGAATTGGCAGGAGAAACTGCAGCAACTCCAGATGAAAATACGATTGCAATGTTTAACGCTATGGTTGATGAAATGTTTGAATACGGAAGAGATATCCTTATTAAGAAAAGACAAAATCCTGACAATGATCTCCTTTCTGCAATTGCGAATGCTGAGCTAGAAGGCGAACAGTTAAGCGATGAGTTTTTAGATGGATCATGGCTGTTAATTATTTTTGCTGGAAATGACACTACCAGAAATACTTTAAGTGGTGCTATTAAATTGCTAACTGAATTTCCAGATCAAAAAGAATTGCTGCTTGCTAATATGGAATTATTACCAAATTTTGTACAAGAATCCATTAGGATGATATCGCCAGTAATTCATATGAGAAGAACTTCTACTCAGGAGGCAATCATCGGAAAACAGCGCATTGGCCCTGGAGAAAAAATTATTATGTGGTATGGAGCGGCCAATCGAGATCCTAAAGTATTCGACAACCCCAATCATTTCAATATTGAAAGATCTAATGCTGATAAACATCTAGCATTTGGTATAGGAAGACACACCTGTCTAGGAAAGCCTATAGCTTTAATGCAATTGCAAGAAGCATACTCCCAAATACTTGCGCGTTTTCCCGATATGCACTACGAAGGCGAATGGAAAGTAGCACCCAATAACTTTGTCCATGCTATCCAAGAAATGCCTGTAAAATTTACTGCTGAATAGCTAATTTAAATCTAAAGCAAATTTTTGTAATATCTCTAATTCAACCAGTTCTAATATTTGCTCGTGGGAATCGCGAAGAAAAATTTTAGGGGCTTTGCCGAATTCGTATGCTTCAACCCATCTCATCGCGCATAGACACCATCTATCTCCTGCTTTTAAACCAGGAAAGTTAAATTCCGGCATGGGCGTAGATAGATCATTTCCCTGAGCTTTTGAGAACCTAAGAAAATCATCAGTCATTAAGGCGCATACTGTATGTAAACCTCGATCCATGAGATGTTGTTTGCAAAAACCGTCTCTAATAAATCCTGTAATTGGGTTATCACAACACAACTCAAGAGGTTCCCCAAATACGTTTAACTGCTCCATACAAATATTATAAATATTTTCTAATTGAATTTATGTTTTGCTGCCCATATATATTAAATATGAATTTAATGAAATTCACTGAATCATCCAGAAATTGTGTTATGAAAGCACAAGGCTATGCAGTGGATAACAATAATCAGTTAATTACTCCATCGCACCTCTTGCGGGCAATCTTGGATGAATCGATTGCAATAAATTTATTGATTGCCTTTCAGCAAAATACCCAAGCATTCATTCAAAGCACTGATCAAGCTATAAAAAGCCTGCCTGTGGTCAAAAACCCTCAGGGTCAAGGTATAGATACTGCGGCGCTTAAAATATTTCAAGAAGCCGAGAAGAGACTAGCTGACTTTAATGATCAATATGTGGCAATTGATAATTTATTAATACAGTGCATTTCCTCTCCGGATTCTGCAATTCAAAAAATTGTAAGAGAACATAATTTAGACACTAATAAATTTAGGAAATTTGTAATTCAAAAAAGGAATGGACAAAAAATTGACTCTGAAACTGGTGAGTATACTCTAGGAGCTCTTGAAAAATTTACCATAAACATTACTGATCTTGCTAGAGAAGGAAAACTTGATCCCGTGATTGGGCGCAATGAAGAAATTAGACGTTCCATTCAAGTCCTCTCAAGAAGAACTAAAAATAACCCTGTGTTAATTGGTGATCCAGGAGTGGGTAAAACAGCCATAATTGAAGGTATCGCCCAAAGAATAGTCAACAACGATGTTCCAGAAGGAATTAAAAATAAAACTATTCTCTCTTTGGATATGGCAGCACTTCTAGCTGGTTCTAAATACAGAGGAGAATTTGAAGAACGTCTTAAATCAGTTCTGGATCAAATCAAATCAAAAAATGGAGAAATTATTCTATTTTTAGATGAATTGCATACTTTGGTTGGAGCTGGAAAAACCGATGGCGCAATGGATGCATCCAATATGCTGAAGCCCGCTCTCGCAAGAGGTGAGTTGCACATGATTGGAGCAACAACACTGGATGAGTATCGTCAATACATAGAGAAAGATGCTGCTTTAGCTAGGAGATATCAAACCGTACTCATTGAAGAACCTTCAATAGATGATGCAATCGCTATTCTCAGAGGACTTAAAGAAAAATACGAAATTCATCATGGAGTTAGAATTTCAGATAATGCTGTCTTAAGCGCAGTAAAACTATCTTCAAGATATATCAACAATAGATTTTTACCAGATAAAGCTATCGATTTAATTGATGAAGCTGCCTCTTCTATAAGGATGCAAGCTGACAGCAAGCCAGAAGAACTCGAATCTATCGATAGGAAAATCGGCCAGTTAAAGATAGAAAAAGAAGCATTACTGAAGGAAGATGATAAAAAGTCTAAACAGAGGCTTGCTGAAATTGATGAACAGCTTAAGGCACTAGAATCAACATCAAGCGACCTTACAGGTAGATGGTTAAGCCAAAAGGAAAAGTTGGTTTCCATACAATCTATTAGAGAACAATTAGATAAAGTGAAATTAGAGTTAGAAATTGCCGAAAGAAATCAGGATTGGGCAAAAGCTGGAGAACTGAAATATGGAAAAATACCAGAATTAGAGGATCTTATTAGGAGCTCGGATGAAGCTAGCGGCGAAGGCATGTTAGAAGAAGAAGTTACCGAAAAAGAAATTGCTCAGGTTGTCCATAGATGGACAGGTATTCCAGTGAGCAATATCTTAGAAGAAGAAAAAGTAAGACTCCTTAAAATCGAGGAGTATCTTGAAAAAAAAGTTGTAGGACAAAAGCATGCTTTGCAGTCTGTTTCTAATGCGATCAGAAGATCTAGAGCGGGCCTCAGCGATGAAAGCAGACCTATCGGTTCTTTCTTATTCTTGGGTCCTACAGGTGTAGGAAAAACAGAGCTGACTAAAGCCCTTGCCGAATATTTATTTAACGATCGTAATGCTATGACAAGACTGGATATGTCTGAGTATATGGAAAAGCATTCAATTTCAAGAATGATTGGCTCTCCTCCTGGTTATGTTGGTTATGAACAAGGCGGAGCATTAACAGAATCTGTAAGACGAAAACCTTATCAAATTGTTTTATTAGATGAGATTGAAAAAGCCCATCCTGATGTCTACAACGTTCTATTGCAATTACTTGATGACGGAAGACTGACTGACGGTCAAGGAAGAACGGTAGATTTCACGAACACCGTTTTGATCATGACTTCTAACCTTGGATCTAAATTATATCCTGAGGGCAAATCTATTAATAAAGCAGTTGAAGAAAAAATCATGGACGAGGTCAATGCTTTCTTTAAACCAGAATTTTTGAATCGCTTGGATGATGTGCTCATTTTTAATGCCCTAACCGAAGAACATATCAATGATATTTTATCAATTCAACTTGATAAGCTTATTGGAAACCTAGAATCACAAGAAATAAATATAAAATTTGATGACAAAGCAATCAGTTGGTTAGCAAAAAAAGGGTTTGATAAGAAATTTGGAGCGCGACCAATAAAACGAACTATTGAAAAATATGTTCAGAACCCTCTCGCAGAACTTATTATTTCTGGTGGGTTAGATAGAAAAAAATCAGTGAGTATTTCAGCAAATGATTTTGGAATTGAGCTTAAATATTAATTTAAAGGATATACTTTTCCAGGTATAGCAATTTCAAAATCTAGGCTTCCCCGTTTAGCTTCAATTTGAACTTTGGGATCCATAACCGGTTCATCACTTAGAATAAAAGTACCCCAATGCATTCCAAAACTCTTTTTAACCCCCATATCAATAGAAACCTGCAAGGCTTCTTCAGGAGTCACATGTGAATTTTTCATGAAATTTCTTGGTGAGTATGCTCCAATAGGAATAAATGCATAATCAATCCTGGTAAATTTCTCTTTAATTTCCTTAAAGATACCGGCATATCCAGTGTCACCAGCATGAAAAAGATTGAAGTTGGCATTAGCAACAATCCAACCACCCCATAAACTCTCATTGGTGTCCCATGGAGTTCTTGCAGACCAGTGTTTTACAGGTACAAAATGAAATAATGAGTTTTTAATCTCGAAAGATTCCCACCAGTCAAATTCTTGAACATTTTTTATTCCATGTTTATTAAGAAGCTTTTTGTCGCCCTTAGGAACTAAAAAAACAGTCTCAGGTTGAGTTTTGTGTATTGCTTTTAATGAAGGAATATCTAGATGGTCGTAATGGTTATGGCTTATAGCAACTATATCTATTTTGGGAAGGTCATCTATCTGCAAAGCTGGATCAATTAGCCTCCTGGGTCCAATAAAGGATACTGGTGATGCATATTTTGAAAACATTGGATCAAATAATAAAGTTATATCTCCATTGTTTACTAAGAAGGTAGAGTGACCAATCCAAACTGTATAATTCAATTGGGTTGTTAAATTGTAACTTTTCCAATCATCCGAGATCTCAATTGCTACCCTATCGGGTTCAGTTCTTGTAAACCTCCATTTAAAAAATTCAAACGTAGATTTTTTTTGCACACTCACTCCCATTTCAGTATTAAGCGCTTCGTTGATTTCACTCTCTTCAGCTTCCACAATAATTCCTATAAACAAAGTGAATAATAAAAAATATCTCATATTGTCATTTAATTCCTTTAAGTAATTCCCTAGTTTGCACTAATAAATTGCTGTATTTATGGAAGATAATGAATTGGAGATGACCAAGCTCTTTCTTGAATAGTTTTATGGATATCTTTTCTGGGTTCAACGCCAGCCCTAAGAGCATCCCAAGTTGACCATCGACAAGTTGGGTTCTCTAAAACTCTTACATAGTAAAACGCTCTTTGTGCGGGATCAAAATCTGGATCTTCCCAAAAAGACATTAATTCATCATCGCCCTTGTCAGTTGAAAAAGAACAATCGGCTAAATTTACTCTTGCATTGTTATCTGGACATCTATGAGTTATAGGATCAATTTCAAGACCATCGGAGCAGGCAACATCAAATACTGCTTCAAAAGTTTCACCATTCTCAATCCAACCCTTAATAATTTGAACCCTTTGCAGAGGAGCTGAATCTGTGTCGCTCACAGCCCAAACAAAAAAAGATAAGTTTTTTTGATTATTGCGCTCATCAATATCTGAGCCCATTGAGTAGGCGTTGTTATATAGATATTCGATGAGATCTGGAGCATTAATTTTGGATGGGTCTAAATCAAAACCTGCAAAAAATCTTACCAACATTCTTGGTCCAGAGGTGCCAAAAGTTTCTTTTCTTCTAAAAGCACTAAAAATTGAGTCTCTCGTGTTCTCTTCAGCCCATACACCAGTCAAACCAGAAGCTCCCCAAGTTATGGAAGCAGCTTGAAAATATTTTTCATCTCCAACTTGAACTAGGGCTTCAGGATGATTAAGCAACTCACTGGTAACAGGGATAGATCCTCTAAGTTCAGCATTGCTATCTAACAATCCAACCTTAGAAAAATAGTTACTCTCTTCCAAAGATGCTGCAGCGGTATGGGTGTCACTAGATCCTATAACTCCAAATTTATAAGGGTTTGCACCAATCTTATTTTCTAAAATCAGACCATTTCTAAGAGCTTCTCTGACATAACTACCAGGAACTTTTGAAACATCCATAGTTGCAACTTTATATGGCATTATCTCAAAATCAGCCCATTCATCGTTCATTGAAAGCGAGGGATGGGTATCCGACGTGCCTTTAACTTGAGTAATTTCAACTAAAGGTTCATTGCGCAATCTTTGTTGAGCATATGTTATATCTATAGGCTTATCGTTCCATTGAACCATTTCAAACATGGCTCCATCTGAACCGTTGGAATTGTGTGGTATTGCTATGGAATCAATACCCTGCTCCCTTAAACCATCCATCCAATCCCAGAGTTTTTCTGGATTGGTAGAATTAGCTCTTGAAAAAGGAAGTGCTGGGTACTTATTCCCAGACCCTAGAAAAATGACATTTCTATGCAGGTTACCCATATTTGGAGTTGAAGTTGTATATTCATAGCCAACAAATGTAGTAAATTTACCTGGTGCATTGTGTCTATCGGCAGCTTCAATAGTATCAGCCCATGCACTCCGCGAGATATTGTCAATGTAGGTTCTATCTAAGCTCCCGGTGGCTGCAGCCAAAGTAGCATCAGTTAAAAATCCCGCAAAGGCTTGGCGCCTTTGAGCAAAACTGCCTAGGTTTAGATTATCACTGATATTGATATCTCTTACGGATTTGCTTGCAGCATTATTATAAAAATCGGTATCTGGAGTTGCAGCTTCCCTTACTAAACCCAAAAACATACCATGATCAGTAACTCCATAAAAATCTAAGGGTTTTTTAAGCCTGACATCAAAACCTGCAGGGTGTTTGATAGCCATACCCTTGGCATATTCATAAGCATTATCTGGAGATGCTAATGTTCCAAACACATAAGCATCAAAGGAATATCTTGTATGAACGTGCAAGTCCCCAAATAAAGGCTTTCTATTGGCAGCTGCGGAAATTTTGGCTTGATAGTGAGTTTTATTAACCTGAGAATCCCATGGAATATCAGGAATATTTCTGAGCGCTTCTCTTGCCTCGGCCACATCTATAAGATCTCTAACAACTCCTTGAGGATCTTGTAAATCTTCTGATTGAGAACATGAAAAAAGTGTAAAAATTAGAACAAGGATAGCAGGCAATATTTTCATAAAGATTCCAAAAAAATTATTATAGACTCTTCAACCTAAAAATTCAGTTATAGAAAAGATTTAAGATACTTTTTAAAAAATCCTATGCATGAGGTCAAGCCTTTGTATTCAATCATGTCAGCTGAAAGTTCTTCTAAAGCTAAATAAAAATTATTAAGAAGGGTTTTATTAGTTGTAAGTTCTGAAATTGGATAATTAATAACTTTTATAGAAAATACAATTAAAGCTGAATCTTTTGGCTTATAGAGAGTTTGTCTCTCCACTCTTACGTGCAAAGACTGAATATCAGCATCAGAACTAATGTTAATGTGGTGAGCATTTTTGATTAAGGGAGGTTGATACAAATTACTACTTTTGTACAAAGACCAGTTGTGTCTTTCAAAAGGTTTCTCAGTGGGCAATTTAAGCAACATTGTCTTCAGCCTATCCGCTAAGAGTGAATCGTAATGAGGAACTCTAGAGTGAATTGCATCAATATCAAGCAGTTGTTTATCCTTTAATAACCACCCGGATGGTGAGAATATGGCTCCGGCAACCATTCGAAAAAAACCGTTCTCTTGTTGCAAAATGATTAAATCATCTTCAATCATAAAAGATAGTGCCAATAAAGGATTATCTTGACCGATTAAATTAAAATTCATTTTTTGCATTGCCAGCTTCAATCTATCGCTTAGTTTTGGTTCCTGGATTAGTAATTCTGATTGCAATTTTGAGGCTAGCTCAAAAATATCTTGTTTATTATTTTCGGCTACAAAAAAAACTTCATTAAGCCTTTCCTGAGCTAATTGATACTTATTCTTAATATAAGCTGAATCAGAAACATTTAAAAATAACCAATCTTGTTTATCAATTGGGTGAAGCCCTATTCTAAAAGGATTAAAATTGGTAAGCGGAAAGATCACCTCTTTATTTTATAGTTTTCCAAGGCTTCTTTGGTCTTTGAATATAATAAATATAAACTCAATAGATTTTCTTAAATTAGAAAAAATAGAAATTAAAGTCCCAACACTCTTTTCAGAGCAGCTATGAAAAATGCATTCTCATCAGGGGTGCCTATTGTGACTCTAATAAAATCAGGCATTCCATACAAATCTATAGGTCTAACAATGACGCCTTCCTGCATAAGTGTATGAAAGATATCTCTTCCATTCATAGGAACTTTAATAGAAATGAAGTTACCTTCTGAAGGGATATACCTCAATCTTAAGTTGTCGAGCACTTTATACATGCTGTATTTTTGATCAGTATTATTTTTTATAGTTTTACGAATATGTTCTTGGTCCCCTAAAGCTACAGCAGCAGCTTTTTGAGCTAGAGTATTTACATTAAATGGCTGTCTAATCCTATTTAGAATTTCAATTAATTCAGAATGCCCCACCCCATAACCAATACGTAACGAGGAAAGTCCGTATGCCTTTGAGAATGATCTAGTAATAATTAAATTTGGAAAGTCTTCAAGGAGTTCATAAGGCCTAACATAATCCTTCGCTTCTACATATTCAAAATAAGCTAAATCAAGAATTACAATCACATGATCTGGTAATGTCTTTAACAAGTCTTTTACTTCATCATGAGAATTATAAGTACCGGTTGGATTATTCGGATTTGCAATAAAAATTAGCCTAGTTTTTTCATTAATATAGTTTTTAAAACTCTTTAAATCATGGCCAAAATCCAGAGCTGGAACCTCATGAAACTTTGATCCCCTTAATTTTGAGGCAAGCTTGTAAACTATAAATGCATGTTCTGAAAAAACCGCCTCAGTGCTGGGATTTAGAAAAGCACTAGATATTATCTCCAATACCTCATTGGAGCCATTACCAAGAATAAGTTGGTTTTTGTTAACACCCTCTTGTATTGCTAACAATGACTTCAAAGCAGCTCCTGATCCATCGGGATAGAAATGTAGATCTGAAGTATGATTAATGATATCAAGGACGGCTTTGGAAGCTCCCAGTGAATTCTCATTACTAGCTAACTTAACAACCCTATCTAATTCATATTCTTGTATGACTTCTTCCAACGACCTTCCAGGCTCGTAAGGCTGAATTGAGTCTATACCAGGATTGAGAAGATTATTAAAGTTCATTCTTTTTTAAACTCATCAGTATAACTAAAAGCTAAATGAAAATTTATTTTTTATGCAAATCTTTCCTGAGCTTGTAATCATTTCTAAGAGATTTTTAAGTACAATAAGATATGAAGTTTTTAATAATAATTACTGGGTTATTTGCTCTTACCTCATGCAACATACCCCTGGTACCTTTTATTTGATTGCGCCTGTAGCTCAGCTGGATAGAGCACCTGGCTTCGAACCAGGTGGTCGGGAGTTCGAATCTCTCCAGGCGCGCCATGGAGAATATAGATGAAAAAAATATCGTTCCTAGGGATAATGTTACTCAGCATGACCGGACAAGGATTTGACAGAATTACTGGGGAACCATTCGCCAGCAGATCAGAAGTAATTGGAACCAATGGGATGGTAGCTACCAGTCATCCATTAGCAACTCAAATAGGTCTCGATATTCTAAAGTCTGGTGGTAATGCAGTTGATGCTGCTATTGCAGCAAATATAGCTCTTGGATTGATGGAGCCAACCGGTAACGGTATCGGAGGTGATTTATTTGCAATTATCTGGGATGCTAAAACCAAAAAACTCTATGGCTTAAATGCAAGCGGACCAGCTCCTAAGTCGATTTCAATAGAATTCTTTAAAGAAAATAATTTAGAAAAAATTCCAGCATATGGCCCTCTTCCGGTCTCTGTGCCTGGAGCTGTCGATGGCTGGATCAAGCTACATGAAAAATTTGGAAGCAAAGATTTCTCATCACTATTTGAACCAACTATAGCTTATGCATTAAATGGATTTCCCGTTTCTGAGTTGATTGCATTCTATCTTGCTGGATCAGCTGAAAGATTTGCTGTCTATCCAAATTTTAGTGAAGTCTGGATGCCAAAAGGAAAAACTCCTAAAAAGGGCGACCTGTTCAAAAACCCTCTGCTTGCAAAAACCCTCCAGAATATCGCCACCAACAAGAGAGCAAGCTTTTACGAAGGTGAGATTGCTAAAACTATGGCTAGCTTTATTCAAAAGCAAGGCGGTTTTTTAAGCTTTGAAGATCTAAAAAATTACCAAGCTGAATGGGTTGAACCAGTTTCCTCTAATTATCGAGGTTACGATGTGTGGGAACTTCCTCCTAACGGCCAGGGTATTGCTGCTTTGCAGATCCTAAACTTGTTAGAAAATTTTGATCTTAAATCAATGGGATTATTTAGCTCTGAATATATTCATCATTTTGTTGAAGCTAAAAAAATTGCCTTCGCTGATCGTGCAAAATATTATGCAGACCCTGCTTTTAATAATATAGATGTTCAAACTTTAATTTCAAAAGAATACGCTCAGGAAAGGGTTGTTTTAATTGATCCTAAAAAAGCTGCTTTAACTGATGAAGCAGGAATATTAAAACATGGAGATACAATCTATCTTACTACTGCTGACAAAGACGGTAATATGGTTTCATTGATTCAAAGTAATTATCGCGGTATGGGATCAGGCATGGTGCCACCTGGTTTGGGATTTATGTTGCAAGATCGAGGAGAGTTATTTAGTTTAGATCCCCTGCACGCTAATGCTCTGAAAGGAGGGAAACGTCCTTTCCATACTATTATTCCAGCTTTTATAACGAAAGATGACAAGCCTTTTGTCAGCTTTGGAGTCATGGGGGGTGGAACCCAACCTCAAGCACATGCTCAAATTGTTATCAATTTAATAGACTTTGGTTTGAATTTACAGGAAGCCGGAGATGCACCGAGGATAGTTCATAATGGCTCATCTGAACCAACCGATGAAATAATGACAGATGGAGGATCAATCAGTCTTGAAAAAGGCTTTGGAAAGGAAATCGAAAAAGAATTAGAAGAATTAGGACACGTAATTAAATACGATAAAGGCTCTTTTGGAGGCTATCAGGCCATAATGAAAAAAGATGGTGTTTATTTTGGTGCTTCGGAGTCAAGAAAAGACGGTCAAGCGGCAGGCTATTGATTATCTAATAAATCAACAAATCCTCCCAGATTAAATACATTTTTATAACCCATTTTTTTTAAACTCATGCCTGCTAAAGCAGAACGAATCCCAGCTGCACAATACAAATAAATACTAGATTCTTTTGAAATTCCTTCTAACTGATCAATTACAAATTCTAGTTTGCCTCTGGGAATATGAACTGCATTCAAAATTAGCTGAGTGGAATTTACCTCATCAACCTGTCTTACATCAATAATATAGGCATTTGGTTTAACATCCTTGAGATTTTTTCTGGGTATCTCCTTTTGGGATTCAAATACAAATTCTTCTAAAGTCTTCATGAAGCTCTATTTTTGGTGGCAAAATAGGTGCCTGTCATTACTAGGATAAAACCAAAGAAAATGAATAAAGTGAGAACTTCATTTAAAAACAAGGCACCCCATAAAATACCAAATGCTGGAATCAAATAGGTAACCGTTGAAGTTCTAACCGCCCCTATTTTTTCAATTAACCTTACATAACCAAGATTTGCAAGCCCAGTTGAAATAATTCCCAACCACAGCACTGCAAGAACACTATCATTGTTTGGAAAATGATCTGGCATATTTATTAACCCAATAGGGGCAATCACTAAGCCACCAAACAACAGTGACCACCCAATAAGCGCAAATTTGTTTGCATCTTTAGCGTACTTTTGAATGTAATTTGATGAAAAGGAATAACAGCTTGCTGCAAACAAGCAAGATAAACTAGAAATAAGTGTTGTGGAAGCGTTGGCTGGGTTTACTAGAACTAAAATCCCCAAAAAACCGATTAGGATACCAAGAAGTTGAAGAAGAGAAATTTTTTCCTTTAGCCAAAAGTATGCAATCAACATCGTAATAAAGGCAGTAGATCCATTTAGAATAGCCAACATATTTGAATTTGCACCCAAAGAAGCGTAAGAAAATAATGCAAATGGAAGTGCGTTGTTCGTAACAGCTAAAATCATTATTCCCCTAAATTGAGGTCTAAAGTGCTTTCGGTATTTCTTTTGAAGCAAAAAAGGAGTAAATATAAGACCGGCTAGCAAAAGTCTTACTGTGACTAGAAAAGTAGGTCCCATATCTGGTGTCGCAACTTTTATAAACATAAATGCGCTGCCCCAAATAGCGGCTAGAAGAATTAATATGCTCCAATCTTTGCTATGCATAACTAACAACCACAAATAAAAAGAGGCCTCATAAAATGAGGCCTCTAACTGCTAAATCTTTAGCAGGCGGAAATCAGTCGCCTTTTGTCAGAAGGCTAACCTCAATTTTCCTGGTTTAAAATAAATAAAAATAAGACCACCTCCTGCACAGGGTATTGCTTTAAGTAGCTAACCAGTCCCCTTATTCACTGATTACTACGACTCCTAAAATAATTATATCTAGGAATAAAAAAATAGGTAGTAAAAAAAACTATTGTAATGATTCAATTACAGAGGGATGAATTAATCTGCCTTTTGCAAAATTTAGTCCATTTCTAAGATGCTCTGAAGCATCTAAGGCATTATCTATTCCACGATTTGCCATAGACTCAATAAAAGGTAAAGTTGCTTTATTTAATGCTTCGGAAGCAGTTAATGGAACAGCGCCAGGCATGTTGGTAACACAGTAATGGAGAATATCATCTACCCTATAAACTGGGTCATCGTGGGTAGTTGGAACACTCGATTCAAAGCATCCTCCTTGATCAATCGATATATCTATCATAATAGATCCCTGCTGCATGCAAGAAAGATGGTGTTTTAAGATTACTTTGGGAGCCTGCTTACCTATTACGTAGACAGAACCAACAACAATGTCTGAATTAATTATGCACTTTTGAATATTAATTTCGTTAGAAAGAAAGGTATTAATCTTTGCTCCATATTGTGACTTTAAAAGATTTAATTTCGATTCATTTAAATCAATAACATTGACGATCGAACCTTGATTTACAGCTACTTTGATAGCATTGCATCCTGCCACACCTGCTCCAAGAACAGTGACCTCTCGTGAAGTTAAGCCATCCAAGGGAGTAGATAAAACCCCTTTGCCACCATGAGGTTTTAATAAATAATAATTCCCAATTGTTAAAGAAATTTGACCTGCTATAGCACTCATGGGAGACAATAAAGGCAAGCCTCCCTGATCATTAGTAACTGTTTCATAGGCAATACCCCTACTACCTGTATCTAAGAGATTTTTTACTCCTGAGGGGTTGCCAGCAAGGTGAAAAAAAGTGAATAGAGTATGCTTTTCATTGATTAAAGAAAGTTCTGAATCCAGTGGCTCTTTAACTTTTACAATAAGCTCACTTTGAGAGAAAACTTCTTCTGCAGAATTACACAAAATTCCTCCACAAGAAGCATAGGTTTCATCAGAATAACCTATACCAGCTCCGAGGTTGCTTTCAATAAAAACCTCGTGTCCTTGATTGGTTAAAACTTTGACACTGTGGGGGGTAAGACCTACTCTAAATTCTTGATTTTTTAATTCTTTAGGAACACCTATTCTCACTGAACAACTCCGGTTGGTAGTAATCAATGGAGTCTATTATATGTGAATTAGTGCTTAGATCAGTAGAAAAAATATTCTTCTCAGAGTGCCCTACTCCTAGATAGGATGCAGCCTGTATTACATTGGTATTAAAAAATTTAAAGGCAATGGTTTTGAGTGCAGCATCTTTATCTATTGAATTATTAAATTCACTAAGAATTGGATCGCTTATTTGTAATTTTATTATCTTAGCCATAATACTGTATATTTATACAGTATTAAAAACTTAAATTACATCTTTGTCAATAAGCACAGCTATAAAAAGCCCTGGTTCATCTCCATTAACAGACCAAGCATGGCTAGTAGCCCTTTGCACAACAATATCAAGAGGTTTTAACACTACCTCGTCATTATCCAGAATTAAACTGACATCTCCTCGCAACACAATAATATAATCAAGAGTTTGAGTTGCATGCATACCAGGATGTTTTTTTGTATCCGTTCTTTCGTGGGATGCACCGATCACTTCAAAGGCATGGGCAAAAAAGTTTTCAACCTCTTCAGGACTATAATTCTCATTTCTAGGAGGTATTTGAAAATACCTGATTTTAACCTCTCCTCTTCCGGGAGATAACACGACTGGCTCTAATTCAGGAAAATTTCTTTTTGCGGGCTCTAAGGGATCTGGTGTTGAGTTCCATAACTCTATAAAAAAATTTCCTCCTAGATCAATAGAAGGTTCTAGAACGTCATTGAGAAAGATCTCAGATCGACCTTCGTTATTTATCCCTGTTACAATTCTTCTTGGTTTAAGCATATTCTTGCCCTATGAGTAATACTGAAAAAATATTGTACCTTGATGCTATTGATGAAATAAAGAAACTCAAATATAGATATTTCAAGGCATGCGATACTCACAATACTTCTGCTATTGCATCATGCTTTAGTGAAAAATTAGTTCTTATTGATTTTGAAAATTTCGGAGTTTTTAATTCTGCTGAATCGATGTTAAAAGTCTATAAAGAAAAATCAGTAAAAGATGGACAAACAGAGTGTCACTATGGCAAAAATCCTGTCATAGAAATCAAAGCAGAAAAGGCAAGCGGGCAATGGGGCCTAGCCTATTCCATGATTGATTTTAAAAAATCCATAAGAGTAAATATTCAAGGTTTTTATTTAGATACCTACATAAGACAGGATAATACTTGGAAAATTTCTAGCTCTACTTTTAGAAGGCTAGGCACATTAATTCAAAAATTGGTTTAAGCAGCAAAAATATCAGAACGATTTTTAAAAGCTTTAATTTCAATCACGTTGTGAGAGGGATCTCTAAAAAACATAGTCATTTGCTCCCCGGCTTGGCCTTTAAATCGTAAACGAGGTTCAATAAGAAATTCTATGCATTGAGTTCGGGCGTTGGTGGCTACCTTATCAAAAGAATTATAATCAAGGATCACTCCAAAATGAGGGACAGGAATATTGTCCCCATCAACAAAATTAATAGCTGAATCTTTTGAACTAGAGGCAGCTTTATGAAGAACTAACTGATGATTGAAAAAATTAAGATCAATCCAGTCTTCAGATGAGCGTCCTCTAGTACAGGAAAATAGTTTTTCATAAAAAATTGCACAATTTATAAGATCAAATACAGGAATGGCGAGATGAAAAGAAAAAAGTTTATCTTGCATTTAGGGATTTGAATGCCAAGTTTAACAATGTGAGTAATAACAATATTACAACTGCGCCAATAATATCTCCAACAAAATACCGATAAGTTGTGGCTGCTGAAATCATTTTCTCTTGAAAGAGGTATAAAAAAGAAGTGACAAAGATAGCATTAAATGCAGCAGCGATAATAATAACTACCAGCAAATGTCGATAATTTTTAAAATCTAGGAAATTTTGTCTACCTTCACTAAAACGAAATCCAATTGACCTTAACAAGAGTAATGCCGCAGGAACTGCCATGATACTAATAAAAACCGTTATGTAACTTTCATATCCATACAGATTATTAAATATTAACTCAGGACCTAATATTTCAGCAACATATAAAGCCGGTATAGCTCTGAAGCCAAAAAAACAAATAGCAATAACTCTGGCAGCATTTGGAAGAAAGATAAGACTTCCCAACGGCAGCCTTCCTTCATTGAAAGAATCAAGTATAACAACAGCCCAAGCAAGCCAGAGTGTAAAACTAGCAATGAAGGTAATAAAAGAGACTTTTATAAAGTCTAGAACTTGATCAAGATAGTTTGACAAGGAATTCACGTTTATCGTGATCGGATTGAATCAAGGCAACTACATCTGCATCTATGAGCTTCTTAAGAGTTTTGTAAACTGAAGAGCGCGATAAACCTGATGAGTTTACTATATCCGAAATATTGGCTTCCTGTTTTTGGGTTTTAGCAACTGTATAAAGCACTTGTTTTTCATTTGGAGTAAGATCGTTAACTTTTAAATCTCTTTCAATTGAATCTAATAAAGATAACACACCTCTGAGTTGATTGTGAAATTGATTCAATTTGTCCTCCTAATTAGTAATAAAAATACCTAAAATAATTTTATGTTTTTTATTTTAACACACACATAACGAAATCTAAAATTATTTTCTTAGAGAGATTATTTTTTTTGTTAAGAGCTCTAAAGCACTTTGATCTAGCTTTCCAAAATCTTTATTCTCTTTAATATATTTACTAATAAATGATTTCTTAAAACTCTCAAAAATTTCAATGCCTCTCACTAGTTTCTCTGAAGGCGATAAAAGTTTATTTCTTTTATCCTTTGAGCAAATCTTGGTATCTAGATAGCCGAGTTTCACTAATTTATCTCGAATCTTCTTTGCTGTTGGAAAAGTAACTCCAAGGGTATTCTGAACCCAAAGTAAATTGATAGACTCTAACTTAAGAATATGTCTTCTATAAGCTTCATACAAAACAAAGCGCTCTCTTCTATCAGTAATATACTCAGCATCATTTAAGTATATGTCCTGATGTAGAGTTAAAAATAAATCAAGATAAGTATGTGCAAAAGTCTTTCTCATAGCATTACTAATGGCGGAGAGAGAGGGATTCGAACCCTCGGTACCTTACGGTACGCCACCCTTCCAAGATGGTGCATTCGACCAGGCTCTGCCATCTCTCCAAGGTTGTAAATTCTAACAAAAACTTAAGGAGTTGTTGCAATTATTAATTTAGGCTGAGTTTTGATAATCAAATTTTTAATTGGGAGATTTGTCCGTTGGGTTAAATGTAACAAGAGATCTAGCTTTTCTTGACCAGTAACAAGGAGAATAATTCTTTCAGCTTTATCAATTTCTGTTAAGGTCATGGTTATTCTTGGCACTTCTGGAAAACCATCCTCTACTAGCTCTATAGACTCGCTGGAAGTGAGAGCATTATCTAAATTTGACATACCTGGAAATATAGAAGCAAAGTGTCCGTCTAATCCCATACCCAAAATAGCTAACTTGTAAGATGGAATAGCAGACAACTTCTTTGAGATGTCCTTAGAATGCAACGAAATTAATTTGAAATCCTGTTTTAATCCTATAGATTGATTTAACATCCCCTCATTACTTAGAGGATCCAGAATTGGGACTCTTCTATCATCCGAAAGAACGAACTGAAAGTTAGCAAAAGAAATAGATGAGGTGCCTAACTTTTTATAGAGAGTAATCGGAGAGCTACCCCCTGAAAGGATAATATTGTAGAAGGCGTTATGCTTGCTTAGGAAAGCAATCTCTGAAAATAAAAAATCATCCAACAGATCCTTTGACTGAAAATATTTTATGTTATTGATTAAATTCACGGAAGTTACAGAAAATAGAATCTGAAATGTTAAAACATCTAAGTGGGTTAATATCGATACCGCCTCTTCTGAGAAATCTTCCAAAAATCTGAAGATCTTTGAGTTGAGCTATATGCAAAATATCTTCAGCGATTGCTTCAATACAAGATTCATGAAAAGCTTGCTGGTTAAGATGCAAACCAATAGCGTCCAAGAGGATGCTACTATCTAAATCACTAAAACCGTTAGAATAAAAAAATACATTGGCAAAATCAGGTTGGCTAGTAACTGGACATAAAGATCTGTAGCCCTCAAATCTATAAATTGAACCGGAATCTAACTTTCCTGTATTTCGGCTGAGCTTCTTAAAATTTGGCGGATCTGAATATTTGTCCATAATTTTGACCTCAACTTTGCACTCCAACGTCTCTGAAAAAACATCACTGAGATAATTGGTTATTTCAGTTGATTGAAATTCTTGATTGTAAAAGCTGTTTAAGAATAGCTTCATAGATTTAGACTCGATCAGATACATTGAATCACTGGGTACTTTAATTTCAAGACAAGTAAGTACTGCTGACTGTTGATTTTGGTACATAAATTCATAGGCGTTCCAATAATCCCATCCTCTCAATGGGAACGAAGAATTGGTTTTTCTCTTGAGAATATCTAAAGATTCTTTACCAATGCTTATCTTTTGATATGAGTCGGATTGCCCTAAATATCTTGGCATTATTATTGCCTGGTACCCTTGCCTGTTTTTAGTAGATGCAAACAAGAAAGAGTAAGAATAATAATAAAAAATAATTGCATTAGGAGTGCAGCAGTAACATCAATATCACTTACGCCTAACATTCCTTCTCTAAATGTATTCACCACATAGAGCATTGGATTTATCAGTGAAATCTTTTGCCAGACATCTGGTAGTATTGAGATGGAATAAAACACCCCTCCTAGATATATCAGAGGTGTTAAAACAAAAGTTGGGACCACTGAGATGTCGTCAAATGAGTCTGCAAAAATAGCATTTATAAAGCCCATCAATGAAAATAATATTGCAGTCAAGATTAGTACGCTAACTGTCAGGGGAATATTATGAATTGTGAAGTCTGGGTAAAAAAATAAGCTCACCAGATACACCACAACACCTACAAGGATTCCTCTTGAAACTCCCCCGCTAATAAATCCAAGCAAGATAATAAAAGAAGGCATTGGCGAGACCAATAATTCTTCAATAGAGCGTTGGAATTTAACTCCAAAAAAAGAAGAAACTACATTCGAATAGGAATTAGTAATGACTGACATCATAATTAATCCTGGAATCATGAACTGGATATAATCAAATCCATTCATGGCACCAATTCTTGGTCCAATTAAAGAGCCAAAAATTACAAAGTACAAAGACATCGTAACTGCAGGTGGAACAAGGGTTTGAACCCAAATTCTTAAATAGCGACGAATTTCTCGCTCTGTGAGGGTTCTTAATGACCAGAATATTTCTTTAGCTCTTTTGCTCATGATCTTTTTTTATAATTTGTAAGAAAAGCTCTTCCAATCTGTTGGCCTCATTTCGCATTGATTTGACTTGAACATTTGACCGAGAAAGTTGTTCAAATAAAGTATTTAAAGACTGGTCTTTTTGTAAAGCAACTCTCAAAGTAGTTGGATCAACTTGGCTAATAATATAATTTTCTAAGACAGGTAACTTATCTAAATTTGAGTCTAAATCTAAGATGAATGTTTGCATATCAAGTTTTTTAAGCAGATCCTTCATAGAGGTATTTTCTACAATCAAACCCTTATCGATGATAGCAATGTTCTTACATAGTTGCTCTGCCTCTTCTAGATAGTGAGTGGTTAAGATGACAGTGGTTCCATTTTTGTTTAGATCTCTAATAAAGTCCCACATTCCTCTTCTAAGCTCGATATCAACGCCAGCAGTTGGTTCGTCAAGAATCAATAAACGTGGTTGATGAATGAGTGATTTTGCAATCATTAATCTGCGTTTAAGTCCCCCTGAAAGCGTTCTCGATTGAAAATCTTTTTTTTCCCACAGACCTAGTTTATGAAGAACTTCTTCAGCTCTCTTAAGCGCAACACTCTTTGGGATCCCATAAAATCCAGATTGGGTTACTACAATATCTAAAACTTTCTCAAATGGAGAAAAATTTATCTCTTGAGCAACCACTCCAAGCTTTCTTTTTGCTTCAGGAAAATCTTGATCTATGTCGGTTCCTAAGATAGAAACAGAACCTCCTGATTTAGTCACTAACGAAGAAACAATTCCAATGGTTGTAGATTTTCCTGCGCCATTCGGTCCAAGCAGTGCATAGAAATCACCTTCTTCAACAGTTAATGAGATTCCTTTAAGAGCCTCAACTCCACTGGCATAAGTTTTCTTTAGATTAGAAATCTCTAAGGCTTTCATTATTATGATGCAGATTCTTGCTCTAAACCATCAACTAATAAACAAAGAGTTAGGCCTACAACTAATCCTACCCAAGCACTATAAAAAGTAACGAAAAATGCGATAAGCAGAGCAGTGGCCATTTCTGAGTTCTTCTTTGGAATATTCATAGCAACGTATGCGCATGCAAAACCAGTAAGTATTAAAGTTAAAGTTAAAGCCATTACCATTAAGGGTTGCATGAGGGTAACAAAAGGAAGAAAGAAATATAGGAATGGCATACCCATTAAATAGTAAGACCCAATCCCATCAAAAATTGATGGCATTTCATCGGGCCCCTTTTTCCAGCGTTCAGCAACAACCACATGTACTCCAGTCCAAAGCGCTCCTTGAGTTGGAAAAAAAGGATTTAGAAAGGTACCAATAAAATTTCTGATGCCTACCGATAAATGAGACCTGTTGAGGTCAATAGGAAGCTTTTGATCTGGTCTATTTTTCTGAGCATCAAGCAAAACTTCGGTTGCAGTTACCAAATCTCCAAATAACAACATGTAGCCAATCAAAACCAAAGGCAATGCATCTATAAACATTTGTATGGAAGGCAATCCAAGATATAGTGGAGAGGTTTTAACAATGAGGGCTGGAATATCAGGAATTTTAAAGCCCCATTCAATATTAAACGTTAACTCGCCCAAAAAAAATGCTACAAATCCAGCAACTACAAAGCCTGGCAATAAACCTAAAGAACCAAGCACTTTAATAAACTTATTCTGCAAAGCTAGTTTTTTA
Source organism: Gammaproteobacteria bacterium (assembly GCA_038108875.1). Taxonomy (GTDB): domain Bacteria; phylum Pseudomonadota; class Gammaproteobacteria; order Magnimaribacterales; family D2472; genus VMDH01. The sequence continues at coordinate 78,720 of JAYNII010000001.1, read as the reverse complement.
AAAGGGTTCGAAAAAGTAGTAATAACACAAAGGAATATTGCCACAGTCATAGATATTGGTTGAGCTTCATAAGCAGCAAAATCCTCATAAAATACTTGATAGAAAGCAGCTAAAGCAGCACCGAGAATAATCCCAGCTTTTAATCCTCTAGGTATTCTTTCAACCAAAACTTTACCAAAACCAGTTAGCCCTAATATCAAAATAAGGATACTAAATTCAATACACATTGCTGCGAGAAATCTCCAGGCTTCTGGATTGTATTGACACACGCCCTCTACACAAGGACCAGCTCCGTAATAGCCTGCTGAAGCTAGTGCACCCAACACAATTGGAACAGCTGGCGTCACCCATCCAGGCGCCATAGGTTCACCAAAAATTATAGGTCCGGCAGAAATTAAGGTACCTGCAATAAAACTTAAAGCTACTGCTTCCTCAAAGGTAAGACCAAGTTTCATAGCCATGGGAGCAGCAGCAAAGGCGGTTGCACCTGCTATAACTAGGCCCTGTAAAAATTCTCCTGTACGAAATTTAATATGAATAAAGGGAATTCTTAAAGTAAAAGGACCCCAATTAATACCTTCAGATAAATTTTTATGATTCATTTTGATAGACTGTTCATTCCCTCTTCTAATCCTTTAAGTGTTAAAGGATACATTCTTTTTTCAACCAAGTCTCTTAGAATGCAGACCGATGACGTGTAATCCCAATGATCTTTAGGCACCGGATTTAACCAGGCAACATTTTGAAAATGTTCACATAGTCGTTTAACCCAAATCCCGCCAGGCTCTTCATTCCAATGCTCTATACTGCCGCCACTATTAGTGATCTCGTAAGGGGCCATAGTTGCATCACCGACAAAAATTAATTTGAAATCTGCACCATATTTGTTAATGATATCTTGAACATTGAAGCGCTCTTGAGATCTTCTTCTATTATCTTTCCATACTGTTTCATAAACACAATTATGAAAATAATAGTAATGTAAATGCTTGAATTCAGTTTTAATTGCAGAAAATAACTCTTCACAAAGTTTGATAAAGGGGTCCATAGAACCCCCAACATCGAAGAATACTAACACCTTTACCGCGTTGGTTCTCTCTGGGACCATGCTAATATCTAAAATTCCTCCATTTTTAGCTGTAGATTTTATGGTGCCCGGCATATCTAACTCTAAATCAGTTCCTTGGCGAGCAAATTTTCTTAACCGTCTTAATGCTAATTTTATATTTCTGGTTCCAAGCTCAAGAGAATCATCAAGATTTCTATATTGACGTTGCTCCCAAATCTTAACTGCTTTGTTTTGACGACCTTCTCCTCCTACCCTAATTCCTTCAGGATGCTGACCGTTATTGCCGAAGGGTGAAGTACCATTTGTACCAATCCATTTGCTGCCGCCTTCGTGTCTTTTTTGTTGTTCTTCAAGTCTTTTTTTGAATTCCTCAAGCAATTTCTCTAGACCGCCAAGGGTTTGAATTTTTTTAAGCTCTTCTGGATCAAGTTCTTTTTCAAAAGCTTTACGCAACCAATCATCTGGTATGAGGGCTTTAAAAATATCTTCCAAATTTTCAATCCCTTTAAAATATATTTCAAAAGCCCGATCAAACTTATCGAAGTGCTTTTCATCTTTTACAAGGGTTGTTCTTGCAAGAAAATAAAACTCATCAAGACTCGCAAATGCAAAGTTCTTTTCCATAGCGCCCAATAAATCCAGTAGCTCTCTGAGTGTGCATGGAACACCTGATTTTTTAATGGTATGAAAAAGCGTTATCAGCATTCTTATTGATTTTGATTGCGTCTACTCATAAACGCTAATCTCTCCAACAAATGAACGTCTTGTTCATTTTTAAGCAAAGCACCGTATAGAGGAGGAATTGCTTTGGAATTATCAGCATTTTTAAGAATCTCACTAGGGATATCATCGGACATTAAAAGCTTCAACCAATCGATTAACTCACTTGTAGATGGTTTCTTTTTTAAACCGGGAATCTTTCTAATATCAAAGAATATATCTAAAGCATTTTTAACTAATTGTTTTTTAATTTTAGGATAGTGAACATCTACAATCTCCTGCATAGTATCTCTTTCTGGGAACTGGATATAGTGAAAAAAACATCTCCTCAAAAAAGCATCAGGCAAATCCTTTTCGTTATTTGAAGTGATAATGATGATTGGTCTATGCTTTGCTTTGATAGTCTCATTAATTTCATAGCAGTAAAATTCCATCCTGTCTAATTCTTGCAATAAATCGTTTGGAAATTCAATATCTGCTTTGTCTATTTCATCCACCAACAGAACAACCTGTTCTTCTGATTGAAAAGCTTCCCAAAGCTTACCCTTTTTAATGTAATTTTGAATATCTTTTACTCGCTCATCACCTAGCTGAGAATCCCTGAGTCGAGTTACAGCGTCGTATTCGTACAAACCCTGATGTGCTTTTGTGGTTGATTTTATGTGCCATTCGATAAGCTCCTTTCCTAGTGATTTAGCAACTTCTACAGCCAATAATGTTTTTCCTGTTCCAGGCTCTCCTTTGATAATCAAAGGTCGCTCCAATGCTATAGCAGCATTAACAGCTAAACTTAAATCATCGGTTGATACATATTTATCCGTACCTTTAAATTTCATCTCACTTCCTTATCTCTCTAATTTTTCTTTTGATTTTAGAATTTTGGCTATCTGTCTACTGGTTGCAACTAAATTTCCATTTAAATCCCAGATGGAGCAGTCTTGCTCAAAAAAACCATTATTTAAATCCTTTGCAACACCATCAATAAAAAGTTTTTCTGTTAAGGGTAATTGCCGAATATTAGTTGTTAAAGTTAAGGTTGGAATCCAGCCTATAGGACCATATTTGTTAGTAACCACGGGAGGCAAAATATCAGAAAAATAGGAAAGCGCGAATTGATCAGCAATCCCTCCTTCTAATTCAAGGTAACCAGAGCAACGCGCTTCACCAGATCTGTCAAAATCTGTTTTAAGCCACCAGCTATGTTCTGGATGAACGGTTAAATTGAGTTGTTGGATAAAAGAAGGTGTAAACCCCTTTTGAATATTGTCATAATTCATAGTGATAAATTCGCTTGCTGGGCAATTATAAAAAGTATTAGGTAGCGGAGAAGGCATATCAGAATATCCTTCTAATTTATCAAGGTCTGAGCAGATTGCAGTAAAAGTACAATTTATTCTGCCATCTTGAATCAATTTTACCTGACCTGAGGAAGATCCCTTTCCAAGCTTAAATGTATCTACATGGAGCTCTACCAAATCTGCTTCAGTTCTATCCAAATACAGAACATTTGAATTAATAGCGGTAGAATGAGGGAGAACGGACACCAGCGCTTTATGCATCATAGCCATCAAGTATCCACCATGGGGAGTTTGTCCTACAAAATAATTGGTATTAGGCTTAAAACAAAAAATATTCTCAGTTTTTTGCTCTAATTCTAAAACTTTTTGAAATTGCTCAAATTGATTCATAAAATTATCATGCTATTGTAATAGATCTAATCCTGCTTATGCCTAACTATATAGATATTGCCTGTAATTTTACTCATCAAGCATTCAATAATAATATTTTACAAATTATCGAAGAATCAGAATATTTAGGAATTAAACACTTCGTGGTTACCTGCTCTTCAGTGCATGACTTTAAAAGAATTCAAGAGATTAAAGCAATGTTTAAAGAGAAGATAATCTTTATGGCTGGCATTCATCCTCATTGTGCAAAAGAACTTCATGAGATAAACAAACTAGAATTCAAACAAACCATCCTTAAACTTAAGCCTAACGCAATTGGAGAAACGGGCTTAGACTTTAATCGAAATTTTTCTTCTCAAGCAGATCAGCTATCTTCCTTCACCTTTCACCTTAAACTTGCGCAAGAGTTTGAGCTTCCCCTCTATCTCCATCAACGCGATGCGCATGATATATTTCTAGATCACTTGAAGGATGCTCAATCGGTGCAAAAAAATCCTTTTGTGGTCCATTGTTTCACAGGCAATAAGAAGGAATTAAAAGACTATTTAGATTTGGATGGATTTATTGGGATTACTGGATGGATATGCGATTACAATAGAAATCAAGAGTTGTTAGATTCAATTCGCTATGTCCCTCTTGATAAAATTATGATAGAGACAGATTGTCCCTATTTATTGCCCAAAAATTTAAAACCCAAACCAACCAAAAACTTCAATCATCCCCGTTATTTACCTCATATAGTTAAAGAAATTGGACTTATCAGGGGTGAGTCTGAGGAGCTAATTGCGCACCATGCGTATGAGAATAGTTTAAAATTTTTTAACCTAACCTAGAAATATCTAAACCGTACAATTCAGAAATTTCTAGATTGTGTTGTCCTGCCTTTGAAGCTGCATGCTTAACCTGATTGGCAGTCTTTGAAAACCTAGGGGCTGGCGCTGGTTGGATGTAACCCTCAACTTCTATAAATGTCTTTCTTGCCTTTAAATGTTCATTTTCAGGCGCCTCGGATAAACTTAATACAGGAGCTACACAAGCATCGGTCCCATCAAAAATAGCAGACCATTCGTCTCTAGTTTTGGTTAGAATCCTGTTTGCAATACTTTCTTTAAGCTCAGGCCATAATGCTGAATTCATCTGCTGTTTAAATCTTTCATCAGTAAGTTCAAGTTTTTCCAATAAAATTGCATAAAATTGGGGTTCTATTGACCCCACTGAAAGATACTTATTATCTTTACACTTAAATGTATCGTAAAAGTGGGCTCCTCCATCTAGGAGATTAGAGCCTCTTTCCTCTCTCCAAAATCCAGAGGCTTTAAAAGAATAGAACATCGCCATAAGAGCACTTGCACCATCAACCATTGCTGCATCGACTACCTGACCAGATCCACCATTTCTAACATTAATAATGCCTGCAAGTATCCCATAAGCAAGCATCATACCTCCTCCTCCATAATCACCAATAAGATTTAAAGGTGGGGGTGGTGTTTCATTTTTTCTTCCTATTGAATCTAAGGCACCAGTTAAAGCAATGTAATTTATATCATGACCTGCTGCATGAGCCAAAGGACCTTCTTGTCCCCAACCAGTCATTCTGCCATAAACTAATCTTGGGTTTGCTAATAAGCATTCCTCAGGACCAAGCCCTAATTTTTCCATTACTCCAGGTCTAAAACCCTCTATGATTGCATCTACATTTTTAATGATTTTCATAATTTCAGAGACCGTATCGGGATTCTTCAGATTGGCTGTAATAGACTTTTTAGATCTGTTTTGAAAATCCATTGGGTTTCCCTTTCCATGAGCCTGAGGTCTATCTAACCTGATTACCTCAGCACCAAGATCTGCAAGCATCATGCCACAAAAAGGACCTGGACCAATTCCTGAAAACTCTAAAACTTTAATACCTGTTAAAGGACCACTCATCTTAAATCTCCTCTAAGGTTAAAAATTTTTACTAAAGCAGGCATGAATATCAAGGTTGATAAAAATGATGTCATTAATGCCAGAGCAGTAAAAATTCCAAACAACACGGTTGGAGTAAAATTTGATAAAACAAATACTCCAAAACCTCCAGCAATGGTTAAGGCTGTATACATTATCGCATGTCCAACAGTTTGATGTGATGTTGCTATAGCCTCATCTATAGTGGCATTAGAAGATTCTTTAACTAGCCTAAATAGGTAATGAATCGTATTATCTACTGCCATCCCCACACTTATAGCCGCAACGGTAATTGTCATAATGTCTAATGGAATTTGGAATAACCCAAGCATCCCAAGCACGCTTAGAGCTGTTAAAAAATTTGGGGCCATGCCAATAAGCACTATTTTAAAAGAACGGAATATCAAATAAAACATGAACGCTATAACTGCAAAAACCAAGGATAGAGAATTTATTTGTGAAGAAAATAAAGACTGCAACATATTGTTATACAAAACAGCTAGTCCGGTGATGCTGAAATCTTCAGGAGCAATATCAAAATTAGATTCCAAATCATGTTTAATACTCTCTATCAATTCATTCCTATTAAGATTAGAAGCAGTTTCCTTAACTCTAGTAGCTATTCTGACTTGAGAGTCGTCCTCAGTAATATAGGAATACAATAATGATTTTTTAATATCTTCTGGGAGTACAGATCTTAACAATGCCAATTCTAAATCATTTAGATCTTGTCCGTCGTTTATAGTTCTAGCAAGTTTTATTCCGCTCGCAACACTCAGAACCTTCCCAATTTCTTCTCTTTCTTCAAGGTAATCATGGATTTCTTCTAGTTTTTTTAAAGAATAAGAATTCCACCAATACCCTGAAGCATTTGACCCCTCATCATTAAAAAGGTCATCTTCAAATAAATCATCTTCTAAGTTTTTAAGTGTCTCCTTTTCAGTTCCAGTGTTAACAGGTTGATTGATTACAATATCAAGCGTAGCAGTTCCTCCAAGCTGTTCATCTAGAAGTTTCATCCCTTGAAAGATTTCTGTAGTTTCATCAAAGTAATCTATAAATCTATTTTCAACTTTTAAAGTTGATGAACCAAACATTAAACCAAGAAAAATAATGCTAAAAATAAATACATTAAATTTTGTATTAGCCAACGATAAATTTTTAAGAGCTAGTAATGCAACACCAAAGTTGTTTTCCACTTGAAGATTAGTTTTATTATTAAAAATAAATGAAAGCATTGCTGGCAATAAAGTGAAAGTAAAAATAAAAGCAAAAATCATTCCCACCGACATCATTTTCCCAAATTCTATGACGGGCTTAATGTCTCCAAGCATCAAAGACAGAAATGCTACTGCGGTAGTAAACGCCGCAAAAAAACAGGGTCTCAACATTTGATTGCATGTTTCTAAAACTGTTTCAGTGTTGTTGGTTGAATTGGTGGACAATTCTCTAAATCTAACTAAAAAATGGACTGTTAATGAAATCGTTAGGATTAGGAGTAGAGCTATAAAGTTTGAGGAAACAACCGTAATTTTCCAATCAAAAATACCTAAAATTCCTGCGGTAAAGAAGGTAGTAAAAAATGCATTAACTAAAGGCAAAATTACAAACCAAATGTTTCTGAAGAACAGGAATAATATGATACAAAAAACTAAAGCAACCCCTATTCCAAAATTGATTAAATCTGCACGAATATAATCCATCATGTCCTTGGCAATCATAGATGGGCCACCTAAAAAAAGGGTGCCTTGGTTTTGGTATTGAGAAAGCAAATCTCTGAGATCATCAATTAACATGTTCCGAGCAGCGGATTCCTTTTCATTTATTTCGCTAATTTTTGAATTGATCTCTGCAAGTCGTAATTTATTTGGGTTTTCAGAATCTAAAATTGCATACCTTTGATTGATGAGTTGGCGGTATTCTTGGTTATCGTTAAACTGGATTTGGAGCGCAGTAGTCCCTCCATCTTTGGAAATGATAAGCTCAGAGTAAATTGGGTTGTCTAGAATCTCCTGTTTTGCAGCAGCTAAATCTATTCCATCTGTCTCCAAAGTCTTAATGTTATCTGCTATTTCAGAAAGTCCGACTTTTGGCTGAAAGAATATGGGAGCATCTAGTAGGGATAAAACTTGGCTCACTTCTGCATATTTCTTTAACTCTGTTTCAAGGGAAGCTAACACAGCCAAAGCACTAGGCGAAAAGACTCCCTCATTTGGTGTGAAAGTGATGATCAGGAAATCTGAACCACCATAACTGGCATTAACTTCTCGATAGATTTTTAAATCATCATCATTTTCAAGAACTAAGGCATCTGATGAAGCATCTAATTTAAAGTCTTTTAAGCCAAGAGAAGCAATAATGGCTAAAACTATGATTACCATTAATACAAACCCTGGTCGTTTTACAGAAGAGCTTAACAGAGACTTTATCATTTTTTCTTTGAACAGTTTGGTGAAATTAATAAGTCCTGTTGAATGTCTTCATTAGTTGAAAAGAGGTGTAATGACAAAGCATGAATACTTTTCATTTCTTCTTTTAAGGTATCATAAACTGCTTTATGTCTTTGTATAAGAGTCAATTTTTCAAAATCATTTGAAATAAGAATAATCTTGAAATGAGAATTGCTAGTTTGACCTGCGTGCAAATGACTTTCATTCTCAATAAAAAGATTCTCGACATTAAATGCATTTAATATCTTTTGAGTTATCTTATCTTCCAAAATTAGCCTCTTTTGTAAGCAGTAATCTTTTTAATTTTTCACCATAATAATAATTTCCTATTCCATTTGTGCTAGAAATTACTCTGTGACAAGGAATCAAGAATGCAATGGGGTTCATTTTACAAGCTGTTCCTACTGCTCTTGAAGCTTTTGGATGGTTTATGATCTGAGCTATCTCTTTATAAGTCATGGTCTTACCAAGGGGAATTTTTGCAATCGCATTCCATACTTTTAACTGAAATTCAGTGCCATGTAGTCTTATATTAGGTAAAGAAAATTGTTCTTGATTAAAGAAGGATTCAAGAATATTTCCCAGCTCATGAGCAACCAATTTTCTTGAATGTTTGTTAGTTTTTATTAAATGCACTAAATTCTTATCGGCATCAAACCTAGCTCTGAAAGCTCCCCAATTATTCTTGAAATATATTTCTGACACTATTCTTTGATCAACGAGAATTGTCCAACATCGATCCGCTCTGCAAGGAACCCCCCTCTGCAATAAGCTAGATAGGTTTCCCAAATATCTATAAATCTTTTGTCAAAACCTAGGGTTAGGATCGTGTTTTCAACCTCTTTAAACCTTAGATACCAATGCTCTAGTGTTTTGGCATAATCCTTACCAAAGCATAAAGTCTTTTCTAGCTTTAAGCCTGCTTCCAGTGCTAGAGATTGTAATTTATTTTTACCAATTAACTCTCCACCAGGAAAAATATAGGTTTTAATAAAATCCGCCGAGCGGAGATATTGTGGCAATAAATCATCTCTAATGGTAATAACTTGAATAACTGCTCTACTACCTGAACGCAACAGAGAGCTAACTTTATCCATGAAAGTATTCCAGTATTTAGAGCCCACGGCCTCAAACATTTCTATTGAAACAATTGCATCGTATTTTCCAAAGTGGTTTCTATAATCTTCAAATATCACAGAACAACCTGAAAAACTCTTTAAGCGATCTGATGAATATTTAAATTGCTCTTCAGATATAGTAAGTCCATCAACCCTATAACCTGCATTGCCTGCAAGTTCCATAAAACCACCCCAACCACAACCAATTTCTAAAATAGATGATCCTCTGGGCAAATTTAATGTATTTAAAATTGCTTGGTATTTATTTTTTTGAGCATCCTCTAAAGAGCTGTTAATACTCTCAAAAAGAGCAGAGGAATAGGTTTTAGACTTATCCAACCAAAGGAAAAAGAAATCATTGCCTAGATCATAGTGAGCATGAATATTTTTTTTGCTACCAGAAATACTATTAAACCTAAGCAAATGTCTCATGTAACTTAATAGCTTGCTTAAGGTATTATTTTTAAGTTGTTTTTGCATGGCATCTAAGTTTGCCACCAATACTTCATAAAGGATTAAGATATTATTTGTGGACCAATAGTTTTTAAAATATGCTTCCGCAAACCCAACATCGCCTTTTTGAATTATGAGCCTAATAGCCTTGTAGGAATGAATGGTTAAATCTGCGCTAAGACCACTTTCCCCAAATGTCTTAATTTCTCCGCTTGGAAGGGTAAGAATAAGCAAACCCTGTGAAATATTGGATAAAGCCTTAGAAATAAAATTATCAAGTATTTTCATTGTGGTACCCAGAATCTCCGTGAGGAAAGATAGTATGTTTTTTGAGGAATAATACCAAAGCTTGCCAATGAATGCGCGGAATAACTAACACCCCAGAAAAGAGCAAATTTAACCTTTGAATTAAAGTTCTTTTTAACAAGAAACTCCCCTGCAATCTTGTCTTCACAATAATTTTGTTATTAAAAAATTGATTAATATCTATCTTGAGACTTTGCCTTGAGTAATTACATTGGAACTCATAACAACCATGTTTCTCATTAAAGGGAGAGACATACATGTCTTTTTTTGTTTTAAGCGTCGTTCTATCAATTATTTTTCCATTGTTGTGAACAAAATATGCACGTTTTTCTTTAAATGTGTTTGTGACATCAGCTATTAAACCCAGGCAGTTATTTTTATGCATAATAAAAAAGAAACGAACTGGGTTAAATCTATTCAAAATAGAATTATTTGGTAAAGCTAGCAAATCAATTTCAATTTCCTCCAAATTACCAGAAAAAATTAACTTGCATTCAAGGAGAAGATCTTCAAGCCCGGGATGAATGGTGTCAATAAATCTTGGGAAAGACTTAAGTAAATGATCTTTGAATCTCTTGTTATCAAGACAGTAAATATCAGTGAATAACTCTGCTGGGTAGAGATAATTAAATTGATGAGTTCTATCAACTACTCTTTTGTGAAAGACTTTACCGTTAAAATACACCCAGAGCTTCCTTAATTAAGTTTGAAACCCTAATAGCGCTGTTTAGACCATCTTCATGGAATCCATATCCTAAGTATGCGCCAACATAATAAATACCAGCTTTGCCCTGTAATGCATCTAAGTCATGTTGCGCTTTAATCGATTCAGAGGAGTAAATAGGATGCTGATAATTAAAAGCTTTTATCATTTTCTGCTTTGATATTCTTGAATGCTCTCCCACAGATATAAAAATGTCATGCTTGGTGTTGAGTCTTTGTAAATTGTTCATCCAATAAGTTAAAAAGAATTTATCGTTAATGTTTTGGACATTCCATGAACTCCATTGTTTTCTATTTTTGGGCATGACATCAAGATCGGTATGGATTGAAATTGGATTGTCAGTGTATTTAAATTTGTTTAAAACTTGAGAATCAAGAATGTTGTTGATTTCAGGAAAAACTTGGTTTATTTGATTTGCATGACAGCCAAAAATGATCTTGTCATATTCATATGATTTACCTTGATTGGTTATACAGAAATTTTCAGTGCGACTAATTTGTGGATTTGCGTCAAGGAAGACAGAATTTACCTTCCAAGCAGATTGCATTTTTTTGATGTACTGATCGCTTCCGTTATCAAGGGACTTCCATTGAGGTCTGCTAACCAAATTAAACAATTGGTGATTATCGAAGAAACTTACGAAAGTCTCAAAAGGAAAATCTTTAATAACATCGAAATGACTAGACCATATAGATGAAGACATTGGTAAGACATACTCATTAACGAATTCACTAGAGAAATTATTAGCAAAGAGCCAATCTCCTAGAGATTGGGAGGTTATTCGCTTTTTATTTGATAACGCCAATTTTTTAAACCTAATAATTTCAAACATTCGCTTTAAACTTGATTTTTTTATTACAAAGGATAAATTTTTATAATCCTGTGAAGACCATGCTGAATTACTCGTGCAGTATGAGAATGACATTGAACTATTATTGATCTCAACGTTAAGCTCTTCGAACAATCTAGTCAGATTGGGATAATTGATGTGATTAAATACTATAAAACCACTATCAACTCTTACCTCATCTCCTTTCACTTCAAGCTCATGAGTATGAGTATGTCCTCCAAGCCTGTTCTCTTTTTCATACAAATCAATATGAAATTCTGAGTGCTTACTTAATAAATAACATACACTCAAACCGGATATACCGGCCCCGATTACAGCAATTCTAGTCATATTTCTTTATTCCTGAGGATCGTTTTCTATCGTAAATACTTGAAGTGTACATATCTCTTAAATTAGATTTTTCAAACGGTTTAGATTTAGATTCACTAAAAATTTTAGTCTGTTTGTTTTTAAAAATTAAAAAAAGAAAAATTCCTGTAAAAAAGCCACCAATATGAGCTACGTAAGCAATATTGCTCTCTACCATTGATTCCAATGAGAAAAATTGCCCAACGATCCACACACCTAATACCAAAAATGCTGGAACATTGATTATTTGTAAAAAAATAAAGAACCAAAAAAGAACCTTTATGTTTGCTTTTGGAAATATTAGTAAATAGGCCCCTAGAACAGCCGCTATAGAACCACTTGCTCCTATGAGGGGAATTAAGCTATTTGGCTCAAACAGGGCTTGAAAATAAGATGCCGCGAAACCACCAAAAAAATAAAAAAGAATAAATTTTGATCTGCCTAACCTGTCTTCAATATTGTCGCCAAATATCCATAAATAAAGCATATTCGATGCTAAATGAATAAATCCGCCATGAACAAAAAGAGAGGTAAATACTGGAAGGTAAAAGAAATTATTGGAATTAAAGAAATCAAAAGGAATAAATCCAAAACTGGCATAGAAATTATTAAGTTGTAATTCTGAAAGAGTAAGTTGAGAAAAATAAATTAAAACATTTATAAGAATAATTGTCCTGGTGATGAGAGGAAATGATTTGGTGGGATTATCATCAAAAAGAGGTAAAAAGAACATACTAACTATGATACATAAAATATGAGATTATTTAGGTAATTCATTTAATTCCTAATTTTTATCGAAAAATTAAGAATTCACTATAATGTTCCTATGAGATTGATAGCCATTGAGGACAAAAGCACTGGACATAACAGACCATTGTTTGCATTAGTAAATGAGTTAAGCAAACTTCAGCAGACCGAAGTTATAAAGCTTAAGTTAAATGATGATTTGTCGTCCTTTGCAAGGACTATAACACCATCTAACTTTTCTAAGACCTTGATAATCGGGGCAGGCCATCAATCCCATAAAAAAATTAAGTCATTAAAAAAATTTTTTTTAAAACATAAAAATGTGTTTTCAGTCGCATTGATGAAACCCACATTTGGAATAAAACAATACGATTTAGTTATAACCCCGAAACATGATTTTGGAAAATCAAAACTTCCCTCCAATGTAATCACTCATGAAGGATCACTTGCAGAAGTGAGCTTCGTTGAGACTTTAAAAGATACTCTATTGATCGCTATAGGAGGCCCAACTGCTAAGATGCAATTCCAAGACAAACTCCTATTAAGTAATATTTCACATATATTAAACGTTCATCCTCATCATAAGGTTTTTCTCTGCAACTCAAGAAGAACTCCCCAAGATCTTTGGAATAAAGTAACAAAAATGGATCATGCTCTGCTAAATATTTTCGATGTGGAAAACACCTCTACAGAAAAATTCCAACACCTCATTGCAACATCATCTAAAAAATTTGTTACCCCCGATAGCATTAATCTAGTATCTGAATGCCTGTCTTCCATGGGAGCTACATACGTAATTCAAGCTAATGATGTTATTACCAAACAATCAACATTCTCTTTCAGAAGGAATAAATTCAACGATTATTATGAATCGATTAAATCTAAAGGCTTAATCGGATATGTAGGTGTGGTAGGTATAGGTCAGGCTTCTATTACTCAAATCCATAAACCCCAAATTAAAAATTCACCAATGTGCGAAGTTGAAAAAGTCGCTTATGAAATTAAAAAACGGCTAGAAAAATAATTTTATTCAATGAATAACAATCAAACCTTTACAGCCTATGTTGATGAATGGGATAACTCACTTTTACAGCAAATTATCAAAATTTGGAGAGGTCAACCTAACACACTTATAGTACTAAGCGAAAAAGAAATATCCTATTCAACCAAGCAAAAATTTAGCCAAAAAGAATATTCATCAATAGATATAGATCAAATTATCAATATTGAACATATAACAAAACATCTTAAGGGCTCTGATGGAGTGATTGTCCTTACGAATAAGATGCATGCAGATCAAGTTGTCACACAAGCAATATTGCAAGAAATTCCAGTTATTGGTGTGGGTACTCATCTAATGAGAGAATTTTTCCCAATTGAGATGCATCTGGATGAGAAAAATTTGCTTAACCTAATTAGTTTTTTTGTGCGCAATGCTTCAAAGATTGATATTTCAACAATCAAAAAACACTTCGTTGAACATTACTCGTTAGATTTTAAAATATCCAAATAAAGCGCTAAAGTTTCTCTGCATTGATAGTCTAAGGTAAATTGTTCGGGCAGGATTGACTTGTGATTAGAATAATTCAAAGCTGTCCTTATCGAATTTACCAAACTCTTAAAATCATTAAATTCAACTAATCCAGAAGGATCAATTTGATTAATAGATTCTCCAACCCCGCCACGATTCCAACCGATTACTTTACAACCACAAGCTGCTGCCTCAATGATGGTTCTTCCAAAAGGTTCGGGTTTTTGAGATAGATTTAAAGTTATGCAAGATATCTTGTATAAATTTTCTATTGCGCTTTGAGTTCCAATAAATAATAGTTTTTTAGAAGCAATGAGATCTGCAAAAAGAGTTTGCAATTTTAAATAATAATTTTGTTTATTCGTTGCAATTGGGCCAGCTACAACTCCAATCCAATCAGACCCAGATAATAGACTTAAAGCTTTTCCAAATGATTCAATACCTTTCCAAGCAGTTACCCTGGATGGAAATAGAATAATTTTTTTGTCCTTGACTTCAGGAAACTTTTTATAAAAATTTTCTACCCAAGAATTATCAAAAGGACTATTGTTAAAAATAGAAGTATCGCAACCTCGATATATCAATTTAATATTTTCTGCATTTATTTTGTAATTATCTAGAATATACTTGTGCACAATTTGAGAAATAGCTATGGTTTTGTCGACATAAGTCATTGATTTACTGTACCATGGCTTAGAGTATAGGCCATGAAATGTGCTCACAACCCTTGGTAAAAAATCTGCTTCCTTTAGAGATCTTATAGCAAGAAAATGCACCCATGCTGGAAACCTTGATCTTATATGAATGATGTGAGGAAGTTCATGTTTATAAATTCTAGCTAACTCCTTGTATTGAAGAAGAGTAGAGATTTTTTTTTCTGCAATAGGAATAGCATAATGAGATCCGCCACTATTAGTTATCTCTTCAGCAAATATCCCTCCACTCGAGACAACGACTGATTCATGCCCTTCTCTAATCAGAAAATTAGAAAGATCTAAAGTACCTCTCTCAACGCCTCCGTGGTTTAGAGCAGGGAGGAGTTGAAGTACTTTTAATTTCATTCGTATCGTAAAGCAACCGCAGGATCCATATTAGCAGCTCTTTTAGCAGGCCAAATTCCAAAAAATAGACCTACTGCAGCAGAGAAAGTTACCGATCCAATGATAGCGGTTAATGGAAAAACTAACGGCCAATCTTGCGCTAAAGCAACTAAAAAATAGATGACACTTCCAAGCACAACTCCAATGAATCCACCAATTAAACAAAGGATAACTGCTTCAATAATAAATTGAAGTAGGATGATATTTTTTGTTGCTCCAAGCGCTTTTCTTAGTCCTATTTCTCGAGTTCGTTCAGTTACTGACACAAGCATTATGTTCATAACCCCAATTCCGCCAACCATTAGGCTTAGAGAAGCTATTCCAATAATTAACGCAAAGAATATTGAAGTTGCTTGCCTTTGTAAATCCAAAGCCTGTCCCCAGTCATTAATACGGAAGTTATTTTCTTCTCCTGGACCTATATCATGTTCCCTTCTTAAAACTCGCTCAATTGCGATCATTACTTCTTCGGTTTTGTACTCAACAGGAAAATTAACATTTATGGAACCTATTATTTCTGTACCAAGTATTCTGTCTGCAGCGGTATACAAGGGTGTGTAAATAGTATCATCTGGATTAGGGCCCCAACCTGCTCCTTCCTCTTTTAAGACCCCTATGACCTTGAAGGCAATATTTGAAATAAAAATATCATTATTAAGTAAAGCCTTTGTTGTAGTTTTGAGTTCACTTGCAACCTTTGAGCCAATCACAACAACTCTTTTACGAGCAAGATCATCATTTTCATTAAATAAAACACCGCTATCAAGTTCATATCCTCTTATAGAAAAGTAATCACTAGTACTTCCAACAATTGATAGGCTTGAATTCTCATTGCCAAACTTTATTTGTCTATTACCTCGAAGTTCTGGAGCTATCTGCCAGGGTATTTCTTTATCTTTGGACAAGGCTAGCGCATCTTTAATATCTAGCGGAGCATCGCTTGTATTGGTTGCACCCTGTCTTGAAGAGGATGGATATACATAAATTGTTCTGGCACCAAGATCAGAAATAGACTCATCTATAGCTTTTTGAGCACTTGAACCCATAGATACCATAGCAATTACCGCAGCAGTACCTATGATAATTGCAAGAGTTGTTAAAATAGAGCGAAGCTTGTTAGCTCTTATAGAATCAAGCGCAGATAAAATTGATTCTTGGATTGGCATTAACTAAATCTGCTTTTTAATCTTTCAGAAAATCTTTGCTGATAAGTTATCAAACCCTCACTTGGAAGTACGTATACAATATCTTGTCTATCCAAGCCACTGATTAATTCAACATTATTTAAATCTGTTTTACCAACTTCCACCCAATTCATTTTAGGTCCTTGGTTAGTGTCTTTAAAAACAATAAATGCTGTATAACCTTCCCCCTCGACTCTATTTGCCAAGAAAGAAGAAATTTCGTCTTCTGGTATTCCTAATAATAAAGCCACACTCTTGACATCTTTTCTTGTTCGCAGTGATCCAGCTGGAAGAGCCAAAGCAACCTCTTCTTTTATAATTTCAATCTCTACATCAGTATTCATACCAATAAGCAAAAGATTATCTTTGTTCTCAATATCGATTAGAACAGGAAAGGTGGTTACGTTTTGATCTTCTTTTGCCTGTGGCTCAATTTTTGATACCAACCCAGTAAATTTTTTATCTCTGTAGGCTGATACCCTAAGTGTAACCTCTTGGCCAATAATAATTTTACCGATATCTATTTCATCAATAAGAGCTCTAACTCTAACATTGTTAAGATCTGCCATTTCCATTAAAAGAGTTCCACCACCAACAGCGGCAGTAGGAGATGTAATCACTTGACCAACCTCTGCAGCTCTTGAAATGATGGTTCCGTTTATTGGCGACCTAACTAAAGTATCATCAAGAGATATTTTTGCATTTTCAAGAAAAACATTGGATCTTACATACTGAGATTTTGCTGACGAGAAAGCTTCTTGGGCATCCTCAAAAGCTTTATCACTTATACTGCCTTCCTTATGAAGTTTTTCAGACCTTATGAATTGGCTTTCTGCATTTGCTAACCTCACTTTTGCTACTTCAAGATCAGCTGTAGCTTGTTCAAGATTATTTTTAGGTGTTCTTTGGTCAATCCTTGCAAGGACTTCGCCTTTTTCTATAAAGTCGCCTATTTCAGCACCCAGAAATAAAATTTCTCCAGAGGCTTTTGATTTGATTTCAATTGAAGAGATTGCTTCTACAGTGCCGGAAGCCTCCACTGTGAGTTGAAGCTGCTTAGCTCCTATTTCTTTTTTTGTATAAAATTTAAAATCATCCTGTTCTTTTGAGCCCCCGCAAGCTACAAGTAAGAAAAGAGAGGAAAATAAGATCTTTGATTTAGTTAGCTTTATCATATTCTATAAGTCCGTCTTTAATAAAAATTATCCTACTAGCCTGTTTAGCAACATCGGGTTCGTGGGTTATAAGTATAATAGTTTGGCCATTATTGTGAAGATCTCGAAATATTTTTAATACTTCTTCACCGGTAACTGTATCAAGATTACCTGTGGGCTCATCGGCAAAAATAATTGAAGGATTTGTAACTAAGGCTCGAGCTATAGCCACTCTTTGCTGTTGACCACCAGACATTTCAGAGGGTTTATGATTGACTCTATCTTGCAGATTTACTTGAGCTAGAGCTTTGTTTGCTAGATTAAGTCTCTCTTGCTTATCAAAACCTGCATATTGCAAGGGAAGCATAACATTTTCTAGGGCGGTATTTCTTGGAAGTAGACTGAAATTCTGAAAAACAAAACCTATTTCTTTATTTCTTACTCTAGATAAATCATCATCAGGTATATTAGATACCTCTTTGCCATTGAGCTGATATGAGCCTGACGTTGGAGAATCCAAGCAGCCAATTATGTTCATTAGAGTTGATTTTCCAGAACCAGATGGCCCCATAATCGCAACATATTCGCCTTTATGGATTGTAAAATTAATACCTTTAAGTACTTCTAATTCTTGGGTACCTAATTTATAGGATTTTTTTAAATCTGTTACTTGTATCAATTGATTTTATTTAAAAAAATTAGAATGCTGAAATTCCAGTCTGTCTGCTTCCAAGAATTAATGAATGAACATCATGAGTTCCTTCGTAAGTATTGACTGCCTCTAAATTCATCACGTGTCTTATAACATGGAATTCATCAATTACGCCATTGCCTCCATGCATATCTCTTGCAGCTCTAGCTATATCCAATGCTTTCTGACAATTGTTTCTCTTAACCATTGAAATCATCTCAGGCTGAAATCTATCTTCATCTATTAATCTGCCAACTCTCAAAACTGCTTGCAAACCAAGATTTATCTCTGTTTCCATGTCAGCTAACTTTTTTTGCACAAGCTGTTTACTTGCAAGAGGAGCACCAAATTGCTTTCTATTTAAAACATAATCTTTAGCTTGAGTCCAGCAAAACTCAGCAGCACCCAACACTCCCCAAGCTATTCCATATCTAGCAACGTTGAGACAGCTAAACGGTCCCCTAAAACTTTGAACTTTAGGTAAAATATTTTCTTCTGGGATAAACACATCCTGCATAAAAATTTGGCCAGTAGTGGAGGCTCTTAATGCAAATTTTCCTTGGAGTTTTCTTACCTCCAGACCTTTAACTCCCTTCTCAGTGATAAAGCCTCTTAATACCCCTTGATCGTCTTTTGCCCATATTACAAATACATCTGCAATAGGTGCATTAGTAATCCAAGTTTTAGAGCCATTTAATAAATAACCGCCATCAATTTTTTTTGCGTTGCTAAGCATTGAACCTGGATCTGATCCAGCATCTGGCTCTGTTAATCCGAAGCAGCCTATTAAGTTTCCTTTTGCCATTTCTGGTAGAAATTTATTTTTCTGATCCTCTGATCCAAACTTATAAATTGCATACATTGAAAGGGAAGACTGCACGCTTAATGCAGATCTGTAACTTGAATCTACTCTTTCAATCTCTCGAGTAATCAAACCATAAGATACATAGTTAATTCCTGCACAGCCATACCCATGAATTGTTGCCCCTAGAATACCAAGCTCCCCCATTTCATAATAAATATTTCTATCAAAGGTTTCATTTCTATTTGCATCAATGATTCTTGGATAAAGCTTTTGAGAACAATAGTTAGCAACATTTTCTGAAATCAACCGTTCCTCGCTGGAAAGCTGATCTTCAAACAAGAGTAGGTTATTCATATAAAAATTTCGCAGCAAGGAGTATGTCTCTTGCTGCGAATATCGTTTTTTTTAGAATTTAAATCTTAAATCAACTCCAACCGTTCTAGGAGGAGCAAAATAAGTCATATTTAAATTTCCAAATGCTGGACCAAAGGGGATGTTGGTGTATGAGTATTCTTTATCAGTTAAATTCTTGACCCAGAATACTAAATCAACATTGTCAGATGGATCCATAATAATCCTGAGATTGGTTAGGTCTCTGCCTTTATGATAGCTGTGCTCATATCTTGGATCTTTTGAGTCATAAGGAAATGCATAATGTTCAGAAACGTGTTCTTGATCAATCCTAAGGGTGAAATTACTAAAATCTCTCTCATAACTTAAGAAGTAAGTATCTTGAGGAGAATAAGGGAAGGCTTGCAACACAAAACCGTCACTCGCATAATTATTTCCGGTATATCCACCTATATCTAAGAGGCCAGCTGTTAAACTTAGTCTAGATACATCTGATAAATATGCTTGCATCTCTATTTCAAATCCATCTATTTCTGCAGAAGCATTAAGGACTTCACTTGCGGCAGCGCCAGCTGCAGTAAAGTAAGCAACCTGCATATCAGTATGATCATTCATAAAGTAAGCTAAATTTAAGGAAAGTTTGTTATCAAGATAGATGCCTTTTAAACCAAATTCTGTCGATTCTATAATTTCTGGCTTGTATGCTTTAAAACCATCTGCAAGTTGGAAGGTTGCGTAGTTAACTGCTTCTTCAGCATTGTAGCCCCCGCCCTTAAATCCTTCTGCATATTTTGCGTAAACATTTGTATTTTCAGAAATTTGGTGGCTTAAGATAAAAGTATTTGAAGTATTAGAAAAACTAGCAGAAGAAGATGCGGATACTCCAAATGCAGAATAAGTTTTAAATCCAGCCTTGTCTTCATCGGTATTTCTTGTACCAAGAGTTAATGTAGTTTTGTCTGTAAGATGGAAATCAAATTGAGCATATACTGCATCTGCTTCAGTATCTCCAGAATATTTTTGCCCTTCAGGATTGTCTAAAGCAAAAGGATACTGAGGATTGTTTGTAAAAGCGCCGTCATTAAACTGGAAGTAACCTATTACGTAATCAACATTACCTCTAGATCCAACTAATTGAACTTCTATACTGTCAGAATCGTAAGTTGTATCTCTGCTAGTATGGAAAATTGGGAATGGTGAGCCATCGAGATCCAAAAAGTCAAACCAATCAAGTTTTCTCTCAGAATATATAGTTTTTAACTCTCCAAATTGAGTGTCAAAACTTATAGTGAAGCTTTGACCCTTAATATAAGATCTTTCTCTGGTAGGTGCGTCAACACTTACATTGGTTTGTCTTCCATTGACTACAAATTTTTCAAGCGGCCATAGCTTGTAGCCTGGAGGTAATAATCCTGGTATTTCTCCAACACCAAAAACAGCACTCCAATTAGGAAGAAGTCTCGTTAGGTGGCCAAATGGAGGTGTATTATTTTGCTCACTTGTATCAACAGCGAAATCCCAATTAACTTTATCACCTTGATATGAAAGCACAAATCTTGATGATTTAAGATCCAAGGTATCTAACTCATCTGTTTGTATAGGATTTGAGCCTACAACACCTTGAGCGATACCATAAGGAGACTCGTTATTTTGATAAAAACCATCTCTTGTTTTTTTCAGGCCAGTAACTTTTGCAAAAACATTATTTCCAAGAGCTACGTCGTAACTTATTTTTGCAGATTTGTAGCCATAATTACCAACTGTACCTGAAAACTCTCCTCCAGCTCCAGATGGCTTTTTAGAAACAAAATTTATAGCTCCTGCTAGAGCATTTCGGCCATATAATGTGCCTTGAGGACCTCTTAAAAGTTCAACCCTCTGAAGATCAACCATATCAAAAAGTGATCCTTGGGTTTTCCCTACGTAGACACCGTCAACATATATCGCAACTGCATTTTCCCAGGTAATCGCAGGGTTCATGGTGCCATTTCCTCTGATTGTGATAGTGCTGCCTGTATTATTACCAGGAGCTCTTAGGATATGAACGTTTGGAGCCATTGATTGAACGTCAGTAAGGCTAGCAATACTTAAATCTTCAATTGTAGATTCTGTCAGTGCTGTAATCGCAATAGGAGCATCTTGTAATGATTGCTCTCTTTTGGAAGCAGTTACCACTACCTCTTCAATTCCACCAGACGAACCCACAGATCCTTCTGATTCGTATGCTCCAACACTTACAGGTCTTGATTCAACTTGTGTGGAAGCATTGTTTTGATCTTTATCTTGTTTTGCGGTTGCAACCTCAACAGGTGCATCAGCGTAAACAAATGAAAATAAAAGCGCAAAAGTAATTATAGATAATCTTTTCATACCACCCCCCGGTGTATAAGTCATTAAATTTTAATAAGAATGTTTATAAATGTAAAAGAAAATAATTATATTTATTTAGGTAAATTCAACCTATTGGCTATATTATTTTTTTGAATTGCAGAAGAACCGCCCAAGATGGGCATTGCTAAAATATCTCGAACATATCTTTCCATACAAAAATCTCTGGAATACCCATACGCTCCAAATACTTTTTGACAATTAAGCACAATCTCTACCGCTGTTTCAGTAACGAATAACTTTATCATTGACATTTTTGCAGGATCTTCAATTTTTTGGTTGGCTAAAGAGGCTCCCTCATATGTCATCAATCTACAAGCTTCTAGTTTAGCCTGAGCATCTGCAAGTATGTGCCTTATCGATTGATAAGTTGCAATGGCTTTTCCAAATTGAGTTCTATCTTGAGCATAATCCCAGGCATCTGCAACAGCTGCTTTGGCAATTCCATAAGCTAGAGCCGCAACCTCAATTTTTTCTACATCCAAGCCAGTCCTAACAATCTTTTCCCAGCCTTTATTCCAGCCCTCTTCCTCTCCGATGAGGTTTTTAAACGGTACTCTGACGTCATTAAAAGTAACATCGCAAGTCCCGCCTGTGCCCTTTTGCCCTAGTGTAAGCTGTGGTTCCACAATAACGCCCTCGGCACTAGGTGGAATTAATACTAAGGATAGGTTTTTATACCTATCTTCAATGGGACCGGTTCTTACTAGAGTATAAATATAATCCGTAATCTTTGCTCCAGAACACCATCTCTTGCTGCCGTTGATAATCAATTCTTCCCCATCTCTTACAGCAGATGTCTTTACACTTGCTACATCTGCACCAACATCAGGTTCGCTGATACCATATGAGAACATCAAATTGCCTTCAGCTACTTTTGGAAGTAAAGTCTTTTTTTGGTGATCTGATGCGACATCTACAAGATTTAAACCAGCATAACACGAACAATAAATAAAGCCTGAAGCCATACCAACGCTTCTTGAGGATAACTCTTCAATAACCGCAATAGTGGCTAATAAGTCTTGACCACTTCCACCAAATTCCTCGGGAACAGTTAATGATGTTACTCCTAAGGAGCAAAGTTTTTGATAAACTTGTCTATCAAAATAATCCTCTCTATCCCAAAGGTTTACCTTTTCTCTTGGCATCTCTTTTTCGATAAACTGTCTAAGAGTATTTCTTATCATAGAAAGATGTTCAGGCTCTTTGTGAGTGTAATTCATATCACGTGATCTTATTTTTGTTTAAATTTTGGTTGTTTTTTTTGGGCGAATGCCTTGAGAGCAATTTTGTGATCCTCCATTAACTGAGTAACATTCTCGAAGGCAGCCGCCCTATCAATTATCGAGTTTGCCATAACCTTTAAACCTGCATTAATAGATGTTTTAGTCCAGCGAATAGAATATTTAGCTCCATCCCTTAGTCTTTTAGCGAGCGCATCTACTGCTTTATCAATCTCTTTTTCTTCTATAACCTCTGTGATTAATCCAATAGAAAGAGCATCTGTAGCTGAGATTTGTTCGCCTGTGAGTAAATATTTTTTTGCTCTAGCATAACCAATTAATTGGGGCCAAATTACACAACCCCCATCACCTGCAACAAGACCAACGGATACATGAGGATCTGCAAATTTAGATCTTGGAGTTGCATATATAAAATCACAAAATAGGGCAAGAGAACAACCGAGTCCTATTGCAGGTCCATTAACTTTTGCAATTATTGGTTTTTCCATGTCTAGCATTGCATTTTGGATTTTTCTATCATGGTTTATGTGATAAGCAGTTTGCACTGGATCCCCATGTACCCCAAGCAGCCATTTTAAATCTCCTCCCGCACAAAATGCTTTACCTGCGCCAGTTAGGATCACGATATCTACCTCATCATCAAATTCTGCGTCAAGAAAGATGGTGGAAAATTCGGAATGAAGTTGCTCATTGACTGCGTTCATCTCTTCAGGACGGTTGATAGTGATAGTCAATATACGTTCTGATCTTTTAATTTTAAGTGCTTTATATTTTTTATAATTCATTTTCATAATTTTATTAGTTTCCCTGCTCTATTCTGCTGATATTAGCTCAGCGTATTTTTGTTGTAACTTAAATTTCTGAATTTTCCCTGAAGGGGTAACAGGGAAAGTTTCAGTAAAAAAGAAATAACGAGGAATTTTCCATCTTGAGATTCGCGATGCACACCAATCTCTTAATTCATCTATATCTCTTAATTTAAGATCATCTTTTCTTATAACTGCACAACATTCTTCATCATATTTTTTATCTGGAACTCCAAAAACTGCAACCTGGAGCACTCCTGGGTGTTCAAGCAGATAGTTCTCAATCTCAATAGGATACAAATTCTCTCCACCCCTGATAATCATCTCTTTTGCTCTGCCAATAATATTTATATATCCATCAACGTCCATAGTAGCTAAATCTCCTGTTGCAAACCAACCATCTGGGGATATACCAGAACTACCATCAGGAAGGTTGCTGTATCCTTTCATCAATCCTGGTCCTTTATAACAAAGTTCACCAGTTTGATTATTAGGCAAAATCTCTCCTGCAGCATTAACAATCTTTAGAGAAACTCCAGGCATAGCAATACCTGCAATTGCTTTAAGAGAAGGTGGATCATCAGGTAAAGCAGTAGAAGTGAGACCGCATGTCTCAGTCATTCCATAGCCATTAATCATGGTTACCTTAAATGCTGCTTCGCATTTCTTGAGAAATTCCAAAGGTGGGTTAGATCCCCCCACTACTATTGTTTCTAGATTGGTAAAATCTCTTTGAGAAAATGAGGGATGTTCCATCATTGCAGTTAATAAAACAGGAGCTCCTATAAAAGTGCTGCATTTCTCTTTTTCTAAAATATTCAAAGCAATATCAGGTTTAAATATATATAAAGGGAGGGAAGTTGCGCCTAATGAACAAGCTCCAAGGGTCATGCATGCTGAACCACCAATATGAAATAATGGAAAACCGTGTGCTACTTTTTGATTTTGAGAGATTTTCCATCGAATATGGCTATTTCTTGAAGTTGTAATTAACCCTTGATGCGTCATTTGAGCGGCCTTAGGGATACCGGTGGTACCAGAGGTGTATTGAATCATAAAAACTTCGGAAGGTTCTGGAGGCTGCAGCAAGTAATTTTTTGTTTGACCTTCAAGAATTAAATCTTGAAGATCCTCATGAAAATTTAAGGTGTATAGTAAAGATGAAACATCTTTCTTGACCTCGGATATTATTTCATCTACATCAATATTTGGTATGGAGCTAGCATGCATCAAGGCAACCACTTGAGATGTGTTGAGCGCAAAAATAAGTTCTTTAGATTTATAAAGTGGGTTAAGGGTAACAAGCTTTAAACCAGCCTTTGCGAGGGCATATTCAATAATAATCCACTCAGGGTGATTTGGCCCCCAGACACCTACAGCATCTCCACGTGCTAGTCCTAAGTCTTTAAGGCCCCTGGCAAGATTGGTTGATAAAGTATCTAATTCACTGTAAGTCCAGCGCTGTTCTCTTATGTCTGGCTGATGAGCATAAACCAATGCCTCCGAGTTAGGATAGAGTTGAGCTGCTTCAGTAAGCAACTCACCAATTGAAATTTTCGCTAAATTAGCTTCAGCTATATCGCCTACCCATTCAGCTAAATTATTGTTAATTTTTGGCATTAATTAATTGCTCCCTCTGGAAAAATAAATATATCTGAAGAACCCCCAGATTGCCTGAGCTCGATCATTTTTTTGTAATCAGGATCTTGGTACCAATTTTTTGCATTCTCAATTGAAGGAAACTCTAAAATGACATATGCATTGGGAGTGGATGGCCCTTCGAGAACATCAGGTTTTACACCGGATGCAATGTATTTTCCACCATGTTTTTCTATGAGTTTTGCAGTATTTTTATAGTATTCTCCGTACCAAGTCCAGTTATGCATTTCGAGCAATCCAACAACATATGCTTTCATAATCCCCCCTATCTCTAGAACTTAGCTTGACATCCTATATTCTAAATCCGCCGTCCAAATATAGAGCTTGACCAGTAATATAGCTCGCATTCTCAGAAGCAAGAAACATGACAGCATTAGCTACATCTTCTGCTTTGCCAAGCCTTTTTAAAGCAGTGTTTTTAATTGCTGCATTTACATATTCATCGGAGTAGTCTTTGCCTTTGATGCGTAAAAATATTCCTGTTTCGATGATGCCAAGTTGGACAGAATTGGCTCTGATACCATTTTTGCCTTCTTCCTTAGCAATACCAGCAATAAGCGCATCGATTGTAGATTTGGGCGCAACAGATAAAACATCTCTTGTTGGCCATCGCGATAAACCAATAGTGGTTATTGCAATATAAGATCCTCGGCACTCCCTTATCCATGGTAGGCTGCTTTTTATAAGATTAAAAAAACCGGTTGAATCAGCATGCATAGTTTCATCCCAATCTTTGAATTCTAGATTTCCAATCCATTCCATTTTAATGTTTGAACCTGCAGCATTTACGATGGTATGAATTTTTTTATCCTCACTTTTAAGCTTATTAAAACATGCAATCACATCCTCTCTGCTTTCTAAAGAAAGCTGGATAGCCTCTGCAGTTAACCCCAGCGAAGAAATTTCTTCAATCAGCTTATCAGCCCTCTCTTTATTGTTGCGATATGTGAAGATTACAGGGACATTATTGGCTGCAAAATGAAGACAAATTTCTTTTCCTATACCCCCGCTACCTCCAACTATAAAAGCTGATCCTGAGGGGAAATGGAATGTATTTTTTATAGACATAGAAATAAAAAAATCTTGCCCTTATGTAAACATAAAGTAGGATATTTAGGAAGAAATAAAAAAGACTTATATTTGGGGGCGCAATGTCACAAGAACTAAAGAATTTTAAAGAATCCGTACCTACTCCTGAGGATCTTTATCAAAAAGCAAGAGATCTTCAGCCAATGCTTAGAGCTAGAGCTGCAAAAGCTGCGGAACTTAGATACGTGCCTTCTGAAACTATTCAAGATTTTAAAGACCTTGGGTTCTTTAAGATTGTCCAAGCCAAATCTTGGGGTGGATATGAGATGAATCCAATAGTGTTTTATAAAGTTACCGCTCTAATCGCAGAAGCATGTATGTCTTCTGCATGGGCGTTTTCAGTGGTTGCGGTTCACAATTGGCAAATATCAGTATTTGATCAACAAGCGCAACAAGATGTGTGGGGCAATGATCCATCTGTGCTTATTTCTTCTTCCTATGCACCCAAAGGAATGGTGACCGAAGTTGAGGGTGGTTACCAAGTTACAGGAGAATGGGACTGGTCCTCTGGTAGCGATCACTGCGACTGGTTCTTTGGTGGAGCAATTCTAGATTTCTCTAAAGGTTTGGAAAGTTTTGTAACCTTATTAATACCCAGAAGTGATTATAAGATAATTGATAACTGGCATACTTATGGACTTAAAGGCACTGGAAGCAAAAAAATTAAAGTTGAAAATGCGTTTGTACCTCACCACAGAATTCATTATCTAAAAGATGCGTTTGAGTGCAAAAACCCAGGCAATGAAATGAATGATGCAGCACTTTTTAAATTGCCCTTCGGTCAAATATTTACTCACTCTGTAGCCATTCCTGCTTTGGGAGCATACCAAGGAGCATTGAATGAGTTTATTGAAGGTGCTAAAAGCAGGGTCTCAAGTTTCGGAGTTGAAGCAAGAACCAATCCTAAAACTTTATCTTTAGCAGCAGAATCTCAAACTGAAATTGATTTAATGTGGAATACCATTGAATCAAATATCAATGCCATGATGGCTTGCGCTGAAGCAAATCAACCAATCGATGTTGCAGATCGTACTCGCTATAGATATCAAGTTAGTACTGTTAATGACAGATGTGTACATGGTGCTTTAAAACTAGTCAAAGCAAGCGGAGGCGCAACAGTCTATTTGGGTCACGAGGTTACTAATAAGTTCCTAGATATCATGATGACACAAGTTCATGTCGCAAATATTGCAGATCCTTTTGCTGCAGATCTAGGAATGAGCATGCTTGGCCAGCCTGCAGTAAATTTAATGAGTTAAATATATGGAAAAGCAACCTATCAGAATCATAGACCAAACCCCTCCTCCCGAAAGATTTGCAAGAGGATGGCATACTCTTGGATTGTCAAAATCTTTTGGTGATAAGCCTGTTGGAGTGAATGCTTTTGGGAAAAAGCTAGTTATATTCAGAGACTCTACTGGTAAAGCAATTGCTCTTCAAGCAGCATGTCCGCACATGGGTGGCGACCTTAGCATGGGAAAAATAGATGGTGATATGGTGCGCTGTCCATATCACGAATGGGGCTGGGGAGCAGAGGGAAAATGTTTAGATATTCCCTATGCTAAAAAAATTCCAAGGGAAGCCTGTATACAAAGCTGGGAAACTCTTGAAGAAAATAATCTACTGTTTATTTGGAATGACCCTGAAGGGGGTAACCCTACTTCAGATGAGATCATCCCTCGAGAAGAAGCATGCTTTTCAGATGAATGGTCCGATTGGGTATTAGAAGAAAATATCATCAATATCAACTGCCGTGAGCTAATTGATAATATGGCAGACATTGCTCACTTCAAGACAGTTCACGGAGTTACAGCTACCAAATTTGTGAATATTTTTGATCGCCATATGCTTACTCAAATCAATATTGGTAAGAATTTAGACGGATCAGAGTACGATAAAGACGGGACCATGGAATCAAAAGCAACCTACTATGGTCCTGCTTACATGATGTGCTGGATGACAAACGAGGGAATGGGAATTAAACAACAATCCATTCAGCTAGTAAGCCATGTTCCTATAGATAAAGATAACTTCTTGTTACGTCATGGTGTGCTAGTTAAGAAAAATCCAGATTTAACAGAGCAACAAAACAGTGAAATGGTTGAAATGTATACCCAAATGACTCAGCTTTCATTCAAACAAGATGTTGAGATCTGGCATAACAAAGTCAGGGTTGATAATCCATTGTTATGCGATGGTGATGGGCCTCTTAATAAACTCAGGGACTGGTACAACCAGTTTTATATTGATAGATCGGAAGTTTCTAAATCATGGGAAAAAGTCTATCAATGGGAATCCCAATTATCCTAAGAAATAGTTAATTTTTTTACTCAATGGAAGTTGATGTATTGGTAGTGGGCTCAGGATGCGGAGGCCTCACGGCGGCCATATCAGCAAAAAAATTTGGTAGCGATAAAGTTTTATTGATTGAAAAAGGTAATGTCTTTGGTGGTACAAGTGCAACATCAGGGGGTGTAATTTGGATACCTCAAAACATGCACGCTATAAATAATGGGGCTCAAGATAGTTTTAAAGATGCATTTGCGTATCTTGAAGCCACCACTCCCTCAGAAGAATTTAATGCGCACCTTGTAAGCACCTTTTTGAAAAAGGGGCCTGAGATGGTTAAATTTTTAGATGAAGAAACCGATGCGGCCTATCAATCGATGGCGCATTACCCCGACTATTTCGCAGATGCTCCTGGAGCAAAACTTGGTAATAGAGCATTGGAGCCAGTTCCTTTTTCGGGTGATAAGCTAGAGAACGATTATTCAAAACTTCATCCAAGTAACCCAATGACTGTTTTGTTTGGCAGATACGCAATTGACTTTGATCAAGTTCATGCATTCAGCACTCAAGCACCAGGTTGGATTTCTGAATTTATTAAGATCTTTTTTGGATACTGGAGCGATATAGCTTGGAGACTTAAAACTAAAAGATCGCGCAAACTTTGTTTTGGATCTGCGGCTATAGCAAGACTGTTGTATTCGGCTAAGAAAGCAGGTATTGATCTTAGGCTCCAATCTAAGCTTCTCGATATAGAAATTAAAGAAAATAAAGTTGTTGGTGCTTTGGTAAACCTTAACGGAGAAAACATAAAAATTAAAATTACTAAAGGGATAGTCCTTGCAATGGGAGGATTCG
Source organism: Gammaproteobacteria bacterium (assembly GCA_038108875.1). Classification (GTDB taxonomy): domain Bacteria; phylum Pseudomonadota; class Gammaproteobacteria; order Magnimaribacterales; family D2472; genus VMDH01. The sequence continues at coordinate 49,157 of JAYNII010000001.1, read as the reverse complement.
GAAAATCTCAAGCTCTAAGAGAGAAATACCTTCCCGAGCCTACAAATAAAGATTGGGGCTGCGAACCTACTACAAATACAGGAGATTGGATTGAAATTGCAAAAAGAATTAATGCAAAACTAAAATTTATGGACAAGGCATGGTGGGTAACAACCTTGAAAGCTCCCAACGAGGACTTTCCAAGATTAAGCGATTTTGAAAAAGCTATGCCAGGTAATTACACTATTAATAAGTCTGGTAAAAGAATAGCTAATGAATCTCAAAACTATCTAACTTTTATGCTGGATGTTCTTGAAAAGCAATCGCATGGCGAATCCTGTAATCCAATGTATATGATCTTCGATGCTGAATACAGAAAAAAGTATCCAGTAGGACCCCTCATGCCAGGAAAATTCTATCCTGATTTTTTAATCAAAAAGTCTTGGTTTAAATCAAAATTTTTAACCAAGGCGAAAACCATTGATGAGCTAGCTAAAAAACTGTCCATTAACTCTGAAGAGCTTGCAAAAACCGTTGGTAAAGTTAACCAATTTGCTGAAACTGGAATTGATACTGAATATCACAGGGGTCAAAATGCGAGGGATATATTTTTTGGAGATCCGGAAAACAAACCGAACCCCTGCCTGGGGCCTATAAAAAAGGGACCATTTTATGCTATGGAACTAAATCCTGGTGAATTTGCTACGTGCGGTGGATTTGAAATCAATGAAGATGCAGCTGTAATAGATAACAACAATTCTCCTATCCATGGGTTGTATGCAACCGGAAACTGCACTGCTGCACTCTTACCAAGATATCCTGGTCCCGGAGCAACATTAGGTCCAGCAATGACCTTTGGATATCTTGCAGGAAAAAAATTGAATCTTGCAGAGTAGAATTGTTAGATCTTTAATACTCGAACAATGCCATATCTTGGCTCATCACAAATTACATCCATAGATGACAACGCATTTTTTGTAATTTTGATCATTTGAGAGCTGTTCCCGCAAATTATATTAAGAGGCAATTGATGTTGGTATCTTAGACAAAAATCCCTTACCTCGATATCTGCATCCACATGAGAAACTCCATGAAGATCTAAATGCAATATTCCCCTTTCTTCAGATACTTTCATATAATGTTATCAATGCAAGAATACTTGAATATAACAGTAGACCACTTTTTTAACCCATCTTCAAAAGATTTTGTTGAAAATCCAGACTCGACTCTTGCCAAATTAATGGAATACCCAATCGGAAGATATGAGGCCTGGGGAAGCTGGATCATAACTGGGCATGAACTTATCACTCAGTGCCTCTTGGACCGGAGGTTTTCAACAGATTTTAATCTTTGGGAGTTTGCTCCTCCAAAAAAAGCAGAAGAAGATATGAATGCATTTGAAAAACTAATGAATAACAATTTATTCTTTCTTAACCGCAGCGATCATTTAAGATTAAGAAAATTAGCATTACCTGCTTTTTCTCCAAGAATCATGAATCAGATGAAAGAAAGGTTTGCAGTTTTAGTTAAGGAAAGGTTTGATGAAATTGGTAAACCTAAATCTTTCAATTTTGCTAAAGAAATAGCAGAAGTCATTCCTGTTCAAGCAATAGCCAGTTTAGTTGGAATTCCTAGAGAAAAATTTCCAATATTTGATTCTCTGGCCTATGGTATTGTTAGGGGTATTAATCCAATGCTAAGTCTCGAAGAAAGAGAAGAAGCTATTAAAGGTGTGCCCGAAGGAATTGCGTTGTTAAATACTCTAATTGATGAAAAAAGACGAAATCTATCAGACGATTTCCTGTCCACCCTTATAGTGGCAGAAGAAGACGGAAAAAAGTTATCTAACTGGGAAATGTGCGCTCTGATAGGATCAGTTCTTGGAGCTGGATCTGACACTGCAGTAGACTTACACACTTATCTAATCAAAGCTTTATTAGCTCATCCTGATCAATTTGAAAAATTAAAAACTAACCCTGAATTGATCCAAAATGCAATCTCGGAAACTTTGCGCTTTGAATCTTCTGGAAAAACAGGTCTTGCTAGGTATGCGTCTGAAGATGTACAACTTAGAAATGTTTTAATTAAAAAAGGACAAATGGTCCAGTTGATTTCTAGCACCGCTGGTAAAGATCCTAAGATTTATAAAAATCCAGAAATATTTGATATTGAAAGAGATCACGACAGAAGCATCTCTTTTGGCCAAGGACCCCATTACTGCATTGGTGTTACTCTAGTAAGATCGCAGACCGAAGTTATGCTTAAAGAGCTACTTAATAGGTTTCCTAATCTATCACTAGGCCAGGGCCTAAGTTACGATTACAACCATCATAATGCCAGAAGAATAATTGAGCTTGAAATACAGTCTGGTTTCTAAAAAATATTTGGTATATTTAAATCACTTCTCGAAATTATAGACTCCACTCTTTCTTTAAAAGCTCTTTCTGATTTTTCATTCACAGGATTTATCCAATAACTGCCTTTTTCTAGCTCACTTACACAAAACTCAGCCACTTCTTCGGGTGAGGTTGTTTCTAATTCGATGCCCATGGACTGCATCATTTGAACCATATCCTCCACAGATTTGATGGGATGCTCAGGGGCATCTTTTGATCTTGCTAAACTAACAGGTCTATTCCTTTCTGCAGTAAATAAATTGGTTCTTACTGTATGCGGACCTGGAAAAAGAATAGATACCTTTATGGGAGACTGCATCTGAGCAAGCTGATGCTTTAAGACTTCTGTTATCGATGAGACGGCTGCTTTTGAGGAAGTATAAATTGGCGTTGATGGTAAATTAATGAAAGCTCCATTACCTGAACAAGTATTAATAACATGAGCTGGTTTACCGGAGGCAATCATATTAGGCAGAAACGCTTGAATACCGTGTATCACGCCCATAACATTAACCCCATAAGCCCAGTTCCAATCGTTTGGTTTCGTTTCCCAAATTGGAAGAAGTTCTGCAGGCGCTACACCAGCGTTATTAAATAAATAATCTACTGAGCCAATGTCTTGTTCAATTTTTGAAGCAAGCTCCAGCATCGAGCCATAGTTTGATACGTCAGCAGCATAGGTTGCAACCTCAAGATTCTCTTGTTTAAGGTTTTCAGAAGCTTTTGCTAATTGTGACGCTTCTATGTCGGTTAAGACCACTTTGCCTCCAAGCTGAGCAATTTTTCTACCAATCGCAAGACCAACACCAGATGCGCCGCCGGTAATGACTACAATCTTGTCCTGAATAAATGATGACATATTGTTACCTTAAATTTATGCAGAGTCGTATCGTGAATGCATGAAAGGAATATAGTTCATAATATCTACTTCCTGAACTACTGAAGCATTGCTTGCAGAGGTGCCTTCTTCCCAAGTTAATGAAACGATTTCCCTGACGGGCAAATCAACCACAGGGTCTACTGGAGACTCTCTTAAGATTATTTCACCATCAAGTTTAATATTTTTTGCAAGTGTCCTATGCATGTTAATTCTAACTAACAAAGGATTTTGATCACAGGGTTTGAACTGCTCACAAGAAGGAAATACTTTGAAGCAATAGACTTCATCAGTAAAATCATTTGTTGGTAAGCCCTCTCCCAGCTCGCCTTTGAGTTCTATATATGTTATACCGTGACGCTCAACAGTACCTATACAATTATTACCAATCAAGGATGCGTTGACCGTAGCTATTTTCTTTGGCTCTCCGTAGGTTTCTCTCCCTCCTACTACAACACCCTCTCCTTCCATTGGCATAGTGATTTCATATATACCTGGTTTACCTTTATAGTTACATGTTACTCCAAAGGTTGCAGCCCCAAATTCCATACCTCCATTAAGATCAACAAATACCTTAGAAACTACGATTCTAACCATAGGATCATTAGTAGGACTCAAAGGAGCTGGAATGAGTTTTTCAACAAGCCCAGGTTCGGTTCTATAAAAAGCTTTCACAGCAACCATATTAGCTTTAAAAAATTCAAGGTTATTCTCAGCTGCTGCTTGCAGCTCTTCGGGTGATTTAACAAATCGTAATTGCGACATTATCTCTCCTATGTAATCATAGCTATCTTAACGGTTACAGATAAAAAGACAAATAACATGCCCAAACAAGAATTTCCTTTTCCCATGCCAAATGGGTGGTTTTGCATCAGTCGTTCATCCGACTTAGGTATTGGAGATGTTAGGTCTTTAAAGTTTTGCGAAAAAGATGTGGTAGCTTTTAGAACGGAATCCGGCGAAGTTTCCGTGCTTGATGCATTCTGCCCTCATCTTGGAGCACATTTAGGTGAAGGCGGATGTGTCAATGGAGAAACTATTGAATGTCCATTTCATGCTTGGCGATGGAATACAAACGGAACTTGCGCAGCTATCCCTTATGCAACTAACATTCCTCCTAAAGCAAAAGAAACCAAGATTTTTAACTATCCCTGTATCGAGCGTAATGGTTTTATTTGGGCCTGGCATCATCTCCTAAAAGAGGAACCTTATTTTGATCTTCCTGTACTTGAGGGCTTCAATGGAGATGATGACAAATGGGGTAAGATTTACAATTACGAATATAAAATTAATACAGTATTGCAAGAAATAGCCGAAAACGACGTAGATCAAGCTCACTTTCCTAAAGTTCACGGTTCCCCTAGCTTACCGGAAACAGAAGCAATCATAGATGGCATATACAGAAAAACTATTGCAGAGACCCTGATGGATCCAAGCAACGAAAGCGTATCTGAAGAGCATAAAGTTTATGATCAAGGTTTGTTCAATACCACCTTTACCAGAGAATCGTGGGGGTTGGGATGTGTAGGTTTAAAAATGATCAATCTCCCGCCCACTGGTGGCGAATTTATTATGGTGAATGCTTCCTGTCCAGTGGATAAAAATACTTCCATCCTAAGATGGTCCATGAGAGTTTCTAAAGATATTGAAGATGATATTGGCATGGCCATAATAGACGGTATAGCTAATGGGGTTCTTGATGACATGCCAATTTGGGATAACAAAAGCTATGTTGCTAATCCGATTTTATGCGATGGGGATGGTCCTATAAATAAATTTAGAAAATGGGTTAGTCAGTTTTATTCTGAAGTTCCTCAATAAAAATGGCAAAAGTCCACTTCTTCTATTCCACAATGAATGCTGGCAAATCGACTGCTTTACTGCAGTCTAACTACAACTATCAAGAAAGAGGTATGCAAACTCTTCTGTTGACCCCCAAAGTTGATGCAGACGCCAATAAATCTAAAGTGCATTCTAGAATTGGGTTAGAAGCCCCTGCTATTGTTGTGGACCCAACCATGAACATCTTTGAGTTTGTATCTGACATTATTCAAGAACAACAGATTGCGTGTGTGTTAGTAGATGAAGTTCAATTTTTTACAAAACAACAGGTAAGACAGCTATGCCAAGTAAGCGATATTTTAAATATACCGGCTATGTGTTATGGAATCAGGACTGATTTTCAAGGAGAACTTTTTGAGGGAAGCGCTGAACTACTAGCAATAGCAGATAACCTTATCGAACTCAAAACCGTATGCGATTGTGGCAGAAAAGCAACCATGGTGGTGAGATTGGATCAAAATGGGAATATCGTTACCGATGGTGCCAAGATACAAATCGGAGGAAATGATAGCTATAAGGTGTATTGCAGAAAACATTTCCGCGAACTTACCAAGCTGATCTAACTAGCTAAAAACTTCGCATGCTTTAGAACCCTATACAAAGGATCTTGGTTGCCTGGAACACCTCTATGGCAGCCCTGCACCATGGGATGCTCAAAATCTACCCTGGTTGGATCTGAAGTATAAACCCAATCAGCATCAACTGCTCGAGAGAGAAACTTCCAATTACCCTGACGTTTCTCATACACATCAAAATATCTCCCACCGATAAGCACATCAAAGGCATGGGCCTCGCCTTGAACTTGATGAAATGCCAGTATATAAGTTTCACCCTCTGCCTTAGTATCCGAAATAAATTCAATGTTATGGGTTGTAACATTATGATGGAGAATCAACATGTCTTTTTGAATACTGGGAAGAAGTGCAATAAATTCCTTAGCGCTGCCTTTAAAAAATACTCCGTGGTCATCGGTAGCATCTTCATGATACAAAGATCGCATCAATACATGATCGTGTCTATCTGCAGCTCTGCAATAAATATTCACTAAATCCCTAATAGCCTCTTTGTCGATAAGTTTTTGTATCTCATCAGATAGTCTTTCCATTTTTAGCTCCTGAATTACAATGTAGTAACTTATTAATTATGCCTTACTTAAATGAAACTAGAACACCTAATTAAACCTGGAAAGATAGGATCTTTGTATTTAAAAAATCGATTTGTCATGGCTCCTATGGGTTCAAATTTCGCGGATGAAACTGGAAAAGCTGGCGAAAGATTAAGAGAATATTACATAGAGAGAGCCAAAGGCGGCGTTGGTTTAATTATTATGGAAACCTCTGCAACCACTTGGCCATCCGGGGCATCGATGCCAAACATGTTAGGTTTTTCTAATGAAAGCTTTATCCCAGACTTAACTAAACTTACTTCAGAGATACACCGTTACGATTGCAAAGTTGCAGCACAACTCAATCACAGCGGTAAAATATCTCAAGAAGATGTAGCCGCGGGGAGAAGTATTCCGGTCCCATCGATTCCCAAGGGAACAAGAAGTGACATGTTTGGATTGCTTACTTCAGAAGAAATTTCAAATTTTGTAAAAGCAGCTGGGCCAGATGGTAAAGGCCCCAGGTACCATGTCATGAGCAAAGAAGAGATTCAAAAAGAAATCCAAAATTTTGGTCAAGCTGCTGTCATTGCCCAAAGATCAGGATTTGATGCGATTGAACTTCATGCGGGGCATGGTTACTTAATTTCTAGTTTTTTATCTCCTGCGGTAAATGTCCGGGACGATGAATACGGAGGTTCTGCAGAGAATAGAGCCAAGTTTCTCGTGCAAGTGATTCAAGAGGTTAAAAGAGTCACGGCACATAAGCTCCCTATAATTGTAAGGTTAGATGCTAAAGAATATAGAATTGAAGGAGGCATTAGCGAATCAGATTTTCTAACAACAATTAAGCTTGCTGAGAAAGCTGGAGCCGATGCTATTGATGTAAGCTCTTACGGAAACCCTGCAAAAGGCATTGCGTTTACCGAAGCTCCTTTAGTCCATGAACCGGGTGGATTTATACAATTTGCAAGACAGGCTAAAGCTCATGTCGATATCCCAATTCTAGCGGTAGGAAGGATTGAAATAGATAAAGCTAATGAAGGAATCAATCAAAATCATTTTGACTTTGTGGTGATGGGACGAAAACTGTTGGCCGATCCTCAACTCCCTAATAAAGTTATTAACAATCAACTTGAACTCATTAGACCCTGCATATATTGCTATATTTGCGTTAGCAAAATTTTTATCAATCAACCTATGTGTTGCGCTGTAAATGCTGACATGGGCAATGAGTTTAGACAAAAAAATATTATTGCCACTAACAAGAATAAACATTTTTTAATTGTTGGTGCTGGACCCGCTGGAATGGAGAGCGCTAGAAGGCTAGCACATGCAGGACATCAAGTAACATTATGGGAAAAAAGCAATCAATTAGGTGGAACTCTTAATATTGCGGCTTTGGCTTATGAACCCAATCAACATCTTATATCCTATTTTGATAAGACGCTAAGCAATCTGGGAATTGTCGTTATAAAGAACAAAATAGCCTCCATTCAAGAAATTAAAGAGTTGGCCCCCGATCATGTAATTCTTGCCACAGGGGCAATAAGGAATGCTCCAGAAATTAAAGGCAAGGAGCAAAACCACGTACTTGATGGAGAAGAGCTAAGAGGTCTTTTGTTTGGACCCGCGCCCAAAAATAAGTCCTTTAACCCTTTAACGAAGATTGTATTAGCGAGCGGAAGGCTACTGGGATTGTTATCTAATTTGAATGCCATGAGATTTTTTAGCAAGCTCTGGATGCCTTTGCAGAAAAATATTGTGATCATTGGAGGCGACTTGGTCGGACTAGAATTGGCAGAATTTTTACAAGAAAGAGGAAGGAAGATAACCGTTTTGGAACCCTCAGAAAATCTTGGTAAGAATCTAAGTATCGTAAGAAGATCAAGAGTGGTGCACTTATTATTAGAACATGGAGCTACTATTCATCGAAAATGTGAGGACTTGGAAATCAAGAAAAATCAAGTAACTTTCAGTATAGATGGTTGCCAGCAATCAGTTTTTTCTGAGCAAGTCATTATTGCCATTGGAACCGAAAGCAACAATGTATTAGTTGAAGAATTGAGAACAGCTAATATTTCTTTTAGCAGAATTGGTGATGCAGATGCTGCAGGTTATATTCACGGAGCAATATGGGGAGCTAGAGATAAGGTCAACGAATTAATTCAAATGCATTAACGAATAAAGCGCAACCAGAGCTTATATCCTACGTAACAAAAGATAAGCAAATAGGTTGCTCCTACAATATCTCCTGCAACATATCTAATCACTCTTATTGGACTGGTTTCCACACCAAGACTTGACTGAGAAGTAATGAAATTTGTTAACAATCCATTGATACAGGCTGAGCTAAAAATAATTAATATGAGTTTGGAAGGCTCATGAATGAATAAGTCACCTCTCCATCGATCAATTATTTTTGCCCAGTGAAGAAATCTGAGGACTAACAATACACACAGAGCTCCCGATAATGATTCTAGGTTATGCCAAATATTTAAATAATTTTCCCATGGTAAGGAGTTAAGTTTTACTATCTCCTCATTGATTAAAGGCCCAAGTAAAGCTCCAAAAAATATTGCCCAAAAACCAATCCAACCAAAAATAGCTATTACTAGGAATCTTGCTCCATGCGGTAAAAAAATTAAGCTGCCTATATCTTTGTTCGCTGTGATTGGATTCAGTAAAACGTCGTACCAGAAAATATATATCACTAAGTAAAATCCAAAGCCAAGCAAAAATTGTTGAATTTTAGGCAGAGAAGTTAGTTTGGCAATTAGATTCGTTTCGATCACTGTAAAACAATTTCTCCTTCTTTCATGACAAAAGAGATTGCTTCTAACAATGTTATATCTTCTAGGGGATTTCCTCGAACACCTACAACATCTGCAGAGTACCCTACTTTGATTTGACCGATGGTATCAAGTCCAAACAAACTTGCAGTATTTAACGTAGCTGCCTGGATAGCTTGCAAGGGGGACATCCCCCACTCAACCATATACCTAAATTGTTTTATATTATCTCCATGAGGAAAGATTCCGGCATCTGTACCAAATGTAATCTTGGCACCCGCCTCAACAGCTTGCTTAAAATTCATTCTTTGAATCCTGCCCACCGTTCTCTCTTTAGCTAGCGACTCTTCTAATATACCTTTTTTGGCACCTTCACCAAGAATATAATCAGAAACATAAATATCCATAGACAGATAAATGCCCTTCTCTATAGCTAGCTGTATTGTATCTTTATCGATAAAGCTGGCATGCTCAAGAGAATCTACACCCGCCCTGATAGCAGTTTTTATGCCTTCAAGCCCATGCGCATGAGCTGCAACCTTCATTCCATGATTGTGTGCTTCAGACACAATTGCTTCCATTTCCTCAAAAGTGAACTGTTTAGCATTGACATCTGTATTCTTGGACATAACACCACCCGTCGCGCAAAACTTTATTAAGTCGGCACCATATTTTCTATTAATGCGTACTGCTTTCCTTGCATCCCAAGGATTATCAACTATTTGATGGGGAGTTTTTTCAGTTGCGGCACTGGAATATGGCAATAAGTTAGAGTCGCAGTGTCCCCCTGAAATTCCCAAAGGTGGACCCGCTACAATCAATCTTGGACCTATAACTGTGCCTTCATTGATAGCTTTTTTTAAGGCAACATCAGCAAACTCAGGGGCTCCGACCATCCGCACAGTAGTGAAACCACGCATAAGGGTGTCTTTTGCATTTTTTACCCCGTGAATAGTAGAAAAATAAGTTGAATTCCCAATGGCTGAGTAGCCTTTGGTACTGGTATCTCCAATTAAATGTACATGGGAATCCATTAGACCGGGCACCAATACTGTATCCTTGAGTTGAATAATTTGGGTATCTTTTGTTACGTTAATATTTTTTCCAATTTCCACAATTTTTCCATCTCTGATAAGAACATCGGAATTAATTAAATCTCCATTGGTTACGTCTAAGATAGATTTAGGCTGCAAGAGAGTATCGTTTGCAGTGATTGAGATTGATAAAAAAGAAAGAAAAATGAAACGCAACATAAATTTATCCTAGAAATAAGTCCATTCTAAATTGTTCATCAAGGAGTGCAAACAAAAAACTTGGTGGAGCCAAGGGGGATCGAACCCCTGACCTCAACGCTGCCAGCGTTGCGCTCTCCCAGCTGAGCTATGGCCCCAAAGAAAAATTATTATATCTGATTCACTTATGGGGTGTGGCTATTTTAATTATTTACGAGTTTAATAGGGATCTATGAGTAAGATTAAATTAGTTTGCGGTCTATTTGGTTTAGAAAACTTCTACAATCAGGACATTAAATCCTATATTGAAATTGCAAAGATTGCGGAAAGCTTGGGTTTTGATGCCGTAAGTGTCACTGATCATGTGGTCATGGGTAAGCATCTTGATCAGTATCCGTTTGGAGATTTCCCCCTTCCCCCTGAAGCTCCTTGGTATGAACCGCTCTCAGTATTGAATATGATTGGTTCACATACCTCTTCAATACATCTTGCAACTGCTGTTCTTATAACACCCCTTAGAAATCCAGCGCTGCTAGCAAAAACGGTAGCCACTGTTGATGTTATTTCAAACGGAAGATTAGAGCTTGGCGTCGGCATGGGATGGCAAAAAGAAGAATACGAAGCCGCAGGTATTGATTTTACGGTTCGAGAAGAACTATTTTGGGAGACCTTGGAAATCTTAAAAAAGTTTTGGTCTGAATCTCCGGTATCCCATCACGGAAAGCATTTTCAGTTTAGTGATATTTGGTGCAATCCAAAACCAATTCAAGGCAACAATGTACCTCTCTTATTTGGAATAAAAATGACCGAAGCAAATGCAGCTAAAATTGCATTACTTGGCGACGGTTGGATTCCTATTAAAACTAGCAGAAGCTTTATTGAGCAAGGCAATAATCTTTTAACCAAAGCGTTTGCTCATTCCAATAAAGCCCCCAGAATCAGGGGACAACTGCCAACCAAAACCAACAATCTAGGTTATCCAGATCTAACTGAAACCCTAAAAGAATTTGAAAAGTCTTATGAACACGGCTTAAGAGAAATAGAATTTTTTCCTATTAATTTTGCTCAAGATAGAGATAGTATTAAAAATATTCTGACACAAATTGCAAAACTAAAAGAAGAAATATGAAAGAGATTTACGAACGAATTGTTGTTAAGTACGCCTCTCTTATAGACTCTAGAAATTTCATAAAACTCAATGAAATTCTACATAAAGAATTTGTATTGAGTGGAGCCTTCGATATCAAGGGCTTAGATAATTTTATTGAATCTTTAAACCAACTTCATTACTTTGATGCCACATTACACAAAGTTTCAAATATAGAAATTCTAGAATCTACTGATGCATCTATTAAAGGCAGTTGTTATTGCGTGGCATCGCACATTAGAAATGAAGACAAAACTATGCTTGATATGGGAATTATTTATACAGATACTCTCATCCAAGATAATGAATCACAATGGTTCTTACTAGAAAGAAACTTTAATTTGGTCTATCAGAATAACCTCTCTTTATCCTGATGAATAAAAAAGGGAGGCAAATGCCTCCCTTTTTTTATCTATGAATTATTACTTACAAGGAGTACTTTAACCCAAAGTTTATACTTCTTGAGAATAATAAGCCTTGCTCTTCAGTAAATCTACCTTCAGAACCATCTAGGCCGAATGGATTATTCACATTTAATCTTAAGAGTAACTTGTCAGTTGGTCTATATAGCAGACCAACACTATCCATAAAGTAGCCTTTGTATTCATCGATTGGATTACCATCAAAGTCAAGGTATTGATCATCATACTGTTGATTAATATTAATCTTACCGCCTGAGGTAAAATCAGCTTGATAGTAGCCAGACCATTTATTGTAAGAGTAACTTACAGAAATATCATACAACCACTCTGGCTCGTCGTATTGACCAGTAAAATCAACTAGATCATCAGGAACACTCGTTGCTGCAGATTCAAATGCCTTCTGATTAAACGCTCTGTATCTTATAGCGAGTGAACCTCTATCAATTGATCCGTCTTTACCAAACCAAGCAGCAGCTAAGTCAGAAACTTCGACGCCATAATCTAAATTGTAGATATATGTTTCGAACTTTCTAACCCCAGCATTGTTATAACCTGCTGTGAAGAAAGTAACTTGTCCATCAGGACCTCTGGTAAAGGTTGAACAATACTTCTCTCTTCCAGACTGAAAGTCATAACAAGCATTCATATTTGCACCTAGTCCAAAAGATTCAACTGTATCTGAAATTTCAATCTTTATTAAATCCACAGCAAATTGAATAGTTCCAGGAATGAATTTTTCTGTCCATGATGGTGTGTAAATAAGACCAATCGACTCAGTATCACCAAGCTCATTAAGTAGATTTGGATTACCTCCATTCAGACCTTTAGCGGTAGCATTTACAACAGTTGAAACAAAGTTATTTCCTAAACCTTCAGCTTCACAATTAGCTCTTCTAACTGTGGGGTTTCTACCTGTGTCTATGTATCTATAGTCACAAGGGTCAGCAGCTGTTGAAAATGATGTTTGTTGAGGCATAAGAGCAATTGAAAGATCTGGTGATCTTACAGCTGTTTGAGATCCTGCTCTTAGTGCTAACTCATCACTAACTTGCCAGTACATATTCAATGCATCAACGTCGTAGTTACCAGCAGAAGAATGATCAATATCTCTGTAGGAATAATCAACTCGTAAATCCAAGATACCCCAGCCATTCCAAGCCAGTCCCATATCTCTAGAGACAAGAGGCAAAGAAATTTCATAATATTCTTCATCAATTCTTACGTCAGCTTCCATATCGCCTCTAGCAGCGGATCTGGTTAAACCAATATTTTGAATATCACTGCCATCAAAGAAACCAGAATCTTTTCTCTTTTCAAGCCCTACAGCAAATTTAAGAGTACCGGCTGGTAGCTCATACACATCTCCGCTAAAGTTGTAGGCATAAATTTCTTGCTTAATTCTGGCAGCCCTGAAGCTATCAGTCATGATGTAAGCAATAGCCTCGTCAGATGCAGCACCAAATCCCATTACATTTAGAGGGGCACAATCACCAGGCATCCCGGCAGCACCAGGAGCGCCCAGTGTTGAATAACCTAGAACCTCTAATATAGATGAGGGCTGAGTTGAGTATACAAAACCATAGTCGTAATTTGGCACGTAGTTCATCTTACAATCCGGAAGTCCAGTAGCAGGATTAATACCAACATCGGTTGCCATGACAAATCTATTGGTATTGATATCGTATCCTCTGTCTAAGAGATCAACTTGTCCAACAGTATAGGAAGCATCCCATGCAAAATTTCTATCTATTGCTTGAAAATCTCCTTCAAATCCAATTACAGTTGATTCAACACTATTATCAGAATCTACTGGGGCACCTCTGTAATCCCATTCTTTATAGAAATCTCTATAAGTTTTTTGAACCATAAACTTAGTCAAACCATATTGATCCATCCACGCACCAGTAGCATCTGTTACATAAGGGTTATCTCTTGTAATAACTATAGGATGGTAGTAATAGCTTGCTTCATCAAAAGCAGCGAATCCATAGTAAGAGTATGGACCAGCTGTAGCATCACCATTTTCAAAGGCGTTAACTTTATTTCTGTAAACATCCATAAAGAAGGTAAGGCCTTCTGCTAGCTCATAGGTAGTAAAAACAGATACGTTAGTTCTATCATAACCTGATCTGTAAGTTTGGTTGTCACCATAACCTGGAAGTAAATTACCTCCCCAGTTAAAGAAACCACTACCATAATCTGTACCAAAATCTATTACAAAAGGATCACCGTTTTCATCAAACGCCCAAGCTTTACCACCAATTCTACTTCCTAAGTTAGTAGTAAAAGCCCTGCCTTCAAAGGGAAGGTAGCCAAGAGTAACACAAGGAGGTTGGTCTATGGTGCCCGTACCACGAGGGTTTCTGGTGCCAAGTTTGTAGTATCTCTGTTGGTAACTAGGTCCTGTAAAATCTCTAGCTCTTAGTGCACGTTCGCATCTTGAAAGTCTGCCTATGTCACCGTAATAAACATCGCCTGTTTCTTCTCTTTGGAAGGCAAAAGTAACATTACCTCTACCATCTGCAGAGTTCACACCAACAGTTAACTGAATAGATTTATCTGCGGTTGCACCATCATACACGTCATTGTAATTGACGCTTACTTCAGCGCCTTCGTAATCTCTTTTAAGGATATAGTTAATTACTCCAGCAATTGCATCAGAACCATAAACAGCAGAACCACCTGAGTTCATGACTTCAATTCTGTCAATCAATGCTGAGGGAATATTGTTAAGGTCAACTGCTCCTGTAGCTGCGCTGCCATAGGAAAGAGGCTGGGAGCTCACAAATCTTCTACCATTAATGAGCGTAACTGTTCTACCAGAACCTAAGCCAAAGTTATTGGCAATCCTTTGTCCTGCCACGAGTCCACCCTGGTCACCGCTAGGACTAGCAGAAACAAAAACTGATGGAAGATCAAACAGTGCGTCTGCTGCATTGGCGTACCCTCTTTCATCAAACTCAACCCCACTAATAGTGACGACTGGTTGGGATGTTGTGTAAGGGCTTCGCTTAATACGAGATCCAGTAACAATAACTTCTTCCACGTCTTCATCAACATCAGTAACTTCAGTAGAAACTTCTGTGGAATTGACAACCTCTTCTTCCTCTTGAGCAACTACAACTAATGAAAAACTAAAAGTTAATAAAATTGCTAAGAAATAATTATTGAGTAATTTATTCATAATTTCCCTTTTTTCTTTATTTACAAGCATTTAAATGCAAGCAAACAGTGATTCTTGAATTAAATATTAAATAATTAAGGTCTAAAGTCAATCAAATTGAAATATTAATTAATTTTAGGAATTCTTAAATGTCCTATATCAAATCTCTGTTAATTAACAAAAGTAGGTTAATTATAGAAAATCTCTTTACTAATAAAGCTTTAATAAGTATCTTAATTAAGGAAATTAAGCTTTTGGAGTCGTCATGATTAAAAAATTATTATCAATATCTGCTTTTATGATCTGTGTAGGTCTTGTGTCTGCACAAGAGATAGAAGAAGTTGTTGTAACAGCTAATAAAAAGGAACAGAACGTTCAAGATATTCCTATGAATATTACTGTTATTTCAGAGCAAACCCTCTCCGATAGAGGTATAGCAACTCCTGAAGATTATCTGAGGTCTCTTGCTGGAGTTAGCACTCCTGGCGGATCACAAAACTTTACATTTAGAGGTCTAAATACAGCGACAGCACAAAGGGGATCTGGAACCACCTCTGTTTTTATTGATGAGATTGGTGGCTCTATGACCAACCTATTTGATGTAGAGAGAGTTGAGGTTCTGAGAGGTCCGCAAGGTACTCTTTATGGTTCTAATGCTATTGGAGGAACAATAAGATACATAGTAAACAAGCCCGATACTTCTGCAGCTTATGGAAAAGTCCAACTTGGCTATGGAGAAAAAACCAAGGCATCCGATTCCATCACAAGATTCAATGCAATGTACAACTTACCACTTACTTCAAATTATGCATTAAGAATGGTTTATACCTCTAACGTAAGCCCAGGAATTTATAAGAACATTCAAACTGGCAAAACTGTTGGAGAAGAAGATGATTCTTCTATTATGGTCACTCTTGGATTCAATGAAGGCCCGCTTTCTGGACATATAAGATATTTTGAACACACCAGAGATGACTTTGGTATTAAGGAACCTGGTCAAGATAAGCCCGGTAGCGCTGACGTTTATGTAGCAGATTGCCCTGCCGCATCCAGTTATTGGTACAACTTTGATGGCGATCCAACTTGCTCAAGATTGTCTGCTATAACCAATTATTATGACGATGAATGGAATGCTTGGGCTGGAAGTCTTGGTGGCAGTCCTTCTAATGCATTAAAAAAATATGACCCACGATATGCTCATGCCAGCGCATCTGATGAAAGGCATGAAACAACTGTATCTACTTTATCAACTCAACTAAATTACGATTTTGATGACTTTACAGCCTCGTTGATCATGTCAGCTAGAGAATATGATTACGATTACTATACTGATTGGGCTCGAATCGATATGGATGACTTTGTTGCTGCGCCTCTTTGGGTTGATGATGATAACGACACCTACAACACCACTGAACTTAGATTAACTTCAAACCCAGGCAAAATTGAGTGGACAGTGGGTTATTATTCCTCAGAGTTTGATGGTGGAAACGGAACAGTAGAAACACAATACGCAATCACTAGAGATTGGCTAGAGTACGTTATGTACTATGCTGCAGGCTTAGATCCTGCTGACTACTCTGGAGACGTTTACTGTCCTCCTTACTGTCAAGATTCAAAAGGTTACCCAAATTTATATTATGGAAGTTATGAAATCGCTTCCTACTCAGAAGAAACTTCTTATTATGCACAAGCAGATTTCCATATAGATGAAACGCTAACTCTAACCGCTGGGGTGAGAGATTACACCTTAGAAGATGGATTTAAAAGCAGTGAGTATGGTATTTTCTACGTTGGCGCTGGAAACAACGGTTGCGATGGCACATCCCCTGATGGTGTAACTTGCTCCGAAGAAAGCGGAAAAGAAAGCGATACTAGAACCAAAGTTGCGCTTACCTATAAGCCTAATAGTAATTTGACCTTGTTCACCACACAAGCCTCTGGTTATAGACCAGGGGGCAATAACTCAGCACTTCCTTATTTTTGCGCTCAAGATCCTGTTGCGCAAAAAACTTTTACTCGAAGATATACTTCAGACGATGCCAAAACTACAGAGTTTGGTATGAAGTTAAGAGGTGCTAATTATCAATTTAATGCAACCTACTTTACCGTAGATTGGACAGGCATCATTATTAATGTCAGACCTGGTTGTGGCTGGAGCTATAACTTCAATGGTGGAGAAGCTGAAACTAAAGGCTGGGAAGTAGATTTCCAATACGGGATAACCGATAGCCTATCCTTAGATTTTGCAGGCAGCATGATGACAGCTGAAACATCTATAGATATTGATTCTTTAGGTGCATCTGCAGGAGACAGGCTACCAAATACAGTTGAGGAGCAATGGAATCTAGGCCTTGTCTATGACACGATGCTTTTTGGCTTTAATTCTTTTGCAAGACTTGATGTTAACTATTATGGTGATAGTTTTGCAACTTTTGCAGAAAATCCTAACAGCAGTTCACCCGACTATACCAAAATGAATCTTAACGTTGGTATGAACTTGGGTGAAGGGTCGCTTCTTCAGTTCTCTATTGATAACTTAACCGATGAAAGAACTGAAGCATTTATATATGCTGTTAATGACACTTCCTGGAGACCAAGAAACTGGATGCAGTGGATTCCTCCAAGAAGCGTTGTTGTAAAGTACACCTACAGCTTTTAAGTTACATAACTTATACTCTAAAGGGTCCTTAGGGGCCCTTTTTTATGATGAGAGATATTCCTACCATGGTTGGCATCGGGTTAGTTCAAACCGAACCTTTTGATCCTATTATTACTGAACCTATAGCTCTCATGGAGCAAGCAATATCTCAAGCCATCGAAGATACTGGAAATCCATCAATTAAAGAATCCATAGATATAGTCTTCGTGTTGAGAGGTTTTTGGGGATATAAAGAACCTGGTAAATATTTGATTGAAAAACTTTCTTTGGGATCAAATCCTAGGTCAGTATTAATCAAAGTAGGAATTTCTCAGCAGCAAATCATTGATATGGCCTCTGAGGGTATTGCTCAGGGCAAGATTAGAACAGCCCTTATTGTTGGAGGTGAGGCAAGATTTTCACTTGTTCAAGCTCTCAAACATAAAAATCCATATATTGAATCTGATTTACCAGGAGAGCCAGATGAGTATCTCAAACCAGAAGAAGAGCTTTACCAACCTGAAGAAACAGCGTTAATGGGTTTAATGGCTGCTCCTTACTACTGCATACAAGAAACTGCATTTAGAGCTGCGCAAAATCTATCGCCGGCTGAGCACATCAACAGGATAAATAAAATTTACGAAAATTTTTCCAAAGTTGCTCAAACTAATTTGCATGCATGGGATAAAAAACCTTACACAGCAGAAGATTTAACAGAAGCAGAGGGTAATCCGATGATTGCCTATCCCTACACAAAAAAACATAACTCAAATTGGAATGTTAATCAGGCATCAGCACTATTACTTACATCTGATAGATTGGCAAACAAATTAACCATTGCAAAGGATAAAAGAGTATACCCTCTTCAGTCAGCAGAAAATAATCATATGATGGCGGTTATTCAAAGACCCAACCTTGCGCTTTCCAAAGGCTTAGAGCTAGCAGGCTCAGCAACGCTTGATTTTATGCATCAACACAAGATCACTGATCCAATTTATGAAATCTACAGTTGTTTTCCTTTAGCCGTGCAACAATTCATAAAAGTTTTACATCTTGACCCGTTAAGTAAACTAACCATTACAGGAGCTATGCCCTTTGGTGGAGGCCCTTTAAATAATTACATGTTGCACTCTACCGCCCAGATGATTGAAACGCTTAGGAGATACCCAGATAAGGTAGGCTTAGTCACAGGTGTCTCTGGCATGATGACAAAACAAGGGATTTGTCTTTGGGGAACAGAACCCTTCGTTAAGTTCAGCATCGTAGATGTTACTAAGGAAGCGACTAAGTACGATAAACCCGTGCCAATGTCTTCAGTATCTGAAGGTTTTGCTAGAGTTTTGGGTTACACGGTTATTTACGAAAACAAATCTCCTACTCGGGCCGTTTTTTATTGCGAGGATTTAAAGCATAATAGAAAAGTATTATCATCAACGGACTATCAAATCATTCAAGCATGTATGGAGGGAGAATGGGTTCACAAAGAATTAAATTTCAAGGGAAATGTATTGGTCTAGTTTTATTGCTAGCCACCTCAGTATATGCCGATATAGATCGGAGCATTAAAAAACACCAACAATCTTTTGAAGATGCAGCTATGCAGATTTGGGATTGGAATGAAGTTGGTTATCAAGAAATCAAGAGCTCGGGTCTGTTACAAAATTTATTAGCGGAAAACAATTTTTCTATCACTACCGGAGTAGCCGGTATCCCAACCGCATTCATAGCAGAGTATGGTAACGCAGGTCCCGTAATCGCAATCATGGGAGAATTTGATGCCCTTCCTGGGATAGTTCAAACTAAAAACCCATTCCGTGATGTTAGAGAAGATGCTGCAGCTGGGCATGCATGTGGACACCATATGTTTGGTGCAGCCTCAGCTTGGGCAGCAGTAGCGGTAAAAGAGTGGCTTGAGGCTAACAACGTTAATGGCCGAATCAGATTCTATGGAACGCCTGCAGAAGAAGGAGGATCTGGTAAAGTCTATATGGTTAGAGAGGGATTGTTTGATGATGTGGATGTGGTGTTACATTGGCACCCTGACAGCGTTAACGGTGCACCTTCAAGAACTTCTAATAGCAACAAGTCAGCTAAATTCACCTTTAAAGGTATCTCAGCGCATGCAGCTGGTGCACCCCATAAGGGTAGATCTGCTTTAGATGGCGTGGAAGCCATGAACATGATGGTTAATATGATGAGAGAACATATCCCTCAAGAATCTCGCATCCACTATGTAATTACCAAAGGGGGAGAAGCACCCAACGTTATTCCAGATCATGCAGAGGTTTACTACTACGTCCGACATCCAGAAATGAAACAAGTAGAAGAGTTATTTGAGAGAGTGGTCAATACTGCCAGAGGCGCTGCAACAGGAACAGATACTCAAATGACGTATGAGGTAATGCATGGAAATTACTCGTTACTGCCTAACGATGTTCTCCAGAAACTTATGCATTCAAAACTAGCTGCGAGAGGTGGGATTAAATACAACCAAAAAGAACAGGCTTTTGCTGAGGAAATTTATCAAACTCTCATTTCTCCATCTCAAGAGATAGGAGCACAAGAAAATGTTAATCCATGGCGAACCAGTCACGGCTATGGATCAACGGATGTGGGTGATGTTAGCTGGGTGGTTCCTACAGCTGGTGCTAGGATTGCCACTTGGGTTCCAGGAACTGCTGGCCACTCTTGGCAAGCCGTTGCTGCAGGCGGAACATCAATTGGTCTTAAAGGCACAAAACTTGCTGCAGAGGTTTTAGCAGACACAGCAATTGCGTTATATCAGTCTCCGGAAACTGTAACTCTTGCAAAACAAGAAAGACTAGAACGGGTAGGTAAAGACTTTAATTATGTTCCTCTGCTTGGAGATAGATCACCTCCTCTGGATTACAGAAACTAATAAATACTTCTAAGGGTTGCCTATAGGTTAAAAACCTATAACATATCCATATATAACTATTATTTATTCATATATAGGGGGATGTTATATGTCTAAAAAGCTTAAATACTTAGTTTTCTCAGTAATTTTTTTCAGCGTAGGTGCTTTCGCTCAAAGTGAATCTGCTTCAGATGTTGAAGAATTAGTCGTAGTCGGATCTCAAATTAAAGGGGCTAAAATCACAGACGCTCTACCCGTATCTATTTTATCTTCTGAAGATATTGATATTCTAGGTGTCAGCGATGGTGAAGACTTGGTCAACAATTTGGTTGAACAAGGTATGAACTACTTCAATGAGAACGAGCAAACTTCAGGTGGTGTAAACGCTGCCAGGGGCGATACCGGTGCTTACAACTTAAGAAATATGGGTGTGGGTAACACCCTCTCCCTTTTAAATGGAAGAAGGTTGGTAAACAACGCAGGATACCAAACCGAGTTCATCGGGGGTAGTTTTGTGCCAACCATGACAGCCAACACCAACAGTATTCCAGTCAATGCTTTGGCCAGGGTTGAAGTGCTAAAAGACGGTGCATCAGCTATCTACGGTGCCGATGCCGTTGCTGGGGTTATTAACAACGTACTCGATGACGACTACGAAGGTTTTCAATTGCAAATCAAACGGTCTGAATACGACCTGTCAGCAGCTCAAGATCATGATCTAAATATGAAGTTTGGAAAAACTTTCAACGGCGGTAAAACCAACGTTTCTGTTTACTTTAATTACAGAGACAGAGATCCCATCATGCTAAGCGAAGATGCCAGATGGGCTGCTGGAGATTACCGAACATTGCTTCCAGCAGGCTCTCCTTGGGCGGGAATTAGTGATTTAAATAATACTTATGGTTATCCTATGATGCAGCTAGATATTTCTGGCACTCGCGGTTTTACCGACAGTGCTGGTGAAACTCAGTTATTTCCCAGCGGCTCTCCTGAATGCTCAAGATCTACTTCAGTAGATACAGGTTTTGGTTCATGTTTAGCAGTCGATACTGCTTATAGTTTTGCCCCTCAAGCTTATAGAAACTATCGAGCAGAACTGCAAAGAACTAATCTGTTTGTTTTCATAAATCATGAAATGGAAAACGGCATGGAAATGTTTGCTGAGATTGGTACTTACAACTCTGAAACCAACAGAACAAATGAAGCTGCTGCTTATACTGCAGGGATTATTGGCGGTATTCCCGCTAGCTACTATTGGTTCTCACAAGTTCCAGGTTTTGATACCAATAAATCATCAGTGAGAATAGACGGCTGGAGACCCTTTCATGCTCCAAGAACAGTCAATGTACAAAAAGAAGATTACAGACTGTTGCTCGGTTTCCGAGGAACCTTTGCTTCAGGCTGGGATTGGGAAACTGCGTTTGTAGATTCAGATGCCAAATCAAACGACGTTACCAGCGGGAGAGTAAGCTACCCTGCCCTTAAAGCAGCTTTAAGCGATACTACCTCTGCGGCATTCAATATCTTTGATCCAAATAATGCAACCAACAACATTGATAGAATTTTGGTGGATGTGTACAGAAAAGATTCCTCCGGGCTCACTTCTTGGGACTTTAAGATGAGCAATCCAAGTATTGCAACATTACCTGCGGGCGATGTGGCTGCTTTGGTTGGTTTTGAATGGAGAAAAGAAGATTACGAAGATAATAGAGACCCTCTTTTAGATGGCACGGTCGTTTTTCCAACTGCTTCTCCAATTGACTCACACCCTTACAGAGCAGCCATCATGGGATCGTCTGCAACCGAAGATGTGAAAGGCGATAAAACCGTTAAATCTTTATTTGTAGAGCTACAAGTTCCGTTGACAGAAACCATCAATGCACAAATTGCGGGTCGACATGAGAATTTCTCAGATTCCGATTCTGCCACTGTGTACAAATTTGCTATCGGTTGGGATGTTACCGATTGGATGCTCTTCAGAGCATCTCAGTCCACCTCCTTCAGACCACCTAACTTGGTCCAAGTAAATCAAGAGAGAGTGGCAAGGAATAACACCAGAGTTGATGCACTTCTTCAGTATGTAATTACCGAGAATGGTTTATCCAAAAGTACCTCTGGTTTCAGGGATTGGGACTTTGGGATAATTCGTTTTGCAGAAGGTGCTACTGGGTTAAAACCAGAGGAATCCACTAACTCCTCTTTTGGAGTTGTATTGCAACCTAGCGATGGATTGACCGTTACCTTTGATGTGTGGGAAATCGAGAAAGAAAATACAATTGGACTCTTTGGTGAGAATAACTGGGGAGTTGCAGACCTCTTAGCAAGATTAAGAAGTTCTGACGGCTGTACTGGAGAATCTGCTGTAAAAAGAAATGCATCCGATTGGTCTGCTGCAGAAGAGCAATACTTTACCAACCTTGGTCTCTGCCCAGTGGGGAGAACTAGCGTCATCGGCGATGAGTATTTAAACCTTGCCACCAGAACCCTTGAAGGAAGAGATCTAGTAGTCTACTACGACATTGAATCCTCTTTTGGTGATTTTAGGTTTACCTATTCCAATTCTGAAACCACTAAGTTTGATCAAGTACCTACCGGTGATTTTAACGAACTCCAAGCTGCCTTTGATTCCGGCGAGTTGCCTGCTTACATTGCTCTAACCGGATTCGGTGATCAAATCCAAAACGGAGATGGATTCTTTACTGAAAAAGAAACTGTTAAATTTGACTGGTCATATGGTAATTACGGTGCAACAGTAAGTACTCTTAAGATCGGAAGTTTTATCGATGCAGGAATGAAACTTGCAGATGGAACGTCTTTTAAAGTTCCTTCTATGTCAACCACTGACGCATCGGTTTACTACAACTTTAAGTGGCGTGACGCTAAAGGTAGAATTAAATTTGCGGTGAAAAACATTGATAATGAAAGAGCTCCGATTGCCGATGGCTACAACGGATTCTTCTCTGATGTGCATAGCGATTTAGGTAAAAATTACTATGTAGACTTAACGCTTAATTTTTAAGTAAGAGTTACTTAATTTTAAAGGGGAGCTTGCTCCCCTTTTTTTTGGTTACTTAAAAATTGTAAGAACTTTCTGACTGCAACTGATTTAGGTTTATTGGGATTACTTAAAGATACAATTCTGTATTTTATTGCTGGTTTTAACTTGAGAAGATGTAGATTTGAAAGATCTCCAGAACTTGCAGTGGTGGTATCTATAATAGCTCCTGCAATACCCTGCTCTACCATTTTTTTTGCAACGTAAAAACTTTCAGTGCTTGCAATCCATTGAGGTTTTATTCTTTTTTCATCTAGATATGTATCGAGAGAAAATTCAGATAAGTTTTTACCATCGATTGCTGGGGAAAGAATGTTGCTTATTTTAATTAGGGGCTCTCTGGAAAGATTTTTTAATTCAAAATAAGTTTTATTTAAATACCGATCGCTGTTCTTTGAAACAACATAAACCATTTCCCCTGTTTTCATTAGCGTTTGTTTGTATTGCTCCAATTTAGGAGGGTTATAACAAAAGATAATGTCATGGGAGAAATCATGAAGTTTCTCTAAAAGCTCATGGCTTTGACTGTTTGTTATAGTGAACCTAATATTAGGCTCTGCTTCACTAAATTTTGCTATTAAGCCTGGGAGAAAGGATCCTCCTAATGATGGGGTAACTCCAATTTCGATACTCTGTATAGGCTTCTCAATTAAATTGTCTGCCATTTGGTTGAACTCTTTAACAGAGAGATTAATTTTTTCAGCATGTTTGAAAAGCAAATCTGCTTCAGGTGTTGGAACCAACATACCCGAGCTCTTATTAAAAAGTTTTAAGTTAAGTTTATGTTCTGAGTATTGCAAAGATTTGCTTAATGCAGGCTGAGATACGTTTAGAATTTTTGCTGCATTTGTGAGAGTTTTGTACTTATAGACCGAGTAAAAAATTTCGATATGACGTGAATTTAGCATTATTTAAATATAACCTTTAGTTATACATTATACATAAATTTGAATGTGTAATTTATATCCCTACTTGATACTATAAATCATCTTTATTTTATTTCCACTGAAGGGGGATTTATATGAAATTATCTAAGATTTTAATTGGCTTCTTTGCTATTGGTATACTCAATGCTCAAGAAGCCAGTGATGTTGAAGAAGTGGTAGTAGTCGGGTCTCAAATTAAAGGGGCTAAAATCACAGACGCTCTACCCGTATCTATTTTATCTTCTGAAGATATTGATATTCTAGGTGTCAGCGATGGTGAAGACTTGGTCAACAATTTGGTTGAACAAGGTATGAACTACTTCAATGAGAACGAGCAAACTTCAGGTGGTGTAAACGCTGCCAGGGGCGATACCGGTGCTTACAACTTAAGAAATATGGGTGTGGGTAACACCCTCTCCCTTTTAAATGGAAGAAGGTTGGTAAACAACGCAGGATACCAAACCGAGTTCATCGGGGGTAGTTTTGTGCCAACCATGACAGCCAACACCAACAGTATTCCAGTCAATGCTTTGGCCAGGGTTGAAGTGCTAAAAGACGGTGCATCAGCTATCTACGGTGCCGATGCCGTTGCTGGGGTTATTAACAACGTACTCGATGACGACTACGAAGGTTTTCAATTGCAAATCAAACGGTCTGAATACGACCTGTCAGCAGCTCAAGATCATGATCTAAATATGAAGTTTGGAAAAACTTTCAACGGCGGTAAAACCAACGTTTCTGTTTACTTTAATTACAGAGACAGAGATCCCATCATGCTAAGCGAAGATGCCAGATGGGCTGCTGGAGATTACCGAACATTGCTTCCAGCAGGCTCTCCTTGGGCGGGAATTAGTGATTTAAATAATACTTATGGTTATCCTATGATGCAGCTAGATATTTCTGGCACTCGCGGTTTTACCGACAGTGCTGGTGAAACTCAGTTATTTCCCAGCGGCTCTCCTGAATGCTCAAGATCTACTTCAGTAGATACAGGTTTTGGTTCATGTTTAGCAGTCGATACTGCTTATAGTTTTGCCCCTCAAGCTTATAGAAACTATCGAGCAGAACTGCAAAGAACTAATCTGTTTGTTTTCATAAATCATGAAATGGAAAACGGCATGGAAATGTTTGCTGAGATTGGTACTTACAACTCTGAAACCAACAGAACAAATGAAGCTGCTGCTTATACTGCAGGGATTATTGGCGGTATTCCCGCTAGCTACTATTGGTTCTCACAAGTTCCAGGTTTTGATACCAATAAATCATCAGTGAGAATAGACGGCTGGAGACCCTTTCATGCTCCAAGAACAGTCAATGTACAAAAAGAAGATTACAGACTGTTGCTCGGTTTCCGAGGAACCTTTGCTTCAGGCTGGGATTGGGAAACTGCGTTTGTAGATTCAGATGCCAAATCAAACGACGTTACCAGCGGGAGAGTAAGCTACCCTGCCCTTAAAGCAGCTTTAAGCGATACTACCTCTGCGGCATTCAATATCTTTGATCCAAATAATGCAACCAACAACATTGATAGAATTTTGGTGGATGTGTACAGAAAAGATTCCTCCGGGCTCACTTCTTGGGACTTTAAGATGAGCAATCCAAGTATTGCAACATTACCTGCGGGCGATGTGGCTGCTTTGGTTGGTTTTGAATGGAGAAAAGAAGATTACGAAGATAATAGAGACCCTCTTTTAGATGGCACGGTCGTTTTTCCAACTGCTTCTCCAATTGACTCACACCCTTACAGAGCAGCCATCATGGGATCGTCTGCAACCGAAGATGTGAAAGGCGATAAAACCGTTAAATCTTTATTTGTAGAGCTACAAGTTCCGTTGACAGAAACCATCAATGCACAAATTGCGGGTCGACATGAGAATTTCTCAGATTCCGATTCTGCCACTGTGTACAAATTTGCTATCGGTTGGGATGTTACCGATTGGATGCTCTTCAGAGCATCTCAGTCCACCTCCTTCAGACCACCTAACTTGGTCCAAGTAAATCAAGAGAGAGTGGCAAGGAATAACACCAGAGTTGATGCACTTCTTCAGTATGTAATTACCGAGAATGGTTTATCCAAAAGTACCTCTGGTTTCAGGGATTGGGACTTTGGGATAATTCGTTTTGCAGAAGGTGCTACTGGGTTAAAACCAGAGGAATCCACTAACTCCTCTTTTGGAGTTGTATTGCAACCTAGCGATGGATTGACCGTTACCTTTGATGTGTGGGAAATCGAGAAAGAAAATACAATTGGACTCTTTGGTGAGAATAACTGGGGAGTTGCAGACCTCTTAGCAAGATTAAGAAGTTCTGACGGCTGTACTGGAGAATCTGCTGTAAAAAGAAATGCATCCGATTGGTCTGCTGCAGAAGAGCAATACTTTACCAACCTTGGTCTCTGCCCAGTGGGGAGAACTAGCGTCATCGGCGATGAGTATTTAAACCTTGCCACCAGAACCCTTGAAGGAAGAGATCTAGTAGTCTACTACGACATTGAATCCTCTTTTGGTGATTTTAGGTTTACCTATTCCAATTCTGAAACCACTAAGTTTGATCAAGTACCTACCGGTGATTTTAACGAACTCCAAGCTGCCTTTGATTCCGGCGAGTTGCCTGCTTACATTGCTCTAACCGGATTCGGTGATCAAATCCAAAACGGAGATGGATTCTTTACTGAAAAAGAAACTGTTAAATTTGACTGGTCATATGGTAATTACGGTGCAACAGTAAGTACTCTTAAGATCGGAAGTTTTATCGATGCAGGAATGAAACTTGCAGATGGAACGTCTTTTAAAGTTCCTTCTATGTCAACCACTGACGCATCGGTTTACTACAACTTTAAGTGGCGTGACGCTAAAGGTAGAATTAAATTTGCGGTGAAAAACATTGATAATGAAAGAGCTCCGATTGCCGATGGCTACAACGGATTCTTCTCTGATGTGCATAGCGATTTAGGTAAAAATTATTACATTGACCTTACACTAAACTTTTAAGAAATCCTGTAATATAAAAGGGGAGCAATGAGCTCCCCTTTTTATGTATGAATAAAATATATTTTTCTTTCTTCTTTCTGTTTAGCTTGGTTGGGCATTGCGATGAACCTGTTGGAAGTTTTAATTTTACTTTAACAACTAAAGAAATTATTCAAGTTCATTTCTTTCAACCAAATGTAATAAATGAAAAAACAAGACTGGTTATGGTCATGCATGGTAGACAAAGAAATGGAGAGGAATACAGAAATCAGTGGGTAGAAAAAGGAAAAGAATTAAATTTAGTTATTATTGTTCCAGAATTCACTGAAGAAAAGTTTCCTGGTGTATTTGGATTTAATTATGGAAATGTGCTTACCGAATCTCTTCATCCTACACAAAATTCAATATTCGATGAAATAGAGGCTCTAGTTAATACAGCTATCTTAAGATTTGGTATTCAATCAAACAATTGGGGAATCTATGGGCATGGAGCGGGAGCGCATTTTGTTCACAGGTTGGTGCTGCATAATCCAGAAATAAACTTTAAGTTAGCTATTGCTGCGAACCCAGGCTGGTATTTAACCTTAACCGATAAAGAGTGGCCATTTGGCCTCAAGGATTCAGGAATTACTGACGATGAATTAAAGCTGTCTTTAGCAAAATACTTCCTTCTAATGTTGGGCAGAAGCGATACTTCAACAGAACCCAACACACCGTACGTTGCAAGTATTTTTGATAAGGTTTCGGCTCAGGGTCAACACAGACTTGATAGAGGTAGAAACTTTTTTGTGGGTTCTATCGAAAAAGCTAAAGAATTAGACGTGTTTTTTAAGTGGGGAATGGTCGAAGTTCCTACTAAAGATGGGCACAGCAATACTCAGCAAATGGTGCCTTATGCAGCTGAATTATTTTACGAAAGATTAAGATAGGAATATGTACGCTTATCAAAAAAAAGGATTTTGGATAGGGATTCTCCTCTTTTTAACTACCGTTATCTTGCCCAGTCCAGAAACTCTAGGTCAAACGGGTTGGTATGTTGCTGGAATTGGATTACTCATGGCAACTTGGTGGGCTACAGAAGCGGTTCCTGTCGCAGTAACAGCATTATTACCCCTTGCACTCTTTCCAATTTTTGGAATTGCTGACTTTAAAGCCAGCGCCCTACCCTATGCAGACCCAAATATTTATCTCTTCATGGGTGGATTTATTCTTGCTCTCGGCATTGAGGCATCTGGCTTACATAAGAGAATGGCTCTTAAAATGTTAGTTACTGTAGGATCCTCAGGAAAACTTCTAGTAGGCGGCTTTATGTTAGTGTCAGCACTAATAAGTATGTGGGTTATGAATACTTCTACAACGCTCTTACTTCTCCCCATTGGATTAGCTATTTGCACAAGCATCATAGAAACTATGCCTGAACTTAGTAATAAAGAAAAAAAATTCTTTGAGATTAACCTGCTCTTAGGAATCGCCTATGCTGCCACCATTGGAGGGATGTCAACGTTGGTAGGTACTGCACCCAATATTATTTTTGCTGCTTTCATGCAGAATACCTACGGCATTGAAATATCTTTCGTTGGGTGGATGATGCTTGGTGTTCCTCTTTCAGCGTTAATGTTATTTTTATCCTGGTATGCCCTAACTTCACTGGTATATCCTGTTAATTTTAAAGCTACCACCGAAACAAAAATAAAGCTTAGAGAAATGTTAAATAATTTAGGTGCTCTTAGCAGTGATGAAAAAAAAGTATTGGGAGTTTTTACATTGGCCGCCTCACTTTGGATGTTTCGAACTATTATTGATGACCTTCCAGGTCTTGCTCTACTTACCGATGCAGGCGTTGCAATAATCTGTGCTCTACTCTTCTTTGTTATACCATCAAATTCAAGAAATGCTGATTTGTTAACATGGCAACAAGCAAACAAATTACCTTGGGGACTATTAATTTTGTTTGGTGGAGGATTATCTTTGGCAGCTCAAATAGGCACTTCAGGTCTTGGTCAATGGATTGGTAATGGGTTAACCGTATTGAGCTCAGTGCATCCTTTAGTACTGACCTTGTGTGTAGCTACTTTGATCATTTTTTTAACTGAAGTCACATCAAATGTAGCAACAACTTCAACCTTTCTTCCCGTGGTAGGGGCTGTTGCGGTTGCCATAGGAGTATTGCCTGTAACCCTCACTATTCCTGTGGTATTGGCAGCAAGTTGTGCCTTCATGCTGCCTGTCGCAACTCCACCTAATGCCATAGTTTATGGATCTGGAAAATTTACAATACCTCATATGATAAAAGCAGGCTTTGCGCTTAATATCATAGGTATAATTTTAGTTACTGTTTTTGCTTATCTGCTTGCACCTATGATATTTACTAATTAGATATGAATGAGACAGCGCATAAAATCTTAGTACTCCCTGGTGATGGTATTGGCAAAGAGGTCATGGATGCAGCTCTTGAAGTTTTAGATTTTATATCTAAAAAAGAATCTATAAATATTGAACTAACCTTGATGTCTGTAGGAGGAACCTCTTATGAAGAACACGGTGTTCCTCTAACACATGAGGCTTTAAATAAAGCCAAAGACTCAGATGCGATATTATTTGGTGCGGTAGGCGCTCCCAAATACGATAATTTACCCTGGGATAAAAGACCTGAACATGCCTTATTGACATTAAGGAAAGAACTTAACCTATTTGCAAATTTAAGGCCTGCATTTTTATTTAATGAATTAGCAGAAGCTTCTTCTCTTAAACCTGAGATTATAAAAGATTTAGATATTCTCATTGTGCGAGAACTGACTGGGGGTCTTTACTTTGGGCAACCAAGAGGCATCCATACTGATCAATCACCCAAGTATGCTCTGAATACCATGATTTACAATGAAATTGAGATTGAACGAATTGCAAGAGTTGCTTTTGAGGCAGCTGCAAGAAGAAAAAATAAAGTTTGCTCTGTTGATAAGGCAAACGTCTTGGAAGTTTCAAAATTTTGGAGAGAGCAAGTTGGGAATTTGCATAGCAAAGAATTTTCTGCACAAAAACTTAGCCATATGCTTGCAGATAATGCAGCCATGCAACTCGTAATAGACCCCAAACAATTTGATGTAATTTTAGCCTCTAATTTATTTGGAGACATTCTTTCAGACATAGCAGCAACCCTGACGGGGTCAATCGGTATGCTTCCATCAGCCTCTTTAAACGAAAAAAATATTGGAATGTACGAACCCTGTCATGGAAGCGCTCCCGATATTGCAGGCGCTGGTATTGCTAACCCTATTGCCATGATTTTGTCATTATCAATGGCAATGCGTTACTCTCTAAATATGGATGCTATGGCTAATAAAATCGATCAATCCGTAAAGATATTAATTGCTAATGGTGGCCGAACTAAAGATATAGCTGCCGGAGGCTCATTCCTTAAAACACATGAAGTTGCAAAAGAAATTATTCAAATTTTATCCTAATACTGTAGTGACTCGTTCAAAACAGCTATTTAAATTAGTTCTTGGTTTCTTAGTATTTTCTTTTTGGTTACAAGCGCAAGTTAACTATATTGATTACCCTTCTCCCTATCATGATGTTATAGGCAAGAGTGGGATGGTAGTATCTCAAAACCAAGAATCCTCTGAATTAGGCTTAGCCATATTAAATGCAGGGGGTAATGCCATCGATGCTGCTGTAGGAGTGGGATTCTCATTGGCAATTACCTTACCAAGAGCTGGAAACCTTGGTGGAGGCGGTTTCATGCTGGCATATCTTGACGGAAAGGTAGAAGCCATCGACTACAGAGGAACAGCTAGTCTTTCGATCGATGAAAACGATTTAGAGAATTTAAAAAAAGACGCTGAACTTAGAAAGTATGGATACAGTGCCTCAACTACGCCAGGAACTGTTCACGGACTTCTTACAGCACACCAAAAATGGGGAAAATTAGAACTTGCAACCATAATGCAATTCGTAATTGCTCAAGCTAAAGCGGGTATTAAAGTTAGTTATGATCTTCATCAAGCAATCATAAGTGCTCCTCAACTTAAACTAGACCCGGAATCAAAAAAAATATACTTCCTAGCTAATGGCGATCCTCTGCCTGAGGGTTACTTATGGAAAAGGCCTGACTTGGCTTCAACTTTTGCATTAATTGCAAGTGATGGCATAAAAGGGTTTTACCAGGGAAAAACTGCTGAAGCTTTTGCTCTTTCTATGCAAGCTAACCAGGGTTATCTTACCCTTGAGGACCTAAGCGTATATCAAGCTAAAATAACTGAACCAATATTCACTGCTTATAGAGAAAATACTGTGTTCGGTCACCCTGCTCCCTCTGGAGGAGCTTTTGTAGTGCTTGGTGCTTTAAATATCTTAGAGAACTTCACATTAAATGAGATTGATCCTTTATCTGCAAGGTATGTTCATCTTTTCTCAGAAGCTTTAATGAGAGGACACCTTGATCGATCTAGATACGTGGGCGATCCCTCTTTTTATGATGTGCCAACACAATCCCTGCTTTCAAAAGAAAGAGGTAAGACACACGCCAATTCGATTAAAGTTGCTAAGAAGACTAACCCAGAAAAACTTGAACCAAATTGGCTAAATCTTGAGGGAGAAAATACTACTCATTTTTCTATTATCGACAAAGATGGTAATGCAGTTTCAAATACCTATACGCTTGGATACTCCTTTGGCTCAGGGGTCACTATTCCAGGTACTGGTATTCTGATGAATAATCAAATGAATAACTTTGCTTACCAAGCTGGTAATACTAATTTAAATTCAAGAAGCGCGAGTCCCGCCAATGCTTTTAAACCAGGTAAAAGACCTATGAGTACTATGGCTCCTACCATGGTCTTTGATAAAAATAACCACCTTTCACTAATTACCGGATCCCCTGGAGGATCATTAATTCCAGCTGCGGTCCTTAGAATCATTTTGGGGGTGCTTGACAACGGCTTATCTATTGGGGATGCAACCATGCTTCCGAGGATACATAGGGATTGGCCAAACGACGCGCTGAAACTAGAAACTGGATTTAGTAGTGATACTAAACTGTTACTTGAAAAAAATGGTTATCAGCTAGAATCAAATATGACCATGGGTTCAACTCAATCCATCCTCATTAAGGATGGCATAAATTATGGTTATGCTGATCTGAGAAGACCAAATGCTGGGGTCGCAAAACAAGATTGATAAAAGCAATTTCTTTCGTGATAAAAAAAGAGTCTTTGGGATTTCTAGAATTTAGAAACCACTATGAGACTATTCATGCTCCCCTTGCCACAAAACTTTTAAATCCTCCCTTTTATGAAAGAAATTATGTTTATAGAACTTTTAATGGTAATCCTGAGATTGGATCAATAAGTATTTTTAAATACCCTGATATGATTGCGCTTAACAAGGTTAACACTATTCTTAAATCAACAGAGGCTATTCCACTCAGAGATGACGAGTTAAAGTTCATGGAACCACATAGAAACTATTTTTATCTAGTAGATGAAAAGATAATCAATCATACAAACGATCAAGAAAAAATATTCATCGTAGTTAAAGAGCTGTCAAACTTTGTTGATTTAGGAGAAAGTGTTCTTTCAGAAAATTACTATGAAAAATCAGTAATCATCGAATGCACTAGCAAAGTAGCACTTGATAGCCTGATTCATAGGAAAGAATTAGAGATTTATCTCTGCTCTTCTAACCCAAATGATCAATTAAAGCATTGATTCGTTCTAAAGCTTCTTCTTTACTAAACAGACTTAATGTTAGACCCAATGATGGAGATTTAGTTCCTCCCGTTAACGCTATTCTAATCGGTTGATTGATTTGCGGCGTAGAGAGACCAAGGGAGGTCTGTAAATTTGACAGCATTGCATCTAAAGCTTCTTCATTCCACTCAGTTAAGTCAGCTAATTTGTTTTTAAATTTTGACAAGAGTGAATGATCTTGAATAAATTTATCTATAGCTTTTTGATTGTATTCACTCACGCCATTAAAATAGGGTTTAAGCTCTTTTGCAATACCATCCAACGTATCGCTACAAGATCGCATCGCAGCAACTATTTCATCGCTATTTTCTCTGCTTTCAAGGTCAATGTTATTAGTTTCACAGAAAGGTTTAAGACGCAATATAAATTGCTCTATGTCGAAACGTGCTAAATGTTGGCCATTGATCCAGTTCAGTTTCTCAATATCAAAGACAGCTCCAGCTTTTTGGACTTCTTGAACTCTAAAATCCTTAATTAAATCATCTAGATAGAAAATTTCTTCATCTCCTTTCGACCATCCCAATCTTGCTAACATATTCAAGATTGCACTCGGTAAATAGCCAAGTTCCATGTATTCATCCAGGCTGGTTGCAGAGTCTCGTTTAGATAGTCTTTTTTTATCTCTGCCAAGAACTAAAGGAAGATGTGCATATTCTAGCGCTGAGTATCCCAAAGCATTTTGAATATGAATTTGTCTTGGAGTATTGCTTAAATGATCTTCTCCCCGAATTACAGTGGTTACTCCTTGTTCAAAGTCATCCACAACATTGCAAAGATGATACGTAGGTGTTTGATCACTCCTAAGCAAGATTAAATCATCCAATTCTGAATTTTGAAAAACCATCTCTCCTCTGACTAAGTCATGAAAGATAACTTCTCCTTCACTAGGAGTTTTTAGGCGCAAGACTCTCCCTTTTCCAGCTTTTAATGATAAATTTCTGCACTTCCCATCGTAAGCAGGTTTGAGTCCTTTAGCTTGCTGTTCTTCTCTTAATTCTTGAAGTCTCTCAGGGCTGCAGTCGCAATAATATCCATTTCCTTGATCGACAATTTTTTTTGCTGCTGTTAGATAAAGTTCTGTTCGTTCTGATTGCCTGACAGGCTTATCATCGGGCAAAAGCCCAAGAAGCTCTAGGTTATTTAAAATATTTTCTTCAAATTCTTTGGTAGATCTCTCTAGATCAGTATCCTCTATTCTGATAAGAAACTTACCATTATTTTGCCTCGCATAAATATAATTAAATAATGCTGTTCTTACTCCTCCGATATGTAATGCGCCCGTAGGACTGGGAGCAAACCTAGTTATTTTCATATTGCTAATTCCAAGAAATTTTAATTCCAGATTTCTTTTCTATTTCCTCAAGGCGAGCATTATGAGCTTTAAGATCATCTTCATCAACAATAATGGATAACATTTGAATGTTCTTTAGTGAAGCTTGTGTGAGCTCTTTTTCATTTGAATTCTCTTCGGTTTGAATTGCTTCAAAATTCATTCTGCTCTGTCCACCCGTTAACAACATGTAGACATCAGCTAAAATATTGGCATCTTTCAGTGCTCCGTGGTATGTTCGATCGTATCCAGTAACTTCAAATCTTCTAGTTAACGCATCTAAGGAGTTGCGTTGACCTGGAAACTTCTTACGGGCAATCAAAAGAGAGTCTTCGATGGTACAAATATCTTCGAGTTTAGGATATTGCGATGAAGCTAAATTAAGTTCGTAATTAATAAATCCTACATCAAATGCAGCATTATGAGCCACGACAGTCGAGCCTTCTAAGAATTCAATGAGTTCATCTGCAATTTCTGCAAAGACAGGCTTATTAAGTAATTCTTCATTGGAAATGCCATGCACTGCTTGCGCATCTTTATCGATTACTCTTTGGGGATTAATGTATGTGTGAAAAAAATCATTCGTTTTCTTCCTATTTTGGACCACCACTGCCCCTATCTCAATAATCCTATGACCATCATTGAAGTCAAGTCCGGTGGTTTCGGTATCAAGCACTATGTATTTCTTTCCACTCATTCCTATAAACTCTCTATTCCTAGATTTGCTAATGCATCTGCTCTTTCGTTACCCGGAATTCCTGCATGACCCTTTACCCATTTCCATGAAATTTCATGATGGCTAGTTAATTCATCCAAGGCTTGCCAATATTCCATATTCTTAACTGGTTTCTTATTAGCTGTTTTCCAATTATTTTTCTTCCAACCATGAATCCAATTTGTTATCCCATCCATTACATATTTAGAGTCGGTATACAAAGTGACGCTGCAGGGTTCTTTAAGAGCGCCAAGGCCCTCGATAACGGCTTGCATTTCCATCTGATTATTCGTAGTTTCTTCTCTCCCACCAAATAATTCTTTTGACTTATCCTGGTACTGAATAATTACTCCCCAACCGCCTTTACCAGGATTTCCCTTGCATGCTCCATCTGTGTAAATTTCTACTGATTTCATGGGTTAAAATATACGAATGAGAATAATATTATCTATTTTCCCAATACGTGCCTTTCAAGACAATTATATTTGGTTAATCGATACTAATGAAGGGTATATTGTCGTTGACCCAGGGGATGCCCAGCCTGTGATAACAAAACTTGGATCTGTAATCTCTAAAAAGCTCACGATCCTAGTCACTCACCACCATTTCGATCATACAGGGGGCGTGGAAAAGCTTAAGCAACAATATGGTGCTGAAATAATAGGCCCTGAGAAGTCTCCATTTAAAAAATTAGATAAAACTGTCAAAAAAAATGATGTTTTCTCACTTTACAATCTCAAAATTAGTGTAGAAGCAATTCCTGGTCATACCTTAGATCATATCTACTATCTAATATCAGATAATGGCGAATTGCATGTATTTTGCGGAGATACGTTATTTTCTGGAGGTTGTGGTAGGGTTTTTGAGGGTACGTACGAACAAATGTATGAATCATTAATGAAAATTCGATCACTACCAAAAACGGCTCTAGTTTATCCTGCACACGAATACACACTTTCAAATCTTCGTTTTGCCCTGGCTGCAGAATCTAATAATCTCGACCTGCATATGCATGAAAAGAAATGCAAAGAATTGCAGAGTAAAAATATTCCTACTTTACCCTCCTCTATTGAACAAGAGCTTTTAATAAACCCTTTCTTAAGGGTTGAGTCAAAGGAAATCAAAGATACTCTTGCAAGAATTCATGGAATTAGTTGTTCTTCACCGATAGATGTTTTTAGAGAGCTGCGCCAATGGAAAGATTCTTTTTAATTAGTATCTTTATTTCTCTGTTGACTTCCTGTTCCAACGAACCAATCATCATTGCTGAACCATATGTTGATGTTGAGCCTGATCAAGACCCGATTAACGAGAATACTCAATATGAATCCGTATGGGATCGAATAGCAAGCGAAAGCAAGATTAAGTTTCAAACTAATCCTGATATTGATTTTTATAAAGCATCCTATCTAAACGAAGACGCAAAGCTTGACAAATTACTGAGTAAAGCCGAGCCTTTTATATATGAAGTCATAGAAGAACTAGAGAGATATAAATTACCAATTGAGTTTGCACTTATACCCTTTGTAGAAAGCTCTTACGATCCATTTTCTGTATCTCCAAGCGGTGCAATTGGTCTTTGGCAATTTATGCCAACCACAGCTCGCATTTACGGACTTAAATGGAGTTGGTGGCAAGACGATAGACATAATCCTTTTTTATCAACCAAGGCAGCTATAAAATATTTAGCTTATCTTTACAACAGGTTTAATAAAGATCCCTTGTTGACTATCTCAGCCTACAATGCTGGTCCTACTTTTATAGAAAAACAAATTAAAAATAATAAGAAAAGAGGTTTACCAGGAGATTTCTATTCTCTAAAAGTCTCAAGTCAAACTCAAAATCATATTCCAAAATTCCTAGCCCTTATCGATATTATTAAAAATTCCAAAAATTTAGGAATAGACTTGCCACCAATAAAAAATCAGCAAATTGTTAAGGCGGTTAGAGCAAGCGGACAATTTGAGATTCTTACCTTTAGTGAGTTTCTGAATATTAGTCCAGAAGATTTTTACATACTTAATACCGGCTTTACAAAATGGGCTTCACCACCTTCTAACAATATTGAGGTTTATCTTCCTATTCATCTGGTTGAAACCTTTCAAACAGCCCAAGCAAGTTACTTTGCAACGCATCAAATGAGATGGATCACTCATAAAGTAGAACGAGGTGACTCTTTATGGAAAATAGCATCACAATACGATGTAACCATAGATGATTTAAAACTAGTAAACTCACTTAACAAAGATCTATTAACCATTGATCAAGTTGTCTTGATTCCTCTCAATCATGAGTCCTCAACTCTTTTTATACCTTATCAGGCACACATAGTGAGCGAAGGAGATACATTGTGGGCACTAGGAAAATTATATGGTATCAGCCCCAATACAATTGCAACTAAGAATAACTTAAACATAAACGCCCCTTTGCAAATAGGTAGAAAATTAAACATTGGAAACAAAAGTATTTACCGAACGTTAGAAGCAAAACAAAGAACCATTCTTTATAGCGTGAAACAAGGCGACACCTTGTACAGAATTGCTGATATTTTTAATATAGAGATATCTGAAATAAGAAAACTCAATAATCTTGAAACGGATACCCTAGCCCCTGGTCAAGTAATAAAACTTGTCATAAGTCTTATCTAGTTGCCCAGGTCATAGGAATTTGTTGTTGAGGATTAAATAATCTCTTTGGCCCAATTGCAGGAACTGCTTGTTGTGCACTTCTAATTTCTTCAATAGATAAATAATCACTGGGTAGAAGTTTAAAGACATCAAGACCTCGTATTATTTCGGTTGCATAAATATAACCCTCATAATAATAAACAGACCAATAGCCTCCGGTCATAAGTTTTTCATCAGATATTGGCCCTCTATCAAAATAACCAATCTCAATAGGGTTTTTTGAATCTGTAAAATCTATTAAGGAAACTCCGCCCTGATACCAAGCTTGAACGAATATATCCCTCCCTTGAACAGGAACGATTGAACCATTATGAGCAACACAATTTTCAGTCTCTTTTTGTGGTGCTGGCATTTTATAATGACTTTGGAAAATTAATTTTCCATCCACAATATCATAGATTGCATCTGCTCCCCAGGTTAATGGATCCCAAGCTCTGCAGCGCGGTCTGCCTCCGCCACCCCATTCATCTGTAAAAATTACTTTGGTTCCGTCATTGTTGAACGTAGCTGAATGCCAGTAGGCAAAACCAGTATCTGTGACCACATCCAGTCGTTTAGGATTATAGGGATCAGAAATATCAAACAAAATACCATTGCCTGAACATGCGCCAGCAGCTAAGTTAGCAGATGGAAAGACCGTAATATCATGACACTCCTCTGTTCTAGAAGTTTCCTGGGTATCATCACCATGATCTCCTCCAGCCCATAAACCACCTAATGCTCCAGTTTCTGGATCTGCAAAAACTGTTGGACTTTTTACAATTCTAGACGCAGCAGGATTTTTAACCGGAATCTCAATAACATCAATTCTAAATAAAGCTGTTCGTGTATCTCCAGGGGTGGCCTCATAACAACTCTCCATCTCTTCTTGATCTCTGATGCTTGAGGTACCAGAATTGTAGACAATAATTGTTTCATCGTTTGAATCCACAGAAACTACGGAATGAGTATGAGATCCTCTACAGGTTTGTACTATTCCAACTTGTTTGGGACGGGCAAGGTCTGAAATATCAAATATTCTTATGCCTCTGAATCTATCGGGGGTTGGTTCTGAACCAGCGCCCTGCAACCCACAGTCAACTCTTCCTCTAGTTTGTTCAACAGACATAATAAGTAAGTCACCAACTACAGAGACATCACCTTGGCCTCCGGGGCAAATTACAGATGAAACTAGTTCTGGAATTCCAGAAGGGGTTATTTCATATATATTAAAACCATGGTAGCTTCCAGTAACTAAAATATTGTCTCTAAATGCCATGTCAGTGTTTGAAAAGCTAAGCATTGGAGATCTAGAATTTCTTGATCGCTCTTCAATAGTTTTAACTTCATCCTCATCTTCTTTTTCATTAGATACATCTTCTTCGATAATATTTTCAGGATCAAAAAATCCATCAGGTTTCTTCAAAGAAGCAACTAAATCAAGGTTAAGAATGGCAGACTCTGCTGTATAAAGTCCACTTTGTAAGGAAGCCCTTGGATCAGTCGAGAGACCAGTTAAAAAACCATTCATGCGCTCAATCTCTACTCCTTGGTCGTTAATAAGGTCAGAGATAAATTCATAAAGTATTGGATCATAAGCTGATCCAGGCTGATCTTTGAGTTTTTTGACCATATCAATAGCACCTTCGTGATGTTTAATCATTAAAGTCAAAAACATCTTATCAAAGTCGACTGCTTGAGACGCGTTGAGTTTCTCCAAATCTTCAGGACTAGCCATTCCCATCATCTTCATATGGTGCGCATGGTGTGAGCTAGCTTGTATATTCCGTTCAGCAAGCCATTCATTCATAAAGACTATTTCATCGTCTTGCGATTTTTCAATTCTACCTGCTAGGTCAAGAATATCTTTAGAGTTGGTTCTAGCTGAAGCTAACGAAGACATAGTTAGAGCTTGCTGATGGTGAACAATCATTTGTTGTATAAAGACTACATCATCTTGAGTAAAACTTGTGTCTGCTATCTGGATTGCAGTTGAGGCATCAATTTGTTTGGATTCTAATCCAGGAGAATTGGGCTGAATGATAAATGGCTGTGATCCAAAGGATAGAGTTGAAAAAAATAATAAGCTTAAGACAAGTAAAATGTTCATAAATTTATTTTATCAAATTAGCTATGCAATTAGATAGAAATATTTAGGTTGATAATTAACAAAAAAGGGGAGCAATTGCTCCCCTTTTATTCTAATAATTATCTTACAGTTTTGCTGTAAAGTTTAATCTAACAGATCTTCCAGGTTGATACCTAGTAGGTTGCTTCCAATCTGGATCTGGATATGAACCATCAGCTTCACCATACTCGTTATAATCTTCTGGTGTTTCAAAATCAAACAAGTTGAAGATATTTAACTGAATTTTAGCTTCGCTAAAGAATGGTAAGTTAAGATCCCTGCTTAATGATAAATCTAGATTATTAATCCATTTTCCATCAAAAGATTGACCTCTTGGTGTTGGAACACCATTACAAGCCCAAGAATCATTACCACCATACCAGTAGTTACCGCCGTAGTTATCGTTTGGCCCGTCTCCACCAGGATAGTTACCGATACAACCGTATTTTCTAGGTGAAGTAGAGCTAAAGTTAACACCAACCAATGTGTTGCCAACATAGGTAGCACCGTAGAACTTCAATTTGAAAGCTCTGTGGTTTGGTAAGTAACCATAAGCGTTATCCATAAATTCAGGGAAGTCATAATCTTGTGTAAGTCCAGCGTCAGCCTGACCATTATCAGATTTTACTGTACCCTCGTAGTTACCACGGTTAGAACTGATGGTTACACTTCCACCAAGGAATGATTGACCATCCCATTCTCTATCAAAGGTAAGATCAAGAGCTGTATATTCTCTTTGTACAGGAGGGAACGCTAAATCACCAGCTTTCAACTTAATAGTTGTAGGACCTGTTGTTCCAGGCAATTCTGCAGTAGTCCAAGAAACATCTTTACCTGGGTTTGCAAGCACATAGCTATGTGGTCCGTACCAAGTATCTGAGCAATCAGCAATACCATTTGCAGCACAATATGCATTTACTGCATGATCGACAAGAATGTCGTCAATAGCTGAAGCTAGATCTCTGTAAGTTACATATGCACCCAAAGTCCAGTTATCCATAAATTTGGTATAACCAAAAATTATCTCATCTTGATACATTGCTTCGACATTATTGGCTGATGCCGCAAATGTATCTGGCACAGTACCATCACCAACTACGACTGTATTAAGTGCTGGGCCGTATTGAATATCAGAAGCATTAAGGATAGAGGTTCCTCCAGGAACGGTATTGGTAAGAGCGTGATAAGTATGAACATAATCTTCACCACCTGCTAATCGGATATTAGTGTTAGCAGCAATCGGTAGGTAATAATTACCAAAGAAGACAGAAATTTTGTCTTTACCATCACCAAAAAGGTCATAAGTGGCTCCGATTCTATGAGCAACTTGATCAGTTACTTCAATGAAAACTTCTCCGTTTGCATCTAAGTTTTTGTAATCGCTACTTCTTAAACCAAGGTTTAGGTTTAATCTATCGGTTACGTTCCAAGAATCTTGGATGTAGAATGCGCTATTATCTAAGCCAAACTCACCACCGACTTTATAGTTTCTAATTCTGACACAATAGCTACCTGTTGGAACATTAGAACAACCTGGGTAAGTTCTTTCAGCAAGAAGAATGTACTGGCCTCCAGATAAAACTTGATTCTGAGTTGCTGTCAATTCTTCTTCTTCATAACCAACTTTGATGTTATGGTTGCCCACAGTCCAAGTTAGGCTGATGTTTCTTTGTTCTCTTTCATCTGCGCCTTCAGCAGTGTAGAAATTTACAGCAGATGATCTGTACGCAAAAGAATTACCTAAAGAAGTTCTGTTGTCATAAATAGGAGGAATACAACAGTCAGTTGCAGCTTGAGTCGTTCTTTCGTACTCATTTTTTCCCCATAAGATATCTAGGGTTAAGTTTTCAGATAATAAGCTTGAAAGGCTAACTATAGTATTATCACCACCAGACTTTGCTATTCCTTGTCCTAAGTATGTACCAGTTTTGCCTGTGTCTACATCCCAATAGTAAGAATCAGTTAAGGTATCAGCTGTATCGGTGAAATGGGTTATTTCTAAATGATTTCTATCATTAATATAATAGTCAATTTTTGCACCCCAGAAAGTTTCGTCCACTTCAACATCATCTCTTGTGCCAGCTTCTTTATAGAAATAAGAGGCTTCATTAAGAGTAGGAGCAGCTAGGACGTAGTAGAACAATTTGTCTTTAATAATTGGTCCACTAACGCTTACGTTGTATTGCCTTGAATCGTATTCATTTTCTGTGTTTGCGTTTGCATAGGTATCAGGCTGCTTGTCTCTAAGTGAGTCTGGAGCATAAGAGACGTTTACCTTAACTTCAAAGTCGTTTGATCCACTTTTGGTATTAGCAGTAACAAATCCACCAATAGCTTTACCGTATTGGGCTTGGAAACCACCTGTTTTGACGTCTACGCTATCATAAAATTCAAAAGGTACGTTTGAATATCCAACGAAAGTTCTAAAGTTAGTAATGTTTAAGCCATTAACTAAATATTGGTTTTCACCAACACTACTTCCACCGAATGATGGTAAGAAGCCGAACGCGGCATCGCCTTCAACAGATCCAGGTGCAAGCAAGGTCAAACTGGTTAAGTCTCTGCCAAGGGGAACTTGAGTTTGTAATTCAGTAACATCTATGTTCACGCCGGTTTCATTTATCTCATAAGCATTAGTCTTAACAACTCTTGCTGTGGTAACTAATTCTTCAATATTTGATCCAGAAGTTACTAAATCAACATTGTAAGCATTGATACCAACCTTAAGTCTAAGATCGGATTCGGTATTTGAGTATCCGGCCTTTGCTACACTGATGCTGTAATCACCAGTAGGTAAAGAAAGAAGTCTTACCTGTCCTGCTTCATTTGTGGTACCGGATCTAACTAAACCGATAGAATCATTTTTAACTGTAACAACAGCTCCTGATACAACACTGTCACCTGATTTAACAGTTGCATAGACTGCCGCTGATGTTGCGTCTTGAGTGAATCCAGCGCCTGAAAAACAGACAAGGACAAAACTCAAACCAAAAAGTTTTAATTTGTTCATACAATAATCTCCTTCAATTAAGGTACTTGCAGCGTCATTTTTAATCAATTTTTTAAAATAAGCAAGTTTTTGAAGAAATTTCTGAACTTTAAGAAACTATTTAGATTTAGGATCCAGGGCATCTCTAAGGCCATCGCCAAAGAAATTTAAACAAAATAATGTAATAGTAAAAATTAACCCTGGAAAAATTAACATCCA
Organism: Gammaproteobacteria bacterium; assembly: GCA_038108875.1. Classification (GTDB taxonomy): domain Bacteria; phylum Pseudomonadota; class Gammaproteobacteria; order Magnimaribacterales; family D2472; genus VMDH01. The sequence continues at coordinate 5,939 of JAYNII010000001.1, read as the reverse complement.
AGGAAATTCTTCCATGGATTCCACTCCGTAACGTATTAAGGTGCCCCAACTACTCATTGGCGGCTGAACACCAAGCCCAAGAAAACTTAAAAATGCCTCCAACAACATAACCTGAGGAATTGTTAGAGTTGCATAAACAGCAACCGTTCCAAGAATGTTTGGAAGAATATGCTTAAAAAAAAGACTAATGTTCCCTATACCCAATGCTTGGGCAGCTAAAACAAATTCTTGATTTCTAAGGGTAAGTACTTGTCCTCTTACTATTCTTGCCATGGTAAGCCATTCAACGGCTCCAATTGCTAAGAAAAGCAACCATATGTTCCGCCCAAAAATTACCATCAATAGAATAATAAATATAATGAAGGGCAAACCATAGAGAACATCTACAATCCTCATCATGGTTGCATCAATCCTTCCGCCAAAAAAACCGGCAATAATTCCCCAAGATACCCCAATAATCAGAGCCACAGCCGTGGCAACAAAACCAACTAATAAAGATACTCTAGCCCCGTAAAGAATTCTGCTTAATTGGTCCCTACCCAAAGTATCTGTTCCCAGCCAATAGGTTGCATTAGGGCTGACTGCTCCTAGCTCAAGATTTTGATAAGAATATGAATGGGGCGCAATTAGAGGTGCACAAACTGCTAAAACAATTAAGAACAATAGAACGAAGCCTGAGATTACAGCAAGTTTATTTTGCTTAAGCCGATATAAAGATTCTGCCCAAAGACTATTAGATGCTTCCATATTAAGAGCTCCTAGCCTGCGGATTAAACAATGCAATAGTTAGATCGGAAAGTAAATTAAAGAAAATGATTAAAGCAGAGAAGAAAATGGTGGTTCCAAGAATCATAGTGTAATCTCTGTTAAAGGCAGCCTCTACATAAAATCTACCTAATCCCGGTATTTGAAAGATGGTCTCTACTACAAAAGAGCCTCCAATCAAACCCGCAATAGCTGGACCCATGAAGGCTATAACTGGGATTAAACCACCTCTGACTGCATGGACCAATACCACCTTAAACTCTGGTAATCCTTTTGCTCTTGCCGTTCTAATATAATCTTGGTTTAGGGTTTCAAGCATTCCTCCTCTAGCAAGTCTTGCAATATAGGCAGCGTAAGCAGCTCCTAATGTTATCGCTGGTAATATCTTATCACCAGGTAAATCACCCCAACCGGATACAGGTAACAACTCCAACTCAATTCCAAAAAGCAACAATAATAACGGTCCCAGTAAAAATGTGGGCATACAAATACCCAGCATTGCAAGTGCCATTGGAAAATAATCAAGAAAGGTATTTTTTCTAACGGCAGCAGTAATTCCTGCAATTAACCCAAGGATCGTAGCAAAAAGCACTGCATACATAGCAAGTTCAAGGGTTACCGGAAGGCCCGTGAGGATCATTTCAGAGACGCTTCTGCCTGGATATCTAAACGATGGACCAAAGTCACCCTGGAGAGCATTGACCATATAGTCAAAATACTGTTCAGACACGGGAGCATTTAAATTGTAAACCTCGTTTAAGTTCTTGAGCACTTGCGGAGATACTACCTTTTCAGAATCAAACGGGCCACCAGGTGCCAGACGAATTAAAAAAAAGGTAATGGAGGCAACAATTATCAATACCGGTATTGCAACCAATAAACGCCTTAGTATTAAAATGAGCATTACCTTTCTAAAGTAATAAATTTAGGATGATGAGTGTCTGTTGGATTAGGATCCCAGCCTTTAACGTCGGTAGATAATAAAAATTGTCTAACATAGATATAAATCGGAAGAACTGGCATCTCGTCAATTAGTAGTTTTTCTGCTTCTCTAAGCACCGCATATCTATTTTCTTGGTTGGACTGAGCATTAGCTTTGATGATAAGTTCATCGTACTTTTCGTTTTCCCATCCTGTTTTATTATTTCCTCTGTTAGGCCTCATGAGATCCAGAAATGTATTGGGATCCTCATAGTCGCCTATCCAACCTGCCCTTGAAATCTGAAAGTCTCCAACCATTTCTCTGGACAGATAAACTTTCCAATCTGTATTTACTAATTCAACTTCTATGCCAAGGTATTTTTGCCACATTTGTTGGACCGCAAGGGCTATTTTTCTGTGTCCTTCTTGGGTGTTAAATAAGATTTCTAATTTTGGAAACCCTTCTCCAGCCGGAAAGCCGGCTTCTGTTAAAAGTTGAGCAGCTAGCTCAGGATCAAAAGGAATCTGAGTATCAGGAAAGTACCCATCAATACCTGGAGGAGTAAAGGAATCAGCTGGGGATTGACCACACTGGGATACTCTTTTAACTATTTGTTCTCGATCGATAGAATAGGCTAAAGCTTGTCTGATTCTTTTATCCTTTAATACTGGGTTTTGAGTGTTGATCCTATAGAAATATACTCCGACATATGGATCTATTCTTAGATTGGGATTATTTTCCTTGATATAAACTGGACATTTTTCTTGAGGAACACTATAAGTTGCATGCAATTGACCTGCTCGAAACATTCTATCCTCAGTCGATTCATTTACTATAGGATAAAAATGCATCTCATTAAGGGTTACTTTTTCAGCATCCCAATAATAGGGATTTTTTTCAGCCACAATGCTCTTATTAAGCTCCCATGATTTAAGTTGCATAGGTCCATTGCAAACAAAATTTCCAGGTCGAGTCCATGCTCCATTTCTGTCATCTATACTTCCATGAGCCAGAACAACATTCTTGGGGACTGCATAGGTCGAGTAATGGCTTAGTATTTTTAAGAAAAAGGAATAAGGTTGCTCAAGAGTTATTTCAAGAGTTTTTGAATTAAGAGCTTTGATTCCTACCAAAGAAAAATCATTAATTTCCCCCATGTGATAGGCAGCAGCATTTTTTACGTAATACAACATATCAGGATATTGAGAGCCTAAAGAAGGGGTTAATATCCGCATCCAAGACCATACAAAATCCTCAGCAGTTACCTCCTCCCCATTCGACCATTTGGCAAGAGGTTGCAAGTGAAAGGTATATACCAATCCGTCATCGCTAATATCCCAACTTTCAGCAGCTCCTGGTAGGTTGGGTCCTCCTTTAGGATTAGTGATAACCAATCCTTCACATAAACTTGTAATCAATCTATGCTCAGGAACCCCTGTAACTATATGTGGATCCAGGCCCTGAGGTTCAGAACCATTGGCGATATGCATAATTTGATTCTCAAACCCAGAGTCAACAGGTGAAATAGATTTAGAGCAAGAAATAACAAAAAGCAAAATAAAGGGGAAAATTTTCATATAAGTATTATATAAAAAAAAGGCCGGTAAAACCGGCCTTTTTAAGCTTAATTAATTTTAATATTTTAGCGCAAGGTTCAAGAACACATATTGACCAAATGCATCAAAATATCCTGGGAATGTATTACCATTTCCTGGAGCTGTACCAGCATCTGAAGTGTATTCTGGCTCTTTGTCCATTACATTATTAATACCAAAAGTAACAACAAAGTTATCCGTCGCAAAATATTGGAAAGTTAAATCAACATAAGTCATAGAATCAAAGTCAATCTTGTTAGTGTTTAGGTCATCGGTTGCGCCTAAGTATCTCAACCCAAGAGTAACATCAAGATCCATTCCGGTTGAAAGCTTAACATCATATTTCCCAGCAACTTCAGGTTGTGGGTTCTTACCACAAGAACCACCCCAGTTTCCAGCACATGTAACTGTAGCTGATCCAGGTATTTCAATAATGTCATAAGCATCTAGGAATGTAGTTACGCCTTGAACACTAACGGGTCCCCACTTACTTTCAAAATCGTAATCAAAGATGACATCAACACCAGTAGTTGATTCTTCTGAAATATTAGTAATGTTACCAGCAATATAGCCTCCAGATAGCCAAAGGGTACCATTGACTGGATTTCTGACAATAAGTTTACAGAAGGCAGCTGCGCCGGTTGCAATACACTGATCCAAGGCAGTTTTAGCACTTACCGTACCAATACCTTTTTCAACAGTAATATCAAAGTAGTCAATCGTTAAATTAAGTCCATCAATTAAATTGGTTAGAACTACCCCTGCTGTAAGTGATTCAGCTTCCTCGGGTTCAACATTAGGATTACCACCTGAAAGAGTGTTGTATTGATCAGCTGGGGATGTAAGATCAGTGCCATAATAAGCTGGGTTTAGTCCAGTTAAAGCACATTGTGCTTGTGTAGCGCTAGGAGCACCTCTTGTACCAGAACAAGGATCATCATCAAGATCAACCAGGCCAAATCCAATTGCATCATAAAGCTCAGCAATATTGGCGTGCCTTACAGATGATTGAGTTGCCGCTCTGAATGCGACTTTGTCGTTAAGAGTATAAAAAGCTCCAACTTTCCAAGCATCTGTAGTTTGGCCTGTTGAGTAATCGGATGATCTAAAACCAGCATCCACACTCAAGTTCTCTCTGACTGGTATACCTAACTCAACATACCATTCATCAACATCGTATCCTCCTCCTATCGGAAGGGTAGCACCGCCAGCTCCAGCTCTATCGCCTGTTCTTGAGGGAAGATCTGGTCTAAAGTCAGTTTCAAGCTCTCTTGTTTCAAGACCTACAACCAAAGATACAGAGCTTGGAGCGCCAGGAAGCGTAAAGCCAGTGTCTCCGGTTAAATATCCAGAAAGAATGGTTTGTTTGCCATCGCCATGAATATAAGTCGCGTTTGCAATATAGTTCTGAAGAGCTTGTCCACCATCGTAAACTGACTGAATACCTTGATCACCCGGTAAGCCTCCACCAAATAGATTGTAAGGCACACAAGATGCATCTGCTCCTGTTAAAGCAGCAACACAAGTTGGAACTCCCTTAACGCTTATAACATCAATTGCTCTGTTGATTGCAACAATAGATAAATCGTTTCTGTACTCGTTTGAATAATCAACGTTAGCAGATTGATAATAAATGTCATAGCTCCAATCATCATTAAGTTCTCCTCTTAGACCAACGGTTTGATTCCAACTTCTGTACAAAAAGATAGACTGTCTAGGATTACCCTCTACATTTCTCTTTAAAGATGTAAAAGGTGTTCTATAGGCAAGTATTGATCCATCTCCAACCAACAAATTAAGACCGGAAATGTATGCCAAAGCATCAGCAGCGGTTGCAAAATCTGGAGCATAGGAACCGCCAAGACCGCCCCCAACGATAATCTGCTCTGAAATAATCTTTCCAGCAGCGTCTTTAGTTACAAGCGCCCTATCAGCAAAGTCGCCACAGATAGTTTGGTATTGTTGTGCTGATAAAAGAGGGTTATAACATGGAACCGAAGTAATTTCTCCAAAAGTTCCTGAATATGCAATCTGAGCATTTGACTCTGACTTCATAAAAGTTAAGTCATAGTAAAATTCAGCTTTATCATTAATCTCATACTTACCAAAAAAGCCTCCGGTAACCCGATCGTCAGGTCTTTGAAAGAAGTTAGTAGGATTATAGTTATAAGTTGTTCCTGCTCTTGGGACGAAATTATCTCCTTGGACCATCCAGTCTGGATTTGGAAGTTTGTATAATCCAGTCTTAGGATCGATGGTGGATCCAGCCCACTGGTATCTTTGAAACTGAGTTGTTGAGCCTGTTACTGGAGCTAGGTAGTTTAAAGCACCTAGATCATCCCAACGTCCAGCTGGAATGGTACTTGAACCACCGCAAGCCTTAATACCACCACTCAATGCACAGGCAGAGATATCAAATTCACCCTGAAGCATAGGTTTGGTATCAGTATGTTCAATATAAGCTGTAACATGACCTCTATCACCAATGGCTCCACCGAAAGCAATTGAAAATTTATCGGTTTCACCAGTTTGAACATCGCTAGGAGCTTTTTCATAATTGTATTTTTCAACTAATGCTCTAAGCGTTGAGTTGTCATTTTCATGGTTATAAAAACCATGTGAATAAGAAGCCTTAAAGCCTTCAAAGTCACTGTCTA